>NZ_ATYS01000026.1 GCF_000427805.1 Budvicia aquatica DSM 5075 = ATCC 35567 | reverse complement strand
AAAAAGCTTAAACGTAGGGAAAGAATTCCGTTGGGGTCGTAGCTGGCTTGCCAGCCGGAGTGCCCCTAGGGATTCTAAGCCCGGAGCCCACAGTACTCAAAAACATCGCCCTTCGGCCGCTAGGAAAAACCAATATTCCGATGCTAACTATGCGGACGAAATTCGCGCTGAAATCAAATTAAACCACTTTGTCATCACTCTGAGAAGCCGCTAATGCGGCTTCTTTTCGACTAATAACAATAATCTATTCGCTTAGCTGGCTTTTTGGGCCTGCTGCTCGATATAAGCAACCAAATCTTCAATGGTCACAACCGGCATATTCTTCTGTTTAGCGAACTCAATAACCTGAGGTGCATGTGCCATGCTGCCATCATCATTGGTCAGCTCACACAGAACACCGGCGGGTTTAAAGCCGGCAAGCGTCACTAAATCGATAGTTGCTTCAGTATGACCACGGCGAGTTAATACACCACCCGGGCGTGCACACAGCGGGAAGACATGGCCCGGGCTATGCAGGTTGTTTGATGACGCACCATCCGCAACTGCTGCGCGAATAGTGGTTACGCGATCCGCAGCAGAAACGCCGGTAGTCACGCCTTCAGCCGCTTCAATACTGATAGTAAAAGCGGTCTGATAGCGGCTTGAGTTAGCCGGAACCATCATAGGAAGAGCCAGTTGCTCGCGCAGTTGCTCGTTGATACACAGGCAAACAATACCGCTACCGTGACGAATGGTCAGAGCCATTTGCTCTACCGTCATGGTTTCGGCAGCGAAAATCATATCGCCTTCGTTTTCACGGTTTTCATCGTCTAATACCATTACGCCACGGCCTTCGCGTAGGGCATTAATCGCCTGTTCTACACGCGCGATCGGCGTGCCAAATTCGGAAAGTAAAGTCTGATTCATGGTAAAAATAACCTCGTTAATAATGTGGATTACCAGAACCAGGGCAGCTTAGGAGTAGGCAAAAAGCCTAAATAACGTGAGGCGAGCGAATGCCCAACCCGTTATCGTTACTCTCTCCCATCCGGACTATAACCGTCGGCCCCGGAATTACACCGGGTCTGCTGACCTTGAACTTAGAGTAAACTAAGCTAAGCGCTCGCGGGCTTCCATTAAGCATTTAGGCTTTCATGGTTTACCGCCGGTGGGGACTTTCACCCCGCCCTGAGAATAAGCCTGAATACTATAACCCTTATCATTATGCGCTTCAATCCTTGTGAAAAATTCTTCACGAAAACAGAGACTCAGCAATGAAAGGTTTATACTCAGCTCAACAGACAGTAAACTAGCCGCTGAATTTAAATTCAGATGCCATCAACCATTTAAAGGTAGACCTATGATTGATCCGAACAAAATTGAACAAATAGCCCGGCAGATCCATGAATCCATGCCGAAAGGGATTCGTGAACTGGGTGATGAAGTCGAGAAGAAGATCCGTCAGGGCCTTCAAAATCAGTTGGCAAAACTCGACGTCGTGAGTCGTGAAGAGTTTGATATTCAAACTCAGGTTCTGCTCAGAACCCGCGAAAAACTGACTGCGCTGGAGAAGCGTCTGGCAGAGCTGGAAGCTAAAGGTCGCGAAGACTAAGTCTTCTATATTTCAAGCATAGCGAACGGGGCAGGAACAGATAAAGGAACCTGCCCCGCTTATTTTTATCAACAGAGATTATGCAAAAATGGCGGCTTAGTGAGACTGAACCACTTTCTCTTTTCTTCTCGGTAGAATCAGCCATAGCAGCGCAAACATGGCAAACGCATACAGCGTTTTCCAACCGATCATCACCAGTAATAACACGCATAGTGCGCTACCGATAAAGGCCATCACTCTCGAACGCCCGGTTAACAGGCGACAGCCTGACAGCATGCACAGCAGATAAATAAACACAAAGATGCCGTTAGCGTAAACAATCAGTGCATCCAAGGGTAAGGCTAAATATTCAGCCGCCAGAGAAGATATCAAACAGCAGATCAGCACCAACGTCAGGGCATTTAACGGAGAGCGGGAACGAGAAAGCTGCGCCACCCAAGCTTTAGGCTTTTGCTCATGAGCCTGTGACCAAACCAAGCGCGCAAAGCTCTGAGTATAAATATTCATACTGGCAAAGCAGGCCAGATAACCAATCAGGCAGGCAATCCATAGGGCTTTAGAGCCGAACAGTTGAACCACAATCGCCGGTAATGAGGCCGCCGCGGCCATATCACCACCGTAGGAGTGAAAAGCCAATACCGCAACGGTACAGGCCCAATAGACGCCACCGGCAAGCAACATACCGATAAGTAAAGCCCGGGGAAAGTCGCGCTCAGGATGACGAAATTCTGCCGCCAAGTGAGCAAAAGCTTCAAGCCCGACAAAACACCAAAACATCACGGCCAGCGCGCTAAACATCGGTCCGGCAGACAGCTGTTGATATGAAGGCCAGTCGATTTCCGTCAGCGTAATTCCGCCTTTCCACCAAATAGCGACCACCATTGCCACTATCAGAGCGGCAATAATCACCTGCAAGTTAGCACTAGAGCCCGCGCTGCGCATGCCTAACAGCCAAATAGCCAATAGACTGCCAATCTGGACCAACTGCAGCCCTAGCGGTCCAAGTCCGAAAGCAGCCTGCCAGAAGCCAGAGGCTATTTGTAGTGCCGCAGGTAAACCAACCGGAATCACTGACAAAAACAGCCAACCGGTCACTCTGGCCATATGAGGGCCAAATGCCAGGTTAACAAAATGGGCGGCACCGCCTGCGTTGGGAAAATGGCGTCCGAGAGCAGCAAAAGCAATAGCAATCGGAAACACTAACGCAATCAACAATGGCCATGCCCATAAGCTGCCCTGCTCAGCAACCTGAGCCGCCAGTGCAGGCACGGCAAAAACGCCGGTCCCTAACAGGGATGTAGAAAGTAGCCCAATGCCCTGAGTTAATCCGATATCTTGCTTAAGTCCGCTCATGCTACCGGCTAATTAGCCCCGCTCCTTGATGGTTTTAATGATATTGCTGGTTGAACAGCCATCTTCAAAATTCAGTACCTGAACGTCACCGCCCGCCGCCCAAACTTCTTGACTACCGGCAATATCTTTAGGCTGATAGTCTCCGCCCTTCACTAACAGATCGGGCAGGATATCGGCGATCAACCGCTGAGGCGTATCTTCATCAAAAGCAACCACCCAATCTACCGCTTCCAGCGCCGACAGTACGATCATCCGCTGAGCCAGCGGATTAACCGGACGGGTTTCCCCCTTCAGCCGGCGAGTTGACGCATCGCTGTTAACCGCCACGATAAGCCGATCCCCCAACTTACGGGCGTTAGCCAGATAAGAAACGTGCCCGGCATGAAGAATGTCAAAACAGCCGTTGGTCATAACCACTTTCTCACCGCGCAGGCGGGCGTGGGCGACGGCCTTCTTCAACTGAGCTTCGTCCATTACGCCAAACCCGGTATCAGCTCTTCCGCGAATAGCATTTTCGAGCTCAATCGGCGACACGGTTGAAGTTCCGATCTTACCCACCACCACGCCGGCAGCGGCGTTAGCCAAGAAGCAGGCTTCTTCCAGCGATAAGCCAGACGCTAATGAAGCTGAAAGCACACCGATAACCGTATCTCCGGCACCGGTCACATCAAACACTTCCTGAGCCTGAGTCGGCATATGGAAAGGGGCTTTACCCGGCTGTAACAGCGTCATTCCGTTTTCTGAGCGCGTAATTAATAATGCGCTTAGTTCAAACTCTTCGATCAGTTTGGTGCCGCGCTTAACCAGTTCATCATCATTTTTACAGTGACCGACAACCGCCTCAAACTCAGACAAATTGGGTGTTAATAGCGTTGCACCGCGATAACGTTCAAAATCAGCGCCCTTAGGGTCAATCAGTACCGGAACGTTTGCCCGGCGGGCGGCTTGAATCAATTGTTGAATTGACGATAGCGCCCCTTTTGCATAATCTGATAGGACTAACGCACCTAAATGTGGCAACGCTTGTTGAACACGATCGAGGATTAATTGAGCGTCAACGCCCTCAAAACCCTCTTCAAAATCAAGGCGTAATAACTGTTGGTTGCGGGATAATACCCTGAGTTTAGTAATTGTCGGATGGGTGGCAGATGTCACGAAGTCACACTTAACGTTCACTTCGGCAAGTTTTGTGTTTAATACACGGGCAGCTTCATCCATACCGGTTAATCCAACCAGTCGGGAAGATCCTCCCAGAGAGGCAATATTCATTGCCACGTTCGCTGCTCCGCCCGGACGATCCTCAACCGTATTAACCTTAACTACCGGAACGGGGGCTTCAGGTGATATACGGCTTGCAGGGCCGTGCCAGTAGCGGTCTAACATGACATCACCCACCACCATTACGTTGGCGCGGCCGAAATCGGGTAGTATTACTTTCATCCCAAACTCCATCAAACGAGAACAGCACAGATTGCGAAATAGTTTATCATAACCGTTTCATAAAATAGGCATGCGTTAAAACACCATTACACACATTGGCAGGATTTACTGAATACATTTGTTATGGCAAAGAATCATATAAGACCAGAATTTACACGTGAACTTCTACATCCACGCTATTGGCTGGTTTGGTTTGGAATTGGCATTCTCTACCTGCTGGTTTTACTGCCTTATCCTTGGTTTAATCGTCTGGGCCGCTGGCTTGGTCGCCTTGCGATGCGCGTGATGACTCGCAGAAAGAAAATTACTCGCCGTAACATTGAACTGTGCTTTCCCGATATGACGGAAGAACAGCATGAGCAGTGGATGATTAAAAACTTTGAAGGTACCGGTCAGGCTATTTTTGAAACGGGCATGGCGTGGTTCTGGCCTGACTGGCGAATTAAGAAATGGTGCAAAATCCAGGGGGTAGAAAACCTGATGCTGGGCATCGAAGAAAAACGCGGCGTGCTGGTTATCGGCATTCATTTCCTTACGCTGGAACTCGGTGCACGTATTATCGGTACCGTCAGGCCCGGCGTTGGTGTCTATCGCCCCCATGACAATAAGCTGATGGATTGGCTACAAACATGGGGCCGGCTGCGCTCAAATAAATATATGATTGACCGTGGCGATGTTAAAGGCATGATTCGCTGTCTGAAACAGGGTGAACTGGTCTGGTACGCCCCGGATCACGATTACGGCCCCCGCAACAGCGTCTTTGCCCCATTCTTTGCGGTTGAAAAGGCGGCAACAACGATTGGCACCACGATTCTGGTACGCGCAGCTAATCCATTACTGATTCCGTTTATTCCGATGCGAAATGATGATGATTCGGGCTATACGTTAGTGGTTCAACCGCCGCTGGAAGGCTTCCCGATTGATAATGAAGTTAATGCCGCAATCTTTATGAATCAGGTGATTGAACAGCAGATATTATTGGCCCCTAACCAATATATGTGGCTCCACCGCCGGTTTAAGACTCGCCCTGACGGAGAGCCATCGTTGTACGATGTTTAAAATCATATTAGGTGCCGTGGCGGTATCTCGATCGGCCCCGTGGACGGTATTTCAAATATGATGGATATCGCCAAATATTTAACCCACAACGCGTCAAACTCATAGCCGTAGCTTAATCTTCACCTTCGCGGCTAAGCTTCTCCAAAATAGGCGCTAAAAAGCCTGAGGCTTCCTTCAGGCTCTCATCGGTCACTGTATTAACAAACTCACTTTGATTACCCTTAAATTGAAGATAGGCCATTACGTCAGCTTTACTATTCTGGTCATCTCCCCATATAAACGGGTAAACAATAATAAAATCATCGCTTGCTAACGGATTATCCTGCTGGCGAAATTCAGCAATCCGCCTCAAAGGGTAGATGCCAATGAGAACGTCCGAATAATTTTCACTCAAGAGCAGTAAACCTATTTTCAGAACCTGTGTTTTAGGATCGTACTCATGAACATCCATACTATTAAGATAAGCCTCCATCGAAGGCCATGCAGCAACTGAAAGTTCACCCTGGTTAACTTTGCCGCCGCCGTACATTTGTTTAGAATCAAACCAACTCTGCCAGTCATTAAACGATGCCGCCGTACCCGGAGGGCTTTGTAAAAAGGCCTGATACTGTTCCGGCGTTAGGGTAATCCGCGCATATAACGAGGCCGGCTCTGAAGCAGAAACACTCAGGATGCAAAACAGTGAAATCAACAAAACAGACAATCGTTTAAACCAAAACATCGACAATCCTTGAATTAAGTTTCTACACTCAGACCAAGCTATTCGCTCAACCACTTCTTCCAGCTCTGATTAACCTGCTGCTTTTCTTCGGCAAAACTGCTTACCGGCACTTTTCCCGGCTTATCCTGTAGCGCCAAATGATGAATTTCATCACGCATAGTGACATAAGCCTTCGTTAACGCTGCGGCCTCGGCTTCATCCATAATCTGATAGTTAGCCATCAGCTCAAAAATCCGCACGTTATCAGACCAACGGGTTAGCTTCGGCTGCTGATGGGCATAACGTAGCACCAGATATTGGGCAATAAATTCAATATCAGTAATTCCGCCTTCATCCGTTTTTAAATCAAACAGGTCGGAGTCTTTACTGCCGAGGTGGCTGCGCATTTTCTCACGCATTTCCCGAACGTCCTGCTTAAGCTGATGTTCATCTCTGGCGAGGCAGAGTATTTCGTGGCGGGCATGGTCGAACTCTTGGTGTAATATCGGATCGCTGTACACGATGCGAGTACGTACTAACGCCTGATGCTCCCATGTCCATGCCTCATTACGCTGATAATCTTCAAACGCACTGATAGTACTGACTAACAGGCCGGACTCTCCGGACGGGCGCAGCCTGGCATCGACTTCATACAAAATGCCTGAAGCCATCCGGGCGCTAAATAAATGCATAATCCGCTGGGCCAAGCGTAAATAAAACTGGCGACCGTCAATGCTACGCTCACCGTCAGTCACAATGTTTTCAGGGCAGTCGACTAAAAAGACTAAATCCAGATCGGATCCGTAGCCCAGTTCGATTCCACCTAACTTACCGTAAGCAACAACGGCAAAGCCTCGCCCTTCACGCTCATACAGGTGAGTCGGCTGCCCGTAGCGGGCAGTAATCTGAAACCAGGCCTGCTGGATAACCGCATCAATAATCGCTTCGGCCAGATAGGTTAAGTGATCGCTCACTTTCATCACCGGCAATGCGCCGGCAATATCTGCGGCGGCAATGCGCAATAGCTGAGTTTGCTTAAACTGACGTAATGCCTCAAGCCGCTGCTCTTCGTCCTCTTCAGGCACCCGCAGCAAGAACTGACGCAGTTCATCACGGTAGGCGCTAAGAGGGATAGCCTGATACAACGAATTAACGTCGAGTAATTCATCCAATAGAATCGGATAACGGGCCAGCTTACTTGCCACCATCGGTGATGCTGCGCACAGACGAATTAAGTGAGTCAATGCCGACGGATATTCCATCAGCAGCTCAAGATAGGTAGTGCGGGTCACGATGCTCAGAATCAGATGAGTCAGCCGGGGTAATACGCTATCGGCGTCATCACGCTGGCAAACCTCTGACAGCAAACGCGGCATCAGCGTATCCAGTACGTCGCGGCCCCGCTGGCCGATTGAACGCTTATCCAGATCGTGGCGAAAATCATTCAGATGGGCCCCGACATGACCGCAGGCCGATTCATCCAGCAGTGGCATTAAACAGGCCAGTTCACCGGCATCAAGCTCATCCTGCCACAGCGTGTTGTAACGCAGATAACGCGAGTCTTCTTCAATATCCGGTGAATCGTCACCAATCAGATTACTGAAAATTTCCCTGACGGCACTCATATGTTGGTCAATCTGTTGTGTCAGTTGCTCCCAGTCCGGGCACCCCATACCGACGGCAAGCCGCTCTCGGTCCAGCGAGTCGGTCGGTAAAGTTTGGGTTTGCTGGTCAGCAATTGCCTGTAATAAGTTCTCTAACCGGCGCAGATAAAGGTAGCTTTGGCTCAGGGAGTCTACCTGTTCTTGTGATAATAGCTCTAAGCCGGCTATTGCCTGTAGGGTTGGTAGTAACGAATTTCCCTGTAGGCCGGGTTCACGTCCGCCGCGAATAAGCTGGAATACCTGAGTAATAAATTCAATTTCACGGATACCACCGGCACCCAGTTTAATATTGTCAGACAGCCCGCGGCGGCGCACTTCTCTGGCAATCATTCCTTTCATATTGCGTAAAGACTGGATAACGCTGAAATCGATATAACGGCGAAAGACAAACGGCCGCAGCATGCCTTTAAGCTCTTTGCTGTAGCTATCATTTTGGTCACCCATAATTCGGGCTTTGACCATGGCGTAACGTTCCCAGTCCCGCCCCTGCTCTTGATAGTAATCTTCCAATGCACTGAAGCTAAAGACCAGCGGCCCGCTGTCGCCAAAAGGGCGTAAGCGCATATCCACCCGGTAGACAAAACCTTCCTGAGTGACCTGATCTAACGCTTTAATCAGCCGCTGGCCCAAACGGGTAAAAAACTGTGCATTATCTAATTCACGGCGCCCGCCGGCGGTTTGACCGTTCTCCGGATAGGCAAAGATCAAATCAATATCGGATGAAAAGTTCAGCTCACCGCCGCCCAGTTTCCCCATTCCCAGTATAAACAGCGTTTGAGGGGCCCCTTTCGCGTTAACCGGCGTTCCCCATTCCCGACAGCAAACCTCATATAGCCAGTCTCTGGCTGCAATAATCAGCACTTCAGCTAGCTGACTAAGCTGATGGAGGACTTCAACTGTATTAAACAGATTCAGGCTTTGGGCCCATGAGATACGGACCATCATTCTGCGACGAAAATCCCGCAGCACGCGCATCAAAGCGGCTTCATCAGTGATATCTGCCAATGCATTGTGTAGCCATTCGGCATAATGAATAGCGTCCCCGACGGAGGGGACGTTAGTGTGTAGCTCTTCCCACCAATCCGGATGTTGCAACAGGCTATCGCTGACAAAATCACTCAACGCCAGAGCTATACCGTCTTGCGGACTAAACGCTATGGTTGTATCTGACAAAGACGCCAACTGCGTCTGGCGTTTAATCCGCAGAGCATCGAGAAATGGGGGAAGTACCAACATATTCAATCCTTATGGTGCCAATAAGCCAATAAGATAGGACTGCTAAATCAGAGGTGCTGACCGCTGTTAAGCCAAAACGGAGGCTGCTCCAGCGCCGCGCGGCGTAATACATCACGATCGCCCTGAGCGTCAAACAGCCGTTGCCATGTCTGGATATAAGGCAGAGACTCTGATTGCTCATAGGCACCAGCGAGCATGTAGAAACTGATAATTTGTTTCTCAAGGCGGACCTGCTGATCGTTATAGCCGTCGTTGGTCAGTTGCTTGGCAAATGCCTCTTTCAGCTCAGATAAGCAGCGGGACATCGTGACGTCAGCAAAGCGTTTAAAAGAGCCGGCAAGCTTGTCTTTAGACTTATTATCAACAAACAGCCTCCAGCCCTTATTCATCATCCAGGCCATCAGGGCAAGCTTAAGTTGTAAATAGCCGGGCTGATAGATGATGTCCTGCGCCGGGCATTTTGCTGCTAACTGTTGTTCCAACTCAGCCAGCCGTTCACGCAAGGGTGCGGTAGCTTTACGCGGTATCATACCGCCAAAAACAACCAGAATCTGGCGTACGCTGGTTAACGAGCGGCTGACATATTTCTGAGCCTGGGCATGACCTTCAAACCAAGACTGCTCATACTGTTGCCATTGAGAAAGCGCCCACTCCAAAGAGGCTTCTAAACCTTGCTCTACGGTAATTTTTGCCGCCGGAACTAGCACCGTCATCTCGGGTAATTCAGCGGATTCATTAGCATTCAGCAACTGGTATCCACGGGCGGCTTTACTTTGGCTCCCTAAACGTAATCCTTCCACGGTGGTAAACTGCTGGGCCAGTGCCAGCATATCCGCAGCATTGCCTTGCTTCAGCTCCAGCTCAAGTTCACTAATCCCTTCACTTTGTTCACCGGCAACGATAGTCCCGGTATCGAGCGCAATTTCAATGACGCTTTGCTGAAAGCTGACCAGCCAGAGCTGACGTTGGAAATTAGTGGTAAATAGCGGCTTCAAGGCCGAGGCCAATTCAGCAACTTCGGTTCCGTGCGGCCAAACCTCTTGCGGCAGCAGGCTTATATCCAAGGCGTTAGTCGGTAAAGGGATATTATATTCAGGCCGATGCACAATACCGTTAACCACTTTCCCGCCACTTTTCAGCGTCATTTCGTAGCTATCGTTACATCCTCTTACTCTTAAACCAAAACGATGAGAGCGTAATAAGCCCGCATCGGTATCATAGTAAGTATTTATCAGATGTAGCGTTTCCTGATGCTGTACTTTAAGTTTGGACAGGCATTCAGGCAATGCCGCTACGGCAGCAGGACTGGCAATAAACTTGAGTTCTATTTCAACGGTCATAGTTGTTTCCGCGGTCAATATATCGATAAAATCGGGCGACAATAAGTCGTGGGTCAAGTGTAGCAATTTACCGCAATATTTATGTGAAAAATCACGCACTTTGTTCGGTTAATCCCGCTACAACAAGGTTTTTACATTGCACCCCATCCCTTAACCCACTACTATCCATACATACGCAAATTCTAAACAAGATAAAATTACAGACAATGCTTATATTACGATCAATCTACATCACCCTACTGACGTCGCTGACTTTGGCCGCATTTAATGTCAATGCTGCCGAAAATCGATACGTTACTGAGGATTTCTCGACTTCTCTGCGCACCGGTCCCGGTGATAACTATAAAGTTGCCGGAACAATCAGCGCAGGTGAGAAGGTTGAGTTATTAAGCTCTGCCAATAAATATGCTCAGATAATCGATAGCCGGGGCCGTACAGTTTGGATCCTGTTGGATCAACTGACTACCGAACCGAGCGCTAAAGTTCGCGTTCCTGAGCTTGAACAGCAGGTTAAAGAATTAACTGACCGGCTGGCATCCGTTGATAGCGACTGGAATCAACGTACCACCGATATGCGCCAGAAGGTGGATAGCAGCAATTCAGTAATTAACGGCCTTAAGCAGGAAAACCAGCAGCTCAAAGACGAGCTGGCTGCCGCTAAGAAAAAGGTCAGTGAGATCAGCGTTCAGCTAGATGATAAGCAGCGGGCCATTATTCAACAGTGGTTCATGTATGGCGGTGGCGTTGCCGGCGTAGGCCTGATTTTAGGGCTTATTCTGCCGCACCTGGTACGCCGTCGTAAGAAAGATCGCTGGATGAATTAATTTTCATCAATATCCGCTCGATCAAGCCCATAAAAACGCCGGCGTAGTTTGTCCGGCGTTTTAATTAATTAAGATTAGTGATGTGCAAAAATAATTCGGAGATGACGTGAAAACCTATCTTGTCGGCGGTGCTGTCCGCGACCAATTATTAGGCTTACCCACCCATGAATATGACTGGGTTGTTGTCGGTGCCACGCCGCAAGAAATGCTCACTCAGGGCTATCAGCAGGTAGGAAAAGACTTTCCGGTATTTCTGCACCCTGAAACCCATGATGAACACGCGCTGGCCCGAACTGAGCGTAAATCCGGCTCAGGCTATACCGGTTTTATCTGCCATGCCGACCCTGAGGTTACGCTGGAACAAGACCTGCTGCGTCGCGATTTAACCATCAATGCCATTGCTCAAGATAGCGACGGTAGCCTGATCGATCCTTATCACGGCCGCCGGGATCTGGAACTTCGCATTCTGCGCCATGTCTCCCCGGCGTTTAGTGAAGATCCTCTACGCGTTCTCAGAATCGCCCGCTTCGCGGCCCGTTTTCATTTGCTGGGATTTACTATTGCGCCAGAAACACAGGCGTTAATGAAACAAATCGTCAATAGCGGTGAGATCGCCAACCTTACCCCTGAACGCGTATGGAAAGAGACGGAGAAAGCCTTATCGACTCAAAGCCCTCAGGTGTTCTTCCAGGTATTAAGAGACTGCGGAGCTCTGGCAGTATTATTTCCGGAAATCGATAACCTGTTCGGCGTGCCTGCACCGGAAAAATGGCATCCGGAAATTGATACCGGCGTTCACGTTCTGATGGTTCTGGAAGTGGCAGCACAGTTATCTGATGATGTTGATATTCGGTTTTCGGCCCTGCTACATGACGTTGGTAAAGGCCTTACCCCTAAAGAAGAGTGGCCTCACCATCATGGTCATGGTTTAGCCGGGGTCAGGCTGGTCGAAAATATTTGCCAACGGTTTAAAATTCCGACCAGCACTCGGGAGCTTGCCCGTCTGGTTTCGGAATTTCACGACCAAATCCATACCATTTATAAGCTACGGGCATCCACCCTATTAAACTTATTTAATACCATTGATGTCTGGAGAAAACCGTCGCGTCTGGAACAGATGGCATTAGTCAGTGAAGCCGATTATCGCGGTCGCGCCGGATGGCAAAATAGAGCCTATCCTCAGGCTGACTACCTCAAGCAGGCTTATGCCGTTGCTAATTCGGTATCGGTGAAAGATATTGTTGATGCGGGTTATACCGGAGCTGAAATTAAAAACCAGCTAAATCAACGTCGTACATCAGTTTTAGCGCAGTGGAAAGAAACTAACGCCCCCGTTGAGTAAAGACAATTCAGCTATACTTATTTTTGATAGAGATAAATGGATTATATCTCGTTTCTGATGGCTTCAGAGCCTGCCGGAAACCATCAGAGTTAATTTATTTAGATTTATCAAAATAGGTAATGCGGTATGAAAATTAGAACCCTGATCGCAGGCGTAACCGGCGTGCTGTTTTCCACAGCAGCACTGGCTACCGCCCCTTCCCACTATGACACCCGTTTTAATATTACCGCAGAGGTTCCTGATAGTGCGTTTATTACCGATCCACAGGGAACGCCAGTCACTGAAATCGATCTACGCTTAATCCCCGCTGGCAGTCATTATGCCCGTTCAACGGCGCTATCAGCCGATACCTTAGGCGTAAAACCACTACGCTTATGGAGTAACAATAGCGGCGAAAATCGGGTGAAAATCACATTGGATGATGGGAATTCAGCAAACGGAGCTCCCTTTGTGCTTAACAGCAGCAGCGGTTCTCGGCTGGAACAGATGAACTATAAAGTCTCCACCATTGAAGGGGCAGAAAGAAAAGAGTTCCTTCGCTCAGGGGCAGACAATAGTTATGTGCTGACAAAACAGCAAAATCACGCTGAAAAAGAGATTGTTTTCGTGGTTGAATCCCGACAGGCGCACAATACCTATCAGCCGGGGAGCTATGGCGGCGTGGTCTATGCCAACGTTGCGGTTATTCCCTGAGTACTGCGTGCGTCACTAAACATAAAGCCTCAGAATGACCTTCTGAGGCTTTATGGTTTTGTTAAGCTAACTGATTAAAAGAAAACGACATAAATTACGCCCGCCACAAAAAAGCGGTAAATCGCAAATGGAATAAACGAAAAACGTTTAATCAGGTTAAGGAAGGTTTTAATCGCCAGCAATGCCACAATAAATGCGGTGACAAAGCCAACGGCAAACATCGGTAAATCGCCCCATACCAGCCCGTTAATACCTTTATATAGCACCAGAACCGTAGCACCCAGCATCATCGGAACGGCCAGAATAAACGAGAATTCAGAGGCAGCATAACGGCTTACGCCAATCAACATTCCGCCGGAAATCGTGGCGCCGGAACGAGAAAATCCGGGCCATAATGCCAAACACTGGAAGCAACCGATAATAAAAGCCTGACGATATGTCATATCATCCAGCCCTTCAGCCCTTGGCTTTTTAGGTTTAAGGACTTCAGCCGCAATCAATAACAATCCGCCGGCAATCAGGGCATACATCACATTTCGAGTACTAAACAGGTGCTCTTTAATATCATCATGTAAAGCGAATCCGGCAATCACCGCAGGTAACATCCCAAGAAGAATATGCCCCAGCGTCAGGCGGGTATTCCCCTTTCCTTCATGTGGAACCTGACCAAAATGAATACCAATTAAGCCAAACAGTCGGCGCCAAAAAACAACGACAACGGCCAGAATTGAGCCTAACTGAATAACCACTTCAAATGTGGAAGCCTTATCACCGGTGAAGCCTAATAGCTCGCCAACAATAATCATGTGGCCTGTCGATGATACTGGTAGAAACTCAGTTAATCCTTCAACAATTCCGAGAATACACGCAATCAACAGCGCGTGGAGGTCTGTCATTTATAAAATTCCTTGCCAAAGAATAAAAAAAATCAATAAAACAATACGATAAAAAACTTAAGGATAGCTTAAGATCCCGGTGCAAATCTGACAGACATAATCTTTTTTAGTTTCATCACACGGCAATCCTTTTCTTATCAGTACGGAAAGAATCGCCATGAGTATAGTTGATATAGGTCTACCCCACCGCAGTCACTATTAGCGAGAGCCCCGTTCAATAATCACACCCACCTGTTTTGCGGCGGCAACAGCACCCGGCTTACTGACTTTAATTTTGATCCAGGGGATAGAAAAGCGCGTCATCAGCAGATCGGCTACCTCTTCGGCCACTCTCTCAACCAAAGCAAAACGTTGGTTTTCGACTTTTTCAATAATCGCTTCACTGACATCAGCGTAGCTCAGGCAATCTTCAACATTGTCACTGGCTGCTGCTTTACGGTTGTCCCAGCCCATTTCGATATCGAACACTAATCGCTGACGAATGGTCTGTTCCCAGTCATAAACACCAATGGTGGTGATTACATTAAGCTGTTCTATAAATACAATATCCATCACATGATTCTCAGTTTTTCAATTAAGCCATACCACTTCAGGCGGAATTTGCGTATTATCCACACTAGTAGAGAGTAAAACGACAACTATTAGATGGAATCGAGTTTATGAGTGCTATCGCGCTTGGCATGATCATTATCGCCTATCTATGTGGCTCCATATCCAGCGCAGTATTGGTTTGTCGATTAGCCAAACTGCCCGATCCCCGTGAAAACGGTTCCGGTAATCCCGGAGCAACTAACGTATTACGAATCGGTGGGAAAGCAGCCGCAGCGGCAGTGTTAATTTTTGATGTCTTAAAAGGCATGCTGCCGGTATGGGTGGCCTATAAACTGGAATTATCCCCGTTATACCTTGGTTTAACCGCCATTGCAGCCTGTCTCGGCCATATCTACCCTATCTTTTTTCATTTCCGTGGCGGTAAAGGGGTGGCAACCGCATTTGGTGCTATCGCGCCAATTGGTTGGGATCTCACCGGCCTGATGACCGGCACATGGTTACTGACCGTTCTGCTCAGCGGGTACTCTTCTCTTGGCGCCATTATTAGCGCTCTGATCGCCCCGTTTTATACCTGGTGGTTCAAGCCCCAATTTACCTTTCCTGTCGCCCTGCTCTCCTGTCTGGTACTGATTCGCCACCATGACAATATTCAGCGCCTGTGGCGAGGGCAAGAAGGCAAGATTTGGGATCGGTTCAGGAAGAAGAAAGCAGAAGAAGCCAGCTCCGTAGAGCCTGTCGAAGAGAATAAAGATAAACCCGATTAAAACAACTAAACAGGTAGTAGATACCAATGCGATTATTATGTGAAATCGAAGATGTATTTCAAATAAGTGGTCGTGGCTACGTTATTACTCCGGGAATACCCCATGCTTTCCCCGCCAAGGTGTATATCAAAAATAAAATAATATTAGAAACGCCGAATGGAGCAAAAATCTGTTCCGAAATTGATGGGTTTGAATCATTTTGTCGGGGAAAACCGATAAATCATGTCCCCTTCTCTATTCCTGCTAGTGTCGATAAATCATTTCTACTTGTCGGTACTAAAGTTTGGCTCGTTGATAGCGATCCTAAAAACAAATAGACAAAAAAATACCGGGCAAATAAAAAACCCGGCATTCTTATCATTCGCAACTGATTCGATGTTATATGGCCCCAACAGCAGGCAACTGATCCAACGGCCAACGCGGCCGAACGGAAACCGCCAATCCGCTGTTCTCTCCGGCTTTCAACCGCACCATGCCGGCATAGGCAATCATCGCACCATTATCGGTACAAAATTCAGGGCGAGCATAGAAGACTTCGCCGCGACGTTGTTCCATCATGGCGGCCAGTTTGCTGCGCAGCGTACGGTTAGCGCTCACGCCACCGGCCATGACCAAGCGGCTAAATCCGGTCTGATCCAGCGCACGTTTGCATTTAATCGCCAAAGTATCGACCACCGCATCTTCAAAAGCCCGCGCAATATCCGCTTTAGTTTGTTCATCATCACCGGACTGACGAATAGTATTGGCAGCAAAAGTCTTTAAACCTGAGAAACTAAAATCCAGCCCCGGGCGATCGGTCATCGGGCGAGGAAAGGTAAAGCGACCGGCAATGCCTTGCTGTGCCATCTTTGATAACAGCGGACCACCGGGATAATCCAAGCCTAATAGCTTGGCGGTTTTATCAAAGGCTTCGCCGGCAGCATCATCAATCGACTCCCCCAGCAGCTCATATTCACCAATGCCCGTCACGCTAATAAGCTGTGTATGCCCGCCGGAAACCAACAGGGCAACAAACGGAAATTCGGGCGGATTATCTTCCAGCATCGGGGCGAGTAAATGCCCTTCCATATGATGCACCGGGATTGCCGGCACGTCCCAGGCCATCGCCAGTGAGCGGCCAATGGTTGCCCCGACTAACAGCGCACCGACTAAGCCGGGCCCTGCGGTGTAAGCCACGCCATCGATATCGGCAGCGGTTAAATTAGCCTGTTTTAATGCAGCCTGAATCAAGGGTACCGTTTTGCGCACGTGATCGCGGGATGCCAGCTCTGGCACCACACCGCCGTAATCCGCATGCAGTTTGACCTGACTATATAACTGGTCAGCCAAGAGTCCCATTGTATCGTCATATATTGCCACGCCGGTTTCATCACACGACGTTTCTATACCTAATATGCGCATAGCCTGCTAAACAGCCTCTGAATTGATTAATTTATTGATTGGCACCTTCGTTTTCTTAAACCGAAAACAAGCAATAGGGCATCACAAAACGGCCCCTGCCATCGGTGAATAATACCACATGCCGCAAGTGCAAAAACAACAATCCCTGACATCAGGAAAAATACTCCTGAAATATAATCAATTAGCGGCATTTTTCGACGATTTTCTATAAACTATCGCGTGAAGCTACTTGAGCGCACCCAATACTCTAGGTATGCTGCGCATCTATTTTGTCCGTCCAACGTATAAACAATTAATCTGGTTGAGATTGAAATGACTAAAGCTCAAAGTGTTAAACGTGGAATAACATCTCTGGCATTACTGAGTGCTCTAGCCATCAGTGGATGTAGCTCCAGTGATCCTAATGCAAACCTTCCTTCTGCGGTTAAAACAGCGGGAGTTCCGGATCAGCCATCAAACCAGATGTATAAACAAAATACACAAACTGGTCCTGAAATTTTGATGTCTGCAGGACAAAACAACGGCAGTTATAACAATATGCGCCGTTCAGTAACCCGCGGGGCTTTACCGGAAAAAAACGGTATCAAATTAGCCGAGTGGGTTAACTTCTTCCCGTATGACTACCCGCAGCCACGCGGCCGCATTCCTTTTTCTGCCATGAGCGAGACATCACAAACGCCTTGGAATCAGAATACGAAATTACTGCGTATTGCAGTGAAAGCTGACGATATTAAGGCCGCAGAACGCCCGGCAGCCAATTTGGTGATATTCGTGGGTACCGACGGTTCCGATCTTGCATTGATTAGACAGAGTCTGACACGTCTGGCTGAAAAGCTGACCAAGCAAGATACGCTGTCAATCATCACTTCATCCGGCGATAAAGGCGTGCTATTGGCCCCGACCTCCGGCGCAGAAAGAGATAAGATCCTGTCGGCTATTGGTAAGATCTCCAGCGGAAAAGCGGGTAAAGACAGTGAGCGCTTAGCTCAAGCCTATAGTCTGGCTAACCAGCGCTATATTCAAGGCGGAATCAATCGTGTGATTCTGGCCGGAAACAGCGGCTTCAATGCCGGCTTTAGTGATATTCCAAGCGTTCAGAATTTCTTTAGCCAACAGCAGGGCAATATTTCGCTGACAACCCTAGGCGTTGGCGTAAGCAAGTTCCAGCCTTCTTCTTTGGCTGAAATAGCCTATGAAGGTAACGGAGTCTCTGCCTATATTGATAACATCCGTGATGCCGATAAAGTCTGGGATCAACAGCTGAACTCAACGCAGACTCACGTTGCCAATGAGTTCGCCATGAACGTTGAGTTTAACCCGAGCTATGTCAAAGCTTATCGTCTGCTGGGTTACCAGTCAGAACGCAACAACGGTGCCGCCAGTAAAGGCGCTGTAGTGACCGGTCAGACATTAACTGCGTTATATGAAGTCGTTCCTGCGGGTGGTTATGAAAACTGGCCTGGTGAGGCTTACGGCCCGATTTATACGCCAGACTCAAACAGTAACTTACGTTCAACCAAAGAAATGGCGATGGTCCATATTCGTTATAAGCAACCAAGTAATGGTGCTTCTCAACGGATAGAGATGCCGGTTCCGGCAACTCAAATGGAAACCGCACTGAATAACAGCAGTAAAGATTTCCGTTTCTCAGCCGCCGTTGCCGCTTTTGCTCAACAGCTAAAAGATAACGGAGCGACTACCGGTAAGTTTACGCTGAATGACACCCTTAAGCTGGCGAATGACGGTAAAGGAAGTGACCAGTTTGAACTACGCGGTGAGTTTATTCAGCTAGTAGAAGCAGCTCAAAATCAGCTGCCTTCTTCTTCGCCAATAAAAGGCACAGTAAAATAATTTATTGCTGAAACAATCGGTCGGTCAGGTGTATGATGGCCGATTGTTTCGGATAATGACGTTGTGGTTGCAGTTGATACAATGAAAAAAGCCATTTTTCTCCAATCTCTGATGAACGAATCAGTAACAGGGGTTTACAAGCAGGCCCTATTCGCAGTAGAATTCCGCACCATTTTGAATATAGCTGGCACAGCGCCAGCAGCTAAACCGATTTTTATCGAGGTGAGAGGCACATGCCGGTAATTAAAGTACGCGAAAACGAGCCATTTGACGTTGCATTACGTCGCTTCAAACGTTCATGTGAAAAAGCAGGTATCTTGGCCGAAGTTCGTAGCCGTGAATTCTACGAAAAACCAACAACTGAACGTAAGCGCGCTAAAGCTTCTGCTGTGAAACGTCACGCGAAGAAATTAGCTCGTGAAAACGCACGCCGCACCCGCCTGTATTAATTTCTTCCGGATTAGTCCGAACGCGCAATTAATGCGCAGGTTGGTCTTTTAGCTAGAGCTCGTTGTAGCTAACTGCATATAAGTATGCCGTGCCTTCCGAAAGGAAAGCGCGGCTTATTCTCATTTATAGATTTACGAATTTGAGGCTTAATGGCAGGACGAATCCCACGCGTATTTATTAATGACTTGCTGGCCCGAACGGATATCGTCGATCTGATAGATGCCCGTGTAAAGCTGAAAAAGCAAGGCAAGAACTATCACGCCTGTTGTCCCTTCCATAATGAAAAAACGCCCTCTTTTACCGTAAACGGTGAGAAACAGTTTTACCATTGCTTCGGCTGTGGAGCTCATGGCAACGCCGTTGATTTTCTGATGAACTTCGATCGCTTAGAGTTCGTAGAAAGTATCGAAGAGCTGGCAAGCATGCATAGTCTTGAGGTTCCTTATGAATCCGGGACCGGCAGTAGCCAACTTGAACGGCACCAAAGGCAAAGTCTCTATCAGTTAATGGAGCCTCTGGCGCAGTTTTATCAAGAGTCACTCAACCAGCCGCAGTCACAAGATGCCCGTAACTATCTGGCACAGCGCGGTTTAAGTGATGATATCGTACAGCGTTTTGCCATCGGCTTTGCACCTGCAGGTTGGGACAACGTATTAAAACGCTTTGGTCGCTCAGCGGAGAATCGGGAATCACTCAGTGATGCCGGAATGCTGGTGACTAACGATAATGGCCGTAGCTATGACCGGTTTCGTGAACGAATTATGTTCCCTATCCGTGACAAGCGTGGCCGGGTCATTGCATTTGGTGGTCGTATTTTAGGCAACGGTACGCCGAAATACCTGAACTCACCAGAAACAGAAATATTCCATAAAGGCCGCCAGCTATATGGTCTTTACGAAGCACAGTTAAACCATAACCAACTCAACAAGTTGCTGGTTGTTGAAGGTTATATGGACGTTGTCGCGCTGGCACAGTTCGGTATCGATTACGCTGTCGCATCGTTAGGGACATCAACAACCGCAGAACATATCCAGCTGATGTTTCGCAGTACCGATAACGTTGTTTGTTGCTACGACGGTGATAATGCAGGACGCGAAGCCGCATGGCGTGCTTTAGAAACCGCACTACCCTATTTAACTGATGGCCGTCAGCTACGCTTTATGTTTTTACCTGACGGAGAAGATCCGGATACGTTAGTAAGGAAAGAAGGTAAAGAGGCTTTTGAGCATCGTTTAGAACTAGCCCAACCACTTTCTACCTTTTTATTTGATACACTAATGCCTCAGGTTGACCTTAGTTCACCTGACGGACGTGCTAAACTAAGTACTCTGGCATTACCTTTAATCACCAAAGTACCCGGTGAGACATTACGTTTATATCTGCGCCAACAGCTGGGGCAGAAGCTTGGAATTCTTGATGACAGCCAGCTTGATAAGCTTATGCCTAAACAGCTTGAGACCGAGCAGAGTAATTATCAACCGCCGCAGCTAAAACGTACAACTATGCGTATACTAATAGGGCTGTTGATTCAGCGCCCACAGTTAGCGGCACAAATACCATCTATACAAGGTCTGGAACAAACAGGTTTGGCGGGAGTCGAACTGTTTATTGAACTGGTCAACACCTGTATGGCTCAGCCGGGATTAACCACCGGGCAACTTTTAGAGCTATATCGTGGTAATAAATTTAGTCAACAGCTTGAAACCTTAGCAACATGGAACCACATGATTGTAGAGGACATGATTGAAGCAACTTTTCTTGATACGTTAGGCAAACTGTATGATTCAGTATTGGAACAGCGTCAGGAAGAGTTAATTGCTCGTGACAGAACCCACGGGCTCAGTTCTGAAGAACGCAAAGAGCTATGGTCGTTAAATATGGCCCTGGCTAAAAAAGATTAATGCAACCTATCACGGCTTAAGTGCCGAACATTGCGGGATATAAGTTCCCGCGTATAGCTGTTATTAAAGGCGACAGCTGATAAAAATAGCCCGACTACTTATCATGACCGGCCTAGCCGATAAAATTTAAATACTCTGAAGTGTGGATACCGTCTTATGGAGCAAAACCCGCAGTCACAGCTTAAACTTCTTGTTACCCTGGGCAAGGAGCAAGGCTACCTGACCTATGCTCAGGTCAATGACCATCTGCCAGAAGATATCATCGACTCCGATCAGATCGAAGACATCATTCAGATGATCAATGATATGGGTATTCAGGTGATGGAAATAGCACCTGATGCCGATGATCTAATGCTGGCAGAAAACACTGCAGATACCGATGAAGATGCTGCAGAAGCTGCCGCACAAGTATTGTCTAGCGTTGAATCCGAGATCGGACGGACAACGGACCCGGTACGCATGTATATGCGTGAAATGGGTACCGTTGAGCTGTTAACCCGCGAGGGCGAAATCGACATCGCTAAGCGTATTGAAGAAGGGATTAATCAGGTTCAGTGCTCAGTTGCTGAATATCCTGAGGCTATTACCTATCTGTTAGAGCAATACGATCGCGTTGAGACCGGTGAAACTCGCCTGTCTGACATTATCACTGCGTTTATCGACCCTAATGCAGACGATACCATCGGGCCTGCCGCAACACATGTCGGTTCTGAATTATCCAGCGAAGAGCAGGATGATGACGACGATGAAGACGAAGACGCGGATGATGATGCTGATGAAGATATCGGTATTGATCCTGAGTTAGCCCGTGAAAAATTCAACGACCTGCGTGAACAATATGAAGCTGCCCGTTTAGCCATTAAAGAGCACGGTCGCAGCCACGCTAAAGCCGTTGAAGAAATCTTAAAGCTATCTGAAGTATTCAAGCAGTTCCGACTGGTACCAAAGCAGTTTGATTACCTTGTTAACAACATGCGTCAGATGATGGACCGAGTGCGTACTCAAGAACGCCTGATCCTTAAGCTGTGTGTTGAACAAAGTAAAATGCCGAAGAAAAACTTCGTCACCCTATTTGCCGGTAATGAAACCAGCTCAACTTGGTTTTCAGCTGCATTAGCCATGGGTAAACCTTGGTCTGAAAAGCTAAAAGACGTGAGTGAAGAAGTTGAACGCAGCATTCATAAGCTACGTTTGATTGAAGAAGAAACTGGCTTAACCATCGAACAGGTTAAAGATATTAACCGTCGTATGTCTATCGGTGAAGCGAAAGCCCGCCGTGCGAAGAAAGAGATGGTTGAAGCTAACTTACGTCTGGTTATTTCTATTGCTAAAAAGTACACCAACCGTGGCCTACAGTTCCTGGATCTGATTCAGGAAGGTAATATCGGTCTGATGAAGGCAGTAGATAAGTTTGAATACCGCCGTGGCTATAAGTTCTCAACTTATGCAACATGGTGGATCCGTCAGGCTATCACCCGTTCGATTGCCGATCAGGCGCGCACCATCCGTATTCCGGTGCATATGATTGAAACCATCAACAAACTCAATCGTATTTCACGCCAGATGCTGCAAGAAATGGGTCGTGAACCGCTGCCGGAAGAGCTGGCTGAGCGTATGCTGATGCCGGAAGACAAAATCCGTAAAGTGCTGAAAATTGCTAAAGAGCCAATCTCCATGGAAACGCCAATCGGCGACGATGAAGATTCGCATCTGGGTGATTTTATCGAGGATACCACCCTTGAGCTGCCGCTGGATTCTGCCACATCTGAAAGCCTGCGTTCTGCGACTCACGATGTGTTAGCCGGCCTGACAGCCCGTGAAGCGAAAGTCCTGCGTATGCGTTTCGGTATCGATATGAACACTGACCACACCTTAGAAGAAGTGGGCAAACAGTTCGACGTAACCCGTGAGCGTATTCGTCAGATCGAAGCTAAAGCACTGCGTAAATTACGTCACCCAAGCCGCTCAGAAGTTCTGCGCAGCTTCCTTGATGACTAGTCATCCGTTGATGTAGACGTTACCGTCAAAAAACCCGCTTCGGCGGGTTTTTTATTATGCTTTGTTTATCGTTAGGTCAAGGGATTATCAGTCGCCTGCTCCGTGGCTTAGAGGCTCTGTAACGCAACCCCTAGCTCACGGTATGAATCGGCCAGTTGATCCAGCGTTGCCCTATTTAAGCCGCTAGGATTAGGCAATAACCACACCTGAGTCTGTCCTATCGTTATATCCTGCTTACCCCACTTAGCATTACGCACGCCAAAAGCCATGTGGTAGGCCTGCTTTCCTAAAATAGCCACGGCTTTGGGCTGATAATATTCGACCTTCTCAATCAAAGCCGCTCCCCCCTGTTTCAGTTCTTCTGAGGAGAGTTGATCGGCGCGTACCGTTGGTCGTTCAACCAGCATGGTAATACCGCAGTTATTATCTAATAGCATCAGTTCATCTTCGGGCGTTAAAAGCGTTTTGGTTAATCCGGCCTGATACAGCACTTTCCAAAAGCGGTTAGTCGCATCGGCAAAATGAAAGCCGCTGGATGCCGTTTTCAGCCCGGGATTTATGCCACAAAACACCACCTGTAAGCCGGGCCGCAAAATATCCGTTATCATCAATACCCTACCCATTATTGCCTAAACCATACACAGACTACGCTACCAATAAATACAACCACCTACAACTGCTCATAAAATCGACGCTTGCACAATCAAGCTATGGACGAAAGGATAAGTATTACCGTATAATCCCCGCCACTCGGCCCCTTAGCTCAGTTGGTTAGAGCACGCGACTCATAATCGCTTGGTCGCTGGTTCAAGTCCAGCAGGGGCCACCAAATTTTAGTAGTAAGTTCAGATAGTTAAGCCCACTTTATTAAGTGGGCTTTTTAATGCCTGTCGAAAAGTGGCGATGAAATGGCGATAGGTTTCTGCATTAAAGTCAATGAGATGATGTCTATTCAAATGTAGTATGTAGCCCATCCCTGAACTATAGATAGGATTTTATGTATGACTACCTTGCTTAAATTACGAAACATTGCAACCCGATTAATAATAGGATCATCATTATTCGCCTGCGCCAGTATCGCGATGGCTACACCGATTGCTTATGAAATTATCCAAGATACAAATACATCAATAGGAAGCCAGCGGCTCAGGGCGAGCATAACCATCATTGCACCAACGGCACAGGATAAAGCGAGCCGGGCAGCGGTGGTAAAACAAGCCGTTAATGATAAGACAGAAAAAGATAAAATTACCGTAGTCAGTATTTCATTGATTCCGGCTAAGTCACTGCTTGGATCGGGGGCGTTATTGGCTCAGGCTGAGTATTATGCGGATGGTTGCGGGCCTGCAGGTGCGCCATGCAATGGTATTAAGTGGGATGTGAGAGCATCGGATATTAAGATAACTGATAAAGCTATTCAGATATGGAGCCAGTCAATAAAAAGCGCCAATGAACTGGCTAAGAAAGGAATTTTTGAGGATGAAAAAATAACTGCAGATGTGGTAAAAAAATTAAGAATAAAGCCAAGTGAAGTTGATGTACCCTACATTGAGTTAGAGCCTGTTACTATACCGTAAAAACATACTAAGGATCAGTATATGAAAAAGACGAAAAGCAAATTATTCGGATTTAATGATGAAGATCTTAGTCAACAAGGGCCCTTTAAGCTTGCCATAATAATACCTATTTTACTTTTTTTTATTACGGGTGTTCCTGTATGGTGTGATTATACTATCGGTTTTTCTAAAGCATCATATGTTACTTTTCTTGAAATCAGCCAATTCCCATTATATTTATTGTCAATTTCAATTCCAGCAGTAGCTATTGTCGCTCACATACATCGAACAATTCAAACAGCAAAACAGATCCAATTAACTATTGATAAAAATTTACCGGATAGTTTTTATACCCAACTCAAAGCCATGGTCGACCTATTCAAAACATTACCATCAACGAAATTAACTAGAGTCAACAATGATGGGACACTCAAAAACTATACCTTTGAGATGCAATATACATACAAGTTATTCTATTCTATATATAAAGAATCCTCTGCTGAATCAGGAGCGAGCTTTAAGGTAGACACCTCGTTTACAGGCGGCTTTACATCTCAATTTCAAGAAATAGAAAAGCGCCTCAACTATGTAAAATTTTTGGCAAATATAAACCACTCTAGTCAGACGGAAGCTGTGCTATGCGAAGGGATGAAAGGACAACTGTTTGTAGAAATTGCCACGAGAATTCAAAGTATTTATCTTTTTATTGGCTATGATACTGATGGGTTCTTTTATGAAAACAATTCTCCCTCCGATCTGGCGATGTCGTTTAAAAGTGAAGATGAATTTAAAGTAGTATTATCAAGTATTGTTAGAATAGTTGACCATCTTTTTGGTTTGCTAAACATAAAAGATAATGCAATAGAATTAACTTTAAAGAACTTACTAGCATATGCTCTTCATACGGATTGTTTTTTTCCTGAAAAGGCATTCACAATATCAGCCAGTAAGAAATAATATATTACTATAACTGTAAGGAGGCTTGCGTATTGTTGACTGGATGTACTGAAACTGGCTCAACACTTCCGGGACTAACGATCGATCGTACATAAGTTTCATGAGCAATAAACGTATGTGAACATTCAATGTTTATACATTGATAATAACGTTCTTTTGTCGTTATCGTTATCTCATAACTACTGCGGGCATGGGCAGCATACCCACACTTCTTACAACGCATCATATACCACCCCTCAAAAAATATCGTTTCGTGAATAATATTACATTAATTCACAAAAAGCGATTATTCGAGTTCAATATCTTCAATCTTTACCTCTAACTCTAAAGAGGTTGTAAAGCCGCCATCACTCAAGCTATGGCTTACAGCTTTAATAATCCATAGAGCCTCATCTATCGGCTTCTTAAAGCCTGAAACTATGACCGGTGTTTCAGGAAAAAGCTCAGGGCGACCACGCGCTAACTGAATGCTGAATGTTGCCACACCTCTTTGCAGTTGCTCCCATTTGGCTTTAGCTGCCCGCATAGCATTACTCTTTGATGCGTAGGTATGGCGCATAACAAAAACGTTTTCATCAGTCCCGATTAGATACTCTTTATCTTTGTCTCGCTCTAAATCGGAGTCATCATCTGTAGCTTGCTTTCTAGGCTTGCGCTTAATGGTGGCCTTCGATTTGTCTTTGGTGTTGGTATCCATCCAATTTGCAGTTACGCCAGTATAAGCATCACGATCGGCGATGTTAAATTGATGGCTATCACCATCACTTCGTTTAAGTAAAAAAGGCTCTAAACTATGGCCTGATGCAGTTAGCCCGGTACCCGGTTGAATAAATAATAATTGTCCCTTTTTAATTGTTGCTATCGCTCCGTAATCTTGAGCTAGTCGAGTTAAGAAACTACCATCACTTTCACCGGTCTGATCTATATGTTCAATCTCTATTTCTGCTAGTTCAGGCGATATTTTAAACGCTAAATCATTGGCCTCAGCCATCCCCCAAATGATCTCGCCTAATGTTGTCTCGTGGTAAGATTTTTCACGGCGGATATTCATATTCCCACGAAAATCAGCGCTACGCGCACGGATGGTTAATACATCCGGCGTTCCTGAGTGACTAATCTCATCTACGGTAAAATCTCCTTTATCAATTAACGGCTCACCGTTCCAGCCCAATGATAAAGAAATGACAGCGCCACGCGGTGGCAGCTCCAACACCTGATCGCTATCATCCAAGGTGATATCAAGCTGGTCTACTTCAAAGCCTCTGTTATCAGCTAAAGACAATGAAATTAACCGACTGCTTAGCGATTTTGTAATATCTTTGCTTGCAATAGACAACTTAAAGTCAGGGGCTAAAGGGTTTGCGGTCAGGGCGTTAATTATTCCACCAAGCATAATCAGAACAACCCCGCTATTTTCTCACCTAAACTCCCCAGCATATCCAGAAGGCCATCATCGGTGCGCTTAAGATTAATGGTAAATTCAATTCGGCGGGCCGTTCCATCCTTAAAAAAGAATGATTTATTTTCCGTAATACTCTCAATAACAAACATGCCATATATCGCGCCGCTACTCTCAATCAAAGGCCAAGCCATACCCGCATCGGCCATTGTCTTTAATCCAAACATGGACAATCTCCCGCCGGTAAACTCTGGCAATAAAACACCGGATAAGGTGATTGTGTCATTATTAATTCCCGTAAACTGAACTGCAGGCGACTTACCAACGCGGTTATTTGTCGGAAAGCGCCATGATTTTGTTTGTTGGAATTCCTGATAAGGAACCGTTTTTAACATGAACGGGAACATACCTAGTATCATCATCATAAATTCACCACTCAGTTAGTATCAGCTAATACTCTGCGCTGACGCGCTGCCTTTTCCCTATCGCGTTCATCAAGCATTCTTTTTAGTTTTGCTGTGCTATCCGCATCACCTGAACCATTCGTGATATTAATTTCAGTCTTGGACTGATCGACATACTGCTTACTACCACCAAATTTAAGGGGCTGGTAAGAAGCCAGATCGGATACCTTTGAAAGAGGTTGATCAGTGCTAGTTGTCTGTACTTCGGCATTGGCTTGAATACCAAAAAACTCTTTAACTCCACCGGGGATTAGGTCGCTTAAAGAACTAAATTTATTTTTCAGCTCTGACCATTTCTCATTAATCCCGGATAACAGCCAGTCAATAATGGCCCGGCCATTATCAACAAAACTATCTTTAAGCCCTTTGACATAATCAACAATTCCATCCCAGTGCTTATAGATAATCCCCGGCAATGACCAATTAATAAAAAAGTTAGCTACTGCAGTACCTACATCTGTACAGACACGTTTAAATGCCGACCATGCCTGACCGGTCTTATCTCTGATTGCATCCCAATGTTTATAAATCAACCCCGGCAAAGACCAATCTATAAAGAAATTCAATACTGCCTTAGCTGCAGTTATGACCGCATTCTTTATATAAGCCCAAGCAACTGCACAGGCATTTTTAACCTTTTCCCATAGTGCTATAAACTTTGGCCCTAACCAGTCCCAGTTCTGCCAAATCCAGATGGCGGCCATAGCTATCAGGGCAATAATTGCCAAGATAGGATTAGCCATCATTGCCCGGCCTAAGAGCACAATCCCTTTACCTAGCAAGCCAACGCCTTTAGTAACTAAAGAGAAGGCCGAGAACCCCTTGATACCAAGAACAGAAAATGTCATTTTCAGCATAGCGAGCGGGCCAAGGATCCCCATAACACCGATCATTAGCGTTCCCATGACTGATGCAACTACAGCAAAAGAGGCGGCGACAATCACAATCCCTTTACTTATAGCGGGGTGGGCTTTTAAAAAGTCTGAAATTGAATGTAGGATTCCGCTGAGTTTTGTAGCGGTTTCACGCAACCAGCCGTTATTCTTTTCAAATAACTCAACACTGATATTCTCTAAACCAGCATGCAAAATAGTCATATCACCGGCTAAGTTATCCATCATCGTTTTAGCGACTCTGGCGGCTTCACCGTCATACTCTCCGGGCTGGCCCCGCATTTTCTCCAAAGAGCCATTACTAGCTGCGCGCATAAGCACACCAAAACCCGTAACCGCATACTGCCCGGCAATGGACTTATAAACAGCTCCGCGATCAACGTTTCCCATCTTCGCGGTTTTAGCGTCGATATCTTTTAAAATATCGATCAAGTCCCGCATATTTCCATCTTTATCAGAAGTTTTAACACCTAATTCTTTTACTGCGGCAGAGTTACCAATGCGACTTAATACGCTCCGCATTGTTGTACCTGCTTGGCTCCCTTGAATACCGGCGCTGCCTAGCATTGCCGTTGCAGCAGCCACAGTTTCAAGGCTCTGCCCATACTCCCGGCCAACACCTGCAGAATATTTAAGCGACTCGCCAAGCATGGGGATATCTACGTTATTGCGAGTAAACAGAGCGGTCATAACGTCTGCAACGTGATCCATTTTTTCCGCTGGTATTCCCATGGCCATCTGGATATTTGAGGCTATATCGGCAGTGGTGCCAAGGTCGATCCCGCCAGCCGAGGCAAGGTTAAGCATTCCCGGCATCGCCCCTAATACCTGTTTGGCGTTGTAGCCGGTGCGGGCTAAAAAGTATTGTCCCTCGGCTACTTCGGAATCAGTAAACTTTGATGACAATGGCAACGTTCTTGCCTGCTGTCTGAGAGCCTGCATTTCTGGTGCGCTTTTATCCTGAATTCGAGTTACGGCCTGAGTTTTACTCATCAATGCATCAAACTCATAGCCAACCCGCAAGGACTGGACCCCAAGTTGACCAACCCTACGCCCAGTGGCTTGAGTGGTGTAGCCCATACCGGCAACCACAGCCTTATGTTGCATAGATCGCTGATAACGATCTCTGACTGCGGCTAACCGCCTTTGGCGCTCGCCAAGTCGGGTTAACTCTGCCTGTTGCGCCCTAAGCTGCTGGGTGGTGCTGGTAATATTGGTTCTTAAGGCTCGCTGTGATGTGCCTAGCGTCCGAGTTGATAGCCCGGCGGCGTTGAGTGCGTCACGCTGGCGCTGTAGCGATGATTGCAGATTGTTATATTGTTGCTGTAACTGCTTGGCATTTTGTGCAGCCGCCCGCATCGCTTTGGTTTGTTGCGCTGTGGGGTTTTGTGATGCCCTAAACTGTTGAGCTAAGGCGGCAGCTTCGGCCTTGGCCTTTTTCAAGTTCTGGGCAGTGACTGCAGCCTGTGCCTGAGTTTTACGGAAACCATCAATCTGTGAGGCTTGGCTATTTAATTGCTTAAGCTGTTCACGAGAGGCTTTAATGTTTTGCGCTAACTTGGTGTTAGCTGATTGCATTGATTTAAACGGGCGAGTGAGTTTATCAACCGCATTCAGGATTACCCTTAACTCTAATTTTGAACCACTCACTCATCATTCTCCGTTCGCTTTGCTGCCTGCGCTCTCCATTCCCAAAGTTCCGTAATGCTCATGTCGTACATTTCAGAAGGAGGCCAATGAAAAATGATGGCAATATCTGCCATCAGATCATTAACGGTTAATCCTCTTGGTATCCCGGCAGCGCTGATTTCGGTAGCAAAAAACCAACAAGCTCACTACCCAGCTGAACCAGATCGGCAGGATCCATGTTCTGGATTTCTACTTCCGTTAGGCTTGGGTTAGTGATGCGGGGTAAAACTTTCATCAAACCAACAACATCCATCCCCATCAAATCAGTTAGGGAAGTGCCGCGCAGAGAGCCTGAATTGGGCTTTTTAACATAGACCTGCGTAATCTCGGTATCACCGCGCTTAATTGGTGTATCCAGCGTTACTGGTTCGATTACTTTCACTGCGCCTTTATCTTTAGCCATTTGTATCTACTCCGTTTTATCTTGTGATGGCGCGCCGATTGGCGCGCTTAAATGTGATATTGAGATGAATTACAGACCAATGTTTTTACGGTGCTGTTTTAAACGGTCATCACCGCCGATAATCTCAATCATGTTGATGGTGTCGATTTCAACAATATCCTCACCGTCAATAGTCAATTTGTAATACGTACAGACCGTACTGATCTTGGTCGATGTGTTCTCGCCTTGCTTTAACTCGCCGCCATCAACCTCTTTATGACGGCCACGCATTACTACCTCAACAGCGGAGGTATCGCCGGTATCATCCCGTTGATATGACCCCATAAAGCGGATAGGTACAGCGGCGGCAGTTGGTGCGCCAAGTTGTTTATAAATAAGTGGATGAAGGCCGCCAATTGCCCATTCAAGTGCTAGCGCATCATCATCTAGGCCCAAATCAGCGGGCGCAGATCCATTCATGCCACCGCCCCGGTAGTTCTCTAATTTTCGAGTCAGTTTGGGTAATGTCATGGATTCAATAACGCCAACCCAGTTATCACCATCAACGAACGTATTGAGGTATTTAAGTTTTCTTGGTAATGCCATGTTTCACCCTAGCTATTTAAAGATTGTCCAAAGTTCATCAGATAAGAATCAGTGATTCTCTGACGGAACATCAGGTTTTCCAGTGGAGGGATTGGCGTGTAGTCGTAGTCCAGATATAACTTACCGGCTTTCAATGTGTCTTTATCATTGACCGAATCGTCATACCAACAATCACCACCTAATAGATAACCGGTAGAAACCAGCTCACGCAGCTTGGCCCGAATACCTTCGATAATGTCTTTTGCCAGAGTTGGCGTTAATGGCTTATCAATTGCCCACATGTGAGCCTCTGCCATCGTATCCGCCAGAACCTGAGCCGAACGGGTATAGTTTTCAAATGCAAAAAGCGGATCATCTGAGCAGGTACGAGAACCCCAAAAACGATAACCATCACTACGGATTAAAGTAGTAATGTCATTTTCATTAAGCAGGCCAGCATCAGTTGCAGGATTTTGGAGCGCCCAATAAACATCATGGCTAATCCCTGTCACGCCATTTACACCAATGTTTGATAAGGTTTTATGCCAGCCGATTTCCTCATCCAGTTTGGCGCGTAGTCCCAAAGCGCGGGCGGTTGCGTAGGCTGTGGCCTCTTGATTTTTAACAGTATCCCAGTCAATAAAATCAGGCCAAATCAGCATTAATTCACGCTGACTAAATCCCTGCCGATATAACATCGCCTCTTCTTTAGTCTCGCACCCGTGAGCGCTGATATAACCAAATGCCCGCAATGACTGGCAAATAGAAGCTAACTCCGCTGAAACATACTCGTTATCAAGCCCCGGTACACCTAAGATGCGAGGCGTTACACCTAAACGGGTTTGCGCTGAAAGTAAGGCTTTCATGCCAGTATTACGGCCCGCAATATTGCCGCCAATAATATTTGAGGTGGTTTCCTCTTCCGTTTCAGCCTCTTTCACACGAACAACAACCGTGACCGGCTTAGTCTGATCGGCGATAGCATCAAGAGATCGGGCAAGCGTTCCAGCTTCGCCCGCACTCCCGATGGCTTTATTGATATCGGTGAGTAAAACCGGTGTGTCATATGGAAATGTTTTTTCATCAGCATCATTAGCGGTGCAGACCATGCCAACAATTGCAGTGCTGATAGTTCTGATGGTGCGCGTTCCTTCATTTATTTCCTGAACGCGCACGCCGTGATGGTAATCTTGAGCCATTAAAATAGTTCTCCGGTGAACAAAGAATGTCACCGGATATAATGAGGAAAGGATAAGAAGAGCGCAGCTTATTGGATGTGTGCCATTGCTGGCACAATTTGATTATTCTGGTTGAGTAGGCCAGATGATATCTGGTGCGGTGCTGGTATCAACCCTGCTAAGTAAAACACGGTAGATACGGATATTGCGCCAAATATAGAGTGGCCCATCATACCGGCCTAGTTATTCAATATCGGATATTTCTTCTGGCTCGGTAAAAATATGTCCGTCGTACAAATAGTCTGCTTGAACGTATTCGGGACAATTAACCCATACAAGAGAGGGGTGGAAACGCCCCTCTGGATTGATATCAGTTAATTCCACTACTCTATTATTTTCTATTCTTGCCCACATATTTACCACCTTATAAATACCGCGCCAGCGGCCCCTTCGCCAGCAAATGCCTTTGCAATTACAGTATTAACAATACAGCCTGAGCCGCCGCCGCCATAAGCATCGCCTTTATTAGCTACGCCCCCAACTCCATTAGCAGTCCCCAACCCCATCGGTGAGCCGCCGTTGGGACCACCACCGCCGCCCGGAACGATATAAACTTGCTGTGCTGCGGTTGCTATATTCACTAAATTATTATTCCCACCGTAGCCGAGCGATGCGTTTATATCACCGCCAACCCCCACCCCCCCAGAGCTTGCTGAGTTAAAAAAACTTGAACCGCCTGAGGCGGAACAATATGCACCGAATGAAGATGTTCCCCCAGCCATTCCAGCTTCTAAAGTTGAACCTGATGTAATCGCCCCGGCACCGCCAACCCCAACAGTAACTGTTACTGTTACTGTTACTGCATCAATATCCGTTAAATCTATTAATTTTGCGGCATATCCACCACCACCACCGCCAGCCGGGGCAACAATGACACCGGTCAGGGTTGATGAAATTCTTATAGCGCCACCGCCCCCACCACCGCCATAAACCTCTACCCAGCATTTACGGCCCGCACATAGCTCATCAGGAACGTTAAACGTATAAATCCCAGCATCAGTGTAAGTCTGTATATTTTGATAGCCAAAATGCTGTTCTGTTAAACCAAGGTTTTCTAAAACTAAAGCCACATCCTCCACATCACTCAAATTTGCTGCTTTACTCAATTTACCACTTACTTGATCGCTGACTGCCTTAATGGAGCTCGATGTAGCTGCAGTAGTGTCATTATCACTATCAGTAGACTTACTGAGTTTAACAAACCCCTTGCTGCTTAACGTTGCATCAGGATGGCACCTTGATTTCTCATGATCAGTAAGTGCCGTTTTCATTCTCATTTCTAGCGCTGAAATTGACTGGTCAACATGCTGTCGGGTTGCCAGCACAATCGCCGGATCAATTTTAAGTGATACATTACTGGTACTACTAACAATCAAAACCATTCGCACAACCTGTGTGCGGCCAGAGCCTTCCTGTAATTGCGGCTTATAGGATTCAGGAGCATTAGCGACAGCAATCAGATCGCCAACGGAATCATAAAGGCCGGTTTCTCTGATATACCAGCCGCCTATAGTCTCGGGTAAAACCATTTCGGCAATAATCTGATTCTGGTTGTTCTCATCCACAGACAATGAGTTTAATTGTGCCCTGTAGCACTCATTCACTAATTTGATTTGTGTGGCATCAGGATTAGGAACTACTCCACCGCCATCACCAATAGCCATATGGGTAATTTCCAACTGAGCACCCAAGGCGGTAGCATTAGCCAACTTAGCTGCGCCAATTGCGGTTAGAATCACATAATATTTACTTGTCATTACTCTATTCTCATTATGTCGATTAAGTGAAGTGCGCCAGCCGTATTAATATTACTGCTAATAACAATTTCATCCGGCACGTATGGATATATAGTTAATTCATCCCCGCTATAACTAGAACAAGCAATATAAGCGCGGCCCTGAGTTTCTAAATTAATCGAGAGTCCGATAAGGTGGCGGCTGCAGGGTTTTGCATCATTAATTAACCGCTCTAACTCCCGATACATTTCATCGGTAATTCCCGTTTCTAATACACCAACATCAAGCCGAAACGTTCCCGGAATATCACCAGATTTCCACCATTCAACGACACGGATTAAATAACCCAATGGCTCAACAACTCGGCGAATGGCGGCAATAGTGCCCTTGTGCCGGTGAATATAATAAGACGCAGAAACAGCATTACGCTTCACCTGTTCAGGCCAGTTACTATCCCAATAATCGACAGAGAAAGCCCAAGCCAAATAAGGTAGAAAATTAGCAGGGCAAAGGTTCGGGTCCCAAAGCTCCCGCAGAGGCACTGAGAGCAGATCGATATCAGCTAATGCTTTTGCAGCTGCGATTTCCAACAAAGATGAGCCAGTAGGCAATAACTGATTACTCATCATATCCACCAAAACCAATTTGATATGAGGAACAATAAGCCGCCTGAGTCTTATCCAAAACCACATCCTCAGCCGGGCTGATTAACTCAACGCGCTGGACTCCTTCAACGGTTAAGGCTGCATAAATAGCACTTTTCCTAATATCTCGGCCTAACCGCCGTTGTATTGCTATATATTCCCTTAGCTTATTTTCTGCCGCTAATCGCACAGGCTCAGACTCAGGCCCCGGATAAAACCATAAATCGGCTTCTATTTGATATTCAATTATTTCCGCTGATTGAACAGTGACACGGTCAGCAACCGGGCGCACGTTCTCATCATTAAGCGCTTTATTAATAATTGAAATAAGATCGCTACTTGCCTGACCGGTGCCTTCTCTGGATAAAACTGATATTAATACCTCAGCCGGGCGCGGGCTGATTGCTGACACATCAGACACCCGACCGTCAGCGCTTCTGGCATGAAACTCATAAGCACCGGTAGGCCCGGCAACGCTCATCCCCTCAAAGGCTTGAGGCAATCTCAGCCTTAAATCACTATCAGACTCCATCACTGCAGCCACCGGGGGAATGGACTTACTATCTGCTGGATGAATAACAAGACGTTCAACATTGTAATTTGCCGCTAAGTTATCCAAGTCATTACCGCCAGAATAGGCAACCATTACTGCGCGGGCCGCTTCATTCACTCTCTGCCGGAGCACTAACTCACGATAAGCATTTTCCTGCAGCAATTTAACGATCGGCTCAGATTCAAATTGTAATGTCGCCTCAATATTGGCCCGCAGATCTTCTGGATAAAGTGAAATTAATCGTTGCTTTCGCTCCTGAAAAATCACTTCAAAATCCAATAATTCAATGACATTAGGGGCAGGTAACTGGTTTAAATCAATAACGCCACTCATCGCTAGATCCCTATTGGCAATTCAAAATTAAAGTTCATATCTGTATCTATTCGCTTGCCGCCAAACGTGACAACCATAGTCCCATCAAAAGAGGCTTGAACATCAATATCAGTTAGCTGAATGCGTGGCTCCCACTGAACGAGAGCGCTATAAATAGCCGACATCATTCTTAGGCGAGTTACATCGTTTTGAGGCTGGTCAATAAGCCTGAACAGTAATGAGCCATATTCCCGGCGAGCAATGCGGGAACCTATCGGCGTAATAAGAATATCTCTTACTGATTGCCGGATATGATCCAAGTCGGAAATGCTGCGCCCTGTACCAGAGTTCATGCCTAAATACATTATCTTGGCCCCCCGGATGTATCGCCGCCCTGTTTAACACCATCATGAATATGAGTATCAACAACCACGCCATTTGATGAGAAACTGCCACCACTATGATTAATATTGCCTTTCATCGTCCCGCCGCCGTTCACTTGTAGAGATTGAGTGATTAATAAACTTGAGCACTCAACAACCGGCGAGTTAAGCATTATCTTGGTTCCTGCAGAGGCAGTTATCTTGTCAGCGTTATCAATAAAGACGGTCTTTGCTCCATTGATGTTTAACGTACTGGTTGCCGCTTCATACTCAATAACAGCACCATCAGAAAATTTAATTTTTCTGGCGGTTGGCGATAGAGACGGCGGCGGATTATCATCAGAATAGATACCCACTAAAGCGAATGCTGTAGTTAGTTCACCACCTAAACAGAGTAAAAGTACTTGCTCGCCTACAGTTGGCGGCCACCAATCTGAATCGCCCCCTGCGCGCTGACATATCCACTTTATCCAACCGGTCTCAAGTTCCCCAGTCTTAACCCGGCAATATGGACGAGCAGGATCAAGCGCGGATATAACACCAATGCGCAATAAATTATCTAAGCGCCTTCTCAGGTCTGTTATTACATCAAGATTATTCATAACGGATAGTGTGCCGATTACCTGATATCTTTTGGATTAATTGAAGGTGTGCCACGATTGGCACAAATTGAATTTATTTACTGAGGAAATCGATAATTTCAGTGCCTATAATTTCCACGTCATGAGGAGTAATACCAATCAACTGTCGGCGAGCGTACTTAATCTCAAGTTTTCGCCCCTTAGTTTCTATTTTTTCTCTCAATCCATAATGATGAACACGCGCTATATTCTGCGTGCTCTGAGCAAATGAAATAGTCATATCATCCGGCGTAGACCGGGTTTTCATAAATCGAACCGTGCGCAACCGGCGAAACATCACCCGCTTGCCCGGTTTCTTATTTTTCCGGGGCGCGTAAGGCGTTCCATCGGGGGCTTGTTGTTTCTGAATACTTATTTGCTGACGCTGGCGTAATTTGCGCGCTAATGCTGAATTCATTTTACGGCGGCTTGCCGGTGATGACCGATTAATTAATGCGGCAATGGCTTGTTCTACTTGATGCAAATCACTCACGGCATGGCCCACTCATCATTAATAGGTGGTGGCGGCTCAGGAATATTCTGAATAAAAATAGCGCCATCTTTCATACTGGCAATAACACGCTCAGTTAGTCGTAATGAGATATCAATATCTTGTTGTTGGTGATTTAAAAAATCGACCTCAAATCTAATACCGTCAGATTCAGCAGTTAATATATCTGGCTGATTTTTTCTCAGCCAATACAAGATCGGTACGATTAATAAATTGGCGTCACCTGAATAATCAGTAATCAATATATTCATCACATACTGATATTCGAATGACAGCGAAGGACCCAACGTAGAAATAACTTTTCCATCTTTAATAAATACATGTAGGTTCTCAGGTGATTTACGGACAAAATCAACACTTTTATTGAGCATATCCCTCAGAGAATCCGGCTTTATCATTATTAATATCTCGCTGGCAATTTAAAATCATATCGACCTTTTCAGCGCACTGATATAGCGCCAACTCTAACTGATTCGCCACATCATCCAGATCACCGTTAGTGAATGGATTCTGGGCCGGAAACTGGCAAGCTGTCACGCTCGGACAACCATTTACGATAATCGGACGCGCCGTTGATGGCGGGTCGTTGGCGCAGCCTGATAACATCAGGAGGCAAGCCAGAATTAAACCAGTCGCGTAACATTTCGTTTTCATGAGTCAGTCTCTGTAATTGCTTATTTTTGATATTAAGCCGTTCAGTTGTTTCCGTTAATTGCTGTTGATGAATAACCTGAGCCTTATCATTATCACGCTTTAATGAAGCCAATTTTTCAATGCTTTTATTTAATTGATTGATGGTGTTATCACGGGTATTAATCAGTAATTTTGCGTTGTCCCATTTAGCGGATAAATAATCAACCCGCCATAACAAGAAAATAACAGCAGCGATAATAGAAATAATAAATACAGCGGTTAGTTTCATCAGCGAACCCCCGATAAACACAATTTAGTTTCGGCGGCCCTCCGGCGTTCTAATCCCGGCGAAACTTTTCCAGCCGCATATTTAAAGCCACCGAACTCATTACACATAGCGCGCCAGTTTCGTTGAGTTGCATGCGTTGCTAAAAAGGTTGGCCTTTTTTGTTTTCGATTATATGTTGCTGCCTGACAGCCAACATTCAGCACTAATGATGCACTGGCATCTAAAACACTCTGAGGCATATTCGCGCCATTTAACTTAGCCATGACGCAACGTTCAGCATCAGTAATATCCTCAATCAAGAACCTAGCGATCTTATCCGTTGTTGCTGAATCACCACGTTTAACGCCTTTGGTATGACCGATTCCATTTGTCCAGACACCGGCGGAACATTGATAGGCATTAGTCCTGCAGCCTTCAAATTCAGCAATAAGCTGGATAGCATCATCACTAACCCGCAACGAATCAGCGCCGGGCAGCGTCCAGAAAATACCTAATACTGCAGTAATAATGCAGGCACTACCTGTTAGTTTCTTCATAAATCCTCTGCCTTATCCCTAAATCTTTTAATATCCGTGCTGTTTTTCGGCGGTAATGCCAGTTAACAAAGAATGTACCGATTGCCACCGCGATCCCTGTTACATACATCCATTCCTGTAGAGTCATAGCTCCACATGTAGCGACTAATACGGACATTGAGTAACTGAGGTTTGTTATATGACGCTCCAACCAATTAGAAAGATCCAAAATCAAACGCTCAACTAATCCCATAGCTGTACCATTTTTCTATTTGTTACTGGCGCGATATCCGGTAGTTCTACCGGTGTGCCATGCGGAATAACCACACCAAGATCTGATAGACCAGGATTAGCTCTTAACACTAACTCTGTGACACCGGCTGTACGCTGGTAATACCGCCAACAGATGGCATCCACGGTATCTCCCTGATGTGCGATAATTTTCATATCAATTCAATGGTGCTATGAGGCAAGCCTTGGATCTCGCTAATGGCCCAAGCTGCATCACGGCGTAAATCATCAATAGAATCCGGCATTTCCTCAGCTTTCTGGTTGCCTGAGTTGGTCGCGTCATAATCCCGGTAACGTTCAAGTAACCCGGCTTTGGTCTTACAATACACGGCCTGCTTATATCTAAATAAATGGATGCTATGGCCGCCAATGGAATCCGCCGGAACAGCACTTAAAGACGAGTAACCTTTATCTTTTTGCTCATCTCGCCAGACAAAAAGCTCACCATTCACACTGGCAATTTCATTTAACGCAATATGCCGGAGCCGTTGAGTAGACACAGTTCCATCAATACGCATAACATCCCGTAAATCAGCCAAATCAACAGAGGGCCAAAAATTGGTATTAACGATTGGCTCTTCATTTTCTGGCGGTGGATTAGCGGTAATAAATTTCATGTTATTCCCTGTTAGGTTGGGCGGTGGACGGAATAAGCGTTTAATTCAACACTTACCCGTGCCGCCCCGCGCGTTGGCACGTTCTTTTATCCGCTTTTAGCGGCGTTTCTTATCTCTCTCTCTAACCCGTCGATATCCTTTTTCACACCGCATTTACTATGCAGATGTAAGGCGCGAGTTAAATGATTAAGGGCGATAACAGGGTTATTTCGTGAGCGTTCAGCAAAGCCAATAATCTTATGCAGCTTGGCTCTGACTTCATCAGGCATATCTTTGCCATCAGTTAGCTCTAAGGCTCGCATCAGTAGAGGTAAATCAACCGGCAATTTAGCCCCATAACTACGAGATCCATATTCGGCAACCTCTTCGGCAATTGCGCAGGCAGTCTGCCGATTAAATCGCGTGGGCATGGCAAGATCATGTTTTAGGGCATACTCAGCGATATCCAACGCACCGGACAAGTCACCGGTATCAATACGCCAAATCATGATAAACATAACAACATCATCCTGATGGCCTATACCGTGCGATAAAACCCCTGCAACCCACGGCGAGTACTCAGGCAATAACTTTTTCTTAAGTTCTGCCTTTTTCTCTACAGATTGGACTAACCGCAACCGCTGGCGATCGGCATTTAACTTAACCAACATCAGTTCATATGCGCTGGCGTACTGATAGGAGCCGCCCTTTCTGGCGGCCTCTTGAGCAGAAACGCGAACTACATGACGGCGAGCTGGACTAGTCATTATTAAGCCTCTGCGCCATCTGTTTTCGGCGCTTCATTTTCTGGCTCTTCGATCACTTTCGCTTTTGGGCCAATAACAATGTTTTCAATCAAAACGGCACAGTCGTAATCTTCAACAACATAAGCCTCATTCACTGACTCATAGTTTTCGATACGGTCACGCTTTGGATTGTCGATAATTGAACGGCGGCGCGTCCCTTCCTGCCAGTAGATAGACAGGTTATCTAAGCGGGTAATTAACATTGCGTTAGCTGGGAAATAAGGCACACGAACCGCCCACAGGCCACCTAACCGTTTTTGACTGATAATTAAGCCTGCAGCTAGCTGCTCTGTGTTTTCCTGCTCTTTATTAACCAGAGGGAAATATTTATCACTGAGTAACTTGCGGCCACAGATAACCACTAACTGATCATCATCTTGGAAGTGTTCCGCAATAATGTTATCAACGGCATCCATTACAACAGCATCGAGGTTGATATAATCATGGCCGGGGCCAACATATATTTTATCTACAATCACCTGACCGGATTCATCAGTTACACCTGACATAACATGGCTTGGGCGGTCATTTCTGATTTTCTGCAGCCAACCAACATTCACATCTTGCAGCATCTTATTAGTCGTTTTATCAGATGTTTTCTCACGCTTTACGCCATTGAAACCGATCATGATTCGGTCTAGAGCCTGACGCTTGATAATTGAATCTCTGATAATTGGCTGAAAATTCTTTTTCTTAGCCCATAAATCCAACTTGTTATAGGTCAATGACGTATCAAAGTTGGTTTGCTCACAAACATACTCAACGGCAGTCATGCTGGTTGGGTCGGTTGGTTCGCGCTCTTGAGTGGTTGTATCAGTCGTTCCCGCGCATGGACGGTCTGCACCTAAACCAAGAGCCTGACCGGATTTATCATCTACCGGTGAAATATTGATATTTTTCAGAAAATCGGCTGATTCTTGGATCTTTTCTTCCAAAGTCTGTTCGACGGATGGATCTACCGGAAATTTAGAGGATAAATCCTGAACATCAACATGATTCAAATTGGCTAGCTGAGTTAAGTAGCCGTTATACGCTTTGCGGGTAAGGGTTTTCATTAATCAATTTTCCTTAGCAATCAGTCACGATTGAAGAGCCGCCGCCGGTAGCGGCCGGGCGATGGCTTGAGTTACGATCTTCTATTGATAACTGAGTTTTCAGATCGGCGAAGTCTTTCGATAGTTGCTCTAACTGAGTTTTTTGCGATTCGTCAGCCTGCAGTTTTTCCATTGCCGAAATACGATCGGCTAAAGTTTGTTGGTGCGAGGTGAGTAGTTCTACAGCGCCTGATACATCGTTATGAATGTCAGCTTGTTGTTTACTGTTTTTACCTAACATCCCTTTCACCATTGATAAAAGGCTCGGCTTGGGCTCTGGCTCAATTTCGAAATCAAGCGTAGTTTCCTGTGCCTCAGTAAAAGAGGTTAATAAATTGGTTTTTCGGGAAGCTAACGGATTACTCTGAGCATTGGCACAGAACATCATCATTTCAGTTCCCAAACTCGCGGGGTTATCGGTAAATGCCAGACCGACCAAATAGGCTTCACCGGTATCCGCAAACTCTGCGTAATACTCAATGCTTGTAGATAACTTCTGTTTTGACTGATTTAGTGCAACCAAATCATCAGAGGCATCAACCTGAACCAATAGCGCTAACTTACCCGCCAGCGCACCGTCAGAAACTTCCTCTGTTTTAGCGGCCAGCACTTCACCATAGCTACGAAAAACGCTATCTGGGTAAACACTTCTTAAATGTTCAAGATTGGCGCGAGCCAAATAGACTTTTGGATCATAATTTGCAGCCATTTGCTCGATGTGTTTACGCTCTAAAGTGCGCCCATCACAGAGCGCCCCTTCAACAGCAACACGGAAAAACTTTGATTTTTTACCCATTCGACAGGCCCCAGTTAATAAATATATGTAGTAATAACAAACTAAAAATAAGTAACGGGTATGTTGGCGGGGATTAGGGATAAGAAACAATAAAAGCCTTGTGTGTAGGGATTCACACAATGGCGGTTAATCGTGAAGTTGTTAAACGGTCGCTAATCTTGCGGCATGAATACGACACTCGTAAATACCGATCTGGATCCACGCCGTCAGGCAATGTTCCTCTACTTTCAAGGGCTACGCATCGCGCGCATTGCTGAAATGCTTGGCGAGAAGCCTTCGACTGTCCACAGCTGGAAAAAGCGCGATAAATGGGGCAGCTATGGCCCCTTAGATCAGATGCAGTTAACTACTGCAGCGCGTTATTGCCAACTGATCATGAATCCCAAAAAGGAAGGCCGAGACCTTAAGGAAATAGACCTTTTAGGGCGACAAGCTGAACGACACGCAAGAATAAGTAAATTTAACAATGGCGGGAATGAGGCTGATTTAAATCCAAACATCAAAAGCCGCAATAGTGGCCCACGAAAGCAAGCCGAAAAGAACCAGTTTACAGAAGAGCAGATCGACAAATTAAACGGCCTGTTTATGGATTCTATGTTTGATTATCAGCGCGACTGGTATCGAGCTGGAAACCAACACCGGATCCGAAACATTCTTAAATCACGACAAATAGGTGCGACCTACTACTTTGCTCGAGAGGCGTTCATTGATGCCCTTGCTACCGGGCGTAATCAAATATTCTTATCAGCATCCAAGGCTCAGGCTCACGTATTTAAGCAATATATTATTGAATTTGCGCGAGAGGTGGACGTTGATTTGCGTGGTGACCCGATCACGCTGCCTAACGGTGCAATGCTGTACTTCCTTGGTACAAACGCCCGTACAGCACAGAGCTATCACGGCAATCTATACCTTGATGAATATTTCTGGATACCCAAGTTTCTTGAATTGAAAAAAGTCTCATCCGGTATGGCGCTGCATAAAAAATGGCGGCAAACCTATTTTTCAACCCCATCCAGCCTAACCCATAGCGCTTATCCGTTCTGGAGTGGCGCACTGTTCAACCGAGGACGGCCTAAAGCTGATCGTATTGAACTCGATCTAACACATTCGCATTTAGCAAAAGGTGTTCTTTGTCAGGATGGCCAATATCGACAAATCATCACGGTTGAGGATGCAATAAACGGCGGCTGTAACCTGTTTGACCTTGACCAGCTCAGGTTGGAATACGGGCCGCATGATTACCAAAACTTACTGATGTGTGAGTTTGTCGATGATTTATCGTCTGTATTCCCATTGGAAGAAATGCAGCGCTGTATGGTCGATAGTATGGAGGTATGGGAGGACTACAACCAGTTTCTGATCCGGCCATTTGCTTACCGGCCTGTCTGGGTTGGTTATGATCCAGCCAAGGGAACTGCTAACGGCGATAGTGCCGGATGTGTTGTTATAGCTCCGCCAGTTGTACCCGGTGGTAAATTTCGTATTCTTGAGCGCCATCAGTGGCGTGGCATGGACTTCACCGCACAAGCTGAGAGCATCAAACAAATAACTGAACGCTATAACGTGACTTACATAGGTATCGACTCAACCGGCGTAGGGCATGGCGTATACCATTTAGTGAAACAGTTCTTCCCTGCCACACGCGAGTTTGTCTATAACCCAACAGTTAAAAATGCCTTAGTCCTTAAAGCTAAAGACGTAATCACTAATCGGCGCTTAGAGTTTGATGCCGGTTATACCGATATAGCCCAATCATTTATGGCAATCCGCAAAGCGATAACAGCCAGCGGAAACCGCCCAACTTATGAAGCCTCACGCAGTGAAGAAGCCAGCCACGCTGATTTAGCTTGGGCGACGATGCACGCCTTATCTAATGAACCGCTGGAAGGCTCAACACAGCAAAACTCTAACATTGTGGAAATATACTGATGAGTAAGCGTCAATTGAAGAAAGAAGCATTAAAGGCCAGTAAGCAACCGGCTAATAAAAACCACAGCCCGATCGAGCTAACCTTTGGTGACCCAGTGCCAGTAATGGATCGCAATGATTTTCTTAGCTATGTTGAATGTGTAGCAATAGATAAATATTATGAGCCGCCGGTTAGCTTAGAAGGCTTATCGCGTACCTTTCGCGCTGCAACTCATCACAGCTCACCTATCTATGTAAAACGAAATATTTTAGTTAGTACATTTCTGCCCCATAAGCTATTAAAACAGCAGGATTTCAGCCGATGGTCATTGGATTACTTAATTTTTGGCAATGGTTATCTAGAAGTTAGAAAGAACAAATTACATCAACCATTAGAAATTAAATCATCATTAGCCAAGTTTACACGGCGGGGCATCGATCTGCAGAGTTTCTGGTTTGTTAATGAATGGAATAAGGCTTATGAGTTTGAGCAAGGCAGTATATTTCACCTACCTGAACCTGATATTAATCAGGAGGTATACGGCGTTCCTGAATATTTATCAGCGTTGAATTCTATCTGGCTTAATGAATCAGCTACGCTATTTCGCCGTAAGTATTTTGAAAATGGACAACACGCCGGTTACATCATGTATTTAACCGATCAGGCTCAGAATCAGACTGATGTTGATAATATCCGCAATGCAATGAAAAGTGCGCGTGGGCGTGGCAACTTCCGCAATCTGTTCATGTATGCACCCAATGGTAAGAAAGACGGCATACAGATAATTCCACTGAGTGAAGTCACGGCCAAGGATGAGTTTTTTAACATTAAGAATGTTACACGAGACGATATGTTAAGCGCTCACCGCGTACCACCTCAGATGATGGGAATTATTCCTAACAATACTGGCGGCTTTGGTGATGTTAAGAAAGCCTCACAGGTTTTTGTACAGAATGAGCTGATACCACTGCAGGAAAGAATGAAAGAGTTTAACGAATGGTTTGGTGATGAAGTGATCAGATTTAAAGAATATCAGTTACCTGCAGATTGATAATCAGCCCTACAAACTAAACCGCCGCGTGGCGGTTTTTTATTGCCTGCGTTATATCGAGCTGTGCGCTATTCTCAGAGGTTCCACTTAAAGCAACTCACGATTAAGGGATGAAAGTGAATGGCACAGGATGCGGCCTGAGTGGGTGATTTTACATCTAAATCACTCAGCGCGCGCAATCGTACCCCCACCACGCCTCCGCACTTGATTGAATGATTTTCATGCGAGTGCGCGATCCGATTTAGGCCTCGCTGGGCGTGGGGTTACAGGGGGAATTACCTAACGTGGCGCTCATGCGGATTCATGCAGCATAGGCATGCACTCTTCAAAAAAACACATACTAAGAAGCTTTTAAGTTAGAAGGATTTTTTATATCAGGAATGAGTAAGTCATCGCTAAAAAACATTACCTCTGCACCTTCATACCGATTCTGAGCACTGTAATTAATACCGTAGATAATATTCTCAGTATTTTTATACATATCAGTTATTTGGGGAACATGGTCATAAGAAACAATCCATGGGTGAGTGATATTTTTTTGAACCAACTTGGCTATTTCAATATGGTCACTATGTATATAATGATTTTCATATAGCCCTTGGCCTTTAACATAATAAGGAGGGTCCAAATAAATAAGTGTTTTGTCTGGTAAGGCTGGTAACACTGTTTTTATCAATGAAGCCGCGTCAATATTATATAGACTAATCGCATCTCGATTAAGATAGATTCTTTCGATTCTAGAGATAAGGTCGTCTTTATTATACCTTGCATCTATCTTCCATCTACCATTTTGGTTTTTACCACCAATAACCCCTGCTGCTAAAATTCCTGAACGGTTAGTGCGATTAAGGAAAAATGTTGAAAAACCCAATTCCAATAAATTATGAGAGTCAGCATTTTTTTGTACATTTTTTTGAATAAACCACTCATCCATGGTCACTTCAGTAGACATTATTTTCTGACAAAGTTCATCTGTTTCATATAACACGCTATGCCAGAAAGCATAAACAGAGCGATTAATATCATTGAGATGTACATGACCAGCATAACCTTGGAGAAGCAAGTTTATGGCAATACCCGCCCCACCAGCATATGGTTCAACATAATGACCAGAAATTAAATTATTCTGTACAAATACCAGTTTAATAAAATCGGTAAGCTTACCTTTCCCACCCGGATAGCGCAAAGGGGTACCAAACCTCATGACTGCTCCCCTTTCACGCCAAAAGAAATAGAACAAACATCCAAAATATTCTTCACCAAATTCATCATTCCCAGCATAACCTAATAAAAAAGCAAATTTCGTCCCAAAAAGTATGGATCGTTTGTCTATTCGGTATATGAGTCTCTCTATGCAAATATTTTTGCAAAGTATCAATATTAAGGATGCCAACCTCAGTTCTTTTAGTGTTTGTATAGGCTTTAATTAGGTCAAGTTGTGATTTATTTATTTTTTTTAGCTGATACATTGAGTCGGCAGAAGATTCCATATCACTAGCAAGACTAGCAAACTTAGATAAATTTTCTAATTTATTATTTTTTCTATGATATCCAACACTTAACTCCACCAAACCACGTAAAAGCATCGTAACAGCTAGTGTTGCATCTTCTGAGTTAATCCTTCCTATTTCATAGACAATCTTCCTAGCCTTCAATTCTGTGCTAGGAATTGCGGGACATAATGCCCCTTTCCAAAATAATTTTTTTCTATCCCAATCAGGTTTTCTTGGTGGGCTTCCCCGAACAGGTCTAATTGGTCCTTCTGAAGGCCCTGCATCAACAACATCACTATCCGGAGGTGGGGTTGATTGCCCTGCACCAGTGCTACCAGTGCTACCAGTGCTACCAGTGCTACCAGTGCTACCAGTGCTACCAGTGCTACCAGTGCTACCAGTGCTACCAGTGCTACCAGTGCTACCAGTATCAGGGACATCTATTACTTTATGTATTCCAACACTTTCTCTAACTTCATCTAAATATATTTTAGCTTGCTCAGGGGTGAAAACATCGTTGACAGACTTTCTTTTCGAATAGAAATCGCCAATTACCTTATAAGCCATACCAATTATTTTATCTTCTGGAAGAATTGGTTCTAATTCATTCTGTGTAACTTTAAACCCGAGCAAACTAAGATTTGACTCATTAAAAAATCGATTAATATTTGTTATCGGAAAGTCATCTTCAACTGGTATTTTATTACTTTCCGCCCAGAACAAATATTGTCCGGCCCTCTTATACTCTGAGGAATGGTTATTGCTTAAAAGATAGACAGTCCTGAGATAGGCTGACCAATCTAATTGGCCAGCCCCACCTAGCGCGCCAGAATGCCGAGCTATTACTTCTTTAGCTATAGCCTCTTCATTAGAGCTTGAATGACAATCAATTTTAGTAGGAATATTCTTTAAATTATTCTTTCTAATATTTCTAATTTTGCCGCGAAGAGTAGTCAACTGACATAATTCAGGCTTATTAAGAAGTTTCAACGCAGTAATACGCCGGTTACCATCCTTAACAACCCACTTTCCATCATCTGTTGGCATCACGAGTATTGGCATAGTAGACAGACCATCAACAGCAATGCTTGCCATAAGTCTGAGCATTTGCTCTTCCTTTCTCAAGACTCTAGCAATACAATCATCCTGATCATCGCCGGAACGAATTCGAGGATTTTGGTGATCGAGAAGTATGTCATCTATCGCTACATCATGTTGAACTGTAAAGTCCTTTCTACTCATCAAATGCTCCCAAAAGTCATCTCTATCTATTGAGGTTAAGCGATAGTTTAGCGGATGTTCACCGTAAGTTCTATTGACGAGGTCATGTTTAGTAACATGTATAATTCTTTTTAATATTATTGCCTTTACAAACTATCATGAGCCTTAAGCTCATTTAAAGTATCAGCGATCCAAGCAATTGCAATCTCCTTGTCCCGTTCTGAACATTTCACATCAACAATCAGCCTAACTAATAGCTCTGCTCGTTCAACTGCAACCGATTGTTTAAAATCCAATCCCATTTCGCCCCTTAAATACTGTATATTAATACAGTAAAACAACTTAATGTTGTTGTCCATTACTTAATGATTTTTTATTGATGATGATATAAATCATATAAATAACAATAAGTAAAATATCAAATACCTAAGTCGTTAAATGCCTTTTCAACATCCCTCTCATTAGATGCCCTATAAACTCGGCCCACATCTAACCCGATCCTCACATCGATAAGCTGATTATTTGCAATCCTCAGCCCCTTGCCGGGGTCGGTTTTCAAAATACCGCCACGGATTAAGATAGAAACCTGTTCCGGGTCGCCGGTTTCTCCCCGGCTTTTTAACTGCAACTCGATATTTCTGCTAACCCTTCGCTGTGGCTCCGTACAGTTATTGACAGAACTCCGAGACGGCGCAAAAGCGCCGTTTAGGTCAAGTTCAAAAGCAAGGGCTAAAACCGAGGTGGCCTTAGCTTCATCGGAAATTTTAGATACTATCTTCCATTCTTTGATTCGAGTTCTAATTGGCGATCCCGGAACATGGGAACACTGGACACCAAATATCTTTTTAACGTCCTCACCGTACTCGCTAGCACCTTCCTTTAATTCATACACAAGACTAACTATCAGCTCTCGGCGCTTAACGAACGGCCCACCCTGAGCTTTTACATATTCCCCCCAAGCGCCTTTATCAGCCGCATCATGCACCGCTGCAAAATCAAGATCTAAAGCCTTGGCGGTATCCGTATCGGCCATACGCCGTAATTCCCGATAAACAGAAACAGGCGCACCGCCAATAAATTGAAATTGACGGATACGCCAGCGACTAGCCCACGCACTAGCGGCTAATGCAGCTTCTTTTAATGGCTCTTTTGTATCAGCATCAATCTCCCCATCCAGTGCGTAACCATCGATATTTTTAGATATATACTTAGCAACATAACCCGTCGCACTTCCCTTATCGGGATCGATAGGCTCTACATAGAATCGCGCTTTCTTGGCCTTATCGCTGCGTAGCTCTTCAAAATCCTCACTCATGGCATGCCCACGCATCACCAAACGGATAGCATCTACATCAGATGGCCGCATAAATATAAGCATATGCCAGTGAGGCGTGCCGTCATGGTGCGGCTCGGCCACCCGGATCCCAAAGATAGGCAACCCATCACGCGCTAATTTCGCTCGAATCTTTGCCCATACCCCACACAAATAACGCTGAGTATCAGCCGGATTACTTCCTTGCCACTTTCTGTTTTTATACCCCGCTGATGTTGTAGCATGATATTTTGATGGGGCGGTTAAAGTATAAAAATCTGCTACATAACCCAACTCCAAACTGACATTTTCAAACCCACGGATCCGGGTCATCATTTCACAGCGGCGGATCTCCGGGTTAGCATTAGAGCCATCATATTTTTCTATTAACGATATCCTGTTGCCTTCTTCATCTTCCAGTTGCATAGACTCCAAAAACTCACGGGTGCGCCTGCGCTGCTCCTTCCATTCAAATTGAGTTGTACGGCTACAATAAGCGGAGGTTTTTTTACTCACATTCCCCAACCCGATCTGCAAATGCTCACGCCAGAGATCTGCAAACCGCTTCAATCGTCTACGCCACCAATTTTCGGACGTTAATCTAAATAAGGCCGAAATAGCGGCATCAGGTTCTAACGAGCCTTTTTCCCAAGATGAAAATCCTGGTGGAACTTGATTAAATGCTCTCGCTATATTGGCTATGCGGCTATAAGTTTCAAAAGCTACGCGGTGAGGTGGCTCCCCTGCCGTTTCATCAGCAATCAAAGACATTTCCATATTTAAATAGGCGGCAATCCTAAATGCTAATTCATCTCGGCGCTTACTATCCATATCCGGAAGATTATTAAAATCACGGCGTAATTCAGCAGTAACAAACGAATCTCGATTAATTTTGTATTTCTCAGCAATCAGCTCAAGGCGGGGCGCGGTTCGCAAAATGACATGGTTTAACAAATGTGCATTTGCTTTTTTAATGCCTTGGCTACGCTCTATATCATCAATACGTTTATTAATTGGAGCTTGTATAAATTTAGGGAATGCGGCCACCCGGCTCCGAGCTGCCAATAAGCGCCCTATGAATTTTTCTTTTTCTTCAATATCAAAAGTAGAAATATCTGGCCGCGATATTGGCGGCAGAGGAGCATTCCACGGATAAGCCCATTGATGGCCCGGCGGCAATGTTTCCGTTATGATATTTGAGAAAGAAAAATTCACAGCGTCACCACCAAAAGGTACTTAACATGGAACACAGATACACTCGCGATAGCTCGCGGCCTGATTACGATGGAAAGATCACAGAGTGGCTGAAAGAGAACGATGAAGAGGTTGATATGATGCCTTACCCTGTCGCCATCTATCATGATGGTTTTATTTACCGTTCGATTACTGGCGGGGGCTTGGGCGACTATGTAGAAATCTCTGAATTTTTGAGCGCTCTGGGCTTGGTCAACATAATTGCACCAGATGCTACATTCCGGGGATATGATGCGGTTTTTGCAATTCCGGCCATTAAAGCGGCTATAGAAAAAGGCGAACTGAATATTCAAGATATTCCAAAGAACGCCCCAAAGAATGAATAAAAACCCAATTGACCTATCAGCCGGTTTTCTCTTAGAAAAGACCGGCATAACAGAACTACCTATAGTTCCACTATAGTTAATCAGGTAAGGCGTACTTATTAGCATGACTAGGATAACCGAGCGTAAGCACTATGCGCATTCAAAGAGGTTAAGAAATCAAATCGATTTAATTTCTTAATTATCATTTTCTAACACCTCATATTTAATCTTCTCAGATTCAAGATTTAATAAATCCGCTACCTGCGCAGCGGTCATATTTTCATTGCGAATATGAGCCGCTAATAACTCAAACTTAACAGTCATTAACGTTGCAATATTCTTGCGCTCATCGTTACGGGTATTTTTTAATAACACTTGTAACTGGTCGGCATTGACCCTGTTATTGTGCTCATGCATTAATTTAATATTCTCAAACATACAAACCTCAAATTTAGATAAAACGAATCCCTGACGATTTACGCCATACAAAACCAGACTAATTAATTAGTGATTCAGAATTTTATTTAACAACTCCGCTTTATTATTTAACTCAGCAACTACGTTATTAGTTTTACTTTGATTAATTTCTTTTGGATTAATACTCAATCCGCCCCAATCAGCAGCAGGAATAAAATCTGATTCAGGGCAACCGTCGAATATTGCTTTTAAAATAAATAAACGTTTTAAGCCACGGTAAATTGCGCGCATGTCTTCACGCGTAAATTCACGCCATAAACGTTTAGTGGCCGACTTTGGCAGCCGAGCAGCAAAGATCAGCATGTCACGCTGATAAGGCTTTAACTTATCCCAGAGCGCACCGGCGCGGCTGTGGTTGCCGGTAACTTGCTGACGCAATATTGAAAGCCATACATCAGCCGATCTAGCGCTTGGAGTTGAAACAACAGTGAGTTTATTCATGACGGACACCACTCATAAACAGAAAGCCCAAACCGCACTGACGTGCCTTTTTAACAAAGCGAATCTTTAAGCTATTAGTAAAAACTATTGGTTCAGGGGTAAAAGTGATAAGGGATGGACGCGGGGCCACAGTGCGGCCGCTCGGCAGAGTTAACCAACCCTCTGAACGTTTACCGTGTGTAATCGTTATAACAGGATTACTAATGCCGGATTGGTCTCGCGCAAGTAGCCGGGCTAATGATGTTTGTTGCATCGTTATAACCTCAAGATAAACCCGGCATCATGCCGATCGAACTAACCATATCAATGGCGGCGGCAATGCTGGGCGTGGAGTGAAAGCGCGACTCTAAAGAGATCGCAATCATTGACGAACACGCGATGACGTAGCTCACGCGCTCTAAAATCTTATTTTTGCGGGTCTGGGTAATCCGCTCGCCGTTCTTTATGCCTGACACTTCACCGGCAATAACACCGATAGAAGAAACGGCGTTTAATGTCAGAATGTCCAGATCTTCTGGTACTGAGGAATAAGGCACAGATGGGAGGCAACCGGCTTGCATTAATAAGCCATCAATCAATGACCGGTCACCAGTAACAACCGTTAACCGCACTACTTCAACGGCAGTTAAATGGTGCGGTTGGTCTGGGTTCAACTTGTTGCGGAGTACCTGCGCCCGAATGCTAACCAGTGGCGCTAGTTCTTCTGCGTTATGTGCGCCATGGAAGCGACGACAAGCTGAATCAAAATGTTTGTTAATCAATGAATCAAACATATTCAAAACCCCTAAAAGCAGACAATATTATTAGGCGTTAACATTAACGTCATAGCCCTTGAGAGCTTCAACGGTCATGGCGGCTACGTTGATTTCAACAAGTGAGCGCGTTTTACCCTTAGGAGTTGGCTTTGTTGGAATGCGATTTTGCTTAATCATGTCGCGGGCGGTCTGTTCTTTCATGCCGGACATTTCTAGCCACTTTTCTAAAGTGACATAGGGCGAAGTGATACTAATTGCGATAACTGGACGCATAGGGCATTATCTCCGGTTGTATCTCATTAATTGGGGTTAATGAGGTTCTATCATCATTTTGTGAGAAATCAAGGCAACAATAATCTTTCAAAATGATTAAGTCAATCAAATAAACTCACATTTTGGGAGTAATTATGTTTCATTATGGTGGCCGAGCGGCAATAGATCGCATGGTTGTGGCGTATGGATTTAAAACTAAAACATCATTATGTGAACAACTTGGAATTACCAGTAGCACACTAGCCAACAGATACACGCGGGATAGCTTCCCTGCTGATTACGTAATCCAATGCGCATTAGAAACCGGAGCCTCTCTACGATGGCTCGCAACTGGTGAAGGCGTAATGTTTGAGGATGGTAGAAGAGATGTAATCTCACTTGAAAAATTTACGTTATTAGATGGCAAGCTAACAGCAAGTAACTTTCTGATGTTTGATAAGTCATTTTTACCGAGTGGTTTACAGTCACCACAATGCATTACTGAAGATAATACAACTTACATTGTTGATAGAATATTTACTAATATTGATGATGGTAAATGGCTTATTGATATTGAAGGAAAAATTGGAGTATATGATTTAGCTAGAATTCCAATAAAGAAAATCCGCATTAGTGGCGGAGGGATAAAAATTCCGTTTGATTGTATGATTGAGGATGTAACGCTCTTAGCCAAAATTTTTAGTAAAACCACGGTATATTAAAATGACTATTACCCTTAGCTCTATAACTGATATTGTTAGTTTAATTGGAGTGGCTATTACTATTTATATTGCATATCGTTTAGCCCATGTAAAAGATATATTTATGAAGAAAGCAAGGCTTCCTGTTCTTTATAAATCCATGATAAAGGATCTCAACGCCATGGGGCCATTTATAAATGATGACATTACAAAATCTGATGATTTTTTAAATAAAATTTCATGCTTACAATCAACATTTGAAAATATATCACAGAAAGTCAATTCAGAATTAAAAACTAGAATAACTGAATGGATTAATAGTTCTAAAAACTTAAGAGGGAAAACCAGAAATGAATTAATTGATATTTATTATGAGGCTAATTCTCTATCAAAAGCCATTGAACATTATATTAAAGATCAAGAATGGGACATATTAAAATGAATGATGAAAACTTTGTTATTAGCAACCTATTAAAACTCACATTAGATAATATGCTGAAGTGGGAAATGAAATTCCCCCCAAGGATAATAACTGAAAAAACAGAGAATTATATCCCATATTATTATGAAGCTAATTTTAACGGCACTGTATTTGCCTTATATGAACAAAGACAGACTTTATATGACAGCGAAAATGATACAACATTTTTAGGTTCATTATTTCGACTATCTATTGTGAAATATAATCATCTAGGAGTGGTTGTTGATGTTTATCCATTCACTGCAGACAATGCCCTCTACCCTTTGTATGAGGCTGTAAAAAGCTCACTATTTGAAGTTAACACTATTTTTAACCCATCCTTTTGGAATTCGGGACAATAGTCAATATGGCTGTTAGAAAATTATCATCAGGAAAATGGCTATGTGAATGCTACCCCCACGGCGCAAATGGTCGGAGACTCCGCAAACAGTTCCCGACCAAAAGCGAAGCTATGGCCTATGAAAGTCACATAATGGATCAGGTCAATGATAAGCCGTGGTTAGGTGAGAAAGAAGATAAAAGGACACTGACCGATATTGTCGAACTTTGGTATAACGCGCATGGCCGTACCTTGGCCGATGGACTTAGAAGGCATGGGGCGATGCTTCATATATGTAAAGTTCTCGGCAATCCTCCGGCAGTCTCATTCTCTGCCCGCGATTTCTCAAAATATCGGGAGCTTAGGTTACAGGGAGAACACGCAAGAACCCCACGGGTAACCATGGTGGCCCCTAGAACATTAAATCTAGAACTTTCATATTTAAGGGCTATGTTTAATGAGTTACGGCGGCTAGGTGAATGGGGTTATGACAACCCATTAAAAGACGTTCGAGAGTTCCGAACGAATGAACAGGAAATGGCATTTTTAAACCATGACCAAATTCAAGCGCTTTTAAGTGAGTGTGCTAAAAGTCAGTCTAAAGACTTACTAACGGTAGTGAAAATTGCGTTGGCTACTGGGGCGCGATGGGGTGAAGCGGAAGATCTAACAGGCGCAAACCTGACAGAGTTTAGAGTGACCTTTGTTAAAACTAAAGGGAAGCGAAACAGATCAATACCAATTTCCCAAGAACTATACAAAAGCATACCTAAGAAAAATGGCCGGTTGTTCATCAGATGCTATGATGCATTCAGGTCTGCATTAAAAAGAACGGGTATAGAACTACCTGCCGGGCAACTGTCGCACGTACTTCGCCATACCTTCGCTAGCCACTTCATGATGGGTGGTGGAAATATCTTAGTTCTTCAGCGCGTGTTAGGGCATAGAGATATCACAATGACAATGCGCTATGCACATTTTGCGCCTGACCATTTAGAAGATGTGGTAAAACTGAACCCTCTAGAGAATGGCGATAAAATGGCGATAGCCACCACTAATAACCATTCATAAACCCCCTTCAATCATGATTTAAGTTATTGTAATTGCTATAACTTATTGATTTTTATATTGCTTACACCCTTCTCATAATCGCTTGGTCGCTGGTTCAAGTCCAGCAGGGGCCACCAAATTTTAGTAGTAAATACAGATAGTTAAGCCCACTTTATCAAGTGGGCTTTTTGTTGTCTAAAGCCAATTGCCCACATCACGTCCACACAACTTTATTGATCACCAAAGAAAACGAAACACCTATCAATGAAACTGGCGTGTCGCTAGGCTCGTTAGGTAAAATGAAGGTTTAAGCGGTTCCATGTTAACAGTAGCGGGCTGAAAATTTCATTTGAGTGCGGCGGGAATGATATGATTTCTATTAGTAATAATAGTTATGATTTGCTAGAAGTCATTTAAATAAGGGACTATATGAAAAAAATTCTAGGCGTTGTTTTATTAACATTTCCGATAATAACTGTTGCTAGCCACCAACAAGATTGCATCGCAGCAATGAACATGGCTATAAACTCAAGCTATTTAATACAAGATATAAGTAAAGCATCTGAATCAAAAGATGGTAAAGACCTATGGGAAGCCACAGCATCACTTGAGGATTTTGAAAAATGGTCTGAATCTAATTTTACACCGCGCCTAACCAAATTAATGAAAATCCACTCTAAATATAAAGATGTCAGCGAAAGTAATCCTGCATATTTAGGTAATAAATTAGTAATGAGCGTAATGCCTTTTTATTCAATTGCGCACCACTACGTAGAAACAAAGGACAAAGAAGATTTAAACAATGCAGTTGCTGCCCTAAAAGACTTCCAAAAAATTTATGGGCAAATTTCAGCCTTATGTACTAAAAACCGATGACAACCAGTAACCAATTTTAAGCCCCCAACCTCACGAAAAAACCTTCAACCGCTCAATATACCGCCCCGCCACCAGCCCGATTAACATCACCAGACAGGCAATAACCAGCGTAGAAGCCAGCAACACCAAGGGGCTGTGATAGATATAAGGCTGCACGATGCCATAGATAAACAGCAGCAAAGGAAAATGCAGGATATAGATACTGTACGAGCTTCTGGCTAAGCGATAGCCGGGCAGGCGAATACGCCATTGCTGAAAACTCATTTTATAAAACAGCAGGCAAAAGCCAATGCCGCACAGGGTGCCGAATAAGGTTAACAGTAGCTTCTGTTTATCTACGCTGGCGGGCAGTAAAAACCAACCGGCGGCAGCCAGGGCCAATAACATCAGGCAGCCTATTGCCACAATGGCCATCAGTACAGTGGATTTCAGCCGCCGCTGATGGCTATGCAACAGAGCGGCTGCCGCTCCGCCGCACCAGGTAAGAGTATAAAACCAAAAGGCGTAATTAAGCAGGCTTAAGACAATCAGCAATACGACCGCGGCAACCATGGCGATGCGGTTTTTCGGCCAGAGCATCAGCCCGAACAGCACGTAGAACCAGACTTCAAACGGCAGCGACCAGAAAGAGAAGTTACTGGCCGGCGTTTCGGTTAGAAACCCGTTCATAAACAGCAGAACGCCGCCGAAGCTTTTTGCGTCCAGCACCATTTTGGCCTGACTCATGGTGTCGCTAATCACCGCTAACTCACGGCTGCCGCTGGCGAAAAACCACGGCGATATCAGATAAATGAGTAGCAGCACTGCACAACCGAAGTAGAACGGCGGGGCAATCCGGTTTATGCGGGAAAATGCATACCGCTTCAGGTTAAATTGGTGATTCTGCTGGATGTTATAGCAGGCTGATTTGCAGATTAAAAAACCGCTGAGAACAAACAGCGACATCACCCAAGCGTGAGCAAACAGATAGACCGGCAGCATAATCGCCGGCCACACCGGATAGAGAAACAGCAAATAGGCATGGCAAAACAGCACCATCGCGGTGCTGAAGCCTCGCAGCATATCGAGCTGGCGAGAAACCTCCGGCTCAATCGGGGTAAAGCGCTCAAACAGCGAAATTAAGGACATGATACTCCGGCAGCCGATTCAGGTAAGAAACACAGCCGGTTATCACCATATTCCCGTTGCTGACCACTTTGACTAAACGGTAAGTTTTGATACTCCCCTTCCAGCCAGCCATTAATATTATCCGCATAGTGCGGACTGGCCGGATTAGCGGATTGGCCCGCATTGTTCATTACCCACACCGGATCCTTCTGACTGAAATCAACAATCAGCCGCATAGAGGGAATCAACAGAGTGTCGAAATTCTTCCCCATGCTGTAGCTGGCAATATTGATAGTATTAATATTGCCACCCGCAGGATAAGGGCCCCGATTCAGATAGCTATCAAGGCGGGCAATCATTTTCTGCTGTTCTTCGGGTAAGTAAGCGGCTACCTGTGATGACAGGCTATTCCACTTATAGGTATGCAGTTTTCCCCATTGCCAGCCGGAGTAGTCGACTCCAAGCAGCTTCTCCCCTTCTTTCTGGGCCGCAGCCAGCGAGTAGGCAATAATATTGGCTTTACCGCTGCGAACAGGGTCGGCCTTATTCCAAAACGGGCTGGCACTAATTTGGCTATCGTCCTGCAGCAGATGATCGGCCATAGCTGAGTACGATTTAGCGCTTTCAACGAAGGCATTCCACGCCTGTGGATGTTCAGCAAAAGCATCGGCAAACAGCTGATGGTTAAACTGCGTCAGAAACAGATTATACAGCGCCGCCGCTGCGCTATCCGCCTTCAGTACCCCGTCAAACTCCATCAGTCGGGCATGAGCCAGAGTAGCCCGCTGCTGCTCCGGCTGTGGCAGATTAGCCATCGCCTGACGCAATGCAGGATCGGCCAGATAGGTTTGCAGTTTGGCTACCATCGGATCCAACCGATCGTACTGCATCCGTTTAGTGGTCGAAAAGTTATGCCGGTTGGTTTCACCGAGCAGCGTTGCTATGCGCTCAAAACGTTCCGGATGCGCCCAAGTCTGGGAGAAGTTAATCGGAAAGCCTTTCTCAACCACCCGATTATTCGCGCTGGCTAACCAACCCTGCTCGGTTTTTAGCGCCGACGGATACTGCTTCTCCGACACGCTGCCTAGCCAGTCATACTCGCCGTTCCAGCCCGGAGAGGGAAATAACCCCACGCCCTTTTTGCGCTGCGGATAGCTGCCGGTAAGCTGCCAGCCTATCTGCTGCTTATCCGCTAATAGCATATTGACGGAAATAACGTTAATTTGGCGGGCCAACGCCATCGCCTGAGGCACCCGGCGTTGATGAGGAATCGCCATCAGCGCATTAATACTGTTGTCATTTGCTAACGGTGAAAGCGTGCTTAGCGCAATACCGTAACGGGATTCAACCGTCAGCGGCTGTAGCAGGTAGCTGCGGTTTTTCAGCGATTCATTCAGCAAAATACCGTGCCGGGTTTCATACAGATTTTCGCTTACGTCCGCAGCCCCCTTAACGTGAAAGATTTCTTTGGTTTGTTTAACCGGCAGCCATTGGCCTTTATACAGATATTCCGGCCCCCGATCTGACGAACGCAGCTGTTCCAGAAACAGATCCTGATTATCAGCTATAACCATGGTATAGCCCCAGCCAAGATGCGGAGTAGCCCCCAGCACAATCGCAGGAATACCGGGGATAGAAGCCCCCGCTACCTGCCACTCCGGGGTCTCTATTTGAACCATGCTCCACAGCGACGGTAATCCGATGGGCAGATGGGTATCGTTAGCCAGCAGAGTCCCGCCGTTCTCAGTCAGATCCGGCGTTACTGCCCAGTTATTGGAGGCCATAACGTCATGAAGGTGAATATTATTCAAGGACTGGCTTACCAGCTTCAGCTGTTCAGCCTCTTGCTGTAGCGGCGCTAAATTAAGCCCCTGTAGTTTACGGGCTTCGTCGTGAGGAAGAGGTTCATCAGGATAGACGGGAAACAGCCACGGAAGTCGTTCAGCGCCCAGCTGCTGAGCAATAATCAGGCTATCGATCTCTTCATGCAAATTGCCCGCCAGACCAAAATTAGCCAGCGAAAGAATCAAGATTGCATCAGTCGGGAGCCAAGGCGGAACCTGATAGTCAGCCGCCGCCAGATCCATCGGCAGTTTGTCCTGATGGCTGTTTAGCCATAGATTGACTCCGCGGGCGTAGGCTTGCAGATAGCGGCGATTTTCTTCACTGGTTTGCTGATAAAGCTTTTCCGCCGCCTGTCGAAAACGCATTTTACGCATAAAGCTGTCAATGCTGAGGGCACTCTCCCCCATATATTCAGCTAGTCGGCCTTCAGCCGTAAGACGCATCAGAACCATATGATTGATGCGCTCGGAGGCGTGCAGATAGCCCCAGATAAGATAAACGTCATCCAAATTCTGGCCTTTAATCAGCGGAACGCCAAACTCGTTGTAGCCGACGCTGACCGGCTGATTCAGCCCCGACAGATTAACCTGTCCGCTGTGCTGAGGGAGGGTATAAGCATAGTGCTGATTAATCAGACTATGACAGCCGGTTAACAGCAGTAAAAGCCCCACCAAGCCATAGCGCCATACTCCCTGTAATCTCATATCCTGCCCCGCACATATTGAAACTCTGCTGTGATTATAACGATTAGCCACAATAAACCTAATGATTAGCATCGGTTTATCGCCAATGTTCAGTTTGGTTCCCCACGGGCAATAATGACGCTGGCCTTGAGAAAATCAAACCGTTGATAAATACAAACGAAAGGATAAAGCGTTTATAGGCGGAGAGCCTAAAAAAGCTACAAAAAATATTTTCTTAAACCGAGTTATCCTGCTATCTGTCCTACGAACATGATATAAATAGACACTCCAAGGATCGATATCTCTCATTAAATTGACTTAGTGGTGAAAAATGAAAGCTGAAATAAAAACGTTGTTACTCGCCTTATCCCTGAGCGTTCTGCCGGGTGTCGCTATTGCCGCCTCCGGCATTTCGAAAAATGATGTAAATAATTTCTCCACCATTCCGTTTCCGACGGTAAGTGAAAAGCCCCAGTGGGTTCAGGTTTTTAAAGACGGGACCGCCGGTGGCCTGTTAATTGATAAGGCATCAATAAGAATGGAAAACCGTCTTGGTACTGACTATATCGTTTATCGGGAAAAACAGAGCACCTCAGCCGAGCACTGTGGCGGTGTATCCTGTACCGCGATAACTTACTACGTCATGATCCCAGAGAAAGTTGCTGCCAATGCCCTGCTTACACAGAATTTTGACTCGTCAGGCAGCCTGAAAAGCCAGAGCTATTATGACGTTGAAAGCTGGAATAATATGGATGTATATAGCAACGACGCGGCGGCTAATGCGGTACTTGAGTATTTGAAAAAACAGGTCGGTCAGGATAAATTCGGCCAACCAGAACACGTGCAAATTGGCGGCTAACCCGCTCATGACTCAGGCGGCAGACAGCTAAATCTCCCGCCTGATGGCAGCTTAAGGGCGTTCATCGCGCCCGATTCGACGATCAATATCTATCACTACCTCAGGCAGTTGCGCCGGGGTATCAATAACCTAGTGGGCTCCTGCTGCCGGTATGATGAAAAGTTAAAAAATTATTTTAGGTCGCCGGAGCGAGGGTTACTGACATCTCAAGGGCATTGACCGGGCAAACAAAAGCACACTCACCACAGCCGTCACAGTCAGCATTTTGGATAACCGGCGGCGTATTACTCTGCCACCGTATCGCCTTTTTCTGGCAGCGATCGGCACAGCTATCACAGTACATATAGGTATTCTGGCAGGGATTATTCAGGGCCGGGCGAGCATTAATCTGAAACTCACTCTTTTGCAGAGCCCCGACAGAACAGGCCTGAATACAGGCATCGCAACGACTGCAGTAGCTGGAGAGAAAGTCCAACTCAGGGCGTTGTTCCTTGAGGACTATCACCCCTTCAGGACAGGCTGATATGCAATCGGCACAGCCGGTACAGGTTTTGTTAAACAGCGCTTCGCTAACAGCGCCAGGAGGTCGAATGACCGTAGCCACGCACAGGCTGTTTATGGCTTGGTCTGCTGGAGGAACGCTACCTGCACCTTTGAAAATACCGCGCAATAAGCCCCTGCGGCTAATCGTCCGGTGTTCCAGATAGGCTTTATAGTAGCGTTGATCTTTCATCAGAGATGGAGAACTGCAGGGCTGACCTGAAGATTCATCTGCTCTTTCAGGCGGCTTAAGTAAACCGTAGCAACGTCTGCCAGCACAGGATAAAACGGCTGCTCAGTTTCGGTTTGTTTCACCAATTCAAGATAGCGCTCAGCCCAGGGCAGCAAATACTCGCTGATTAAGCGGGCAGCAGACTCCGGCTTATCCGCTTCAATCAGATAGGCGAAAGCCATCAGCATCAGGCCAAAATGGTCGTCAGGCTCCGGGTTTTGCGTATCCGTGACCATGCCTTGACTGGCAAGGAAATCACGATAGGCTAAAGTCGATTCGCCCATCAATAAGTTTTCCCGTTCTAAATAGACAGAACTCCACGGCGGAGCCGGCATAACCCCCTGCCCTTCAAACAGTATCGAATAATCGTAAACCAGTGACTCAGGATCAATTTGATGGATGCTTGAACAGGCCTTACGAACAGCATCAGCGTCCGGCCACGGAAAGAGATCCGCCAGTTCAGGCAGTGTCAATATTAGGCGCTGAACCCCGTCTGAATGCGGAGGATAATAAAAACAGGCACCCAAAATACGGGGAACGGTAGTATTTAGCAGAGTCAAAAAAATAGCCTTCTCAGAGAAAATAATATCCGGCCAGCCCGAACGATGGGGTTGGCCGGAGATAGCCAAATTACATGGCTACAGCCCAAAGGTTATAGAATGCAATCCGGCCTGCCAGTTCACCAATCACTACGGCCACTGCGCCACAGAACAGAATTGAGCCACAGCTTTGCTTTTTAATCAACGCTATCGCACCAATCAGCACCGCCAGCGACAGACAGAAAATCTGTACGCTCCAGAATAAGTTCTGGGCAGAAGCCAGTTGAGGAGAAATTTGATTCACTAAGCCTAAATAATCCGGCTTGGCTATCAGGCTGATGATTCCGCCAATCAGTAACAACACACCGCCAGCGCGACGGGCGCCAACTAATACCGCACAGGCTCCACCGCCGATCAGAACCGTTAACCACATTTGTAATGAGGTATGCACGGTATTCCAGTTATCAACGGTTTCCAGTTGATAAACCTGAGTGATAGACCAGGCGAAAGCCAAACCGACCAGAATAGTCACACCATTGAAGATATTAGCCAGACCGGTATTTTTCTTCACTGAGGTGAAGAAAACCGTACAGCACAGCAGCCCGAAGAACGCACCGCTGAGCAGAATCTCATTGCTCATCGGTGAGCGGCCAAGGCCGGATAACATATTCATCGCCCGCAGCGGCTGCCCGACGTGCAGAGTACCAATAAGTAAACCGATACCCATCAGGCCGAAAGCCAATAAACTGGCACGTTTTAACAGAGGTTGCTCAGTCAAACCACACCGATCGCTAATCAGCGTCAGTAACAGCAGGCCTACGGCACTCTGACCAAATACGGTGAAAAATACTAACGGTAATTCATGCATTTTAGACCTCCGCCGGATTCTGAATATGACCGGATGTATCACCCGTAGGTTTAGCATCCCGATGCGCTTTAATCACCAGATTAGGCTTGGTCAGCTTAGGGTCCGGTAACGGTGCAATCGCATCTTCATTGCCATATTTTTCACGTAGCAACGTAATGTCATCAAAATCCAGAGCGCGCTGTGGACAAGACTCTACGCATACTGGCTTTTTACCTTCAGCCACTCGCTGATAGCAACCATCGCACTTGGTCATCACATTATTGGTGGCATCAAACTGCGGTGCACCATACGGACAGCGCATTTCACAGTACCGGCAACCGACGCAGGTATCTTGGTTAACCACCACTAAACCATCTTCTGCACGTTTATGCATAGCTCCGGTCGGACAACCGGCAACGCAGGTCGGCTCAGAACAGTGGTTACAGGCAATTGACAGATAATAGTTGAACACGTTCTGGTTCCAAATATTACCCTGTTTGGCCCAGCTACCGCCGCCATACTCATAAACCCGGCGGAACTTAGGACCCAGTTCTAAATTTTTCTCGTCTTTGCAGCTGATCTGACAGGTCTTACAGCCAGTGCATTTGGAGCTATCCACATAAAAACCATATTGTTTCATCACTGTCTCCTTATGCACGTTTTACGTCAACGAGGTTGGTGTGTTGAGGGTTGCCTTTGGCCAACGGCGAAGGACGCTGAGTGGTTAAGGTATTGATACACCCGCCCACATCGATGCCTTCCTGATTGGTATTACGCCATGCCCCCTGAGGTACACCGATTACGCCCGGTAAAATCCGTTCGGTAATTTTGACAGCGATACGAATACGGCCACGACCGTTGAAAATCTCAGCCATATCACCGGATTTTAGCCCGCGAGCTTGTGCATCGACCGGATTCATCCACGCCATATGCGGTACCGCTTCGCGTAACATCGCGACCGAATAATAGGTTGAGTGGGTATGACCTTTAGTGTGGAAACCAATCATCTGTAACGGATAGGTTTTCAGCATTTCGGTATCACTGACGCCTTCAAAGGTCGGGCAATATTCAGCCACCGCCGGAATGCGATCGCCCTCGGTCAGGATCCACTCTTGGCCTTTTTGCGCCAGAGCTTCAGAATAAATTTCAATTTTACCTGACTGAGTTTTCAGCGGGTTGGCCTGTGGATTATCACGATAATCCTTCAGCGCGATATGCTTGCTGCTGTCAGCCAAAATGCGGTCAATGATGCCTTTACCGTTAGTTTCAGCAAAGGTTGGTAACGACGGATTCTTTTCACGCATTTTGTTATAACAAAACTCAATCCATTGCTCGTGAGTGCGCCCTTCCGTAAAGGTATCGCGGATCCCCATTTTACCGGCGATCTCTGCCAATACGTCATAAGACTGGCGGCTTTCCCAAAGAGGCTCAATGGCATTTTGCAGACGAGTAAAGTAGTGATAGGCACCGCTGGCATAGGAGTTATCGATCAGGTCGTTAGACTCCACAGAGGTTACATCAGGTAATAGCAGGTCCGCATACTTGGCGCTGGCCGTCATATGGGTTTCCCATACTAAAACGAACTCACACATGGATTCGTCTTGTAAAATAGTATGGGTTTTATTGGAGTCAGAGTGTTGGTTTAACATCACGTTACTGGCGTAGTTCCACAGGAACTTGATGTTAGTATCCAGCCGCTCTTTACCAAGAACGTGGGCATTCTTGGCGGTCATCTCGGTACCGCGAAATATAGCGTCGGTCCACATAAAGCATGGAATAACCGTTTTTACCGGATTAGGGATAGCAAAGCCCGGCACCGAATACTTAACGTTTCCGCCCCATGCACCGGTGTTAGTACCGGCTTTACCGATATTGCCGGTCATCAGTGGCAACATCATCACTGCACGGGAAGCTTGCTCACCGTTGGCGGTACGCTGTAAGCCCCAGCCCTGAGAGATCCATGCCGCTCTGGCATTACCAATTTCACGAGCCAGTTGAATAATACGGGTTTCTGAAATGCCGGTAATTTCACTTGCCCAGGCCGGCGTTTTTGGCGTCGCGTCGTCGCCATTACCCAGAATATAATCTTTATATGATGCGTTTGCCGGTGCTGATTCAGGCAGCGTTGTTGCATCCCAACCCACGCAATACTGCTTAAGGAAATCTTCATCAGTCAGATTTTCCTTAATCAACACGTAGCCCAGCGCCGCAACCAATGCGCCATCAGTACCCGGATAAATCGGTACCCACTCGGCATCCAGCGTAGTCACGCTGTCTGTCATACGCGGGTCAATAATGATGACTCGGGCCTTGCTCTGCTCCAGAGCATGCAGGGTTTCATAAAACTGACCGCCGCCGGACATTCGGGTTTCAGCCAGATTATGACCAAACATTACCACCAGATCGGAGTTCTTAATTTCTGACAGCAGGCTTTCGCTCACGCCGCCATAGATATAAGGCATCACGGTATTAATCTGAGCCGTTGAATAGGTTCCGTGTTGGTCAAGGAATCCGCCAACTTGGCTTAGCAAACGTTTACAGGCATTTCGGCCCTGTAAGTTTGCTCCGGTAGTTCCGCTACCGTATTGATAATAGATAGCTTCGTTACCGTGCTTCTCAATGGTTTGCTTTAGCTTATCCGCCACAATGGTTGTGGCCTCATCCCAGCTAATGCGCTTGAATTTACCTTCACCGCGTTTTCCGGTGCGCAGCATCGGATATTTTATCCGGTCAGGATTATAGGTTCTCCAGCGGACAGAACGGCCCCGTAGGCAAGGACGAATCTGATGCTCGCCGAATACGGAATCATCATAAATCGTTTCTGTGGCGATTTTGGTAATCACACCTTCTTTCACATGAACCTTTAACGGACAGCGGCTACCACAGTTAACTAAACAGGCGCTGTAGCTATAGGTTTCACTAGCATCAGTTGCCGGCGCAGTGGTTGCGCTGGCAGCAAATGGTAGCGTGATAGACCCGGCAACGGCAGCGGCGCCTGTTACAGCAACTGAAGTTTGAATAAATTCCCGTCGGGTTACATTTCCCGCTTGAGGTATTTTTTTTGTGTGCATCGACATTACCCTCATGGTAATAACAATAAGATATAAAAAAATTCTATTTATTATGTGGAGTGATAATACAATTAATTGATAGCGACGTTGAATGATCTACATCAACGGATTCAGGCATAGAATAAATATTTAAACCCATTGATAAATTGTTAATTTATTTAGATTATTTAATTAGTTAACTTATACTCACAATTAAAATAATTAGTGGATGTTACTGATTTTATGTGATTGAGACTTTAGTGAGTACCGACAAAGAGTTATGACGACAATAATATTTATCGCGAGAGAAGATCGAGGATATTAATGTATATCAACACCGATAAAGGTATATAAAAACAACAACCGCTATATAAATAAATACATTCCGAAATATTAACTCAAACAGACGTTAATATTTCGAATAATAAATACCAGATTAAACTTAGCTAATTAGAAAGAAGCTATAACGCGCAATAATCTCAGCGATAATCGTCACTAAACTGCCAAAAACCAGCATCTCGGCATATTTAGCCACAACCTGACTGCGCCCTTGGTAGATAGCCAGTACAACCAGCAATAGTCCGAATAATCCCATCAGCCATCCTGACAAACGTAAACCGGCTGACTGATTAAACTGAGCGACAGCATCAATCGGGAAAGTGACACCGCCGGCCAAAGATAACGTAGGTAATGCGCTGATATAACAAGGCAGAACGACTAAACGACCAATCATGCCAATGCCAATAAACAGCGCGGCAACGAACACTATTTTAAAGCTAAGTGCATCACTGAGCTGACCTTTAACCCGAGGAGCCATCAACAATAGGCTAATACAGCCCCCCAATGTCAGTATCGAACCGAAAAAGGTAAATTGAGTATTGATATGTGCCCAGGTGGCGACCATGGTGTGACGATAAACCTCAGCCATACAAAAGATGTCAATCAAACCAACGATTGCGGCAATCAGCAGTAAGGTCGGAAACACCCGCTTGGTCATCAAGGTACGCAAAGTCACCAGGCAGATGACGCCAAAGAAGGTGCCGGTAAAGATAATCTCCCTGCTGAGCCATGAACTTCCCGCGTGGCGAATCGAGTTAACAGCATTTATCGGGTAGCCTAAATGGGCAACGGAGAATAACAAACCGATGCCGGTCATCAGGCAGGTAAGCAGTAATACCGGGCGGACTAGCTGGAAGCTCAGAGCTTCTCCGCCGGTTTTATTGATCCAACAGCCAAACAGCCCTGCCAGCAGGATGGTCCCGACTGAAGCCTGAATCAACAACGTAAAAGCGATAAGTGGCCATTCATGCATGTCTATTTACTCCCTACTTCTGCACCGGAATGCGCTTTAACCACCAGGTTCGGATGCGTTATTGTTGACCCAGGTAACCCCTGAACATCACTTAATGAGCCATATTGAGCCCTTAACGCTGCGATCGGGCCATATTTAATCGCCCCCAGCGGGCAGGTTGCCACACATACCGGTTGCTCACCTTTAGCCTGTAGGTCAACGCAGAAGTCGCATTTCGACATCTGGCCGGCCTGGGTATTCATTTGAGGAGCACCATAAGGACAGGCCCATGAGCAATATCCACAGCCAATACATTTATCCGTATTGACCATCACAATGCCGTCGCCTTCGCGCTTATGCATTGCAGTCGTCGGACAGTGCTTCACACAGGCCGGATCGTCGCAGTGATTACAGGAGATAGATAAGTTATAGGCATAAACATTGTTCAGGTATCCGCCCTGCCCGTTATCAATAAAGCCGCCGCCGTGAAGTTCATACACCCGCCGAAAGCGTCGCCCGACCTCAAGATCGTTCTTATCTTTGCAGGCAACCTGACAGGCTTTACAGCCGGAGCAGAGTGAAGAATCAATAAAGAAGCCCAGCTGTTGATGACTGACCGGTTTAATTTCAACAAATTTCATCATGCTTTTTTCACCTCAACCAGTAATGTCTGATGGGAATTTCCCTTAGCCAGCGCTGTAATTCGGGCCGATGTCAGAACATTAGGGCAGCCACCGCGATCGACTCCGTCTTTGTCCGGGCTCCACCAGGCACCGGCTCGCATAGCAACCACGCCGGGCATAACTCTGGGGGTAATTTCCACAGGAATAATGCTCACACCCCGGTCGTTATAAATTCGGACTTCATCACCTTCAGCCAGCGATCTTCGCTCGGCATCTGCCGGGTTCATCCAAAGGGTCTGCAGATGTACCTCCTGTAGCCACGGATTGGCATACTGCGTTGAGTTAGCCCGATGCTTTCCTTTCCAGGTAATCATTTGTAGCGGGTACTTATCCTTCAGGGCATCTTCCGGGCCTTCATGGGCCGGCACGTAATGAGAAAGCGCGGGAATTTCAGGGTTATTCATGTCATACAGGCGCTGGGAGAAAATCTCAATTTTGCCGGACGGCGTCGGGAACGGATGATTAGCCGGATCGCTGATGTTTTTTGCAAAAGCAACGTGAGGCTGACTTTTAAACAGGTGCTGGCGCTGTTTGAGTAGCTGTTCAAAGGTCGGCAGGTTTTCATCCGGCATCGCCAAACGGGTTTGTTCAACAATCAATTCTATCCATTGCTTCTCATCACGACCTTCACTGAATGCGGGTTCGACGCCCAGTTTTTCCGCCACTTCCCGCAGCCATTCATAATCAGACCGGCGTTGGAAGTCAGGTTCGATAAGCTTTTCCGACAGCATAAAATAGCTGCCCGTTCCCCAGGTTTCGCCAATATTCCAGCGTTCCATAAAGCTGGTTTCAGGTAGCAAAAGATCGGCATATTTAGCACTTGGCGTCAGATAGAGATCGCTGGCAACAATAAACTCCACCTTAGATTCATCTTCCAGCAGTTTAACCGCCTGATTGATATCCGGGTTCTGATTAGCCATATAGTTACCGGCCAGTGAGAATATCATCTTGATATTGGTATCTAATTTATCGGCGTCTTTCAGCCCGTCTTCCGGCCTGACTTTAGACGCATCATCAACGGCCTGCATCCAGTTCATAATAGAAATTCTGGCTTTAACCGGATTATCCCCTTGCTCAACGCCGGTCATAAACTTACGGCTGGCAATACCACCGTATCCTCCGGCCCACCCGCCTTTAACCCCTACGTTGCCGGTAATGGTTGCCAATAGCGTTGAACCACGGGCGCTGCGCTCGCCGCAGTTGTGTCGCTGTGGTCCCCAGCCTTGAATCAGGGCGGCCGGTTTAGTGGTTGCGTAATTCCGGGCTAGTTGACGAATAGTTTGAGCAGGCACTTTAGTGATTTTTTCAGCCCATTCCGGGGTTTTCAGTACGCCATCTTTCTTACCGGTCAGGTAGCTGATTAAAGATTCATTTTCAGCTACGCCTTCAGGCATACTTGATTCATCAAAGCCCAGCGTGTAGCGGTCGATAAAGGCTTTATCATGCAGCCCTTCAGTGACGATTACGTACATCATGGCGTCCATCAGCGCATTGTCCGTTGTCGGTAATAACGGAATCCATTGATCGGCAAAGCTAATGGCTGAATCCGAATAGCGGGGATCCACCACAATAAAACGCGTGCCGTTTTTCTTCATCTGCTGATAGAAGTGGTTAGTATGGCCGAAAATAGTTTCAGTCGGATTATGCCCCCACAAAATCACCAACTTGGTGTCGAGTAAGGTATCCAGGGAACTGCCGGATGCGGCTGTACCATAGGTATAAGGCGTTGCCGCTGCCGTATTCCCCATGCTTACAGAGTGGTAATATCTCAGGTATCCGCCGGTTAAGTTAAGCAGCCGCTTTACCATTGTATTACCCGAGAAAGCACCGCCTGAAACACCGGTTGCAGTATGAACAAAGCGCGATGCCGGACCATGTTGGGCGGTAATTTGTTTCATCTTCTCAGCAATCAGAGTGGTGGCATCATCCCAACTGATTTGCTTAAATTTCCCTTCTCCGCGTTTCCCCACCCGTAACATGGGATATTTAAGCCGATTAGGATGATAAACAAACTTACGGTACCCGCGCCCACGAACGCAGGCTCGCATCACCGGCATTTCAGGATCTAATGCACCTTCTGGCCGGGAGCTAATACGTACCACGGTGCCCTGCTTTACATGGGCCCGAATATCACATTTACCCCCACAGTCAAAGGTACTACAGGTTTGAACTACCCGCTCTTCCTCACCAAGGTCGGGTAATCCTGTTTTCGAATCAGCAGTATCAGCGGCTATCGATTTTGAAGTAATAAAAGGGAGGGTAACAAGCGCCGTACCTGTTTGTAAAAACTGGCGCCTATTAATGGTGAATTGGCTGAATTCTTTTGATTCAGTGGTATTGTTATCGTTATTTTTCATAAGGCTGCTCACATAAATAAAATGAGTATAGGGAATTTATTTATGCCAACAGTTGATAACAATCAATTATTAATACCTATATATACGTATTCCATCAGATTGTTTTATTAATATGAAACACGCGCCTTTAAAATTATTTCACTTCATTTAAATGATAGTGATTATCATTTAATATAACTAAAATTATCATTAGTTATCAATAAATTAAAAACAACCAATAATGGAAAATAAAGAAAAATACAAAAACAGCCGCTATTTTTCAAAAAATATCATCGCATTCATACGACGGTATAAGAATTCAATGATTGGGTTAAAAATAAGAATATAAACAAACTAAAAATGCGCAATAACATAATGAGTTTTTACGATAGAAATATAGCCAAAATAATTCGAGTTGCATCGCGGCGGCAAACAGCAGCCTCGGAGAGGTGAGGCCCATGGATGGGCCGAATAGTCCCGATGAGCTTGCTCAGGTAAGTGATTCGGGTGAGTAAATGCAGCCAACAAAGATGCAGCTTGAAGTATGACAGGTATAAACACGGCGGAATAAATTGCGCCGTGTTTATTTAATCTACCAATCAGAAGCTGACTTTCACCCCTAAATTACCGCTATAACCTTCCATATGAGAGTCAAATCCCTTGTGGTATTTAGCATTACATGGCGTTATTGAATACGCTGAACTTTTACCCGTTATCAGATTCATAACCCCCACATATCTTTAATTGAATAATTAATTGTCTATTTATTACTCAGCACCTGACAACTGTCATGCTATAGTAATGACAGCTGTCAGATAAAACAGAGAGATAAAACATGATGACTAACAAATCCCAATACAGGCTCACAGAATCAACGCATCACGCACAGCCAAAACTTTGGCAAAGTGCAGGGTTGCCTGCAAGTGGCGGAATTGAATTGATTAATGCCATTCAAAAAGGTTTATCCATTGATATCATCACTCGACTCAACGATGAACTGGACGTATCAAAAATGTATATTCTGAATGCCACCGGAATCAATGAGCGTAGCTTTGCCCGACGCAAAACAGAACATGGCAGGCTAAAGCCGGAAGAGAGCGAGCGAGTTGCTCGTTTGGTACGGATTATGGATTCGGCCATTGCCCTGTTTGAAGGTGACAAAAAGGCAGCCGTCGAATGGTTCAATACGTCGGCCAGTACCTTAGGCCATCATTCACCAAAAGAAATGCTGGCCACTGAAACCGGTGCACTGGAAGTCACCAACTTAATCGGCCGGCTGGAACACGGTGTGTTTTCATGAGGTTTTATCGAATTATTAAAACCAAACACATCAGCTCTGCATGGTCCGGCTTTGGAGCAGAGCAATACGGCGGGCGCTGGAATCATCCCGGCTATGCCGCAATTTATGTCGCATCGAGCCTCTCTTTAGCTATGCTAGAAATGCTGGTTCATCTGCAAAAAAGCCAGCTAATGGATAGCTATAGTATGCTGACCATTGACGTTCCTGACGAACAAATTATCGAATTAGACAGCTCGTCATTAAGCCGACATTGGCAGAATTATCCGGCACCCGATGAAACCATGGATATTGGCGACAGTTGGTTAGAGAGCTACTCCTCGGTCGCCTTGCTGGTTCCCTCGGTTATCGTACCCGCAGAATATAATGCCATACTTAATCCGCACCACCATGAGCTGATCGCATACTTAGAATCTGTGGAACAAAGACCGCTAAAATTTGACCAACGGCTACGAGGAAATTAAGCTCTCCGGCGTTCTATTTTGTCTATATAACTTCGAGGGTTAAACCGTAGAGTAAGCCCTATCAGGATAATCACCAGCACGCCGTGCAGTAGCCAACCGGCCTGATAACTGCCGGTAAGATCTCTTAAAACACCGGAAAAATAAGGCGTAGCCCCTGCCAATAAAAAGCCGATTCCTTGCATAAATGCCACCAACCGTCCGGCTAATAGCGGCTCTTTATGGTGTTCTAATGCCAATATCAGACAAAGAGGAAAAGCACCACCCAATCCGATTCCACAGGCTAAAGCCCAAGCTACAGGGAAAAGCGTAGGAGCGAGTAAAAAGCCACCAAAGCCAATCAACTGCAGTAACAAAGTAAGTAATAGCAGCGGACGCCTATCGGAGCCTCGAATGAATAGCGGCAGCAATAATGCCCCGAAAACCTGACCTACCGTCATTAAAGCCAGTAAAATGCCACTGGCTCCAGGCAACCATCCAAGCTGAATATAGAATGGCGGAAGCCAGGCAATCAGGCTCATATATCCGCCGTTAATCAGTCCAAAATAGAGGCCCAGCAACCAGGCTCTTGGACTTGAAACCCATTTTAATGACCGAGGTTGGCTAGCTATCACTGGCGGAGAAATATGGCGCCCGATCGACCACCAACAAAGCAGCGCCAATATTGCCGGTAACGACCACCATGCCAGCGCACTATGCCACTGAGTACTGAAGTGACTAATTTCAGGCGTTAGCCATGCCCCAAGACCACCGCCCCCCATTAATGCTGCGGCCCACAAACCGGTGACCATCGGCATTCTATGGGTGAAATTGCGTTTAATCACTGATGGGATAACGGCCTGAATAACACCAATGCCTAATCCGCCCAGCAATGCACTGCCTAAAAGCAAAGAGGCTGAGGGAGGAAACTCACGAATAAGCGCCCCCAATACGATGGCCAATAAGCTCAAGCTTATCGCCGTTCGCTCCCCCCATAAACGGCTTAGCCAGCCATTGGCCAGAGCAAGAACGCCCATCATTAATACCGGTAGCGTAGTCAATAATGCGGCGGTGCTAAAACTCATTCCCGTTGCCAAACGAATCTCCGGCAACAGCGGTCCGATGGAGGTAAGCAACGGCCGTAGGTTAAGACCTATCAATACCAGAGTGATGAGTAAGAAACATCGCTTGCCTGACGCTATCACCGATTGCTCTCTCTTATTGCGTTGAAAAAATATGCCTCAATCAACTCTACATTGGTCAACACGCTTTTAAAATAGATGATGGAAAATCTCTGCCTGTCAAAATATGTTTAGCCACAAAGCTAACATGCTATTTCTAAACGTTAAAAATAGTGATACTTTGATTTTTATTTTATCTTCCCAGCGTCCCGGCCCAGAGAGTTGACCATGCCCTTACTTGAACAGCTAATTGAAGGTATTCAACGTAAAAAAGAAGATATTTACCTGCAATACGGTAAAGTTTCGCCTGAGAAGCTACTTATCGTTATGCGAAAAGACGATATGCATGAGCTATTTAAGCTGCGTTATAACAATAAAAACTCACCGCACATCACGATGACTCCCAGCTATCTGCTCAAAGTTATGGATATAAAAGTGATTACCGCACCTGAAGACGTGTTAAAAGGAAAGCTGTTTCTCCTGACAATGATCGTCTGACCCTATTTATTCTTCCCGCCATGGAACATATCCCCCCTGTTAGTGGTCAAACAGCCAGTACCAAAACAGGGAATATTGACAGCTATTTTGAGACGCTAATTCATGCGATGCTAATCCATGAGCTAATCTTTAGGAAAAGAGAGTAAGCGACTCAAGGTTCACCAATTACAGGGATATTAATATGGGAAACATTCTTAACTTCATTGCCAATATACTTTTAGTCATCAGTATATTAATCATTGCTTACGGTGCTTTTATTGCCATATTTTGCTTTATTAAAAGTGAAATAAAAAATGGTGCTGCCGATTTCAACGGCCTAAGAAAAGCACGAACCAAGCTGGGTTCATACCTGTTGTTGGGGTTAGATATCCTGATTGCGGCTGATGTTCTGAAAACCATTTTGGAACCAGACTACAGACAGCTAGCCTCACTACTCACCGTGGTGATTATTCGAACCGTGTTAGCACTATTGATTAACCGCGATATCAAAGCATTTTCAGCCCCTGAATCTCCGGTAATCATGCAGCCTGAGCCGCATCAACCTCAACAACCTAAGCCCTCAACTGACCAGACAGAAACAGATGCAGCTAAAGCTTCCGGACCTAAATTAGAAAAAGACATCTGACTTATTTTTATGGGTGATGCATTTCATTGGTCAGTTTATCAATGATAAAAACCGGATCGTTAAGCACTAATACCGATCGGTTAAGCATGTCTATATGATGTTCCACTCAATCGTCATCCCGGCGCAAGCCCACTGCTGTCCGGGATAAATACAACAATATGTTGGTTTTAAAAGGGTCAAACGCAGGGAGAGCTTTACTGGCTACTTCCTGTCGCCAGCTCTTTGGCCAACACTCCGTGTTGTTCAACGCCGTTCCCTAAGGCTTTGTCCGTTGGGGTCGTAGCGGCGAAAGCCGCCGGAGCGCCCGTTATATCTAGGAAAGCTAGGCCCGGAGCTCATTGAGCTTAAAAATATCGCCCCTCGGCCGCTAGAAAAAGATTATATTTCGACATTCTTTTTGCGGACGAAATTTACGATAAAACTAAATTGAATCATTTTGTCATCAATTGGTTGAAGTGGACTCTATTTATCCCGGACAGCAGTGGGCCGAAGCCGGAACGCGAGCCGTAGGCGAAGCAAACATTCGCTATGCGACGGGCATAACGACCTTAGGGGCGGTGATTTAGGGGAACGACTTAAGGGCCGAACCCCATTTTCTCTTAATCAATACTTAAATATACGCCCCAAAAATCAGGCAATTCTACTTGTTATCTTTCGATCCCATAACTTCCCGAGCCAGCTTCAGCACAATAAACCCTAAGCCTAAAACGCCAAGAATTAACATGCCCCACAGCAGCCATGTTTGCCACTGACTGCTGCTCTGTGCCGGATCTGTCGCTTTCAGACGTTCTTCACCGCCCAGAATAAAGGGTTCAGCGAGATAAGCCTGCGGTAATCCGGATAATCCGTCAGCCGGTAATTCACTCGCAGGAACCAACTGCTTAGCATCAATACTGGCTGATGAGGCTAAATGGGATCCCCAAGCTAAAGCATAAGGCGGGCTGCCCTGAGCATTAAATATTACGTCAACCTGACTTCTCTTACCGGTTACCGTAGGAGGCAGTTCCCCCCAGCTACCGCTAATCGCTTTAATCCGGATGGCCTGAACCAGAGATTGATCCAACGCCAGCGGCTCTGAAGCACGGTTGTCTTCCATTTGATAAATAACCGTTTTAGCTAAAGGCAGCCATTGCTCGTCCGTTGCCTGGCTACGGTACTCAACGCTGATAGGTAATACCGTATTGTTTTCATTGAGTAAAATCGACAGGCTGGACAACGGTTGAGGTCGAACTAAATGATACTCAACTTCCCTATCGGATATCACGGTAGCGCTAAAAGGCAGTTCAAACGTTTCAGTCTGAGAATAGCGATTAATCACCACACCTTCGGCTTTGGCAATAACGGGCGATGCAGCGTTGCCATCACCTTCAATCACCAGCAGCCAGTAGCGGGAATTGCGGCTGGTATTGTAGCCGTTGATATCAATATGATTCAGCAGCAGGCGCTCGGTTCCTGAAGTCAGGTCCATCAGCGGTGCATTCTCTGCCTGCTTATCCCACTCTTTCAGGTCTTCACTGCTGTACAGCGAAACCTTAGTCTGCCAGTTATTTTTTGGCCGATCCCAGCTAAGTAATATTTGGTTAAAGCCGCTGTCCAGCTTCGTCCCTTCATCTACCTGTAATAAAAATGAGGTCGCTGAAGCGCTATCGCCATCCTGATAGAGGTTGATTTCGACGCCGTTAGATGATTTTAAGGTGACCTTATTTTTAGCCTCTTCGGTAGTCGATTTAACCACGTTCATAGCCATCGGGAAGATATGCAACGGGATAACTTTCTGCTCCGTTTTTGGCGTGTCCACTTGGCTAAGCGCAAAGGTTACCGCCTTCCCCGCGTTGTTAAATACCCGAACATCGCGCAGATCGGGCCATGCGGTATTTAAATAAACAGATTCGGGCAAGGTCAAACGATAAAACGGCGACGTTTCATAGCTGCTCACCTCCGCGCCCTGATAGAAGTCCATCGGCGTCAGCGGCGCATCCTCTGCCTGAACAGAAAAAGCAAACGGTAGGCAAAGCATCGCCAACCCGGCTCTTAGTCGAAACGTTAGCATTGTTATATCCTTTAAAAACATCATGCCTTTGACTCCTTATCAATCCGCTGGCGAGGCGGTAACGGTGAGAAATATCCGACAATCAGCAGCAGCACGGCAACACCTAAGAATGCCACCGCCCGCGCCAGACCACCGCCGTTTGCACTGTCGACTAAGAACAATTTAGCAATCACAATCCCCAGTACTCCGGCACCGGCAAACCAGGCAATACGGCGTCCGGTGCGGGCAGAGTAAACCATACAAATCAGAGCCACTAATGCCCAAACAATGGCAAAGGTTGTCTGTATCAAGCGCGAAGCCCACAGCGTATCAAACCACCATGGTAAATCAGCATAGTGCGCCAACGCGCGCAGCAGGCTGCCATTCAACCACCAACCGGCAAGTCCCCAGACTACCCAAGGCGTCCAAAGTGTAATTAATGGTTGCATCTGCCCGGACAATGGCGCTATCCGGCGCAGGCTCACAAACAGCATTAATAGCCCGAATATCGCGCCCTCCTCCAGAGGATTGACCAACGGCACATAAGTCCAGTTAACGATCTGTCCGTCCAGCAAATTACCGTATGCCAACAGGCCGATAATGATGAATACCAATGGCAAGCTGGCCAGCCAGTATACCCTCGGATGGGCAGCAACCGGCCAACACGTCCTGCGCTCGGCAATCCACAGCCCTAAAATCACGATAGATGAACTGACAATTTGCAGATAGAAACGCCATTCGTTCATTCCCCAGGCAAGCTGATTAGCCCGCCAGAAAATTTCGGAACCGACAAGCAGTAAAACCATCCAGAATAGAGACAGGTGTAATCCGTTCGCCTGAGTCGGTTTAAGGTTTTGACCATCACGTTTAAGTAATAGTCCGGCGCTGGCCACCACCGCCAGCCAAATAAGGTTCCATGCCCCGTAATACAGCGGGTGAGAATGGATAGAGAGCTGAATGAACAGAGTAATTAATGCACCCGGCCACAGAAGCCAGACCATATTTTTCAGTTCCGGCCAGGCTAAACGTAAACCGACCTTTCGCCATATCCATACTGAAATACTCAGTCCCAAAAGAGAAATCAGTTCAGTATCCATAACGTAAGACATCAGAACCGGATCGATTGAGTAAACCAGTTGATAAAGGAACGTCGGGGCACTAATCAGCCACCATAGCCAGACCACGATACCGGCAATCAGTAAGCCGAAACTGAACTGAGGCCATAAGGCATTTTCCGAGCGGTAATGACGCCACAGCGCACCACCCGCAATCAGGCTCAAGAAAAGAACGGGCAGAACTAAAGCAATCGACGGATCCCATGAATAGTCTAAATACGCCGTCACCTGCGCCGCCAGCGCCAGAGCCAGTAAACCTGTTCCACTCCAGCTAATGCGCCGCTGGCCTTGCAGCAGGCCAAACCACAGAATACCAAGGCCTTCTAATGACCAAGCCAAAGCCGTCCACTGGGCTGACATTGCCAAAGGAATGGCCAAGGTGACAAAGCTCGCGCCTAAAGCCAGATAACCGATGGCGATACGGCGGCCTTGTTCAGGGAATCTACGCAGCGTTCCCCAGGTGATAATCAGATAAATAACACCAAAGCCCAGCGCAGAGAATGCCGGTCCGAATGGCCAGTGTTCAGTAATGATGTACTGCATACCAAAACCGATGAGCGGAGGACCAAACAGCAACGAACCGTCAATTGCCATATGCTGCTTGATCCGATTTTTCACGGAAAACAGCTGGGCCAATAAGCTAAATAGCACCAGATTAGCAATCAGGAATAGCTGACAGGAGAGATAATATTCTGGCTGGTAATTATTAGCGCCCCAAAGTGTTGCAATACCAAAGGTAAAGGCAAAGCCGATAAGGTTAAGCACCCGCCACGACTGCCAAACGCTGATAGCCAGAATACCGACAGATATCAGTAAATAATAAGAGAACAGCCCGACGTGATCGCCGCTGCCGGTAGATAGCATCACCGGCGCCAGATAGCCGCCAATACTGGCTAAAACCGCCAGACTCAAGGCCCGTTGCATCACCGCAAGGCCAACGCTGGCGGCACAAATAACCACCATCAGGGCAAAGGCAAACAGGTGAGGCAATAAGAAATAGAGCTTAAAGGCGGCAAATACCGTGATGTATAAAGCACCGACGGCACCGCCCTGCAAAATCAAACCATACAGTGGTTGCTTATTACGTAAACGCCAGCCCAACCCTAACAGCACAATACTGCTCAGTGCCGCGCCGGCTAAGCGTAACTCAATCGGGAACATATCCCGTTCGATTGAGTATTTGAGTAAATAACCGATACCAAAAAAGAGTAGCAGAATGCCGAGCTTGGCCACCGGATTGCCTTTAAAAAACCAAGACACTACGCCGGCAAGCGGATTAGCTACCGGCTCTGCTTCAGGCGGGCGAACGTTGGCTTTAGGCGTTGGCGCCGGAGCCGAAATAGTGGTATCAGCAGGTACAGCAGGTTGCTGCTGAGCGATAACCGGCTCGGCGATTAGGTCAACATTATGCGCCATTTCAGCCGGTGCAGTCACGGGCTCATCAGAGACTACTGCGGTTTGATTGACCGGCACCGGAGCAGCGCTCTCAGGCTGGCGAGGGGCGACCGGAATCTCTGACCATTCACGCTCTTTAGCCGCCAGTTGCTTCTGTAAGGCTTCAACCTGTTGCTTTAAACGCTGTGTCGCATCCCTTGCTTCACGACTCCGATTTAAAGCAATAATTGCCATAATAGGAGAGGCAATAAGAGCAAACAGAATCAATAATCCAATTAAGAATAACGAATCCATACTTATTCATCCTGAATAAAAAGTTATGTTAGTCTTACAGGAATCCCTTGGGCCGTCTACAACCGGTATTCGATATTGATATCCATGATAACGATATATTGTAACCTTTTATAAAAAATGGCGTCACTCTTCATCTAAATGGCTAAAACCCCCTTCAGGGATCCCTTGCCGCCAATAATTGATCAGATAAAACCGATCGCGGCTCAGGCGCAATTTTTGTTTAATCCCGCGGCGTAGTGCTTTAGCTAAACCACACTCCATTCCGCCCCAAATAAGCGGAGAAACGTTAGTCGGAATATCAATAGAGGTGACGGCTTCCACCAGTTGGCTCGGTTGCCCCTGATGCTGCACCAGCCAGATAATTTCGATACCGGCCGGGGCCTTAAGCGGGATACAATCAGAGTCTGAAGGCACTTCAATAATGGCTTTCCCCTGGGCATCATCCGGTAGCATTTCCAGGCTATAGCTGATAGCCGGTAGCGCAGAAATATCCCCGACCAACACCAGCCACTGACCGTTAAATGAGATTTTCCCGCCCGGCCCCCATATTCCCAGTTTATCGCCCGGTTTGGCATTTTTAGCCCACGACGAAGCAACACCGCCCTCATGGCTGACAAGATCAATGGTGAGCTGCTGTCGGTTCACATCAAAATGCCGCAGGCTGTAGGTTCTTAGCGTAGGACGTTCAATATTATCCGGCCAAACTAACCGCCCTTTCTCTGCATCAAACTCGGGCCACGCGAAACATCCGCCTCCTGCAGAAGGCGCCTGCATTACTTAAACACAAATCTCCAAAACTCAAGTAAACCTAGTTAACACCCGCAATCTAGAAGATATCCATTCTATCTAATTCAACTCAGAACTACCCCAATCAATATGTATATGTGTATAGAACTGTGTATAGTAATAATAGTAGATGTATAGCGAATGAGGATAACTTATGGCACTGACTGAACTTGAAATCCGTCACGCTAAACCGAAAGAAAAGCCCTATAGTAAACCTGACGGTAATAGCTTGTCGTTACTCATTGAACCTAATGGCTCTAAAGGATGGCGCTTCCGATATCGTTTTAGCGGTAAACCCAGAATGATGTCTTTAGGTACCTACCCTATTGTCTCATTGACGGAAGCTAGGCAAAAACGAGATGAAGCAAAAAAACTAGT
>NZ_KE386585.1:177811-306095 GCF_000427805.1 Budvicia aquatica DSM 5075 = ATCC 35567 | reverse complement strand
AAAACAACATCATGGTCACCGTTATGCCCGGTTCCGTGGACTAATGAAAGTGCAGATGCAGTGTCTTCTGGCGGCTACAGCGCAGAATATGAAGAAGATAGCGCTGATGGTGGCGCTTTTTTGGCTTTATAAGCAGTCCTGGATGAGGTTACAACTGATAATGAAGCTATCAAGGGCTCTAAACAGACAAAATGAATGTAGGCAAAAAAATATCGCGATCGCGACCTTCGGTCGCTAGAAAGAACGAACCCCATGTAAAAAACATGGGGTTCGTCAGCAGTCTGAAGAAGACGCCCTAAGGCGTCTTCTTTCTTTTTATCTGAAATCAGAACCAGTCGAAAAATGAGCTTTTCTCAGTCTCAGGCTCGGCTTTTGGCTCCGGTGCTGATTCTGCGTCTGAATCTCGATTAATCACTTGAGAAGTATCGTTGTTGATACTGGTCAGTGTGCCACCACTATCAAATGTCAAAGTGACAGTTTGTTGGCTAACATCTTCGTGGCCAGGCTGTTGACGGAAGATATAAAACCAAGTGTCAGAACCAAAAGGATCCTGAACCAGTGGTGTTCCAAGGAGATAAATAACCTGCTGTTTGGACATGCCTTCTTGCAGCTTGGCTACTTCAGTCGGTGTTAAAAAATTCCCTTGGTTAATATCTGGTCGATAAACCACTTTTTCTAACGTGGAGCAACCGGTAGTCAACATGACAAGAGCCACTACAGCGGCAGTCAGCAATTTGCAGCGCATAATATTACTTTCCTTTAGAGCGTAAGCTGTCGATGATAATAGACCTTGCGACGTTTGGAAACCTTTAGTGTTTTGAATTTGGGCCATATTTCAAAATTTATTCGCTCTGCTTTGACTCCCGAATGAGTAAAAAGTTGGTTTTAATACTCATTTTTTGTGTTTTATTTTTTATTGTAGCCTCAGGCGGCCAATAATTCACGGGCGTTGGCCAACGTATTTTTGGTCACTTCACTGCCGCCTAACAGGCGTGCCAGCTCTTGCAAACGAGCATTCTTATCTAACAGTTGCATCTGAGTTTCAGTTTCTTCACCGTCGGTTTGTTTACTGACATAAAAGTGTTGGTGACCACAGCCGGCAACCTGCGGTAAATGGGTAACGCACATCACCTGAGTCGACTCACCGAGCTGACGCAATAGTTTGCCGACGATGGCTGCCGTTGGCCCGCTGATACCCACATCCACCTCATCAAAGATTAATGCCGGTGTATCCATTTTTTGAGCAGTGATAACCTGCACGGCAAGGGCAATACGCGATAGTTCACCGCCCGATGCCACTTTAGACAGCGCTTGCAGTGGCTGGCCCGGGTTGGTGGTTACCCGAAAATCAACTCTGTCGGCACCTTCGGCATTAAGATGCTCCGGCTGATAGTTAACGTCAATGGCTAACTGACCATGGGGCATAGAGAGTGAGTGCATGCTGTCAGTGATTAGCCCCGACAGCTCTTTTGCATAGTGTGTACGTTGAATATGCAGGCGCTTAGCCACGTCTAACGCCTGTTTATGATGTAATACTACCGCTGCGCTTAACTCTTCGTAGTCGCTTTCTTGCTGAGCCATTTGTGTTTTTTCATCAAGCAGCTGTTGATGAAGTTCAGGTAGCTGCTCCGGCGCAATGTGATGTTTGCGTGCAAGGGCCAACTGACGAGACAGGCGTTGCTCTAGTTCATACAGGCGTACCGGATCCATTTCCATACGTTCTGCGTAGTGGCGTAATTCTTCACTGGTTTCACTGACCTGAATAGATGCTTCTTCCAGCATTGAAAGCAGGCTGGTCATTTTGTCATCAATTGACGCTAGCTCTTGCAGTTGATGCTTGGCGTGATTGAGTAAACTGAGTACGTTGTGATCGTCATTTTCAGCCAAAACCTGCAGCGTTTCCTGGCTGAGTGAAAGTAGCTGGCCGCTGTTGGCTAACCGTTTGTATTCCTCATCAATCAGCTCATATTCGCCGGCTACGGGGGCGAATTCATTCAGCTCTTTAAGCTGATATTGGAGTAGTTGAAGTCGGGATTCATGTTCGATACTTTGCTGTTGATGCATCGCCAGCAGGCTGCAGCTTTGATGCCAGCGTTGGTAGGCTTGCTGCATGTCAGACAATAATCCGGTCTGATGGGCATAGGCATCGAGCAGGTGTTTTTGGTGTTCCGGCTTGAGTAACAGCTGATGTGCATGTTGGCCGTGTATTTGAATTAACAGCTGCCCCAGTTCCCGAAGCTGGGAAACAGGTACCGCGGTACCGTTGATAAAGCCGCGCGAGCGGCCGTCAGAGCTGATTACCCGACGCAGCAGGCATTCTTGTTGGTCGTCGAGCTGATTTTCTTCCAGCCATTGGCGGGCCACAGGGGTGTCTTTCAGAGAGAAGCGGGCACAGATATCAGCGCGGGTAGCGCCGCTGCGAACCATTGCGGCTTCAGAGCGGCTGCCTAAACATAATCCTAAAGCATCAATCGCGATGGACTTACCCGCCCCGGTTTCACCGGTAATGGCGGTCATTCCTGACTGGAAGTCAATTTCCAACTCGCGAACAATAGCAAAATTACTAATGGTTAATTGCGCCAGCATGATGGTCTTCCCTCATTGTACATACAGTTTATTTATAGCTGTGTTTTCATACAGTATAAACTGGTTTTATATACAGTAAAGTCAGATTTTCATTTTATCAGAATAATTTTTTCGACCATCCTAGTTTTGTGCTTAGCGTATTGTAATAACTGTAATTTTTAGGATGAATAAGATTTAAATGAGCGTCGCTGCGCTTAATGATAACTTCTTCATCTTTCTGAATCGGCAGGGCGATTTGGCTATCACAGCTGATTTCTAAGTCGCGGCTATAGTGGGCAAACCTCAAATTAATCACGCTGCTGCCATTGATCACCAAGGGGCGTGATGTCAATGTGTGGGGAAACATCGGGACCAAAACAATGGCATCCAGCGTTGGGGTTAAGATCGGGCCGCCGGCAGACAATGAGTAGGCGGTAGAACCGGTTGGCGTAGAAATAATCAGGCCGTCAGAGCGCTGAGAGAAAGCGAAGTTATTATCAATATATACTTCAAATTCAATCATATGGGCGACTTTACCCGGGTGGAGAACCACCTCATTAATCGCCGTGCTGATGCGGGTTGGCTGATTTGCCCGGTAAACCTGAGTTTCCAGCAGAAAACGCTGCTCACTAATATATTCACCTTCCAGAACTTCAGCCAGCTGTTGCTGCACGTTGTCCGGGCTTAAATCAGTCAGAAAACCAAGGTTACCGCGGTTAACCCCGATAACCTGAATATCATATCGGGAGAGCACGCGGGCAGCTCCTAGCATATTACCGTCGCCGCCAATCACCACCGCAAGGTCAGCCTCTTGCCCGATTTCGGCTAAGCTGCCGACGGTTGCAGATTCAATATCCAGGTCGCTGGCAATTTGTTGCTCTATAATGACGGAGTAACCTTTACTTTTTAACCAATGATAAAGTGTCCGGTGAGTGGCTAATGCCGCGGGGTGACGAGGGTGTCCTACCAGCCCGATGCAACTGAATTTTTTATTATTCATTTAATTTTTCCTGTCAGATGCGACAATAGCGCCTATACAATATGAACGTCTTCCTTGATTCGTCAATTTTCATCCCCATAATATAAGCGAACAAGCGAGCGTAATGCCAAACTGCGGAGATTTACATGAGTAGTAAAGAACAGAATATACCTAATGAGCAAGTCTCAGAAGAAACATTAAATGATCAGCAGCAAGTGGAAGGCACTCAACAGGCCGCAGAGACTGATGTAAATAATCAATTTATTGAACGAATTGCTGAGTTAGAAGGGCAGTTGGTTCAGCTTCAACAGCAGGAGCGTGAGAATGTATTACGTGCTCGCGCCGATGTTGAAAACGTTCGTCGTCGTGCGGAACAGGACGTTGAGAAAGCGCATAAATTTGCTCTGGAAAAATTTTCAGTTGAGTTGCTTCCGGTCATCGACAACCTGGAACGCGCTTTAGCCTCGGCGGATAAACAAAATCCCGATCTGACTCCGTTGATCGAAGGCGTTGAACTGACGCTTAAGTCAATGCTCGATACCGTGCGTAAGTTCGGGGTTGATGTGGTTGAAGAGACCAACGTGCCTTTCAATCCGGAGCTGCATCAGGCGATGACGATGTTAGAATCGGCTGAGCACCAGGCTAACCACGTTATGATGGTGATGCAGAAGGGTTATACCCTTAACGGCCGTCTGATTCGCCCAGCAATGGTTGCCGTGGCTAAATAGTGATTCTATTAACCGATTAGCCTGACTGATATTTGCCGGGTAATATTTAAGTGTGAGATAAGCATCTCTAATATGCGCTATCTCACACTTATCTTTCAGCCTTGTTATTTATTTAATCAGGCTTAATCTCTTGTTTGCCATTTATTTTTTACCACGCCTTCGTAATTAAATACCCTTTGATAGACTAAGCCTATTCCAATGATAGGTTCTACTACAGGTCATACTTGATCCTTATCAATTTGATATCTGCCTTACCAGTGATAATCCCTGTGATTTTCTTCATGAGATAGATTTTTCTCATGGCATTTTACTAATACAGGGAATTATGTGAGGAAACTATGATAAAAAAATTGCTTCTGGGGGCATGTGCGGTAGGCGTTGTCGGTTATTTAGGCATCGCGACTTATATCTATAATTATGACAGTAATCGAAGTTCTAAATTAATTGAAACAGTAGCAACACCTAAAGGTGATGCACAAATACGAGAAATTTTTTATCAGCGTGGCTGTGAATATTGCCACACTGGCAATGCACCAATGCCATTCTATGCATCATTTCCGATTGCTAAACAATTAATGGAATATGACGTTAGAAAAGGTTATATCCATTTTAATTTAGAAGCGACAATGGATAGCTTAGTCAATGGAACTGCCGCGCCTGAATCAGATTTAGCTAAAATTGAGCGCGCCGTTTATGATCAAACTATGCCACCAACTCGCTATACCGCCGTCCACTGGAGCGGTAGCCTGAGTGCCGAAGACCGTGAAAAAATCCTGAACTGGGCCGAGCAACAGCGCGCTCAATACTATGTGACTAAAGGCGTGAGCGAAGCCTTTAAAAACGAGGTTGTTCAGCCTCTTCCTGAACCGATGCCAACCGACCCTAAGAAAGTTGCCATGGGGTCGATTCTATACCACGACACTCGCCTGTCCGGTGATGACTCTCTTTCCTGTGAAACTTGCCATAAGCTTGATGCCGGTGGGGTAGATAATCTGGTCACGTCAAAAGGCATTAACGGCCAGATGGGCCCAATCAATGCGCCTACCGTATTTAACTCAGTGTATAACGTAGAGCAGTTCTGGGATGGCCGGGCTAAAAACTTGCAAGAACAGGCTGGCGGACCGCCGTTGAACCCGATAGAAATGGGATCTGAATCTTGGGATCAAATTATTGGTAAGCTGGCGAAAGATCCTGATTTGACCGCTGCGTTTATTGAAGTTTATCCGCAAGGTTATTCAGCAGACACCATCACTGATGCCATCGCTGAGTTTGAGAAAACGTTGGTCACACCAAATAGCCCGTTTGACCGTTATATGAAAGGTGATGAAAACGCACTGACGGCTCAGCAAAAACACGGCTTCCAGCTGTTTAAAGATAACAAGTGTGGCACCTGTCACGTGGGTAAAAATCTGGGCGGTCAGTCGTTTGAAATGATGGGCCTGAAGGAAGATTACTTTGCTGCCCGCGGTAAAGGAATCGCTGAGGTTGATCTGGGGCGCTTTAACTTCACGACCTTTGAACGTGACCGTAATCGTTTTAAAGTTCCGACGCTGAGAAATATCGAACAGACAGGCCCATATTTACATGATGGCAGTATGGATTCGTTAAAAGACGCTGTTGATATGATGTTGAAATATCAGTTAGAAACAACCTTACCTGAAAAAGACGTGGATGATATCGTTGCATTCCTCAAGTCTTTGACCGGTGAATATAAGTTAGACCAGCCGACTAAGTTATAGTTTGCTGCTGCGTCGGTGAGGTAAATACCTTAACTGAATGCTGAATGATAAAAAGGCCTCGCATTTTTTGCGCGGCCTTTTTGTTGAACAACGCATAATTCAATCAGTAGTTACAGATTCTTCAGGTGCCAGTCAATGGGCTGGAGACCCTGTTGCGCTAATAATGCGTTGGCCTGAGAGAAATGTTTACAGCCTAAGAAGCCGCGATGAGCTGAAAGCGGTGACGGGTGTGGTGCAGCCAATACATGATGGCGATTGCGATCGATGATTCGGCCTTTTTTCTGGGCGTGAGAGCCCCATAGCAGAAAGACCACGCCTTCACGGTTGTCATTAATAGCGGCAATGACTTTATCGGTAAACGTCTCCCAACCAAGCTTGGCGTGAGAATGGGCATTGCCGCCTTCAACGGTTAATACCGTATTAAGTAACATCACACCCTGCTCAGCCCAGCTCTGTAAATAGCCATGATTAGGGCGCTCAAAGCCGGGAATATCGGTGATCAGTTCTTTATACATATTGACCAATGACGGCGGTGCAGGGATACCCGGCAGAACAGAGAAGGAGAGACCGTGGGCCTGATTGGGGCCGTGATACGGATCCTGCCCTAATATAACCACTTTGATATTTTCAAGTTCGGTTGAGCTGAACGCATTAAATACGTCTTTTTGTGGCGGATAAATCGTTTTTCCTGCCGCTCTTTCACTGGCAACAAACTTGAGAGTATCTTGAAAATAGGGCTGTTGTTTTTCCTGTCCTATCACATCATGCCATGTCAGTCCTGAGCCCATGGGCGTTCTCCTTTCTTTCTCATTGTTGATTCCACTTTGGGGAAATAGGGGAATTATGGCGGATAAATCATTCGGCTGCCCTAAGGTTATTATGATCTTAGGATAACGTCTATAGCGGATAGTTGGTCAGGCTTTATAAAAAAAAGTTGAAAATTTACAAAAATAATTAAGCTTATAAAAATGGTAAAACTTGATGTAAAACAAAAAGCTGTGTTTTTATAATTATTTTTCACCAAAATTAATTTGATTTAAATCAAAGAAACTATCCTGTTTCACTGATATATAAGATAAAAATTACGTTAGTTATGTATTACTGACGTTAAGCATTAAACCAATTCGATAAAGAGTTGCCCCGGAAAATCGCGGTGGCTTAATTAATTAAAATCAATGGAGGCACCACATGATTACTGGTATCCAAATTACTAAAGCTGATAACTCAGCGCTGTTAAACTCTTTTTGGCTGTTAGATGATGAAGCTGCTGAAGCCCGTTGCGTATGTGCAAAAGCTGACTACTCTGAAGACCAAGTCGTTCCGGTTAGCGAGTTAGGCAAAATCGAGTATCGTGAAGTTCCTATGGAAGTTAAGCCAACCGTACGCGTTGAAGGTGGCCAACACCTGAACGTAAACGTATTGAGCCGCGATACGCTGGAAGATGCTGTGAATAACCCAGAGAAGTATCCACAGCTGACTATTCGTGTTTCTGGCTATGCAGTGCGTTTTAACTCACTGACTCCGGAACAACAGCGTGATGTCATTACTCGTACTTTCACTGAAAGCCTGTAATTTTCCGCTGTTATCATAGAATTGATCGGAGGCTGCCTTTATGGTGGCCTCTTTTTTTTGTAAAAAATACAGTGTGTTATAAATTATTTCCCGCGAAAACCTGCTTTTTCATCACCGGTTATTACCACGCTACCGTTTCGACTATCGGCTGCCATCGCCGGCTATCTGGATATATTAGTGTGAGCGGCATCACTAAACTGCTGTGAAAAATAAAATCTAACGCTTATAAAACGCCCCCATTCCTTTAACAAAAAGCTAGTTATAGCCGGTCTCTCCGGTCAGTTGTGCTAAGCGAGCTGTTTAATCTGAATTTTTGTACCGCTAGAAAACAACGCAATGGCGTCGCAGCTTTTGACATTTAATTATCAATAGTTGATATTGAATTTTCGACCGAACAGCAATAAAAAAGACAACAACCCCGCCTGTGATATAGGCCCGCGTTGCGCTGTAACGCCGGGCCTTTGTGCTTTTGTGTTATTTATCTTTATTTCAACGCAACAACATTATTCTTTTCAAGGAAGCGGCTTTAATGATTCAGGTGGTTATACAAACGCTGGGTGAAGGTGCTCTGACATTAAATGCCGGGACGAATGTTTCACTACAATGTCAGCAGCGTATTTGGGCTATGGCGCAACAAGTGCGGCTGTGGCCTTGCGTCTATGATGTGGTGCCGGGCATGAATAATATGACGGTGTTGTTTGACCCGTTGAATGCGGATGCCGGGTTACTCACCGAGCAACTGAGGCTACTGTGGGATGCGCCCGCCGTGAATAAACTTTCAGGGCGAGATATTGAGATCCCGGTTAATTATGGCGGTGACAGTGGCCCGGACCTTGAGAGCGTAGCGCGTCATACCGGATTGCCTCCGATGGAAGTGGTTAAGCGCCATACTGCTGCCGATTACATTGTCTATTTTATTGGCTTTCAGCCGGGCTTTCCCTATCTCGGGGGATTAGATCCACAGTTAAATACGCCGCGCAGGGCTGAACCTCGCTTAGTGGTACCCGCCGGCTCTGTTGGCATTGGTGGTAGCCAGACCGGAATTTATCCGGCAGCTTCGCCCGGGGGCTGGCAGCTTATAGGCCGCAGTGATGTTCGCCTGTTTGATCCTGATTCTGATTTACCGACATTACTGCAGCCGGGTGACCGGGTGCACTTTACTGCCCGCGAGGTGTTGTTGTGATTCATATTCTTCGCGCCGGCCGGATTAATTCAGTTCAGGATTCAGGCCGCCGTGGTTTTCGCCACCTTGGTATTTGCCGGTCCGGCGCGCTTGACCGTATCGCGATGGCTATCGCTAATTTGCTGGTTGGAAATTCACGTAATGCCGCAGTTATCGAGTTTACCCTTGGTCCGTGTGAAATCGAGTTTACCGCTGACTGCCGCATTGCTTTAGCCGGTGCTAACTTTGCAGCAACCCTAGATAGCACAGCTCTGCTGCCCTGGTGGAGTGTCAATGTGCGCGCCGGGCAGATTCTTCGGCTTAGCGCAGCTGCGCGCCATGGCATGCGCAGCTATCTTGCGGTTTCGGGCGGGGTTGATGCTGCTGTTCAATTAGATTCGCTGGCAACAGATTTACAGGCCGGATTTGGCGGACACCATGGTCGGGCGTTAAATGACGGTGACCGGCTGGCAGTAGGCCAACTCACGCCGTCAAATATTGCAATACAGGGGACAAATTCCTTTGGCGTTCGCCCGCCTTACTGGTACCAGCATGGGGATGTTGATGGCATAACCGTTCGTGTGATCCCCGGCCCTGAATACTCGCAGTTTAGCGAGGAAGCTCAGCAAAAATTCTGGAATCATCGATGGCTGTTAACTTCCCAAAGTAATCGCATGGGGTTTCGCTTAAATGGTGAAGCCCTGACGCTCAAACAGCCCTGTGAACTATTATCTCACGGCGTAGTACCGGGTGTTATTCAGGTGCCGGCCAACGGCCAGCCGATTGTCCTGATGGCTGATGCCCAAACGACCGGAGGATACCCCAAGATTGGCGTGGTAATTGAAGCAGATATTAGCAAACTCGCCCAGTTACGTTTTAACCGCACCATTAAGTTTGTTGAATGTGATATCGCTCAGGCCCGTGAGGCATTACGTCAAGACGATGTATACCTGCGGCAAATTGAAATGGCAACGGGCTGGTTGCCTGCGGCGAAATAGGAGGAAGTCATGGTAATACCACAGAGTGAACGTCACCATTTGCAGATTGATCTGAATGCCGATCTTGGTGAACAAGATAACGGCGTTGATCAAGCTTTATTAGCGCTGGTCAGTTCGGTCAATATCGCCTGTGGCTGGCATGCAGGCAGCCCGTTGATGATGAAAAAGTGCGTCAGTTGGGCCATTCAACAGGGCGTTGCCATTGGCGCACATCCCAGTTTTCCGGACAGGGATAATTTTGGTCGCCTTGAAATGACGCTGCCCGATGACGAAATATACAGCGGAGTTCAGTACCAGATTGGCGCTCTGATGGCGATCGCCCAAGCTCAGGGGGGCAAGGTGGTTCACGTTAAGCCTCACGGGGCGCTGTATAACATGGCCGCCAGAGATGCCCGGCTGTCTGAGGTTATTGTTGCGGCCATAAGTGATTTGGATCCGCAATTGGTGCTGTTCGGGCTTGCCGGCAGTGAAATGATTGCCGCGGCTAAGCGTGCCGGTTTGAGTTCTGTCGAAGAAGTGTTCGCCGATCGTGGTTACTGTGCTGACGGCAGTTTGGTGAAGCGGGGTACGCCGGGGGCACTGATTGAAGACGAAGAACAGGCATTAGCTCAGACCTTAACCATGGTCAGAGAAGGGAAGGTGTGTGCCATTGATGGCCGTTGGGTTGCGGTTAACGCCGGAACGATTTGTCTGCACGGAGATGGCGCTCATGCGTTGGCGTTTGCCCGCCGTATCCGCGACCAGCTTACGCAACAACAGGTCGCCATCAGAGCACCGTATAACGCGTAAGTTTGGTATCAGACTAAAAATTATAAAAACAGAACAGTAGCAACATTACATCATCATTCGAATAAGAAGGAAATTTTATGGACATGGCATCATTGCTGCCGCTGATCGGAATACCGATCGTGGTAGCCGGTTTCGCTTTAAAGTTTAATCCGCTGTTGGTTGTTACCATTGCCGGTTTGTCTACCGGGCTGGCGGTAGGGATGGACTTCGGTATGCTGTTAGAAACCTTTGGCGAGAAGTTCGTTAACAGTCGGGCGTTAGCAACATTTTTACTCATACTACCGGTTATCGGTTTGCTGGAGCGCTATGGCCTTAAAGAGCGAGCCCAAGACTGGATTGCCGGTATGGCTAACGCCACGTCAGCGCGAATACTGATGCTTTACTTCGTATTTCGTCAAGTGATGGGCGCTTTAGGCCTGACATATATTGGCGGGCAGGCGCAAACGGTTCGGCCGCTATTAGCGCCGATGGTTGAAGGTGCTGCGGTCGCTAAATATGGCGATTTACCCCAGCCTATTCGTGACAAAATTCGGGCTCATGCCGCAGCCTGTGACAATATTGCGGTATTCTTTGGCGAAGACATCTTTATTGCCTTCGGAGCGGTGTTACTGATGGATGCCTTCCTCAAGGAAAATGGCATTGTTAATATTGAACCGCTACATCTTGGCCTGTGGGCAATTCCTACCGCAATTGCGGCCCTGATTATTCATATGACGCGCCTGGTAAGGCTTGATGCCAGCATTCGGCGCGATGTGGAAGCCTGGCAACGGTTAGATGTTGATGGGGTGAAAGCATGAAGACTCTACTCACCATTAATGAAATTTATTACTTAGTCGGCGTGATTGTCATGCTATTAGTGGGTATGACGCTGCGTGATAAAGGTAACCCTAAACGACTGACCACCGCGCTGTTCTGGTTTTTATTTGGCTCAGTCTTTTTGTTCGGCGATCTGATGGTGGCCACCCTCGGTAAGTCGTTAGCCTATCGAATTATCGGGAGCCTGGTGATTATTATTTCTTTGATTGCCGGCTGCGGGCTGCTGTCGGCCGGGACCTATAAACTGCGTACCGCGGCTGAGCGTCAGGCTTCAGCTAATAAATTAGGGAATAAGCTCTTCCTGCCTGCGTTATTGATTCCGATAATCACGGTGTTGTGTACCGTGATGCTTAAGAACGTTGAGATCGGTGGCATCTATCTGCTCGATCAAAAACAGCTGACGCTGGCCGCGCTGTGCGTGGCAAGCGTGTGTGCCATTTTAGTCGGCTGGGCGATGACCGGCGGTACTCCGCTTCAAGCTGTACGTGAATCCCGGCGCTTAGTGGATGCAATCGGGTGGGCTGCTATTTTGCCTCAGATGCTGGCGATGTTAGGGGGCGTCTTTGTTGCGGCTCAAACGGGCAAATCGGTACAACAGGTGGTCAGTCTGTTTGTGAATCCGGATAGCCGTTTTATGCTGGTAGTTATCTATTGTGTGGGCATGGCAATATTTACCATGATTATGGGAAATGCATTTGCCGCATTCCCGGTAATGACTGCGGGTATTGCTTTGCCTTTCTTGATTATCGGCCAAAACGCGGACCCTGCGCCGTTGGTGACTATCGGTATGCTGGCCGGCTATTGTGGCACCTTGATGACGCCGATGGCGGCAAACTACAATATTGTTCCGGCGGCGCTGCTAGAACTGATTGATAAATATAAAGTTATTAAAATACAAACGCCGACTGCGCTGGTTCTGCTGGCTGCAAATATCCTGCTGATGTATTTCATCGTATTTCGTTAAGGAGACACCATGCAGTTAACCTTAAGTCAGGTTGAGTCTTTCGTCGGGTTACCATTGCGTTCGTTACGCCATGAGTATCCTAATCATATTATGCATACGCTAAACGGCCCTCAGGATGTGCAATCTCCCCGTGAGTTGCATCCGGTATTTTATGGCTGTTATGACTGGCACTCAGCGGTTCACGGATTCTGGCTATTAGCACGCTGTAGCCGGCTATATCCGGAGTTATCCACTCAGGACGATATCACTCAACTATTTGATGAGCACTTTACGGATGCCAATATGCAGATAGAAACGGAGTATTTTAAGGCGCCTAACCGTGGTGCCTTCGAACGCCCTTATGGCTGGGGATGGCTGCTGGCTTTAGCCCAAGAGCTGGACTTGTGGCATCACCCAAAGGCCAAAGCGTGGTTGGCAACCATGAAGCCGCTGGTGGATGATATTCGCCAGCGAGTATTAAATTTCTTCCCGTTGTTGAGCTATGCCATTCGGGTAGGCACTCACTATAACAGCGCCTTTTCGTTAAAGCTGATTCTGGATTTTGCGCGTCACTCTAACGATAGTGAACTGGAAAGCGCGGTGGTCAGCGCGGCCAATCGTTATTTCCTGGCCGACAGAGACTACCCTGCGCATTATGAACCGGGCGGTGATGAGTTTATTTCCGGTGCCTTAACCGAAGCCTTATTGATGGCCAGCGTGATTAAAGGGAATGACTTTGCCGACTGGTTTGCGCATTATCTGCCGGAATTGGCTAAGATTGATCGCTTAATGACGCCGGCTGAAGTCAGCGATCGCAGCGATCCGAAAATAGCCCATTTGGATGGTTTGAACCTGAGTCGGGCCTGGTGTATGCGACATATCGCATTGCGGTTAGCCCAAGACACTAAGACAGCAGAAGTACTGACTCGCGCGGCTCAGCGCCATATAGCGGCCAGTTTGCCTCACGTCGCCAGCGGCGAGTACGCAGGGGATCACTGGCTGGCAACCTTTGCCATGCTGGCGCTGGATACGCCTGACAGAATTTAATTATTGATAGGATTAAGCGGAATATTGCCGGCTAGCTGAGAGAGCTAACCGGCAATCACTGACTGGCAGCGTTATTTGTTATCGTTTTCAGCCGGCGTTTCTGAGGCAGCAGGCTTACGGCGCTTACCCACATTCTTGCTGTCACGATGGCGAACTTTTACCTTCACCTTTTCTTTATTCTTTTCTTTCTTCTTCTCGGCCGCTTTTTCTTTGGCTTTCTTCGACTGCTTTCTGCCGCTGGTCGGGCTAGGAGCCTTACTGGTTGGGCGTAACTCTTCAATTACCCGCATTTTTAACGGTTCTTGAAGGTAACGTTCAATTTTGCCCAGCAGCAGGTGGTCATGAGATTCAACCAGCGAAATCGCAGTTCCTTTTTTACCGGCACGACCGGTTCGGCCAATGCGGTGAAGATAGGTATCGGCGGTACGTGGTAAGTCAAAGTTAATCACGTGGCTGATATCTAAAATATCCAGACCGCGGGCAGCGATATCGGTCGCAATCAGAATATTGACCGTTCCGTCCTGCATCCGTTTAATGGCTTCAGTCCGTTTGGCCTGCACCATATCGCCTTCGAGGTAGAAGCAGGTCACGCCCTGATCTCTGATCCAGCTTACCAGTTCATGCAAACGTTCGCGCTTGCGCACAAACACGATGGCTTTGTGCACATCCGGCTGTTTTAGAATATGACACAACAGGGCGGTTTTATGCTTAATGTCATCAGCACGGTAATACCACTGGAGAATTTTTTTACGTTCGCGCCGGGAAGGATCGGCTTCGATCTCCACCGGATTGCTCAGCAGGCGCTCAGCAAAGTCGTGAATAGCTTCGCCTTCCAGCGTCGCCGAGAACAGTAAAGTCTGTTTGCGCCAGCGGGTTTCGGCGGCGATGGTTTCGATATCTTGGGCAAAACCCATATCTAACATGCGGTCTGCTTCATCAAGAATCAGCGTTTCTACTGCCCGGCAGTCGAAGTTTTCTTCTTTAATGTATTGCAGCAGACGACCGGTTGTCGCAACCACGATATCTTGGTTTTCGCTGAAAACCTCGGCGTGGTTCATATAGGCCACGCCACCGGTAATCGTGGCGATATCTAAATGCGTATGCGCTGCAAGCTCACGGGCTTGTTCAGCAACCTGCATAGCAAGCTCACGGGTCGGCGTCAGGATTAATATGCGCGGCGGCCCGGATTTCTTACGCGGATAATCGAGTAAGTGTTGCAATGCGGGTAATAAAAAGGCGGCAGTTTTGCCGGTCCCGGTAGGGGCCGAGCCCAGTACGTCACGCCCGTCCATTGCAGCCGGAATAGCGGCAGCTTGAATGGCGGTGGGGCGTTCATAGCCCTTGTCACTTAATGCATCCAGCAATTGCTGGTCGAGATCGAGTGCGGAAAAGTCTAATACAGTCATGGTCTACCTCTACTTGGGGCGCCGATTATAGATGGAATAAGCACGATCTTCATCTGTTATTGTCATCTGTCAGGATTTATCTCAATATTCTGCCGGTTTCTCCGGATAGCGCCGCCAGATTTTTGATGGTACTCAGCCAAGACCTTTGCCCGATTCTGAGATAGAATCAGCGGCGAATAAATTTATGATAAATCTTTACGGCGGTTAATTGGGCTATTTATCGCTAATTAATACCGGCGTTATAGGGTTGTCGATCGTAATGGTAGAAAAGGATAGAGCGTGAAGCGGGAACTGCGGCGAGGGGGTTTTACCTTTAAACAATTTTTTGTCGGCCACGACCGTTGTGGGATGAAAGTCACAACCGACGGGGTGATCCTCGGTGGGTGGACACCGGTTTCAGGCTGCCGGCGTATCTTAGATATCGGTACCGGCACCGGATTATTGGCCTTAATGCTGGCTCAGCGTACTGAGCAACATGTGATGATTGATGCGGTTGAAATCGATCGGTCAGCGTATGAGCAGGCGCTTGAGAATGTCGCTGCGTCACCCTGGTCGAATCGGATTCAGGTTTTTCATAATGACATCAAAGAATATGCTGATAACAGTAATAGCAGCTATGATTTGATTATCAGTAATCCGCCTTATTTTCCTGAGGGAACAGACTGCCGGGACGAAGCCAGAGCGAAGGCCCGTTACAGCCATATACTGACGCATGACGATTTATTAATTTATGCCCAACGATTACTGACTGAAGATGGCCGCTTTTGTGTAATGCTTCCCTGTGCTTTAGGTGAGTTATTAGAACAAAAGGCGCTAAACCTAGGCTGGTTTGTTAGTCGTCGTACTTGGGTGAAAGATGTTATAGATAAAGCACCCTATATTGTTTTATTGGAATTGACCCGCATATTACAGGTTTGTGATGAACAACAGTTGGTCACGCATTTACCCGGGCGGGCTAGCTATACCGACCAATTTAAGCAGTTAGCCAGCGATTTTTATCTGGCACTTTGAAAAGCAAATACTGAGCGTAAATGGCTAATAAGGCTCAATCTATCGCTAGCTTTATTTTTTAGCATGCAGATGAAAAGTTAAATTCATGTTAGCCTACGGGCATTGTGCCAGAGTGCTTTTTTTAGAGCCTGAATTTGGCCTGTAATACCGGTTTTAGGTACAACAACATTCAGAGTTGGTTGAAAAATCAGCTAACGAAATAAATTAGCGTAAGACGACGGGAACTTATTACTCTTTGTGGTCTCTAATAGGGTGCTTGCTCAAATTTAATATAATAATGAGTTTGGCACTATGAATACGCATCGAGATAGTTGAGGAGACATTACCTCGAATGAGCGAGCAGTTAACCGATCAAGTGTTGGTTGAACGGATACAGAAGGGTGACAAAAACGCGTTTAATGTGCTGGTAGTCCGCTACCAGAATAAAGTTGCGGCTCTTGTTTCTCGCTATGTTCCACAAGCAGACGTACCCGATGTAGTGCAAGAGTCGTTTATCAAAGCCTACCGTGCTTTGGCCTCTTTTCGCGGTGAAAGTGCTTTTTACACTTGGTTATATCGAATTGCTGTGAATACAGCAAAAAACTATCTAGTGGCCCAGGGACGCCGCCCTCCGTCGAGTGATGTCGATGCGGGTGACGCAGAAAACTTCGAAAGTGCAGGTGCACTGAAAGAAATATCGAACCCTGAGAACTTAATGTTGTCAGATGAACTGAAAAGAATTGTTTTTGGAACCATTGAGTCGTTGCCTGAAGATTTAAAGATGGCCATTACTCTGCGAGAAATCGATGGTTTGAGCTATGAAGAAATCGCTGTCATTATGGATTGTCCAGTTGGTACAGTGAGGTCAAGAATCTTCCGGGCTCGTGAAGCAATTGATAATAAAGTGCAACCATTAATACAGCGATAGTTGCTATCTGACTTTAGGATGTTGCAAGAGAAAAGGTACTAAGCATGCAAAAAGAAAAGCTTTCGGCTCTAATGGATGGAGAATCTATTGATAACGAAGTTATCGGTTCTTTGTCCCAAGATAGAACGCTTCAACAAAGTTGGCATCGCTATCACCTAGTTCGCGATACTCTGAGAGGAGATATCGGGGACGTGGTTCATTTGAACATTGCAGATAATGTTGCTGCCGCCCTTGAGTTTGAACCGGCACTTAACGTTGTCCAGCCAATCCACTCTCAGCCTCATCCTGAAACTTGGCATAAATTGTCGTTCTGGGACAAGATTCGCCCATGGTTTGCTCAGGCCGGGCAAATTGCAGTGGCCGCCAGCGTCTCTTTGGCCGTTATTGTTGGGGTCCAACAATACAACCAAGAGGATACGTCCCCTGAAACGCCAGTGTTTAATACTATCCCGTTGGGTGGTCAAGCTTCTCCGGTTAGTTTTGATGCCGCTACCGATGGTGCGCAAAATACTAATCAGCAAGCTCAAGAGCAGCGTAAGCGTATTAACGCTATGTTGCAGGACTATGAGTTACAGCGTCGTTTACATGCGGAGCAATCGAAAGTCTCTTCGCAAAGCGCTAGCGTACAAAACGGTACCTCTAAGCAATCAGGGTTAACTCAGTAGTCGATGAAGCAACTTGTTTTTATTTTTTGTACTTTGCTGGGGTGTGTTCTAGCCCCGGCAACAGCCTCAACGCTAAATGCGTCCGGGGTTTTATTACAGCAAATGACCAGCGCAAGCCAGACTCTGAGCTATGAGTTTTCTTATGTTAACGTAAGTAAACTCGGCATTGAGTCATTGCGCTATCGGCATTCGTTGCAAAATGGAAAGCCGCTGGTTCAATTGATGAGTATGGACGGGCCTCAGCGAGAGGCTATTATGCGCGGGATTGAGATCAGTTATTTTGAACCCGGTATCGAACCTTTTAGCATTCGCGGCGACCATATTGTCGACTCCCTGCCTTCTTTAGTTTTTTCTGATATCACCCGGTTAGAGCAATATTATGACTTTGTTTCGGTAGGGCGCGCCCGTATTGCCGATCGAATCTGTGACGTTGTGCGCGTCGTCTCCCGCGATGGACTTCGCTACAATTATATTGTCTGGCTTGATTCAGAGACCAAATTACCTCTTCGGGCTGATTTACTCGATCGTGACGGTGACACGCTGGAGCAATTTCGCGTGATTGCTTTTACCTCTGGTAATGATGTGACCGCCAAGATGGCCAATTTTACCATGCCGATCATGCCGCCGTTATTGTCTACGCCTTCAGGCGATAAGATTAATCTGAGCTGGACGATAGGCTGGTTACCTCAAGGATTTACCGAATCATCCCGCAGCCGTCATCCGCTGCCTAATGTTGATATGGTTGTTGAGTCCCGCCTGTTCTCCGACGGTTTGTTTAGTTTCTCATTGAATGTTTCTCCTGCCAGCTATAAGTCCGGCGAACATCAATTACGCCAAGGGCGCAGAACCATTCATTCTGAGATTCGGGGTAATAACGAAATTATCGTTATTGGTGAATTGCCTCCGGCCACCGCTAAACGAATTGCTGACGGCGTTGTGATTAAGTGAAAGCGACTGAACTGAAGGCTGACTGATGTTACGCGAATGGGCGACCGTTATCGACTGGCAGCAGGGTATAGCAACATTGCGTTGTGAACAACGTGCCGGTTGCAGTAGCTGTCAGTCATCAGCAACCTGTGGTACCCGGGTTTTAAATAAGCTCGGTCCTCAGGTTATCCACGATTTAAAAATTCCGGTTGAACAACCTTTATCTATTGGCCAACGCGTTGAGCTTGGTATTCCTGAGTCCGGCGTACTACTTTCAGCACTGCTGGTCTATATTGTGCCTTTGCTTGGGATTTTGTTGTTCTCTTCTTTATTCTATTATTTCGTTGGTAGCGACATTGCTGCGATTATTGGTGCACTGATCGGTGGTCTGGCCGGTTTCTTGGTTGCTCGGTTTTATGCAGGTCGATTCTCTACCCATGTTTCTGTTCATCCCGTCATTTTACAAATCGCGATACCTTCAGTTACCTATAGCGAAAACTGATAATAAGCTCGTTTTGTCCTGATAGCAGGGCATGGGCTGTTGATCGGTTTTTAGGGGCTGTGAAATGATAAAAAATCACTCAGCTTAATAGCGATGATTTAGATGGATGGCACAGTCTGACGATGAATTATTGGGTCTTTAACCGCCGTTAGTCCTCGTCAGCCAGAAAAAATAAATATTCCGGCGTTGATTATGCGGGCGAAATAGACGCTGAAACTGAATTAAATTTCTTTGCCAGCAATAGCAATCACCCCGCTAGCGGGGTGATTGGGCAAGGAAGATAAAATGATGAATAACGCTATCGGCTTATTTATAGATGATCGCAGTTCCGTGCATCATGTTATTACCTGATGCAGATACGATATAATAGCGGCTGGCACCTTGAGCATCGGCTTTAGCGGCTAACTGGCTTTCTAATGCGCCCAGGGTGCGGGCTGAATCAGCCGATACAGTGCCAATCTTATCCAATTTTTCTGTTTGAGTGCGAGTTACTTGCTCGGCGGCAAAACTACCAAATGATAAAGTGGCTAATACTACTGATGCGGCAACAATTTTAAGGTTTTTCATGATACGGATACTCCAGTTATTTGGGTTATGAAAGGTTGTTTCCTTTCGATAACGTCCATTATAGACGGGTCGTTTAGATTGAATAGCGGATGATATTGACCTACTTATTCAAAAAAATTGACCGTTTTATCCGTAGGGTAAATAAGTGAAAATGAAGTCTATAGTTCGTGTGTTTTAAACGATTAACAAAGGGCAACGGGTGAATATGATTAGAATCACCCGTTTATATTGAGGTATAGCAGCAAGGGGCATCAGTATCTGATTACCTATGTTGCTATGTTTTACTCATGCTGACGTGTAGAATGTCCGCCAGTTCAAGATTAAGTTAACTTTGCTGCGTACCCACAGAGCGTGTCTGTATCAGCCGGATTTAGGTAAATGACTGATAATAAAAATATAGCAAACAAGAATATACGTAACTTTTCTATCATCGCCCATATTGACCACGGTAAGTCGACATTGTCGGACCGCATTATTCAAATGTGCGGCGGGTTAAGCGATCGGGAAATGGCTGCACAGGTTCTGGATTCTATGGATCTGGAACGTGAGCGTGGAATCACCATTAAAGCCCAGAGCGTCACGCTTGATTATAAAGCGAAAGACGGCGAAGTTTATCAACTGAACTTCATCGATACTCCCGGGCACGTCGACTTCTCATATGAAGTATCCCGTTCTTTGGCCGCTTGTGAAGGCGCTTTATTAGTTGTGGATGCAGGGCAGGGTGTTGAAGCGCAGACGCTGGCAAACTGCTATACCGCCATGGAAATGGATCTGGAAGTGGTGCCGGTTTTAAATAAGATTGACCTGCCGGCCGCAGAACCTGACCGTGTCGCTCAAGAGATTGAGGATATTGTTGGTATCGATGCCACCGATGCGGTGCGCTGTTCGGCTAAAACCGGTATTGGCGTTATCGATGTGCTGGAACGCTTAGTGCGTGATATACCCGCACCAACCGGCACTGCGGATGCGCCATTGCAGGCGTTGATCATTGACTCATGGTTTGATAATTATCTTGGCGTGGTGTCATTAGTCCGGATTAAAAACGGCGTACTGCGTAAAAACGATAAGATTAAAGTGATGAGTACCGGCCAGACCTATGGCGTTGACCGTTTAGGTATTTTTACCCCTAAGCGCGTTGATACTGACGTGTTAGGCTGTGGTGAAGTGGGCTGGGTTGTTTGTGCCATTAAAGATATTTTAGGTGCACCGGTTGGTGATACCTTAACCTTAGCGCGTCAGCCAGCTGAAAAAGCATTACCCGGATTTAAAAAGGTTAAGCCTCAGGTTTATGCCGGTTTATTCCCGATCAGTTCCGACGACTATGAAGCTTTCCGCGATGCACTGGGTAAACTGAGCCTGAACGATGCGTCACTCTTTTATGAGCCGGAAACGTCTACCGCTCTTGGCTTTGGTTTCCGCTGTGGCTTCTTAGGCCTATTGCATATGGAGATCATTCAGGAACGTCTGGAACGTGAATACGATCTTGAACTGATTACCACCGCCCCGACGGTGGTCTATGAAGTGATTACCACCAATGGTGCCGTTGTGTATGTCGATAGCCCGGCTAAGCTACCGCCGTTGAACAATATTGAAGAGCTGCGCGAACCTATTGCTGAATGCCATATGTTATTGCCGCAGGAATATCTGGGTAACGTGATTACGCTGTGTATCGAGAAGCGCGGCGTGCAGACCAATATGGTCTATCACGGTAATCAGGTCGCACTGAGCTATGATATTCCAATGGCTGAAGTGGTTCTGGATTTCTTTGACCGTCTGAAGTCAACCTCTCGTGGCTATGCTTCATTGGACTACGGCTTTAAACGATTCCAGTCATCGGACATGGTACGGGTTGATGTGATGATCAACGGCGAGCGCGTCGATGCGTTAGCATTGATTACCCACCGTGATAACTCACAGGGCCGCGGTCGTGAGCTGGTGGAAAAGATGAAAGAGCTTATTCCGCGCCAGATGTTTGATATCGCGATTCAGGCTTCCATTGGTAACCATATTATCGCGCGTTCTACGGTAAAACAGCTGCGTAAAAACGTATTAGCCAAATGTTATGGCGGTGACGTGAGCCGTAAGAAGAAGCTGCTGCAAAAACAAAAAGATGGTAAGAAACGTATGAAGCAAGTGGGGAACGTTGAAGTTCCACAGGAAGCTTTCTTAGCCATTCTTCACGTAGGTAAATAGAGTAATAAGGAGCTTCGCATGGCGAATATGTTTGCCTTGATTTTGGCGGTAGCAACATTGCTAACTGGAATCATCTGGTGTCTGGACCGTTTTAAATGGGCACCGGCAAGACGTATAAAAATAGAAGCGATCAGATTACAGACTGATGGCAAAGCGGATGGCAAAGCGCTGGCGAATGTGGCCAGACAGCCTGGCTGGGTAGAGACATGCGTGTCGATATTCCCGGTATTAGCCGTAGTATTTATTTTACGTTCTTTTTTGTATGAGCCATTCCAAATTCCGTCAGGCTCTATGATGCCGACCCTGTTGATTGGTGATTTTATTCTGGTTGAGAAATATGCTTACGGAGTAAAAGACCCGATTACAATGACCACATTAGTGAAAACCGGTACGCCACAGCGTGGTGATATTGCAGTATTTAAGTATCCGAAAGACAAGAATATTGATTATATCAAACGCGTTGTCGGCCTGCCTGGCGATACCGTTCACTATGATGTCTCGACAAAAATGCTGACCATTACACCTGCTTGCCCGACGAATAAAGACTGTCAGCCGGCAAAAACGCTGGAGTATTCACCGTTAGAGAAAAGTAGCTGGTTTATGGGCTTTGAACCGACCAGCAGTGGTAACGGTCAGATGGCTACCCGCTTCTTTGATACTAAAACGGAAGCGGATCGGGTCGAAAATATGCGCGGTATCTTTATGGTCGGGCGCAGCGAAACCTTAGGTGATGTCCCTCATCAAACATTGATGATTCCGGGCGTAGGTAGCAGTGTTTCTGAGTATTATCAGCAACCGGGCTCGCCGGCTTCAACGTGGATTGTACCTCAAGGGCAATATTTTATGATGGGCGATAACCGTGATAACAGTGCAGATAGCCGTTATTGGGGCTTTGTTCCTGAAGAGAATTTTGTCGGCAAAGCGACAGGTATTTGGATGAGCTTTGAAAAACAAGAGGGCGAATGGCCAACCGGAATACGTTTTAGCCGGATTGGCGGGATTCACTAAGCCATTTAGTTTATACTAGCGTCAAAGAGTATTACTCAGATCCGGATTTGAGCCTGACTTAAATCCGGATTTATTATTATTTTATCTCTTATCATTCGAACTGTAGTGGTTTGGTTCAATTAGCGCTAAGCTACGCAGCTGTTTTAATACACATTTGATTGGAACTATTTGTTGGTAATGCATGAACCCCATCATTATTGAAAGGTTACAGCGGAAGCTGGGTTACACGTTTCAACAGCAATCGCTTTTACAACAGGCACTGACGCATCGAAGTGCCAGCAGCAAACATAATGAACGCTTAGAGTTTTTAGGTGATTCAATTCTCAGTTTTGTTATCGCTGACGCATTATATCAACGCTTTCCTCGCGTTGATGAAGGCGATATGAGCCGTATGCGGGCAACGCTGGTGCGTGGTAATACATTGGCTGAGATGGCGCGTGAATTCGATTTAGGTGAATGCCTTCGCCTTGGCCCCGGCGAGTTGAAGAGCGGTGGTTTTCGCCGTGAATCAATTTTAGCTGATACGGTCGAAGCGCTGATTGGTGCGGTATTCTTAGACAGCGATATTCACGGTGTACAACAACTGATTCTTAACTGGTATAAATCGCGTCTGGACGAAATCAGTCCGGGGGATAAGCAAAAAGATCCCAAAACTCGCCTGCAAGAGTATTTGCAGGGGCGCCATTTACCCTTACCGACCTATTTGGTCACCCAAGTGCGGGGCGAAGCACACGATCAAGAGTTCACCATTCACTGTCAGGTGAGTGGCATAACCGACGCTATCATTGGTATCGGCTCTAGCCGCCGTAAAGCAGAGCAGGCCGCTGCTGAGCAAGCGCTTAAATATTTAGGATTGGAATGACAACAGAAAATAAAATAGTAGATGGTGAGAAGACTTACTGTGGGTTTATCGCGATTGTCGGGCGCCCTAACGTAGGTAAATCTACTTTACTGAACCAATTTTTAGGGCAGAAGGTTTCGATCACTTCCCGTAAGGCTCAGACAACTCGCCACCGCATTCTTGGCATCCATACGGAAGGGCCTTATCAGGCTGTTTACGTCGATACCCCGGGGCTGCATATGGAAGAAAAACGGGCCATCAACCGTTTAATGAACCGGGCGGCCAGTAGCTCTATTGGCGACGTTGAGCTGGTGATTTTTGTCGTTGAAGGGACCCACTGGACGCCGGATGACGAGATGGTGGTCAATAAGCTGCGTGACTTAAAGTCACCGGTGATTCTGGCTATCAATAAAGTAGACAACGTGGTTGATAAAGAGTCTCTGCTTCCTCATCTTGATTTCCTGAGTAAGCAAATGAACTTTATGGATATCGTTCCTATTTCTGCTGAGAAAGGAATGAACGTTGATACTATTGCAGGTATCGTCCGTAAGCTGCTGCCGGAAGCTGAGCATCACTTCCCGGAAGATTACATTACCGACCGCTCTCAGCGTTTTATGGCGTCTGAAATTATCCGTGAAAAACTGATGCGTTTTCTGGGTGAAGAGCTGCCATATTCGGTGACGGTAGAAATCGAACGTTTCGTCGAAAATGAGCGCGGCGGTTACGATATTCATGGTTTGATTTTGGTTGAGCGTGAAGGCCAGAAAAAGATGGTTATCGGTGCCAAAGGCCAGAAGATTAAAACCATTGGTATTGAAGCGCGCCAGGATATGGAAGAGATGTTCCAGGCCAAAGTTCATTTAGAGCTTTGGGTTAAAGTGAAGTCTGGCTGGGCTGATGATGAACGTGCATTACGCAGCCTGGGTTATACAGACGACCTTTGAAGGTAACCGGGATGGAAGGCTGGCAACGGGCTTTTGTTCTACACGGGCGTCCATACAGTGAGACTAGCTTGCTGTTGGATCTGTTTACCGAAAGCCACGGTAGAATTAAAGTATTAGCCAAAGGAGCCCGGAGCCGTCGCTCTCAGTTAAAAGGCTGCCTGCAGCCTTTTACGCCATTATTGGTGCGCTGGGGCGGCAAGGGTGGAGTGAAAACTTTACGTGGTGCTGAACCGGTATCCCTCTCCCTACCGTTATCCGGACTGACTTTGTATAGCGGGCTATACGTGAATGAAGTTCTGTCACGGGTGTTAGAACACGAAACCGCTTACTCCTCGCTGTTTTTTGATTACCTCGATTGTATTCAATCCCTCGCCGGGGTTAATGGCTCCCCTGAGCACGTGCTGCGTCGCTTTGAGCTGGCTTTGTTAAGTCATCTGGGTTACGGCATCGATTTTCTTCACTGTGCCGGTAGCGGCGCGCCTGTTGCTGATGAGATGACCTACCGCTATCGGGAAGAGAAAGGATTTATTGCCAGCCTGGTGATTGACCATCATTCATTTACCGGCCGGGATTTAATCGCGTTAGATAATCGTGAATTTCCTGATGCCGATACCTTGCGGGCGGCTAAACGCTTTACCCGCATTGCGCTCAAACCTTATCTTGGCGGAAAACCGTTAAAGAGTCGCGAGCTTTTCCGCACCTTTACGGTAAAGAAACCCGCAGACCTTCCGCCCGATAACCACCAATGACGCCCGCTGCCCGCAGATAATCCTCTGTTTATGGTTTCTCTCCGGTTTACACCGCTATTCTTTCTTAATATTGGTCCTTTGATTTTCTTTTGCGCTGATATCCGGTAAAAGAGTAAAGGGATTTTAAAAGCTATCCGTTGCTATTTATCTGTTGTCAGTGATATTTCGATGAATAAGATTTAAAAAAACATCGATAACTCAACGACCATTTCAGGTAAGCGACAGATGTCAGAGAACGTTTTGGTTAACTTAATTCTTAAGGTGTCGTCATGTCTGATTTATTGCTAGGCGTTAATATTGATCATATCGCTACGTTACGAAATGCGCGTGGTACTCAATACCCGGATCCGGTTCAGGCGGCTTTTATTGCCGAACAGGCGGGCGCCGATGGTATTACCATTCACCTGCGCGAAGACCGTCGCCATATTACGGACAGAGATGTGAAATTACTTAGCCAGACCATCCAAACCCGGATGAATCTGGAAATGGCAGTGACTGATGAAATGCTCGACATTGCCTGTGAAGTAAAACCGGTATTTTGCTGCCTGGTGCCGGAGAAGCGCCAGGAAGTGACGACCGAAGGCGGACTAGACGTCGCCGGTCAATTAGACAAGATGACGCTGGCAGTGTCGCGCCTGGTCGATGCCGGCATTTCGGTCTCGCTATTTATTGATGCCGATATTCGCCAAATAGATGCCGCGGTAGCCGTCGGTGCCACCTATATTGAGATTCATACCGGTCGCTACGCTGATGCCGAGAATGAGCTGGAGCAGTTAGCTGAATTAAAACGCATTGCGCATGCTGCCACTTATGCCGCGGGGAAAGGGCTAAAGGTTAATGCCGGCCATGGCCTGACGTATCATAACGTTCAGGCTATTGCCGCACTGCCTGAGATTTATGAACTGAATATCGGTCATGCCATTATCGGCAGGGCCGTTATGTCGGGCTTGGCTGCGGCGGTTGCCGAGATGAAAGCGCTGATGGCGGATGCCCGCCGTAATGGTTGATTGATATTGGTTGGCCTGCTTACCCGGGCCTGCCGATATATCATGCGTCAACAGATATCATAGGAAAGCGCAGCAATATTTCCTCGCTCAGATAGAAAGGATAATCATCATGCTTAGCCGGATTTTGAATAAAATCTTTGGCCGGAGTAACAGATCGAACGAGGGTTCAGCAGCTCCGGTCAGCCGTAATGAACTGGGCCTCAAACATATCGGGGAACCGACCACGGCGTTTTTACGCACGGTGACTGACACCATGGCCGAGAAGTGTGGTCCGGATTTCAGGTCTGATGCCGTGCTCTACTATGCTGAACGGGTATTCTGTAAATGGATCCCGACCTTAATTGATGATGCTTACACCGATGAGCAACTCGCCGAGTTAACCCCGGAAAAGCTACGTTCAGTATACTTAGCCTTGCTATGGGATATGTTGCGCCACAATAGAACGGAGTTATGGAGCTCACCGGATACGGCTCAATGGGTTGATGCTCTGTGCGCTGAAATTGCATTGCGCAGTGATACTCAATATCCGGATATTTTTTCAGATAACCACGTATTTGATATCTACAATATCGATAACGACCGCTGGGCTGACGAGTTGGGTAAGTATATCGGCGTGCCCGGCGTTAAACTGTTTGCCTGCCATTCCGCATTAGTTGCCGGGGTGGTGGAAAAGGTTGAATCGACTCAATAGGCCGGTTTGAGTTTCTGGTTAATTAAAGCCCCCTGAGCGCATATCAGGGGGCTTTATTATGAGGGGCTAGGAGTGAAGATATCGCGGCGCATCATTGCGTACATTGTCGAACTCATCGAGCAGCTCCAGCCATTCAGGCTCAAGATCTTCTGCCGGCGTTCCTTTACGCAACTGGTTTTCAAGGTACTGGCACAGCTGTTTTAGCCTCGGGACACCGCTATAGCTGCAGCTTCCATGTAATTTATGGACAGTATCTATAAGGGTATCGTCTTTATTGCCGTCTAAAACATTTCTGACCTGTAGCTCAACTTCGGCCAGAAAATCGATCAGAATCACCAATAAGTCCTTGGCTAAATCTTCTTTATTGGCCGCCTGGCGCAGCGCCAGTTCCCAATTAACCGAGCCTGTCTGTATCGGTGATGGTTCGTCTGGCGGCATTTTTAGTTCTGCCTCCTGAGCCTGACTATTGCCCGGAGTGCCGCACTGTTTGGTTAATACTGAAAACAGCATTTTCTCATTGATAGGCTTGGCCAGATAGTCATCCATACCGGCATTGAGTAATCGCTCCCGCTCACCGTTAGCCGCGTGAGCAGTGACTGCTACAATTGGGGTTTTGGCATGTTGAGGAAGCTTACGAATCAGCTCAGCGGCCTTAATGCCATCAATTTCAGGCATCTGTATATCCATCAGAATAATATCCAGATCTGACTGACTTGCCCGAGCGATAGCCTCTTCTCCGCTGTTACATAACACGACTTCCGCAACAATGTCGGCCAGCAATACGCCAATAAGCTTTAAATTAGCCGGGTTATCATCAACGGCCATGACGGTCAGCGGCAAGTGGTTAAACTCACTTGGCACCGAATCAACCGGCTTAACCTGTGTCAGCAGCAGGGCATTAAACAGGCGATTTCGGGATAATGGTTTAAACAGACAGGCCTGCGCGCCGGCACTCTTCAGAATTTCCGCATCCATCTGTGGCTGGTTAGGCAGAGCCAAAATCAGATGTTCTGACAACGACAGTGCGGTTTGTAACTGCCCGCTCATATACGCTTGAATATCGTTGGTTGAAATCGGCACGCCGTGAATGACCGTGTCATAATGCTGATGTTTGTCAGGGACCTGATCAAAGTTAGCGTAATGAATCACTTCAACCGGTTCGCCGTGGAAAATATTCAACGTTGCCTGAGCCGCCGTCGGATTGGCTTCGATATACAAAATCCGATTGCCGGACAGTTTGTCTAAATGAAGTTCCTTATTGCTGATTGATTTATCACTCAGCTCTAAATTGATATGGAACCAGAAGGTTGACCCTTTGTGTAACTGGCTATTGAAACAGATGTCACCCCCCATTTCTTTAACCAGTCTTTGCGTGATAACCAGACCCAATCCGGTACCGCCATGGCGGCGTGAAATGCTGGCATCGGCCTGACGAAATGCCTGAAACAGCTGCGACTGTTGGCGTTCAGAGATACCAATACCGGTATCGTGTACCTGAATTTCAATATCGACGCTGTTTTCATGCCGATTACGCAGTTCAATATTAATATCGATATTACCCTGCTCGGTAAACTTAATTGCATTACCCAACAGATTCATCAGTACCTGCTGTAAGCGCAGGGGATCTCCCACGATATTATCCGGCACATCATTGTGGATATTCAGCGTCATCTCGAGGGATTTTTCGTGGGCACTGTGGGCTAACAATACCGCGGTTTCATCCACCGTATCCCGCAGAGAGAACGGAATATGTTCAAGCACCAGTTTACCGGCTTCCAGCTTGGAGAAATCCAGAACGTCGTTGATAATATTTAATAAATTATTGGCTGAACGTTCGATAGTCTGAAGGTAATCCGTTTGTGTCGGCGTCAGGGTTGTTTTTAATGTCTGGCGAGTAAAGCCGATAACTCCGTTGAGCGGCGTTCGCAGTTCGTGAGACATATTGGCCAAGAATTCAGATTTAATACGCGCCGCTTCTTGAGCTCGCTTTTTAGCCAGATCCAGTTCTACGTTCTGAATCTCCATCTGTTCCAGCGTTTCTCGCAGATCGGAGGTGGCCTGATCGATATTTTGCTGCATCTCTTCATGGTAGGCGGTGAGCGACATCGCCATCGAGTTTATCCCGTTTTTAAGCATGTCGAGTTCACCGAGCATATATCCTTCAACCCGGCTGTCTAGCTGCCCCCGGCGGATTCGGTCTACGGTATTGACCATGTTGCGAATAGGGCCGGTAACGTCGCGCATCAGTCGATAGGCAAATAGCATGGCGATACATAGGCACAGGCTGAGTAACAGCGTCGCAACGAAAATTTCTTTATACTGCTGCAGGCGAACGGTGCGTAAGTCCAGCTCAATGGCAATATAGCCTAAGGTGTTATGGCCAGGCTCTAAGCTGATATCCATATCCGGCAGCTGGTTCTCAGATACGATGGGCGTTCTGAGTATTAACGAATCTCCGCGGGTGGTAACCGTTAAGTCATCCGGAATTGGTGCACCTTTAGGGAGTTGTAATAAGCTATAATTCTGATGAAAGTTGGATGTGACTAACAAATGATTTTGAGTATCAAAAACGGCAATTGAACGGACGATATTTGAATGTCGTCGGTGTAACATACTCACTAGCTGACGCACACCTTCCCGATTACTGAAGGTCATACCATATTCACTTGCGATGGCTAAGGGTTCAATAATACTGGAGCCTGAGTCGACAAGCTGGTCTTGCAGCTCGTTATATCGGTGCACAACGAAGAAAGTACTGATCAATAGTCCGATTAATAATGTCGGCGCTAAAATCAGTATCATCATGCGGGCTCGAAGGCTGTATTTGGTCATAAGGTTCCAATGTGGGACAATTAAAGACCCGGTAACTTAACTAATAGCGGATATGTTTACAGACACATTATGGCGCAATTCTACTCTTCTAGCCCCCGTAAGGCGACACAACAAACAATAATTGTTACACCACACGAGCTTGATTCTTTAGGTCAGGGTGTGGCCCGGCATGAAGGTAAAACCATTTTTATTTCAGGCGCATTACCCGGGGAACAGGTTGAAGCCGTTATTTACGAAAATAAGCGTAACTATTCTAAAGCAAAAACCAAGAAAATATTATCACCAAGTGACCAAAGGGTGACCGCTGCCTGCGCTTATTATGAAGTTTGTGGCGGGTGTAATCAGCAACATGCCTCTTCAGCGCTACAGCAGAGTAATAAATCTCATGCGCTTGGTCAGCTGTTTATGCGTGAAACCGGATTACTCCCTCGGCAGGGCGAGGTTATCTCCGGTAGTGCTTATGGCTACCGGCGGCGCGCCCGGCTGGGCCTTCAATACCATGTTAAGCAAAAACGTCTGCAGATGGGGTTTCGCCAACGGGCATCTAACGATCTGGTAGAAATTACCCAATGCCCGATAATGGTTAACCAATTAGAGCAACTCTTGGTACCATTACGCCGCTGTCTTTCATCACTATCGGCGATCAAAAAGCTAGGCCATGCCGAACTGGTGTTGGCGGATAATGGGCCGCTATTGGTATTGCGTCACTTAGCCGCGCTGTCGGATGACGATCGGCAAATATTATTACAATTTGCCCAACAACATCATCTGTCGATTTATCTGGCGGGTGACAGCGACAGGCTGGAAAGATTAACCGGCAGCGATCCTTATTACAGGGTGGACGATCTGGAACTCGGGTTTAATCCTCGGGACTTTATTCAGGTCAATGCAAGCGTTAACCAGTTGATGGTCGCTCAGGCGCTAGAGTGGCTGGATATTCAGGCCAGCGATAGAGTATTGGATTTATTCTGTGGTATGGGTAATTTCACATTACCGATAGCCAAACGCGCACGGCAGGTGATAGGCGTTGAAGGTGTGGCAAGCCTGGTTAGGACCGGGCAAAAAAATGCACAAATAAATGGATTAACCAACGTTGAATTTATGCACCATAATTTAGAGCAAGACGTTAGCTGTCAGCCGTGGGCCGGGCAAGGATTCAATAAGATTTTGCTCGATCCTGCCCGAGCCGGAGCGGCTGAGGCAATACCACAAATGGTAAAGTTACAGCCTGAACGAATTGTTTATGTTTCTTGTAATCCGCAAACCTTAGTCAGTGATACTAAGCTTTTGCTGTCGTCAGGATATGGTTTAACACAGTTACGCATGCTGGATATGTTTCCACAAACCGGCCATATAGAATCTATCGCCCTGTTTGTTAAAAAGTCATTCGCCCATAGCTAGCAGTAAGTCATGAGGAAGTATTATGGTTGCAGTAAGAAGTGCTCATCTAAACACCGCCGGTGAATTTCAACTGGATAAATGGATTGGCAATTTAGGCATTCATAGCGCTGAGCTATCAGAGCGGCTGGCTGCAACCTGGCGATACTGCGAGCAAAAGGTTGAAGGGCACTCTGATGCCCAACTACTACTTTGGCGCGGGCTGGAAGTGGTTGAAATTTTAGCCACCTTAAGCATGGATAACGACAGTATGCGCGCCGCGCTTCTGTTCCCGCTGGCTGACGCTAAAATCATTAATGAAGAAACGATTAAAGACGTCTTTGGTAGTGAGATAACCAACCTAGTTCATGGCGTTCTGGATATGGATGCCATTCGCCAGCTTAATGCGACGCATAACGGCTCTAATACTTCATCGCAGGTCGATAACGTTCGCCGTATGCTGTTAGCCATGGTTGAAGATTTTCGCTGCGTGGTGATTAAACTGGCCGAACGCATTGCTCACCTGCGGGAAGTCAAAGACGAAGATGAAGAAGTTCGGGTTTTGGCGGCAAAAGAGTGTTTTAACATCTATGCGCCGCTGGCCAATCGCCTGGGTATCGGCCAGTTAAAATGGGAAATGGAAGATTTCTGTTTCCGCTATCTGCATCCGGATGAATATAAACAGATAGCCACTTTACTGCACGAACGCCGGATTGACCGCGAACTCTACATTGATAACTTTGTGAAGACTCTGCATACCTCAATGTCAGAAGAGGGCATTAAAGGCGAAATTTACGGCCGGCCAAAGCATATCTACAGTATTTGGCGCAAGATGCAGAAGAAGTCATTAGCCTTTGAAGAGCTGTACGATGTGCGAGCGGTGCGTATTGTGGTTGAGCGCTTGCAAGATTGCTACGCCGCATTGGGCATTGTTCATACCCACTTCCGCCATCTGCCGAGCGAGTTTGATGACTATGTCGCCAACCCTAAGCCAAACGGCTATCAGTCTATTCATACCGTGGTTCTGGGGCCTAAAGGCCATGCGCTGGAGATTCAGATCAGAACCCGTCAAATGCATGAAGATGCTGAGCTGGGCGTCGCTGCGCACTGGAAATATAAAGAGGGCAACGTGGTTGGCCGCTCTGGCTATGAAGAGCGAATTGCCTGGCTGCGTAAACTGATTGCCTGGCAGGAAGAGATGTCTGACAGCGGCGAGATGCTGGATGAGGTCAGAAGTCAGGTATTTGACGACCGGGTTTATGTGTTTACGCCGAAAGGGGATGTGATTGATTTGCCAACCGGATCAACGCCGCTCGACTTTGCCTATCATATTCACAGTGATATCGGTCATCGATGCATCGGGGCTAAGATTGGTGGTCGTATCGTGCCGTTTACCTATCAGCTACAGATGGGCGATCAGGTCGATATTATTACTCAGAAGCAGCCTAACCCAAGCCGAGACTGGCTGAATCCTAACTTAGGCTTTGTTCACAGTAGCCGGGCCAGAGCAAAAATTCAGGCATGGTTTAAAAAGCAGGATCGGGATAAAAATATTATCGCCGGCCGCCAGATTCTGGATGAAGAGCTGGAAAAACTCAGCATCAGCTTTAAAGAGGCCGAAAAGCTGCTGGTGCCGCGTTATAACGTTAATTCACTGGATGAAGTATTAGCCGGCATTGGCGGCGGAGATATTCGACTTAATCAGTTAGTTAACTTCCTGCAGAGCCGGTTTAATCAACCGACAGCAGAAGAGGCTGACCGTGAAGCGCTGCGCCAGCTTAATCAGAAAACGGCTAACGCCCAGTTGCGCAATGCCAAGATGAACAGTCAGGTGGTGATTGAGGGGGTCGGTAATCTATTGCATCATATTGCCCGCTGCTGCCAGCCGATTCCGGGTGATGAAATCACCGGGTTCATCACTCAGGGGCGGGGTATCTCGATCCACCGGGCGGATTGCGATCAGCTGAATGAACTGAAAAGTCATGCGCCTGAGCGTTTAGTTGACGCCGTGTGGGGGGATTGCTACTCCAGCGGCTATTCGCTGGTGGTACGAATATTTGCTAACGACCGCAGCGGTTTGCTGCGCGATATTACCACCATACTGGCCAACGAAAAGGTTAACGTGCTTAGCGTTGCCAGCCGCAGTGATACTAAAAAGCAATTGGCGACCATCGATATGGAAGTCGAGCTGTATAATCTGCAGGTGCTCGATCGGGTACTTTCCCGTATCAACCAACTGCCGGATATTATTGAAGCCAAACGCTTGAGCAGCAAATAGCGTACAACATTTTTCCTAATGCCCCTGTTACCCTGCGTGGCAGGGGCTCTGTTTTTTTGATGACAGCCGCTTTGCGAGTCATCACTAATGATTAATCAGAAGAAATCACATGAATCAAATAACCTCCGTTCAGCGCTTGCTGAATATTATGAATACCCTGCGGGATCCTGAACGCGGGTGCCCGTGGGATAAAGAACAGACCTTTGCCACTATTGCACCTTATACGCTCGAAGAAACATACGAAGTGTTGGATGCTATTCGCCGCAATGATTTTAATGATTTGCGCGATGAGTTAGGTGATTTACTGTTCCAAGTGGTTTTTTATGCCCGTATGGCCGATGAGCAGAACCTATTTAATTTTGATGATGTCTGTAACGCCATCAGCGATAAGCTGGAACGCCGCCACCCTCACGTATTTGATACCGCCGAAGTTCATAATAGCCAGGAAGTGATTGCCGGTTGGGAAAAGCGTAAGGGCAAAGAGCGGGCAGAGAAAGCTCAGTTCTCGGTGCTGGATGATATTCCCGATGTTCTGCCGGCCTTAATGAAAGCGTACAAAATTCAAAAACGCTGTGCTTCCGTCGGTTTTGACTGGGATACCCTAGGACCGGTGTTAGATAAAGTGCATGAAGAAATTGATGAAGTGATGCATGAAGCTAAGCAGGTTGTTATCGATCGGTCTAAACTTGAAGAAGAGTTGGGCGATTTGCTGTTTGCGACGGTAAATCTCACCCGGCACTTAGGCCATAAAGCGGAAAGTGCTCTGCAGGTGGCCAACCGTAAGTTTGATCGTCGGTTCCGTCAGGTAGAGCAAATCGTACAGAGGTCAGGAAAAACGTTAGAGCAAGCGACGCTAGATGAGATGGAAGCAGCCTGGCAACAGGTAAAACTCCAAGAACATCAATAACAACGATAGATTAATTCTGTCTATCGACGTTGATCGTTTGTTGTAGGGGAAAGGCTCTGGTATACTACTTTCCCGTCCTAGTACCTCCATTTTCGTCTTTAAACCTAACCTTCAGGTTCAGCATGACAACTAATTATATTTTTGTGACAGGCGGGGTTGTATCCTCACTCGGTAAAGGCATTGCAGCAGCGTCTCTGGCCGCTATTCTTGAAGCTCGTGGCTTAAATGTCACTATGATGAAACTGGATCCCTATATTAACCTCGATCCAGGTACCATGAGCCCGATTCAACACGGTGAAGTCTTTGTGACCGAAGATGGTGCAGAAACCGATCTGGACTTAGGCCACTATGAGCGTTTTATCAGAACGAAGATGACGCGTCGTAATAACTTTACTACCGGGCGTATTTATTCCGACGTCTTACGTAAAGAGCGCCGTGGTGACTACCTTGGTGCAACCGTTCAGGTTATTCCCCATATTACTAATGCGATTAAAGAGCGCGTCATTGCCGGAGCAGAAGGCCATGACGTTGCATTAGTTGAAATCGGTGGAACCGTTGGTGATATTGAATCCCTGCCTTTTTTAGAAGCCATTCGTCAGTTAGCCATTCAGGTCGGTCGTGAACATACGCTGTTTATGCATTTGACTCTGGTGCCTTATATGGCGGCTTCCGGTGAAGTGAAAACTAAGCCGACTCAGCACTCAGTAAAAGAATTACTGTCGATTGGTATTCAGCCAGACATTCTTATTTGTCGCTCAGATCGCGCTGTTCCGGCTAACGAACGTGCAAAAATCGCACTGTTCTGTAATGTGCCGGAGAAAGCGGTTATTTCTCTGAAAGACGTTGATTCTATTTACAAGATTCCTGGCCTGCTTAAGTCGCAGGGTCTGGATGAATTCATTTGTAAAAGATTCCACTTAGATTGCCCGGAGGCGAATTTAGCCGAATGGGAACAGGTGATCTATGAAGAGTCAAATCCTACCCGTGAAGTGACGATTGGCATGATTGGTAAGTACGTAGAATTACCGGATGCATATAAATCTGTCATCGAAGCATTAAAGCATGGTGGACTAAAGAATCGATTCAGCGTTAATATAAAGCTAATCGATTCGCAAGACGTCGAGTCTAAAGGTGAAGAAACTTTAGCTGGTCTTGATGCGATTTTGGTTCCCGGTGGTTTCGGTTACCGTGGTGTAGAAGGCAAAGTCACCGCAGCACGCTATGCCCGTGAGAACAATATCCCTTATTTGGGAATTTGTTTAGGTATGCAGGTTGCTATGATGGAGTTCGCTCGTAACGTTGTCGGTATGGCCGACGCCAACTCGACTGAATTTGTGCCAAACTGTAAGTACCCTGTTATTGCGCTGATCACTGAATGGCGTGATGAAGAGGGGAACGTAGAAGTTCGTACAGAAGAGAGCGATTTGGGCGGAACTATGCGTTTAGGTAGCCAGCAGTGCCATTTAACTGAAGGCAGTCTGGTACGTAAGCTGTATGGTGAGCCGACAATCTTAGAACGTCACCGTCACCGCTATGAGGTGAATAATATGCTCCTGCCGCAAATTGAAGCAGCGGGATTACGCATTGCGGGACGTTCTGCTGACAACCGGTTAGTGGAAATTATCGAGTATCCAAACCATCCGTGGTTTGTTGCTTGCCAGTTCCACCCGGAGTTTACGTCAACGCCACGTGATGGGCACCCGCTGTTTACCGGCTTTGTTAAGGCCGCAGGCGAGTACCAAATCCGTCAGGCAAAGTAAGCAGTCGGTTAGAATAACGTAGACACCCAAAGTAATTGAGGTTGTCGCCAGGCCGCAAGTGAACGCAGCCACAACGCGACAGCTTCAAATAATAAGGGCATAAAGCATTCAGTCAGTTCGGCCTGTGTTTTCACCATAGGGATGACCTAAGGCCGATAAAGTCACAGCGCCAGAATGAGCGGCGGGCATGATGTGTCATCCCGTCGCAATCGACAGTTTTTAGTTTAATCAACTTGTACTGAGGAAAAATCCTAATGTCCAAAATCGTTAAAGTGATCGGTCGTGAAATCATCGACTCTCGTGGAAATCCCACTGTTGAAGCTGAAGTTCATTTAGAAGGCGGTTTTGTCGGTCTTGCTGCTGCTCCATCAGGTGCATCTACTGGTTCCCGTGAAGCGTTAGAGCTACGCGACGGTGACAAATCTCGTTTCTTAGGTAAAGGCGTTCTTAAAGCCGTTGCCGCAGTAAATGGCCCGATTGCACAAGCCTTAGCCGGTAAAGATGCAAAAGATCAAGCTAACATCGATAAGATCATGATCGATTTAGACGGTACTGAAAACAAATCTAACTTTGGTGCTAACGCCATTCTGGCCGTTTCTTTAGCCGCAGCTAAAGCAGCCGCAGCAGCTAAAGGCATGCCTTTATTCGAGCACATTGCTGAATTAAACGGTACGCCGGGCAAATTCTCTATGCCATTACCAATGATGAACATCATCAACGGCGGTGAGCACGCAGATAACAACGTCGATATCCAAGAATTTATGATCCAGCCAATCGGCGCTAAAACCTTGAAAGAGGCGCTGCGCATTGGTTCAGAGATTTTCCATACTCTGGCTAAAGTTCTGAAATCTAAAGGTATGGGTACCGCAGTGGGTGACGAAGGTGGCTATGCGCCAAACCTGGAGTCTAACGCTGCTGCACTGGCTGCGATTAAAGAAGCTGTAGAACAAGCTGGCTACGTTTTAGGTAAAGACGTTACTTTAGCGATGGACTGTGCTGCTTCTGAGTTCTACAACAAAGAAACCGGTAACTATGAACTGAAAGGCGAAGGTAAAACCTTTACTTCTCAAGAGTTCACTCATTACTTAGAAGAACTGACTAAGCAATACCCAATCGTTTCTATTGAAGATGGCTTAGACGAATCAGACTGGGACGGCTTCGCTTACCAGACTAAAGTGATGGGCGACAAAATTCAGTTAGTCGGTGACGATCTGTTCGTAACCAATACCAAGATCCTGAAAGAAGGTATCGACAAAGGTATTGCTAACTCAATCCTGATCAAGTTTAACCAAATCGGTTCACTGACCGAAACTTTAGCCGCCATCAAAATGGCTAAAGATGCGGGTTATACTGCCATCATTTCTCACCGTTCAGGTGAAACTGAAGATGCTACCATCGCTGACTTAGCGGTAGGTACCGCTGCGGGCCAAATCAAAACCGGTTCTATGAGCCGTTCTGACCGCGTTGCTAAATACAACCAGTTAATCCGTATCGAAGAAGCTCTGGGCGATCGTGCACCGTTCAATGGCTTAAAAGAAGTTAAAGGCCAGGCGTAATTCTTAGCCCGTCGTTAATTTAATCAATCCCGTATCGGTGAAGGCCGGTACGGGATTTTTTTTATTCTGCTTAGCCCGCTGGATTCTGAAATTAAGCTGACGTAAGCTAGCGGCCTGAATCAATCGATGCTGATCAGCATTACTGAACAAACTGTTTGTTTTAACTGCATTTATCTATTTTATCTGAGAACACCATGCTATATCCCGTCAATGAACTGTTTCAAACCTTACAGGGTGAAGGCTACTTTACCGGCGTACCGGCTATTTTTATTCGTTTACAGGGGTGCCCCGTTGGGTGCAGTTGGTGCGATACCAAGCACACGTGGGAAAAAGTGGCAGAACAGCAGCGCCCGATAGGGGATATTTTAGTTAAAACCGAAGAAAGTGACTGCTGGAGTGGGGTTACAGAGCAACAGTTGATCAATATTCTACAACAGCAGCAATATACTGCCCGCCACGTGGTGATCACCGGCGGAGAACCCTGTCTGTATGATTTGACTCCGTTAACCGATTTACTGGAACAGCATGGCTTCAATTGTCAGATAGAAACCAGTGGTACACAGCAAGTGAGCTGTTCGGAAAATACCTGGGTTACCGTTTCACCTAAAGTCGATATGCGCGGTGGATTGGCGGTTGTTGCTCAGGCACTGGTTCGGGCCGATGAAATTAAGCACCCTGTGGCCCGTGAACGCGATATTGAACAGTTAGATGAGCTGCTAGCAACCTTAACAGATGATAAGCCCAGAGTGATAGCGTTGCAGCCGATTAGCCAGAACCCGCGATCGACCGAGTTATGTATTCAAACCTGTATAGCCCGCAACTGGCGTTTATCTATGCAGACACATAAATATCTTAATATTGCCTGATAAAAGTCGCAGGGCGTTTGCTAAGCTTAAGTTCGACAAAGACCGCCCTGACTATATCAGTGGCGACTATTCACCGCGGTAAATACATCCCGCAGTACAGGTCTCTTTAACCCGAATAGCACTGAGTAATGGCAATGAAGGTTTAAGCCGTTGCCAAATCCAATGAGCAAGAACTTCACTGGTCGGATTGTCCAGCCCTTCAATATCGTTCAGATAATAATGATCTAAGCTATCAAGAATAGGCTTAAATGCCGCCTTAATGTCAGAGAAATCCATAACCCATCCGGTGTACGGATCGACTTCGCCGGTGACTTCAATTCGAACCATAAAAGAGTGCCCGTGTAATCTGGCGCACTTGTGGCCTTCAGGTACGTTTGGCAGCCGGTGTGCGGCCTCAAAATTAAAGTCTTTAAATAATGTGGTAACCATAAATGCCTCTGATTCTTGTGTCGGAGTATATTACTAAAAAGTCGTCACTGATGCCATGGTGATAGCGGGTTTACATCAGATTGCTCCGCATATATCGAGAGATTTGATAGATAAAATATAGCGCTATTTTCATTATTATCTTGATTTGTGATTTAAAACAAAAAATCAAATATATAATTATTTTGATAATCAATAATTAAAAAGCCCCAGTTAATAAGTGTGTTGTTTGCTATCTGGTTTTATTTTTGGGTTTTAACTTTCAGATAGTGTTTATTGATATTTAATTAGAGCTGAAAATAAAGCTCTATTATCTTGATGAAGAAAGAATAGCTGAGGTTTATCACCGGTTTTTAAGCTTAAAGACCGGGGCTAAAAGTCGCTATTTTATTAAAACTTACCCCTCGCGAGATAATCATAGCAAAATGATTAAGTCAATGGCTCTGGTTCTCTATTCTATTGTCTCATTATATCAGTATTTTAATTGTTTGATTTTAATTTAATTTTTTTGTTTTTATTCGGTTAAATAAATTTTTTACCAGCGTAAATTAAACTGTACATAGCCATATCCTACATGCTTTGGCATTTTTTATGCAACAGCAGATCGATGCTGAATACAAAGTTTGATGGCAGTCACATTATATTGGGTATTTAGCGATTAAATCTATTTTTTAATATTTTTACTTGAGTGGTTATTTAATTATTGTGTCGTAATAAATTAATTACATAATAAGCTTTTGGTGAATATTGGTCAGCTATTGCAATATTATTAATAAAAGTAAGAATGGAGGTGTTCTGAAAAGCCTGAAATTAATAAAATTACAAATGAGGAAAGTATAATGTCATATCCAGCTGAACCTTATAAAATTAAAGTTGTAGAACCTATCGCAATGACAACCCGTAAACAACGCGAGCAATATATTAAAGATGCGGGTTACAATACATTCTTACTTCAATCTAAACAAACCTATATCGACTTATTAACCGATAGTGGTACCACTGCGATGAGTGATAATCAGTGGGCAGGAATGATGTTAGGCGACGAAGCTTATTCAGGCAGTATTAACTTCTATCACTTACAAGATACCGTTGCCGAATATTATGGCTATAAGCATGTTGTTCCTACCCATCAGGGACGCGGCGCTGAAAACCTGCTTTCTTCACTGTTGGTTAAAGAGGGCGACTATGTTCCGGGTAATATGTACTTCACGACTACCCGCGCTCACCAAGAGAGAAACGGTGCAACATTCGTTGATATTATTATCGATGAAGCCCACGACTCACAAAAAGATCTGCCGTTTAAAGGCAATATCGACCTGTCTAAACTGGAAAAACTGATCAACGAAGTCGGCGCAGATAAGATCCCGTATGTCTGTTTAGCTATTACCGTAAACCTGGCCGGCGGGCAGCCGGTTAGCATGGCTAATATTCGTGAAGTCAGTAAGTTATGTAAAAAACATAATATTCTGGTGATGTATGATGCCACCCGCTGTGTAGAGAATGCTTATTTCATTAAAGACCGCGAGCCTGAGTACAAAGATGCCACTATCGCCGCGATCCTCAAAGAGATGATGAGCTATTCCGACGGTTGTACCATGAGTGGTAAAAAAGACTGTCTGGTTAATATCGGCGGCTTCCTGTGTATGAACGACGATGAGCTGTATCAAAGAGCCAGCGAATTGGTTGTTCTGTTTGAAGGCATGCCATCTTACGGCGGCTTAGCCGGTCGTGATATGGAAGCCATGGCGCGCGGTATTGTTGAATCCGTTGATTTCCACTATATCCATCACCGCATTGCACAGTGCCGCTACTTAGCTGACAAACTTGAAGCCGCAGGTGTTCCGATTGTGAAACCAGTAGGCGGGCATGCGGTATTCTTAGATGCCAGAGCATTCTTACCTCACGTACCACAAGAGCAATATCCGGCTCAGTCACTTGCTGCTGAACTGTATATCGAGTCTGGCGTACGGAGTATGGAACGCGGAATTATCTCGGCAGGCCGAGATAGAAAAACCGGTAAGAACCATATGCCTAAGCTGGAGCTAGTTCGTCTGACTATTCCTCGTCGTGTATACACCTATGCCCACTTAGACGTCGTCGCTGAGTCAGTCATCCGCCTGTTTAAACACAGAGATGATATTAAAGGGTTGGATATGGTGTATGAGCCGAAGTTCCTACGCTTCTTCACTGCCAGATTTGAGCCATTAAAATAGGATTATTAACTTAGCTTAAGTTTATATCTTAAATATAGAGGAGTCTTTCACTTTTTATAGGTGAGAGACTCTAAAAGTATCAAGAGTTACCAGGTCATTAATATGTTTTTTCCACTAAGAATTTTAATTAAAGGAATCAATTATGACGGTCAGCGTAGAGGCTCAGGGGTCTGTTCAGGTAAAAAATAGGTCGGTTGTTGGCGGTGCGATGATTACCACCGCTACGGTAGTCGGGGCTGGGATGTTCTCTTTACCTGTCGCTATGTCCGGCGTTTGGTTCTCATGGTCTTTGGTTATTCTGGTTGCAACCTGCTTTATTATGATTATGGCCGGATTTATGATTTTAGAGGCTAATTTAAATTATAATGTTGGCGCCAGCTTCGACACGCTAACAAAAGATTTATTAGGCCGGTTTTGGAATATAACCACGGGTTTAACTTTTGCATTTGTTCTTTATATTCTCGCTTATGCTTATATATCCGGTAGTGCTGCAGTCATATCTCAAACCCTGACAAACTATTTTAACCTCACTGTTCCCGCCCGAATAACCGGCGTGTTATTTACCATTCTTATTGCGTTTATTGTTTGGTGGAGCTCAACGGCGGTAGGGCGTATTACAACGATCTTATTGTTAGGAAAGTTTATCGCGTTCTTTATGACCTTTGCTAACCTATTGGGCTATGTTGAGGTGGATAACTTAATGGACGTTATGGCACCGGAGGGCACGCGCTATTTGCCTTACCTGTTGATGACATTGCCATTCTGTATCGTCTCTTTTGGTTTTCACGGTAACGTTCCCAGCCTGGTTAAACACTACGGTAAAGATCCAAAACGTATCGTACAGTGCATCTTAATCGGCACATTGTTTGCGCTGTTCCTGTATGTCTTCTGGCTGCTTTGCACTATGGGCAATATCTCCCGTGAAGACTTCAGGCCTATTATTGCTCAGGGCGGTAATATCGATGTGTTTATTACCGCAATGAGCGGAATTCTTAACAGCGCTTCAATGGATATTATTCTGACATTCTTTGCTAACTTTGCGGTAGCTAGCTCACTGTTGGGTGCCACTCTGGGGCTGTTTGATTACATCGCTGACCTGTGTAAATTCAAAGATGACAACGGAGGCAGGGCGAAAACGGCGATCGTGACCTATCTGCCACCGGCGCTATTGTGTTCTATATACCCTAATGGTTTTTTGTATGCTATCGGTTACGCCGGTTTGGCGTTTGCGGTGTGGGCCATCATTGTTCCTGCATTAATGGCTAAAGCTTCGCGCAAAAAATTTGGCAGCCCGATGTTTCGTACCTGGGGCGGCAATCCGATGATCTACATTGTTCTGGTGTTTGGTGTTATTACCATGCTGGCCCATATATTATCGACTTTCAACGTTCTGCCTACCTACCATTAACTATTACCTTTCACGATCGCCATCAGACCTGCGGCAATATAACCGCAAGCCTGGTGGCGATTTGTTATTTCAGCTAACGATATATTGATTCATCCGCTCTGAAATTTAGGCCAACCGCTTATATCCTGATAATTTAATTTGAAAAAATTAATAGTTTTATCCTGATTATCAAAATAATTTTGTATGTGCCGGCCGGTGGCAGAAAGTCTTTGCAAGGTGCTTTTATTTCATGTTTGATTAAAAAGATAACTAATAATAAACATGAAAACAGCTTGTTAGGCACGTCGCTACCTGATTGTTAGCCAAACAGCGGGTCAAAGACATCATCATTACGCTAAGGAATTACCATGCTGGATATTGCAAAGTTTGATCAAATTAATCCCCCCTCTCGCTTACTCATGGGTCCGGGCCCGATTAATGCTGACCCGCGAGTACTCAGGGCTATGGCCAGCCAATTGATTGGCCAGTACGATCCGGTCATGACCGGCTATATGAATCAGGTGATGGAGCTTTATCGCGGCCTGTTTAACACGGAAAATCGCTGGACCATGTTGATCGATGGCACCTCCCGAGCGGGTATCGAAGCTATCTTATTATCAGCGATTCGCCCCGGCGATAAGGTGTTAGTGCCGGTATTTGGTCGTTTTGGCCATTTACTGTGTGAAATTGCCCGCCGCTGTCGGGCTGAAGTCCATACTATTGAAGTTCCTTGGGGAGACGTATTTACCCCTGACCAAATTGAAGACGCAATTAAAAAAGTAAAACCCCGCTTATTACTGACGGTTCAAGGCGATACATCCACCACTATGTTACAGCCGCTGGAACAGTTAGGTGAGATTTGTCGTCGTCACGGCGTCCTTTTTTATACTGATGCTACCGCATCATTCGGTGGCAATGCACTGGAAACTGACGCGTGGGGATTAGATGCCGCATCGGCCGGATTACAAAAATGCCTCGGTGGGCCATCAGGCAGTTCTCCGATTACTCTGAGCCCGGAATTTGAAGAAATAGTCCGACGTCGTAAATGTGTTGAAGAAGGTATCCGTACCGATGAACACGTTGATGGCGATGATGAGATGATCTATTCCAACTATTTCGATCTCGGCATGATTATGGACTACTGGGGACCTGAACGCCTGAATCATCATACTGAAGCGACCAGCATGCTGTTTGCTGCCAGAGAGTGTGCCCGCCTGATATTAGAAGAAGGTTTGGATAACTGCATTGCCCGTCATGAATTACACGGGGCGGCACTGTTAGCCGGTATTCAGGGAATGGGGCTGGAAACCTTTGGTGACCTAAGCCATAAAATGAATAACGTACTTGGCGTCGTGATCCCGAAAGACATTCACGGCGAGCAGGTTCGTCAGATGATGCTAAATGACTTCTCTATTGAGATAGGGACATCCTTTGGCCCGCTACAGGGTAAAATTTGGCGTATCGGCACCATGGGATATAACGCCCGTAAAGACTGCGTATTACAAACCCTGACGGCACTGGAAGCGGTTCTAAACCGACTCGGATTTAAATCTACTCAGGGTGCCGCGCTGCAGGCCGCATGGAATTGTTACGATAAGTAGAGGCGGGTTATCTGATGTTTAAGTTGGATGAATAAAAAATCGTCCAATAAGGGTAATGATTGTCAGCTAAGGGCAATGAATAAAGCCGGGATGACCAAGCAGCAACACCATCTTCATCCGGTTGAAAACGGAACGCTTAGCCGTAGGCGAAGCAAACATTCGCATAGCAAATGGCCCGAAGAGTAGGCGAAGCGAATCATCCAACCCTTAGGCTGAATGGTCATTGGTGAGTTAAAATCGGGATCCCCGTTTTCACGGGGATGACGGGAGAGTTGCCCCGCCGCGATGACGATTGAGTAGAATCACATTAAGGTCGTGATACTTAACGGGCATGCATTATCTAATAAGAACGGGCAGACTAGCGCTTAGCATTCAAAACGCCGACCCTCGGCCGCCAGGCGAAATCAATATTCCGATGCTGACTATGCGGACGAAAGCGGACGAAATTTGCGCGGTAACCCAATTAGGCTCAGACTGCTGACAAACGCTCGGACATCAGCGTTTTGCTCTTAAAAAGCTTAAACGTAGGGAAAGAATTCCGTTGGGGTCGTAGCTGGCTTGCCAGCCGGAGTGCCCCTAGGGATTCTAAGCCCGGAGCCCACAGTACTCAAAAACATCGCCCTTCGGCCGCTAGGAAAAACCAATATTCCGATGCTAACTATGCGGACGAAATTCGCGCTGAAATCAAATTAAACCACTTTGTCATTAGTCTGAGCCGCCCGAGAGGGCGGCTTTTTCACAACGGAAAAAATCAAAATTACAGTGAGCTAATCACTCGGCTCAGTAATTTAATCCGCGGAAGAATACTATCCAGCTCAACATATTCCGCCGGGCTATGGAAGTCAGCACCAATAGCACCAAAACCATCTAAAGACGGAACGCCTAGCGCTGCGGTATGGTTAGCATCAGAGCCACCGCCGACCGCCAGCCAGTTGATATGAATGCCTTCTTGTTCGCCGCAGCGTTCAACCAGAGCCATTAACTTCTCGGTTTCAGCCGTTGGTGACATTGCTGGGGTATGAGCCATTTCGCTTACGGTTGCAGTGACATCGGCAACATAGGCTTTTTTAGTCATATCCTGCATCGCCTTGCCAATGCGATGGTATTCATCATTGTCCCAGAAGCGGACATCAATAATCGCCTGCGCTTTATCAGGAACAATATTGGCTGCGTCGCCGCCTTTAATCACACCAACGTTTAAGGTGGTTCCTAACTCTGAGCTACCTAACTGATTAATCGCCAGCACCCAGTTAGCTAATTCAGTAATGGCTGAACGACCTTTTTCTGGCGCATTTCCGGCATGGGCTGCACGGCCATGAAAATCGACGCAGTAGCGGACCATACCTTTACGGGCTTTGACTAATGAACCGTCGGCACGAGCGGCTTCTGCCACCAGAACGTAGCGGCTTTTCTTCGCGTACTCACCCAGCCATTTGTGAGAATAAACCGAGCCGGTTTCTTCGTCCGGGTTCATCGCCACGGCGATTGACAGCCTTTGTTCATCTTTGCTATCCAACGCGCGAATTGCCCAAAGAATATTCAGCAGTCCGGACTTCATATCTGCTGCACCCGGGCCATACAGGCGAGTTTCGTCAGTAGACATCGGGCGCTCAGCAACGGTTCCCGGTGGGAACACGGTATCCATATGGCCAATCAGCAGAACGTCAAACTGGGTAGCGCCCGGCTTATTGGTAGCAAAAACGCCCGGACCCACTTCTTTGCCCAGATCAACAATTTCAGTATGCCAGCCGAGGTCGCGATATTTCTTTTCCATACGTTCGGCGATAAGGGCAACGCCTTCTGTGGTTTGAGTTCCACAGTCAACGTCAACCAGAGGGCGTAATTCATCTAAATATTGATTTAACTGCATGATGCATCCTTATTACTTTTGGACACCACGCCCTAAGGCGTGGTTTAGGAATGTTAAAGGGACTGAAATCAGCCGATAAAAATATTCATCAGGAACATGGCAATAAAGGCATTAAGTACGGAGATCGCGATCATCACCGGGATTTTGCTCGCTTTGGTGCCGATCACGCCTAAAATACGGCCTGCATATTGAATTTGTGAGCCCATCAGATAGATAGCCGGGGCAAGAATAGCCAGATGCTCACCGGATAATGTACCGTTTGCATACAGGCTGATAGCAACACCGATACCACCCCCCATTGACATCCAGCCACCGATTAATACGGCAGCGGCTTCGCCCGGCAAGCCAAACAGGTTCATTAACGGGGCAAAAATCATCCCTAAACCTTTCAGAGCGCCGGTAATTTCTAATGCCTTGATAATAACAAAGGCCATCAGAACGTTAGGTAATGTACTGGAAGTCGCGATGCCCCATCCTTTACGTGCTCCGGCAACAAAAACGTCGGTAATCATCGGTTTACTTGGGTTTGACATAATCTTTAATCCTTAATTTTATTCAGTATTTGTTATTGATCAGGCTTCTTTTTTACTGGTTAACGCCAGATAAAGCCGGAAGACATTCGCGCCGAAAATTTTCATTACGAACATGACACAAATACATAAACCGATAGAGGCCGGAACCGCAGGGGTACCATCAGCCAGCATCAGGGTGAATAAAACGGCACCCGATGAGAAAAAGTTAGTGATCATTGCTCCGGCAGAAAACTGGAACATGGTGATCAGGTCTTTCTCTTTTTCATTAATTTGGCCTTCATCTGCCAGTGAGCGAGTGAGTGATGCACCCACGTCAGTACTTTGCAGACTGCCGATAATGGCTAAACCGGTTGAACCCGGGATCCCCAGTAGCGGGCGTAGCAGAGGCGTAAGTAATTTACGCGCGGCATTTAACGCACCGTAATGCTCTAAAACGTTGATCATACCTAAGGCAAACATCACCGACGGGATAAGGCCAAATGCAAATAGGAAACCATCCATTGCGCCGCCGCCGCCGGTTCCTCTAAAGGTTCCTTTGGTTACGTTGAGCGCACCATCAACTTCAGTGGCGTTTGATACGACCTTGCCGAATGAGCCATTTAACGTAGTGAAGTCAAAAACTGACCACCACTCTTTTCCCCCTAACAGGCCAGAAAAAAAGACCATAGCGAATATCAATGAGATATATGCCCCTATGCCAACCTTGATTTTTTCCGGTTGATCAGGGAGTGAACTTTCATTAGACATAGAGTGTTTCCTGATGAAGTTATTACAGTTGTTGTTAATCAAAGATTATCATTTCTAATCTTTCAGCATCTTTTGACCTTGATCATCAAATACTATTGGAGTAGATCACGCTTTTCTAATTTAGGTGATATTCAACGGTGAATATTAGCTAATTATTTAAAATTAATAGAATTATGTAGGCAATGATGTGCTCCTTTTGTTAAAAATAGTCGCTAAAATCAGGTCAATTTTAGGGCCAGATAAAATAGACTAAAATCTTATTTTTTACCAGATTATGATGAGGTATATGTATTTTTATGCGTTATTCGTGCATAATTTTGGCTATACGTCATTTCTCATTGGTTAAGGATATAACTTATGTTTAAACGCCTTTCTATTTTCGGTGCCTGTCTGGCGGCCGTTATTTGTACCATGCCCGTGGCTCATTCCGCTGAACCAACCTACGTTGTCGGTTCCGGCGGCACTTATCGCCCGTTTGAATTTGAAAACAGTAAAAAAGAACTTCAGGGCTTTGATATTGACATTATTTCTGCCATTGCAAAGGCCGAAGGTTTCAACATTAAACTGGTTAATACACCGTGGGAAGGCATTTTTGCAACCTTAGGCAGCGGCGACCGGGATATCCTTATTTCTGGGATCACCATCACTGATAAGCGTAAGCAAATGGTTGATTTTTCAGCGCCTTATTTCCCGGCAGAACAGGCCATTGTGGTACCAAAAGGCAAATCGATTAAGTCACTTGCTGAACTAAAACTGTTAAAAGTCGGCGTTGTTAACTCCAGTACGGGTGATATCGTTGTATCTGAAGTTTTAGGTAAAAACAGTACCGCAATCAAGCGTTTTGATAACACGCCTCTGATGCTGCAAGAACTGTATGAAGATGGCATTGATGCCGCTGTGGGCGATGTCGGTGTCGCTAAGTTCTACATCAAAAACCATCCGGAAAAAGAGTTTAACTTGGTGTTTGATGACAAGTTCGAACGTCAATATTTTGGTATTGCAGTCGCTAAAGATAACGCCGAGCTGCGTAATAAAATTAACGCAGGGCTAAAGAAAATTATTGCTGACGGTACCTACGCAAAGATTTATCAGAACTGGTTTGATGGTGATATTCCGGTACTACCTGCCGAGTAATATTTTTTAATAGTGCCCGTGAAAATAAAATTATTTGGGGCATATCTATTCAGGGCGACGGTTTCGCCCTGAACTTTTTTAAACGGATTCTTTTTATGTCAGGATTTCGCTGGGAAATTATCCAGGAATATGCCCCGCTGTTTGCGCAGGGTGCATGGATGACCATCAAGTGCACCGTCGTCTGCGTTATTTTAGGCGGAGCCTGGGGACTGATTCTTGGATTAGGTCGTTCTGCTCGCGCTCCTCGTAGCCCAGGATTAGATTTCTGTTTACGCTTTTTTGTGCAGTGGCCGGTACGGATTTATGTGAGTGCCTTTCGTGGAACGCCGCTGTTTGTGCAGATCATGGTGGTCCATTTCGCCCTTATTCCTCTACTGATCAACCCACGTGATGGCTTGCTGGTTACCAGCGGCATGATGTCGGTTGATTTTGCTAAAATGCTACGCTCTGACTATGGTGCATTTTTGTCCTGCGTGGTGGCGATTACCCTTAACTCCGGTGCCTATATTTCTGAAATCTTCCGGGCGGGGATCGAGTCTATCGATCGTGGCCAAATGGAAGCGGCCCGCTCGTTAGGCATGAGCTATGGCAAAACGATGCGTAAGATTATTCTTCCACAGGCCTTCCGCCGTATGTTGCCTCCGTTGGGTAACAATGCGATATCTATCGTTAAGGATTCCTCTTTGGCATCCGCTATCGGTTTGGCCGATTTGGCTTATGCTGCCCGAACTGTCTCCGGGGCATATGCCACTTATTGGGAACCCTATCTGACAATCTCGATTGTTTACTGGGTCATTACGTTCTTACTTTCCCTGATGGTTAAGCATATGGAAACGAGGTTAGGCCGAAGTGATTAAGATTCGTAACTTACAAAAGCAGTTTGGCAGCACTCACGTGTTACGCGGTATCTCTTGCGATATCGCCGCTAACGAGGTGGTCTGCATTATCGGCCCGTCGGGCTCAGGAAAAAGTACTTTTTTACGCTGTATGAATGCGTTAGAAGAGATGTCTGGCGGTGAGATTACGGTTAACGGATTCAATGTTCACGACCCGAAAACCGATCTTAACCAGCTTCGCCAAAGCGTAGGCATGGTTTTTCAGCGTTTTAATCTGTTTCCTCATATGACGGTGCTGGAGAATTTAATTCTGGCGCCAATGGATGTGAAAAAGCTCTCTAAGGCTGAAGCCATTAAGAATGCGGAGCTACTGCTACGTAAAGTCGGTTTATTGGATAAGATTGATGCTTATCCAAGCCAGCTTTCCGGCGGTCAACAACAGCGCGTTGCCATTGCCAGAGCGCTGGCGATGGAACCCAAAGTCATGCTGTTTGACGAACCGACTTCGGCGCTGGATCCTGAACTCGTTGGGGAAGTTCTGGCGGTGATGAAATCCCTGGCCCATGAAGGGATGACCATGGTGGTTGTTACTCACGAAATGGGTTTTGCCCGCGACGTTGCCGATCGGGTGATCTTTATTGATCAGGGCGTTATTCAGGAAGAAGACGTACCAGAAAAGCTATTTACTGCGCCGGCCAATGAGCGTACGCAGGCTTTCTTGAGTAAAATATTGTCACTGTAGAATGCTATCCGGTTAGCCTGAGATGACGAGGTTAGCCGGATAAAATACCATCGGTATTAAGCATCACACCCATTCGTTTCTGATAATCTTCGGCTTTATCGATTGTATGGGCTCTCTCTGCTTTGTTGCGCTGAAAAATCACCTCTTCAAACCTTATCTTAGTCTATAAGTTTATCCGAGGCTTATTCTATGGTGGAGTCTGGCTGTGAGTTATGGGATGATTAGCCGGTTTTTTAGGGGGCGGGAATGAGTAAACTTACGCTATTATTGATTGCACTACTTGGCTGGTTACAGTACTCACTGTGGCTGGGCAAAAATGGCGTTCATGATTATGTGCGCGTGCAGGATGATTTGGTTGTTCAACAAGACAATAACGCAAAGCTGAAGTCACGTAATGAGCGACTGTTTGCTGAGATTAGCGATCTGAACGGCGGGAAAGAAGCGCTGGAAGAGCGCGCCCGTAATGAACTGGGGATGATCAAACCCGGCGAAAGTTTTTACCGTATTATTCCTGAACAGACTAAACCGGCCCAAACCAGCGGCGGAAGCAATTAGATGCGCCTGGCCCCGACTCCTCATTTTGATATGATTGCCGTTTTACCTGCTGCCGGCATTGGCAGCAGAATGCAGTCAGATTACCCTAAGCAATATTTGGCCATAGGCCAGAAAACCATTATTGAATATGCCATCGAGGCATTGCTATCCCATGAGTTAGTGCAACATGTGATCGTTGTTTTGCACCCGCAAGATACGATTTTTGCCACTCTTTCTATATCACAGGATCGGCGAGTCTCTGTGACTACCGGTGGTGCCGAACGCTATGATTCGGTTATGGCCGGCTTAAAACAGGCTAGCTTAATGAATGCGCGATGGGTTTTAGTTCACGATGCAGCGCGCCCCTGTTTGCATTTATCCGACCTCGATCGTCTTATTCATCAGGTGATCAATGGCCGGCAGGGCGGTATTCTGGCTATGCCGGTAAAAGACACCATGAAACGTGCCGTTAGCGGTGAGCAATCTATTGCCCATACCGTTGAACGTAATGAGCTTTGGCATGCGTTAACCCCACAGATGTTCCCGCTTGAATTACTCAACGACTGCATGACCCGCGCAATAGATGAAGGCGTCGCATTAACGGATGAAGCCTCAGCGCTAGAACACTGTGGTTTTCATCCGTTACTGGTTGCAGGACGTTCCGATAATATAAAAGTGACCCGCCCGGAAGATCTGGCGCTGGCGACCTTTTATCTTACCCAGCCGTTTTTACCTACCAATAAATAAAATAGGAGACTGACTAATGCGTATTGGTCATGGTTTTGACGTTCATAAATTTGGCGGCGAAGGCCCGTTGATTATTGGTGGTGTTCGAATTCCTTATGAGTTTGGACTACTTGCGCATTCAGACGGTGACGTGGTGCTTCATGCATTAACCGATGCTTTACTGGGTGCCGCGGCGTTAGGTGATATTGGTAAGCTGTTTCCTGATACCGACCCGGCGTTTAAAGGGGCTGACAGCCGCGAACTGTTGCGTGAAGCTTACCGCCGGATTCAAGCCAAAGGCTACCGTGTTGGTAATGTTGATGTCACTATTATTGCTCAGTCACCCAAAATGGCCCCGCATATTCCTCAGATGCGCGTCAATATCGCCGAAGACCTGAGCTGCCATATGGATGATGTTAACGTTAAAGCGACAACGACAGAACAGCTTGGTTTTACCGGACGTAAAGAAGGTATTGCCTGTGAAGCCGTCACCTTATTGGTTAAATCCGCTGCCTGATACAATACCAAACGGAAATAAAAATATGATGCCACTAGTTTGGCTGCACGGTGAGCCAACCGTAAGCGGGGTATTAAAAGCCTCTGCTGAAGATTTTGTGGTGCAAGAAGATCTTGGCTTTGAACCGGACGGCGAAGGCGAACACGTTTTAGTTTATCTGCGTAAAACCGGATGCAACACCCAATTTGTGGCCGATCACCTTGCCCGTTTTGCTAAAATACCCGCCCGCTCAGTCAGCTATGCCGGACTGAAAGATCGTCATGCGGTCACGGAGCAATGGTTTTGTTTACAAATGCCGGGCAAAGAGACGCCTGACTTTAGCACCTTCGAGCTTGAAGGCTGTGAAATTCTGAAAACAGATCGCCACTTGCGAAAAATCCGTATCGGTACACTACGGGGAAATGCTTTTCATTTAACGCTACGCAATATTAGCGATCGCGATCGGGCTGAGTCACGGTTACAACAAATTCAGACTTTCGGTGTCCCCAACTATTTTGGTGAACAGCGCTTTGGTCATAACGGCAATAATATTATTCAGGCCGAGCTGTGGGCTAAAAACGAAATACGAGTGAAAGAGCGTAATAAACGCAGCTTTTATCTTTCTGCCGCACGCAGCGCAATGTTCAATCATATTGCCAGCAGCCGCATTGAGCAGGGATTACACCAACAAGCATTGACCGGTGATGCACTGCAACTGACGGGGCGGGGAAGCTGGTTTGTCGCCCAAGCTGAAGAGCTTGAGGTTTTGCAGCAACGGCTTAATGCCGGCGAATTACAGGTAACGGCGCCGTTACCCGGCGACCGGGATTTAGGTACTAAAGACCAAGCGCTGGCGTTTGAACTGCAGTGTTTAAGCCAATACCCAACACTGATGTCGCTGGTAAAGCGAGAAAGAGTCGAGAATGCCCGCCGTGCCGTGCTGTTACAGCCACAGAATATGGTATGGGAATGGTTAGATGACCAACGGTTATCTCTGCGTTTTTGGCTGCCTTCCGGCTGCTTTGCGACCAGCGTTGTGAGAGAGTTGATGCTGACGGCCGCAGTGGATAACGTTCCCGAAGAGTGATGCCATTAATGATATAAGATTGAAGGCCCGCCTGTTGTTCAACGCGGGCCTTCTTTTTTATGATTGAGTGATAAGGCAAAAGGGGCGACAGAGTTCACATGTTATCGGCGTTTAGCCCATCGGTGTTTTATCCGATTTAAATTAGTTGCTATAATCGGCCTTCGCTATTATTTTCAATTGGTAAAGCCTTCTGACTGTAGCGTTATCTGAATTTTATGGCGGTTAAGTTAAGCCGGAAGAGATGAATCTCAATGAATAACGGGTTAGTGCATAATTAATGAGAATATTATTAAGCAACGATGATGGTATTTCTGCGCCCGGCATTCAGATTCTGGCTGACGCTATCCGCCAGTTTGCTCAGGTTCAATTAGTTGCTCCCGATCGAAACTGCAGCGGCTCCTCCAACGCGCTGACGCTGGAAATGCCGGTGAAAATTCAGCGGTTAAATAACGGTGATATTTCAGTCAGAGGGACACCGACAGACTGTGTCTATCTCGGTGTTAATGCATTAATGGCTCCGCGACCAGATATTGTCGTTTCCGGAATTAACGCCGGAGCAAATTTAGGCGATGATGTTATTTATTCCGGCACGGTTGCAGCGGCAATGGAAGGGCGTCATCTGGGCCTGCCGGCCTTAGCCGTATCACTAGACGGGCATCGCCATTTTGATACCGCAGCCGCGATTACCTGCCGGTTGCTGAGGGGGCTCGAGAAAGAGCCGCTAAGAACCGGTAGAATATTAAATGTCAATGTGCCGGATATTCCGCTGGAAGAAATCAAAGGGTTTAAAGTTACCCGCTGCGGGAGCCGACATCCGGCCAGTCAGGTTATCTTCCAGCAGGACCCCAGAGGAAATGACCTCTACTGGATTGGTCCTCCCGGCGATAAAGACGATTTCGGTGCCGACACCGATTTTGCTGCCATAGAACAAGGTTATGTTTCTATTACGCCGCTTCAGGTTGATTTAACGGCCTATGCGGCACAAGATGTGATTAATCAATGGTTATCTCAAGCAAAGGTTACTTAAGTATGCCAAGTAAACGCATGCAGACGTTGCTTAAACAGCTGGTCGAGCATGGGATTCAGGATCAGCACGTATTACAAGCGATAGCGGCTGTACCCAGAGAGCACTTTGTTGATGAGGCCTTGTCACATCAGGCGTATGACAATACAGCATTACCTATCGGGGCCGGACAAACCATTTCTCAGCCTTATACCGTAGCCCGAATGACCGAATTACTGCATTTAACGCCGGACTCCAGAGTATTAGAGATTGGCACCGGTTCGGGTTATCAAACGGCCGTTTTAGCCCACATCGTCAGCCATATTTATTCCGTTGAACGGATTAAAAGTTTGCAATGGCAGGCAAAGCGCCGATTAAAACAGTTAGATTTACATAATGTTTCTACCCGACACAGCGATGGCTGGGAAGGGTGGAAAGTTCGCGGTCCCTTTGATGCTATTATTGTCACAGCGGCTCCGGCAGAAATACCTGAAGCCTTAGTTGAGCAGTTAGCCGACGGCGGCAGAATGGTATTGCCCGTAGGGGAACAAAATCAGTCACAATCATTACAACTCGTTGAGCGTCACGGCGATAACATTACCGTGACCACCATTGAACCTGTGCGTTTTGTCCCTTTAGTTAAAGGCGATCTCGCTTGATGACTGCACTGTGATTACGTAGAGATAGGTAAATTTAGCTATTCTTGTTTGACCTTCGGTATAGATATAGTGTCCAATTTACCGATATGTCCTTTTTCCAGCGCGTTAAGCTGAAATTTTTGCAATAAATTACAACATATTGCTCTCATTTTGAGTGATATTGACAGCTAGCGGCAATAATAGTCCGTTAACATGTGATGTAGTGGTAAATTAAATTTTTAATGGATCTAAATATTTTTTGAGTTGGCCTGATATTGGCCAGATATTAATGGAATTTAATCAGTTATTGATTCTGCTATGGTGGGGGAAGCATGAGTAAAGGAAGCCCGATGACGGTGTGTCGGTTTATTACAGTAGGTACGGTAGTGAGTTTGTTATTAACAGGTTGTAGTAATGACACAACGCCGGCACCAATAACATCGATCAATAATGACAGCGGTGGTTACTCTTCCGCTCCGGCATCAACCTCAGGTATTGGGAATAGCTCACCGTCGACAACGACGGCGATAGATACCAGCCGCCCGAATATTGTTTACACTCAGGGAGCTAACGACACCGGTACTGCAACTGCGGGTCAGGCGGCTCCTATGACGTCTGCTAATAATCAATCCACTGCGGTAAACACCGCCGGCGGTAAGATTGTTTATAACCGTAGCTACTCTGATATTCCTAAGGGTTCATATAACGGCGGTCAAACATATACCGTTTCACGCGGAGATACTCTGTTTTACATTGCGTGGATTACCGGTAATGATTTTCGCGAATTAGCACAAAAAAATAACATTTCTGAACCTTATGCGCTGTCTGCCGGACAAGTTTTAAATGTTGGCGGCGGGGCAAATACCACCGGTGCCAGCAGCGGCGGGATGTTGGCTGGAACCCCTAATAATGGGGCTGTAGTCTCATCTTCAATTAATAATCAAAATCAACCAGTAACTGTTGATTCTACTAAATCAGACGCGTATGCTGTTAACACTGGTAAACAAAATGTTGATAAAACGTTACCAGCAACGACAGGGACGACCTCGACTTCTACGGCAGCCGCCGGCGCCTCAACGGCACCATTGGCTACCAGCAGTAGCAGTACATCAGGCGTTCGTTGGCGTTGGCCTACCGAAGGAAAAGTGATTGATAACTTCTCAACTTCGGAAGGTGGCAATAAAGGTATCGACATTGCTGGCTCACGTGGCCAATCGGTACTAGCAGCAGCAGATGGGCGTATCGTATATGCAGGTAATGCGTTACGTGGTTACGGTAACCTAATCATTATTAAACATAATGACGATTACCTTAGTGCCTACGCACACAATGATTCGATGCTAGTTGCTGAGCAGCAAGAAGTTAAAGCAGGACAAAAAATAGCAACAATGGGTAGTACGGGTGCCAGTTCTGTAAGATTGCATTTTGAAATCCGTTACAAGGGCAAATCCGTCAACCCGCTGCAGCATTTGCCGCAGCGTTAACTGGGCAGGGGTTGGTTTTCCTGCCTGTGTGTCGCAACTACGGGTAGGAAAACAAACTATGAGTTCCAATACGCTGAAAGTCAACGAATGGCCTGAAAATGCTGATTTCGATGATAGTGAACCCGCAGATTTTGATGAAAAAGCCCAGCTAGAAGTAGCTGAGGATGATAATTCGGCGGAAGATACACTGCTTTCACAGGAAGTGACTCAACATGTGCTGGATGCGACACAGCTGTATCTCGGAGAAATCGGTTTTTCACCACTTTTAACTGCCCAGGAAGAAGTTTATTTTGCACGAAGAGCTTTACGCGGTGACGCACCGGCTCGTAGTCGCATGATAGAAAGCAACCTGCGTTTAGTTGTTAAAATTGCACGCCGCTATAACAACCGAGGTTTAGCGCTACTCGACTTAATCGAAGAAGGTAATCTGGGCCTGATTCGTGCGGTTGAAAAGTTTGACCCGGAGAGAGGCTTCCGTTTCTCAACCTATGCCACTTGGTGGATTAGACAGACAATTGAACGGGCAATCATGAATCAGACCCGAACCATTCGTTTGCCGATTCATATTGTGAAAGAATTAAACGTATATCTGCGTACTGCTCGTGAGCTTTCTCATAAGTTAGACCACGAACCGCGTGCAGAAGACATCGCGAATAAACTGGACAAGTCGGTAGGTGATGTTAGCCGTATGCTGCGTCTTAATGAACGAGTTACCTCTGTTGACTCACCGCTGAGCGGCGAATCTGACAGTGCACTGCTCGACATTCTACCGGATGAAAACAACAACGATCCTGAATACACCACTCAGGATAACGACATCAAACAGAGCATTGTAAAATGGCTGTTTGAACTGAATCCAAAACAGCGGGAAGTTTTAGCCCGTCGTTTCGGTCTGCTGGGCTACGAAGCAGCGACGCTGGAAGATGTAGGCAGTGAGATTGGCCTGACCCGTGAGCGGGTTCGTCAGATTCAGGTTGAAGGATTGGCTCAATTAAGAGAAATCCTGATGAAGCAAGGCCTAAGTATTGAGGCGCTGTTTCAGGAGTAATTAGCCTTACTCATTCGCGTTAAATAGAGCACCCACATTGATATGTGGGTGTTTTTTTATATCAGGCAAGTCATGGATGAGAGTCTCTATTTTGAACAAGTCAATAACATACATTTTTCTACATTACACACGCATTCTGAGTTTGGCAGTGATTGCGCTTTTGGCCATTGGCTGTGACTCACAAACGCCGAAACAAATCCATGAATTTTTAGTACAGTGTCAGAATGAGCAGATTAGCGTTATTGAAACTTCGCTAAATCAAGGTATTAAGGTGAACAGTGCTTCACCTGCAGGGATGACCTGCTTGATGGTAGCTGCAAAAGAGAAGCGAACTGAGCTGGTAAAACGGCTTCTGGACAAAGGCGCCAATCCGAATCAAAAAATGGATTCAACTACCACGGCACTGATGCTGGCCGTTGGGCCAGACAGCGATCCTGAATTAGTAAAACGGCTCATTGAAGCGAAAAGCGATCTGAAAGCGTTAAGTGCTGATGGCAGTTCGCTGTTGATGATTGCTCTGGGCAATGATGATTCAATCCAGATCCCGCGCGAAGCCATTAGTGAGCTAACGGTAAAACCGGAAACCGATGGCCTTAGCGAATTCAATAATGACCCGTTTCAGATGCCTAATTTAGAGACTGTTAAGCTACTTTTAGATAGTGGCGTAGACCTTAACGCCAGAAATCATGAAAGCTCGGCAGCGTTAGATTATGCGATTCAGATGGAGTATGACCCTGAAGTATTAACCTTATTGATCAACGCGGGTGCTGATGTGAATTTATCGGGGCGTTCGGGCATAACACCGTTAATTCGCGCGTCTATGACCGAAAGAGCGGACTATATGAAGTTACTGCTTTCCCATGGTGCTAACGTTGCAAGTAAAGATAAATCAGGTGAAACAGCAATGTTTTATGCCGCACGCCACGGTTCTCCTGAGGTGATTGCGTTATTAATTGCCCATGGTGCCGATATAAATGCTCAGACTCCGCAAGGCACAACGCCGCTGATGGCCGCCATCATGGATGAAAATTCACAGAGTACTGAAACTATTATTAAGTCAGGCGCGGATATTAATCTCAAAGATAAAGACGGGAAATCAGCGCTAGGCATCAGCGATGGCAACATCCGTGAGTTATTAATTAAGTCCGGTGCAACTATTGGCGGGCAAGAAGTGTGGATGGCACAAGCCGATCTCAACCAGTGTATGAGCAAGCTATTTGATCATGCAGTGATTGATATGATTGCTTCTGCAACAGCCAGAGGAAAGCCCAGAGCATATACAAAAGTGGTTCAACAGTGTGGGCAGTTTGATGATGCGGCGCTGTCTACATTTTTAGATAAATTTTCACCAGAAATTTCTGTTTCTGATGGCAGTAATATCATCAAGTCTGATTATTACGGTGTCCCGATTGAGTGTCAGTTTACAAGTAGCTCAGAAACAGTCTGTAAACGGGTAGACTAAGGCTAATAATATGTTGGCATGATGATGAATAAAAAAACCGACGCCAGTTTCCTGACGCCGGTTTTTTTTATGCTAACGGCAACCTATTACCAGCTGTAATTCAGCCTTGCAGTAACGGTACGACCATCGCCGTAGTAGCACCAATAATCACAGGCACTGACATATTTCTTATCAGCTAAGTTATTGGCGTTAACCTGTACCTGCCACTCTTTATTGATGTCATAACGAACCATGGCATCCCACAGCGTAAAGGCCGGAACCTTCATCTCTGCGGTATTGACTGAATCACCATAGGTGCTGCCAATATAGCGCACGCCGGAACCGATAGTGAAATCGTGCAGAGCGCCCGGAAGCTTATAATCGGCCCATAGTGATGCCATATTTCTTGGCGTTGCCGGTAAGCGTTTATCAATTTCCGCTGAATTAAGAGAACGAGTCGTGATAACTTCATTCAGGGTATAGCTGGCGATAAATTTCAGGTTATCAGTCGCATTACCAACCGCTTCAAGCTCGAAGCCGCGTGAACGGGCCTCACCGGTTTGAGTACGAACCGACGGGCTATCCGGGTCGGTGGTCAGGGTATTCTTCTGATAGAGTTCATACACTGCGGCATTGATATAGCCGTTAAACCAGTCCGGAACATATTTCACGCCGAGTTCGGTTTGCTGTCCGGTTTGCGGTTCATACGGCTTATTGTCGTTATTTCTGCCGGATAACGGCTGGAATGATTCAGAGTAGCTGATATAGGGATTTAGCCCGATATCAGACAGATACATCAAGCCGGCATTTTTGGTGTACTTATGATCTCTCATATTGAGATGGTCATTGGTATCCGGCTGGTTATCGTCTGACGTCGCTCTGTCGTAACGGCCACCGAGCAGCAGTAACCATTTATCATCAAATCTGATCTGGTCCTGAATATAAATACCGTTTTGGCGACGCTTAGTATTATGGTTAAACAAATCGCTGTCTGAGACCGGCTGATAGTTGCCGTAAACCGGATCAAAGATGTCTAACGGATCGCCGAAGCTATACAGGTTGGCGTCTTTACCGCGTGAGTTTGCGGTGAAGTAATCAACACCTAACAGCAGGGTATGTTCAAAGCGGTCAAAGCTCCAGTTACCGACCATGCGGTTATCTAAAGCCCAGCCTTGGGCGCTACCGTCACGATAAGTCAGGCCACGGTTAACGTGGCGATCGTCAATCATGCTCAGGCCGTATGCACCGCGTAACAGCAGGTTCATATAGCTGTAAGACATATTCTGATGGAAGGTCCAGGTATCATTAAAGGCATGCTTAAACTCATACCCGACCATAAATTGTTCTGAGTTATTCGCGGCATAGGAAGGCTCGCCGTAGCTCATCTTATAATCTACTTTACCAAAAGGGGTGTCATGCAAGGTACCGTAAGGCAGCTTGAATCCACTGGTCTGATTGGTATTGTCTTTCATATAGCTGCTTAACAGCGTCAGGCTGGTATCGTCAGAAAAATCGACCGTCATACTTGGTGCAATATAATAACGTTCGCTCTGAGCGCCGTCAGTCGGGCCATTCGCTTTTCGAGCAAAGCCGACTAAGCGGTAGAGTACGTTTCCTTCATCGGTCACCGGGCCAGAGGTGTCTACCGCGAAGTGGCGGTAATCATCAGAGCCATAAGAGAGTTCAACCTCTCCTTGCTTCAGGCGAGTAGGGCGTTTGCTGATAACGTTAATTAATCCACCCGGTGGATTTTGACCATACAGCATAGACGCCGGGCCTTTTAACATTTCAATACGCTCTATGCCATAAGCTTCCTGCTGCCAGCCATAGAAACCACTTTCATTCAGGGTTGGCAGCCCGTTCTGATAACGAGACCAGCCAAAACCACGGATGATTAACCAGTCGTTGATATTATCCGGACCATAAGGCGTTGCCTGAACCCCTGAGCTATAGCGCATGGCTTCATCAAGTTTTTTGACGCCGCGGTCTTTGATATTTTCCTGGGTAACTTCTGATAGCGATCTTGGCGTTTCAGCTGCCGGAGCATCAATTTTTAACGCCGTATTTCCGCCAAGAACCACGATTCGATCTTCGCCGTTTTCCGATGTTTGAGCTTCTTCGGCCATAGCGGAAAAAGAGGCGGTCATACTGAGCAATATTGCATAGGTTAATGGCTTATATGTCAGACAAGCCGAAGGGACTTTATGGTCCATACGTAGAACATCCTGAATGAAAAGTGTAATGAGAGTTATTATCATGCGCATTGTCATTTCATTTGTTATCCGCTGTCAAATGAAATGATAAAAATTGAAAAATTCATTCAGAATGGTGATTCTTTTGACCTCCGCCAAATGGTATATTGCGAATAATTATCATTATTCTGAATGGAATGGCATTCGGCTTGCGCTAAATATCCAGACCTAGAGCCTGAGTGGCACCTTTATTACGGGTTTATATTCAATGAACAAAAGATTACTGATGCTGTTTATCACCTTGATATTTAGCATTTCTACCGTCTATGCCGGCGAGTGGCCTAAAGAGGTTACCGATGTTTTAGGCAATAAAGTGGTGCTTAAACAAAAACCAAAGCGGGTTATTTTGGCCTCCGGTTATAGCTTTGTTGCCCTGACTTTTGTTGAAGAGAATCCGACCGATATTCTGGTCGGTTGGGGCAGTGAGCTTAAAAAGTTGGACGTAGAAACCTATAACCTCTACCTGAAAACCTTCCCTAAACTGGCTGATTTGAAAGTGATTGGCAGCGGTAGCGGCGATGAGCTTTCCACCGAGACTATTCTTTCTTTATCTCCGGATCTGGTTATTTTTGAAGGCTGGCAGGCTCAGCGATCGCAAAACCTTATTGCTCTGTTGAACAAGAGTGGTATTCCGGTCGCCTTTATTGATTTTTATCAGTCTCCGCTGGAGAATACTGTTCCGTCGATACGGGTGCTGGGGCAGTTATTAGATAAAGAGCAAAAGGCTGAAGAATTAATTAGCTTTTACCAAACCCATATGGATAAGCTGACTTCCCGGCTCAACGATCCGAGAATACAGAGCCCAAGCGTATTGCTGCACGCCTACCCCGGCGTGTGGGACTGTTGCTGGAGCAGTGGCTCCGGCGGTATTGGTGAGTATATTTCGCTGTTTAAAGGTCTCAATGTTGGCGCTGAGAAGTTTCCCACCGCTAACGGTGGTACGCTGAGCCTTGAATATTTGATTCAAAAAAGCCCTCAGGTCTATATCGCTACCGGTCATTCAGCGGTTGACCCGCATAAAGCGTTACCGCTGGGCACCAGCGTCGATATGGCCATCAGCCAGCGGCAGCTAAAGGTATTAGTGGAACAGAAAGGCATTAATACTTTTGATGCGGTCAAACAGGGGCGAGTTCATGGATTCTGGAACTACTTTTCCGGCTCGCCGTTCAATATCGTTGGGGCCGAAGTGATGGCTAAGTGGCTTCAACCCGAGGTATATCAGGATATTGACCCGCAAAAAACCATGGATGAACTGAATCAGCATTTTCTTCCCGTGACGTTAACCGGTACTTATTGGCTTACCCTACAGAGATAGAGTTATGTATACCAAACCTGAATATATTGTAACCACCAAAGAACAGCTGCGTGAGCGCTACAGTGCACCCCATGAGCTGGTGGTAAAAAAGCAGATCGATTTTCTGGCGCCTTATGGACAAAAGCTGATATCCCTTTCGCCTTTCTTCGTGCTGGCCACCGTGGGTGAAAAAGGGGTCGATGTTTCACCTAAAGGCGGTTATCCGGGGTTTGTTAAAACCGTGGGCGAAAAGACGCTGCTGATCCCGGATTATGCCGGCAACAATCGTTTAGATGGCCTGCAAAATATCATTGATAATCCGCAGGTCGGGCTGACCTTTTTTATTCCGGGTTATAACGAAGTTTTTCGGGTTAACGGTAAAGCGACGATTTCGATCGATCCGTCACTGTGTGAGTTTTTCACCGATACCGGAAAAAAGGTAAAATGTGCAATAGTTGTCGATATTGAAGAAGCCTTTATTCATTGCGGTCAGGCTATTTCGTTGGCTAAGTTATGGAATATTGAAAGCCAGTCTAATGCGGATAAAACACCGTCATTGGATGAAATTATCGGATTCCACAAAGACCGCTGATTAACCGATTAACTAGACTGTTTAGAAAAAGGCGGGCCTTGGGCTAATGCAGGTCGGTTAAGCATGTCTATGCGATAGGATTCAACCCAGCCATCATCCCCGTTTTCACCGGGATGATGGCTGAGGATATTTCTTAAGTCATCGTTCTTTTGCTCGACTAAACTAACTCTTTAAGCCGATAGATCCATTCAAGCGCCTGTTTTGGCGTTAAGGTATCCGGATCGAGATTTTCTAATGCTTCTACCGCCGGCGAGGTCTCTTCTACCGCCAGTAATGCCATCTGAGAACCATCGATATTACTGTTGGCCGCATTGACCGACAGAGATTCCAGCTCTTTAAGCTTTTGTCTGGCCCGTTTGATAACGTCTTTCGGCACGCCGGCCAATGCGGCAACCGCCAGCCCGTAACTCTTACTGGCCGCGCCGGGTTGAACGCTGTGCATAAAGGCAATCGTATCGCCATGTTCAACGGCATCCAGATGCACATTTTCCACCCCTTCCATACGTTCTGGCAGGGTAGTCAGCTCAAAATAATGGGTAGCAAACAGCGTCATAGCCTTAATTTTATGGGCCAGATTTTCGGCACAGCTCCATGCCAGCGACAGGCCATCATAGGTTGAGGTTCCGCGACCAATTTCATCCATTAGGATCAGGCTCTGCTCGGTAGCATTGTGCAGAATATTTGCCGTTTCTGTCATTTCGACCATAAAGGTTGAGCGGCCGGAAGCCAAATCGTCAGCGGCTCCGATACGGGTGAATATACGATCTACCGGACCAATGGTGGCGCTTTCTGCCGGCACAAAGCTGCCAATATGCGCCATTAGCACAATCAGGGCCGCCTGGCGCATATAGGTACTTTTACCGCCCATATTCGGGCCGGTGACGATCAGCATCCTGCGCTGAGGCGAAAGTTGTAACGGGTTGGCAATAAAAGGCTCATTTAGCACTTGCTCAACCACCGGGTGACGGCCGCCGGTAATTTGAATGCCCGGCTTATCAGTCAGCGTCGGGCAGTTGTAGTTCAGCGTGTAAGCACGTTCAGATAAGTTGCACAGCACATCGAGTTCAGCCAAGGCTGAAGCACTGATTTGCAGCGCCTCAAGATGTGGCAACATCATATCGAACAGTTCATCGTACAGGCCTTTTTCCAGCGCCAGCGCCTTGCCTTTGGATGTCAGAACTTTATCTTCATACTCTTTGAGTTCAGGAATAATATAGCGCTCAGCATTCTTCAACGTTTGTCTGCGCACATAGTGGATCGGAACCAGATGGCTCTGACCGCGGCTGACCTGAATAAAGTAGCCATGAACGCCGTTAAAGCCCACCTTCAGCGTATCCAGTCCCAGCTTTTCACGCTCACGGATTTCCAGACGATCCAGATAATCAGTCGCTCCGTCAGCCAGTGCACGCCACTCATCCAATTCCGCATTGTATCCAGGGGCAATAACCCCGCCGTCGCGGATTAATACCGGTGGTGATTCAACCACCGCTTTTTCCAGCAGGGCCTGAAGTTGTGAAAACTCGCCAATTTGGCTTTTCAGCGTGTGAATATACTCAGAAGAGAAGGGCGCCAGAATTTGATGAATATCCGGTAGCTGCTGGAAAGCATAACGCATGCGCGCCAGATCTCTCGGGCGTGCTGTTCGCAGCGCCAGACGTGCCAGAATACGCTCTAAATCACCAACGTTACGCAAGAAGGGATGCAGTTCAACATAGCTGTCCTGCAGCTCAGCAATGGCCGACTGGCGGTTTCTTAAGGTAGTAATATTGCGGGTCGGCGCATGAATCCAGCGCTTTAGCATCCGGCTGCCCATGGCCGTAACTGAATGGTCAAGAATGGCAGCCAGCGTATTCTCCGTACCGCCCGAAAGATTAAGGGTTAACTCTAAATTACGTCGGGTAGCCGCGTCTAAAATGATGCCATCCTGCTGACGCTCAATGGTTAAGCCGCGAATATGAGGCAATGATGTCCGCTGGGTATCTTTAACGTACTGCAATAAACAGCCTGCTGCCCGCAGCGCCCGTACCGCTTTTTCAACGCCAAATCCGTTTAAGTCTTTAGTACCGAACTGCATATTAAGCTGCTGGCGAGCGGTATCGAGTTCAAACTCCCACAGCGGACGGCGGCGCAGACCGTGCCGATTTTCAATCAAATCCATTGCGGCTAAATCTTCAGGGTAAAGCAGTTCAGCCGGATTGGTTCTCTGCAGCTCCGCAGCCATGGTCTCTTTATCGACCGGCTCTGCCACTAAAAAGCGCCCGGAACTGATATCCAGAGTCGCATAGCCAAACTGCTTATCGTCCTGCCAGATTGCCGCCAAAAGGTTATCCTGACGTTCCTGCAATAAGGCTTCATCACTGACGGTACCCGGCGTAACAATTCTGACCACTTTGCGCTCTACGGGACCTTTACTGGTGGCCGGATCGCCTATCTGCTCACAAATAGCCACTGACTCACCGAGCTGAACTAATTTGGCCAGATAATTTTCAATGGCGTGGTGTGGTACACCGGCCATAGGGATCGGCTCACCGGCAGAGGCACCGCGTTTAGTCAGTGAGATATCCAGTAATTGAGAGGCTCGCTTAGCATCGTCATAGAATAATTCATAGAAATCGCCCATGCGGTAGAACAGTAAAATTTGCGGATGCTGGGCCTTCAGCTTTAAATATTGCTGCATCATTGGCGTATGGGAATTTAGGCTGGAATTATCTGTCATAGAATTATTCTTTGTAATGTATTGAAATTTAAATTAATCATGATTTTTATTTTTCTCAATGCCTAGCGGTGACCTTATTAAAAATCACCTAATCTAACAGGGCATGTTGATTGTACTTTATGTCACGATGTTATTTCACATATCTCTGCGTCATCCATGCTTCTTTATCCTATATCACGGGTTGCAATCATCTCTGAGCAAGAGGAGGGGCAGGGTTCAATTTAGCTATGGTTATACTAGCCCAGTTACCGGCAAACGCATAGAGCGAATAGTTAGATGCTTTTCGCAAATTTTGCTTGTAATAGCAATGACTAAGCGACATGAACTGAACAGTGTAAGGCGTGAGGACATTGCCGTACAGCTGAACTAAACGTTGAGTAACTGCAGCGATAAGATGAAAGTAAAATAGCACAGCAACCTGCTTTTACAGTAAGAATCCCGTTGAGCTCACAATAGAGCTATAGGTAACTCTTTTAACTCTACTGAACATGCAACTTATGGGAAAAACAGTATTGGTTGGGCCGGGCAATAAAGAGATATTCGATTATATCGAAGTGTTCAACAATCGCACGCTAAGTATTCAACTTGAGGTGATTTATCTTTCATTCAGAGTAAGGTGGCGGCATTATTAGGTGGAAAGATTGTTAGGGGCTGATTACTTTAGCGCATTTATTGAGCGTGCATATTATTTTAATGGTCAGTCAACGCATTGAATGTATAACCAAAAATTGATCCGGAGTTCTATATGGAAAGTATAAATTTAGATATTTTGGTTAAGAAATTAAAAGCCCTTCCGATTAAAGTACCCATTGAGGTGCTTACGCTCTGGGAGACCAGTAATGATGCATGGTGTCTGAAAACCATTGAAGGCAGCATAATATATGTCAATAAATCATATTATGATTTAATTACCCCGACTAGTTACCATAAAAAATCGGCGTTAGCCCCTTTTAGCGAAATAATAAGGGATCACGATAGTATGGTAATGCATAACGGCCTTAAAGTGGATGCGGTGGGCGTTCTATCTTTAAATGAAGGAAAGGACTTTAAATCTTTCTTCTGTGAGAGAATGCCTTTCTATAATAAATTGGCAGAAATATCAGGAATTATTAGCCATATTGGTACGCTGAAAGTCGTCACGCCAAATTTTTTTATTTAAAAACTATGTCGGTGAGTTTACATTTAATAAACCATCTAAACTATTAACCAATAAAGAGTGGGAAATCGTGTTTCTTATCATGGCCGGACTCTCTGAAAAAGAGATAGCAAAGAAGGTTAATAGAACAATACGAACGGTAAAGTTTCATAAGAGCAATATCCTGCAAAAAAACGACTGCACAACCACCCGTGAATTTATTATGCTTGCCAAAGAGCATAAGTGGCAGTTTTATATTCCGCCTATATTCGTAAAAATACAGTACATTATTGAGTAATATTTTAATGACATCGGTCATTATGCCGTTTTCAATTTACTCATATACCACACCTTTTATGCCATTAGTTGCTTATTAATAACTGTACTTTTAGTACAGTTATTTCTTATGGACCTACGCGTATGCTCTTTCTATCAGCAGATAGATATCTTTCTGTATTGATAGTGAAAGACATTAACTCTATAAGGCGAGGTCGTGGATGAATTATATTAACAGTGGGCAAATTCCGATTATTATTATATCCATTAGTGATAATGATCTTGATATTGGTGATAATCTAAATCAGGTTGAATCAGAAAGCACTTTACAGCACTATATTTTTATTCATGCGGAAAAGCATGAGCAAGTTCTATCTTTAATAAAAAAGGAAGCCGGTATTGGTGGTGTTATTATTAATATTGGCAGTTCATTAAAAGTAAGCGATTGCAATGTTTTTATTAAAAACATTATCGAAATAATACGTTCTAAGAATAATACATTACCGATATTTTTATCATCAAGTACACCCATTTTAGGCTGGCTATCTATTGAGGTCATTAAAGAGATTCATGAATGTATTAATATTAATGAAGATACACCCGGTTTCATTGCCGGTCGTATTCATCTGGCGATACATCAATACCTGAACCATTTACTTCCACCTTATTTTAGCGCCTTGAAAAACTATGCAACAGATAGCCCTTATTATTGGGATTGTCCTGGACATCAGGGCGGCGTGGCCTATCTCAAGCATCCGATAGGGCGCGAATTCTTGAATTTTTTCGGTGAAAATATTATGCGTGCTGATATCGGGGTTGCTACGCCGGAAATGGGCGATTGGCTTGAACATCAAGGTCCTCCCGGTGAATCTGAAAAAAGGGCGGCGGTCATTTTTGGTGCGGATAAGACATTCTATGTTATTGGGGGAACTTCTCAGTCAAATCAGATTGTAGGACATTCTATTCCCCTTAAAGGCAATATTGCGCTGGTTGACAGAAACTGCCATAAGTCGGTGACTCATGAACTTACCATCACGCAGGCTAACCCGGTATATTTTCGACCGTCCAGAAATGGCTTAGGCATTATTGGCTTAATTTCACCCGATCAATTTGACGAGGAGAATATTCGTCAAAAAATAGCCAATAGTTCATTAGTTGATCGGGCCGATAGTCTGGATCCGGTGTATGCGATTATTACTAACTGTACCTATGATGGGTTGATTTATGATGTGGAGTTAGTCACTCATAAATTAGCTAATTCAACCCCTAGAATTAAGTTTGATGAGGCATGGTACGCCTACGCTAAATTTCATCCTATCTATAAAAAACGCTTTGCTATGGATATGCCGCGCAACGATCCAAGCCAGCCAACGCTTTATGCTGTGCAGTCAACCCATAAAATGCTGGCGGCCTTCTCTTCAGCATCGATGATTCATATCCGGAGTTCTGAAAGGGCACCGGTTAATTATGACGTGTTCAATGAGGCTTTTATGATGCATGGAACAACCTCGCCGTTTTATCCGATTATTGCCTCAATTGATGTCGCTACCGCAATGATGGAAGGGAAACCGGGCCGGACCTTAATCGATGGGGCGATTAACGATGCGATTGATTTTAGAAAAGCCATGGTAATGGTGGAGAATAAACTGAAAGACGAAGGGCTGGAAGGTTGGTTCTTTAGCGTTTGGCAGCCTGATACGGTATTGCAAGAGGGTAACCGGGTTCCCTTTGTTGATGTTCCTAATTCAGTTCTGGCCAGTGACGCCTCGCTATGGATGCTGAATGAGAACGATGCCTGGCACGGTTTTGATAATATGCCCGATGGATATGCCATGCTTGATCCGATTAAAGTCACAATAACCTGCCCGGGTTTAAATGCTCAGGGCATCATGGGTGAATTTGGTATACCCGCGCAGGTTGTTTCAAAATACTTAGGTACACAGCGTATTATTCCGGCGAGAAACGGCGATTATAATATTCTTATTTTATTTGCATTAGGTTCTACACAGGGAAAATGGAATACGCTAATTGATTTACTGATGGTGTTTAAACGACATTATGACAAAAATACGCCATTAGAAAAAATTCTTCCTGATATTTATTCAAGTTCAAAGGTATATCAGGACATGGGATTAGCTGATTTATGTAAAGAGATTCATCAGACTAATATTGAATTGAATATTACGGAGCTCTCTGAGTTAGCCTGTTATATTGAAACCAAACAGGTATTAACGCCGTCACAGGCCTATGACTGTCTGGTTGATGATAACACTGAATTGGTTGATATTTATAATATTAAAGATCGTACCATTGGGGTGATGGTCACGCCATATCCGCCGGGTATTCCTTTGATTATGCCGGGTGAATCAATTGGTAATGAATCACACGCTATTATTGATTATTTACTGGCATTAGAAGAATTTGGTAAACGCTTTCCAGGGTTTGCCCATGAATTACAGGGCATAGAAATTGATGATAATGGCGAATATAAGGTCAGGTGCATAAAAGAAGACTTTTATTTTTAATTGAAGATATGAGTAATAATTTATATCCAAAATAATGTATTTCACGATTATTTCGTCAATGGCTTTATGGGAGGAATTTCTCTCATAGGGCTTAGCGGCATTCATCAAATTTTTGGACCTGTAATATGACTTCATTAAAATCAAACTCGGTAAAAAAAATGGGCATTATCGCATTAACGCTGGTAACCGCGTCGAATATGATGGGCTCAGGCGTATTTATGTTGCCAACCTCTCTGGCAAGTATTGGCTATATTTCAATATTCGGTTGGCTAATTACCATTACGGGGGTTATCGCGCTTGCATTGGTATTTGCGAAAACAAGTTTATTAACGCCGCGCAACGGCGGCATAGTGGCTTATGCTAGTGATGCATTTGGCCCATTTATCGGTTTTCAATCGACTATTTGCTATTGGATTAGTGCGTGGGTAGGTAACGTCGCTCTACTGGTTGCCGGGGTCGGTTACCTCAGCTATTTCTTCCCTGAATTAAAAGATCCGGTAAACAGTTGTATTACCGCGGTGGTGATTCTTTGGGGGTTTATTGCATTATCGACGCTGGGCTCCGGGGTTGCCGGGCGTACCGAGTCATTTACTGCCTGTTGTATGCTGGTGGTCGTTTTGGGCATTGGCTTTGTTGGTTGGTTTTGGTTCAAACCTGTGTTGTTCACGGAGGTTTATAACGCCACTAACCAGAGTTCCTCTTCAGCCATTTTGTCCTCTGCATCTATTGCGCTATGGGGGTTTCTCGGCGTGGAGTCAGCGGTTGTATCGACTGGGCAGGTAGAAAATCCGGAATCGACAGTGCCAAAAGCGACCGTACTTGGTCTACTGATCGCAGCCGTTTGTTATGTCAGCAGCTGTACCGTGATTATGGGGCTTGTACCACACAAAGAGTTGATTAACTCTGCAGCGCCTTTCGCTGATGCCGCCCGCTATATGTTCGGACCGATGGCCGGTAATATTGTTTCCGCATTGAGCGTTATTGCCTGTTTTGGTTCTATTTCTGGTTGGTTAATTCTGCAGTCAGAAGCCCCAAGGGCGGGTGCCCGCATGGGGTTATTTCCGAAGTTTTTTGCCGTAGTAAATAAAAATGATGTACCAGTGAAAGGCTTGCTTTTTACCGGGGTACTGATGAGCATTGTGTTATTGACGACGGCATCACCCAACTTAGCCAAACAGTTCCAGGTTATTATTCTTATGTCAGTATTTGCCTCTTTATTACCCTATATTTACGCTTTGGTTTCACTGCCGGTGATTATGATTGCGAAATCATTAAACAAAGGGGGCGCATTTATTTTCTACTGCATCATGGCAGTGATAGGGACGTTATACAGCCTGTTTGCGCTGTTCGGTTCGGGTTCGAACGCGATGTTTTGGGGAATGCTGGTCATGATGCTGACGATCCCACTTTATGCTTTTGTTGCTGCCAGCCGGTATAAAAAAGGCTCTAAAATATTGTATCTGGATGATAAAGAATAGTTTTTCACAAACTAGGCCCGTGATTCTATTGGCCTAGCTCACCATACTTTTAATTAAAATTATAACAATTTATTTACAATTTTGGCTTTAAGTGTGATAGTCGATCTACTTTATTAAACAGGCACATATCAATGCTATCTAGAAGGAATTTTTTGATATCCGGCGTAGCCCTGACCGGATTTGCCGTACTCAGCCCCGCATTATCCTGGGCTTCGACGCCAGCCGAAAGCAGTGACAGCGCAATATTCTTTAACCTCTCATTGCTGTTAACGGCAAAAACAGACCTCAGCCCGATAGTGGCACAACGAGCGCTACATTGTTTAACCGAGCAAGATGCGCAATTTCCACAAAAATTGCAGCAGCTTTCAGCTGAGATAACTCAGGCAAGGATTACTTCCGCCGACCGACTTTACGGCCATTCAATAATGACCGGTCCCCTTGGTGACACGGCTAAAAAGATTATTTCAGCCTGGTATCTTGGCTATACCGGCACGCCGGTGTCGCTACGTGCGGTCGATAATACTCGATTTGTGACGTATACCGATGCACTAGCCTATGCTCCAACTCTCGATGCCACCGTCATCCCGACCTATTCCCGCGGACGTACCAACTACTGGGTACAACCACCGGTAACCATAAAAAACGATTAAAACCCGTTTAAGATGTGAGTAACACTATGAGCAATCAATATGACGCTGATGTGATTGTCATCGGCTCAGGTGCGCTCGGCAGTAATGCCGCTACCATCCTCGCCCGCAGTGGCAAATCAGTGATTATTCTCGAAGCCGGGGAAAAGATCCCTCGCTGGAAAATTGTTGAAAACTTCAGAAACTCATCGAAAAAAGGCAACTATAACTCGCCATACCCGAATGATCCTTGGGCTCATCACTCTTATGACGAGCAATACATTGAAAATACTGGGCCGTTTGATTTTCGCCCCGGCATGTTAAAACTGGTCGGTGGGACAACTTGGCACTGGGCTGCCGCCTGCTGGCGCTATCTGCCCAATGATATGAAACTGAAGTCATTGTACGGCGTGGGGCGGGACTGGCCGATGGAATACAGTGAACTTGAGCCGTACTACCAAAAAGCGGAGGAGGCATTAGGCGTTTGTGGCAGTGACACTGACGATCAGAGTGGACAGGGTGGCAGCGCCTTTCCACCGCGCTCTAAGCCGTATCCTATGGAGCCGGAAGGTGAAACCTATCTGTTCCAGCGATTAAAAAGTCGCCTTAGCCCGGCAGGCTACCACTTTATCCATGAACCGAACGGGCGAGCTACTCGCACTTATGATGGTCGCCCGGCCTGCAGCGGCAATAACAACTGCATGCCCGTGTGCCCCATTGGCGCGATGTACAGCGGCGATAAGCATGCCCAGCATGCAGAAGATGCCGGTGCGATCCTGATGACAGACTCAACCGCCTGGAAATTAGAAAAGGGGACGGACGACAAAATTATTGCCGTTCATGTGCGCAGTTCCAAAGGTATTGATACCCGACTAACGGCAAAATATTTTATTGTCGCAGCACACGGGCTGGAAACGCCAAAATTGCTGTTGATCTCTGATATTGCCAACAGTTCCGATCGGGTCGGTCGTAATCTGATGGATCACACCGGAATGGGGTTACAGTTTCTGGCTGATGAACCGCTTTGGCCTGGGCGAGGTGCCGTTCAGCAGGGGGGAATATTTAACAATCGGGATGGCGATTTTCGTCGCCACCGCGCTGCGATTAAACATGCAATATCTAACAATGTGCCGAATATGGCCGTTGCTAGCCGCCTGATAGCGCAGGGCGTTATCGGCGCTGAGTTGGACAAACAGATTCGCCATCAGGCAGCGCGCTGGGTTGACATCTCGACGGTGTTTGAAATTTTGCCTCAGCCAACGAATACCGTGCGGCCGAGCACTACGCGTAAAGATGCTCTGGGTATTCCAATGCTTACCGTTCATTATGAAGTGGATGATTACGTTAAGGCTGCCAAGTCAGTGGTTGATGCTGATTATAAGCAGTTTGTCAGCCTGATGGGGGGAACGGTGATTGAAGATAACACCGGATGGCAGAATCGCGATCACCTGATGGGGACCGTCATCATGGGCGATAATCCAAAGGATTCGGTGGTAAACCATGAGTGTCGCTGTTGGGATCACAGTAATCTGTTTCTCGCCACTACTGGCGTGATTCCCGCTTCTGGCGTGATTAATCCAACGTTGACCGGCGTTGCATTAAGTATTCGTGCGGCTGAAATCATCGATCGTGAGATTTGAATATGAAAATACACTTCAAGTTTTTAGCGATAGTTGCCGTAATGGCAGGGCTCTTGGCCTCTTTTTCTCTGCAGGCTGAGGATGCTGAGGCTAATAAGGCATTGATCGAGCGCGGCAAATATATTGCTATTGCCGCAGACTGCGGTGCCTGCCACCGTCAGGCGGTTGAAAACGGCGTGCCGTTTGCCGGAGGCTATGCCATTCAATCGCCAATGGGGCGGATTATTGCCAGCAATATTACGCCATCTCAACAGTTTGGTATGGGTAACTATAGCGAGGCACAGTTTGCGGATGCGGTGCGCAAAGGCGTGACACAAGACGGTAGAAATCTTTATCCGGCAATGCCTTACACTGCCTACCATGGCATCACTGATGACGATATTCATGCGCTTTATGTCTATTTTATGCAAGGGGTAAAAGCGGCTGATATTGCGCCAACGGCGGTGACCCGCTTAGGTTTTCCTTTTAATATCAGGCAGGTTATGTGGGGTTGGAATCTACTGTACCGAAGCGAAAAGCCGTTTGAACAGCAAACCAATCTTTCTGAGCAATTGAACCGAGGCCGGTATTTAGTTGACGTACTGGGGCACTGCAGTACGTGTCATACGCCGCGTAATATGCTGATGGCCGAAAAGACCAGTCTTAACCTGTCGGGTAGCCCGCTAGGTGGTTGGTATGCGCCCAATATTACGCCTGACAGCAGCGGTATCGCCGGTTGGAGTCAAAGCGATCTGGTAACCTATTTGAAAACGGGCCACTTAGCGGGAAAAGCTCAGGCGGCAGGCCCGATGGCCGAAGCCGTTGAAAACAGTTTCCGATTTATGACTGATGAAGATCTGAATGCCATGGCTGCATGGATTAAACAGGTACCCGCAGTGGCAACACCGGTAGCGACTAAATCGGCCCAACCACGATTATTAACCGATATTAACAACGTGATTATCGGGCAGGGTGACCCGTCCTCGTTAGCGGATTATTCGCAAACCAACGGTGCCATGCTGTATGAAAGCGCCTGTGCCAGCTGTCATGGTCATCAAGGGCAGGGAACTTCTGATAATTTCTATCCGTCGCTGATCAACAATAGCGCTGTTTCCGGACCCGGCCCGCAAAATTTGGTAATGACCATCGTAGAGGGGATTCACCGTAAAGGCAGTGACAGTGATGTCAGTATGCCGGCTTTTGCGCAGCAGATGAATAACGGGCAGATTGCTTCACTCAGTAACTATGTACGCAGCCAGTTTGCCAATATTGACGATAGGCTAAGTGCAGAAGATGTGCAGACTTTACGTCATGGCGGTGAGCCACCGTTTATCGTGCGATATCTGTACTGGCTAATCGGTGCCAGCATTGTGATTGTACTGTTGATATTGTTTGGTTTGATGCGGTTGAGAAAACGATAGATTACACTGACTCATCAAATGAAAAAGGCCTGCTTATATCAGCAGGCCTTTCAATTTAGATATTATCCGCCAAGTACAGCATAAAAGAAGTTCGATAGAGATGTGATATTTAAACTCATTGAAAATTAAGTATATATCTCCTACGGTTACGGCGGGTAGATGAGTGGTTAGCGTAAGGGGAGTCATTTTATTTTGGCTGATTGTTTTGAATTGAATTCATTCTCTGATTAATTCAACTCGCTTTGGCTTATCCAAGTGAGCCAGAGTACTCCTTGGTTCCATTGGTAAATATTTATTATCAATAAATGGGTTTTTTGATAATACATTTAAATGCCACTATTGCGTTGTATCTTCAATTTATCTGAGTGTTATTTTCAAGATGAGGTCTATGAGCTAACTCCCTATAATTCATTCCTGTATGGGATTCTAAGCTATTTTTTCTTATCACCTAGGTCTTTGGCTTGTTTTATATTTAGACTCCTTAGGATTGATTATACTAATGATTTTAACCGCAGAGGGGAGAATTGGCTGACGAGTTAAATTCAAATGCCTAATCAATATGATTGTGTAGCGAGGAAACCCGTGTTGCTGGTTATTTAATCATTTTCAACGCATAAGAATATATACCAATAAGATTAAATCTTAATCAACGACAATCATTCATATTTTATCCTTGACCCTAAACTATGATTAATCGATAGCACTTTATGAATAAATTAAAATAATTAAATATCAAGTGATTAAGTATTTGTTCTTCATCTTATGATTTCACTGGTTTGATTTTAGTTCTCCTGAAATCATTCCATTAAGGTGATGATTAGTTGCGGGAAAACTGCTTCCATTGCGTGTTTTATCTATGGATTTTGAATATCAATTCCGCTATCAGATTATCGAATAATTAGAAAATAAGCCTACTTAAGTTGTTCATCTTAAGCTAACTAGCAACGCATAGAGGTGGCGGTGCTTAGTGTTTGAATATTATTGGTAATTACATGAGAAACTCTTTTGTTTTTATTGTTTTAATAATAACAAGTAGTTATTATATTGATTGTTAATTAAATTCAGTTACATTAATCTTAATTAAATTACAAATTGTAACTGAATGTAAGCAGGGAAAACTAATTCAAATAAGTAAAGTGGAGTCATTATTTGCGCAATCGATACAGCGGGCTTGCCTTCTGGTTTTTTTATGATAGAAAACCCTTATTTCACACGGTTTAATTAATAGATTTAGTCTATTAATTGGATGGTAATTGAATGGAATTTGCAAGTTTTAATCTATCGATAATGATCTATCGATCGAAATATATGATCAATTTTTGTTGTAATAATTTCTATGGTAAGTATTATTTTATGAGATTGCTAAAGGGATTTTAGATAATTTTATTTAAATCAATGCGTTGCGTTTTATGGCGAAAGGTGCGGCATGGAAAGACATAGTTGTAGCACAAATATGATTATTTGTAATAATTTTATGTTTCAATCTGTTTCCATGTTCAGCTTTAAACTCATGGAATTAAGGCTGTTAATACATTTTTTTATGATAGTCCAGCGGATTAAACGGATTTGATGATGTGTTTATTAATAAAAAATCGCTAATTAGTCAGACCGATAAAGATGCAATACTGATTGGTGGTGGAGATATTTACTTAACAATTCAGCACGCCAATCTTGAAATTGAATCACCCAATTCGGCTGACCAGAGTTATAACGAAATTAACATTAATAACAATAATTTAATAATGACATATCTGGTACTTCCGGAGTATATGGTGTCGGTATAAATAGCCAGCCAGATAAAACTGGTCTTATACCAAAGGTGAAAGTATTGAATCACCCTATAGTGGGAATGTTGATATTAAAGAGAGTTTTTGACTAATCGCTGTAAATGGACGGAATATTATCGATATAGGGAGGTTTTAGAATGAATTTTATAAATTATTTAATAGGGAAGTAATATGAAATATAACCTACCCGTATGCCATCATTGTGGGGAGAAAAATAGCGTTCGTAAACATGGCATAGCTCGTACTGGTGTTCAACGGTTTTATTGCATGGCGTGTAAAAGGTCATTTCAAGATAAATATATCTATCATAGCTGCGAAGACAAGATTATAAAAAAAGTAAAGAGTGAGATTGATAATGGCATATCTTACGTAGATATTAGCCGTAAGTTTGGTATTGAGCTCAGGCTGGTCCACCGATATATCAGCAGGCTAACTAAAGAAGGAAGCATTTAAATTCGGATGTGAATCTACATTTCAGGCTAGGTACATTTACCTGACTTATCAAATTGACGGTATTAAAGGATAAGCTACTATTCTGCGTGATGACAGGGAGTATGTATTGAGATTGACCCGTTTAGATATTGTGGTGGATGTTTTTATTTTACTGGCGATTGCATTGATGATACCTATACCATGGTTACTATCATTTGGCCAAGTAACAGGTTGTTATCACCAAGGGACGCTTTATTGCGCTTCTATCGCTGAACTTAGAGACCCCCCCTCAAAGCCGACCACACGCGAAAGTTCTTATCAGGAGTCGCCTAAAATACGCATACCTTTTCGGTAGTATCATCGATATGAATGCACGGTGATACTACCGATGATGTTCGGTGTGTTCTGGACACCAAGTTGGTGGAAGAGGTTCTTGTTCTTACTGGCATAAGGCCATTATGCTAAACATTGAATTAGGTATTGGTGCGCTACTGGTGATCGACGCTATTGCCCGTTACCGTCGAAGTTAGGTGCAAATACCATTGCCGGTATAGATATTGACCATCAAACAGTTAATGCCAATCACCACATGTTAATGACTACCCTAACCGCAGCGCGGGCTCCGGTATAAACTGAGCCCAGTTTGAGTGACTTTAGCCTATGGTAAAGTCACTCTTTTATGCTAACGAGTGCCCTGAAGAAGAGGATATTGGCTTGAAGGCCTCGTTGTCATGCGGTATTTCACCATGGGGTAAGTCATCACGCTGAATTATCCAATCAATAGCAAACTCCCTGAATGCCTGAGTAATCGGCTGTAGCCGGTTTCTCTTCAGCGCGCTGAGTACCGTGAATTTTTTAATCACCTCACTGCGAGCCATAGGAATAATCGCCATCTCATTCCCTACGCAAACTTTCGCCACCGCAGAAGAAAAGAATGTTACACCCACCTGGTTTTGTACCAGCTCCAGTACAATATTCACCTGAGAGCATTCTCCAACCTTATTCGGTTTTATATTAGCTCGGTTGAAGATATCGAAAATAATCGAACTGGCCCCGGTATTTTTGTCAGGTAAAATAATTCGCTCTTCTCTTAAATCTGTCATATTGATAAATTTCTTTTGTGCTAACCGATGTTTCTTTGAAACAATGAGTACCATCTCATCTTCAGTCAACGTTTCATCATCAACCAAACTATTTCTTTCATTTTCTATTGGTTGGGTATAAATGGCCGCATCAATAACACCGTTAACCATATCTAATATTAAGTTTTTAGTATCACCTTCAATAATAGTTATTACTACATCAGGAAACTTCTCCTGAAATGCAGAAATCAAAGAATAGAGGTTTAAATATCCAATAACACGTTCAACGCCTATTCTAAATGTACCGTTTATTTGATGCTGTCGCGTCATCACTTTATTATTAAAGCCCTCTACGGCATTAATTAACAATTTTGCATCTTCTATGAAACGTTCACCTAAGTCAGTAGGCACGACAAAGCGCGTGGTTCTGTCGAATATCTTGATGTTATACTTTTTTTCAAGCTTCGATATTTGTTGTGAAAGAGATGGTTGAGTAATGTTAATTACTTCCGCCGCTTTTGTAAAACTATTCCATTTAGCAACCTCAATCACATAATAAATTTGACGTAGTTCCACAATAGTCACCCCGATTTATAAGATTTACCTATAAGATTTATTATTTTTGGCTTATAGGTAAAGCCTATAAAATATATATTTTTACTCGATGGAATAATGTGTTTGAGAACACATTATTATTATTATTTTAGATGGAGTATAGAGACAACCTTAAACCAACTTAAGAAAATATAACACTAAAACATTAACTCCGAACTTTTTAAAATATTTTAAATGAAATATTCAATACACCCTTTAATCAAGGAGATATTATATGGCCAGAAGTTTAGTCCGGCTTTCAGATAAAGAACTCCAAGCGCTTAAACTGAAAACGCGCCGAGTGGTAGAAACTGAGCTTGAAGCGCTCTCACCTGAAATGGAAGTCACTAACGTATTCCCTGAAAAACTGTGGGATATTTGTCGTGAAAACGATCTCTACCGCTTATCTCTGCCGGTTGAATATGGTGGCATGGGATTATGCTGCGAGCAGTATTTTCAGGTACTGGAGGAAATATGTCGCGGTCCCGGTGGTATTCGTATGTACCTACACAACGTCAACGGCCTGGACTGGCATATTCTTCATGATCACGGCAATGAAGAAATGAAAGCCAAATGGCTGCCGCTGATGGCAACCGAAGAGTACTTTATCACCTTTTCCCTCACCGAAGCGGGCTGTGGTTCTGGTGCAGATATCCAGACTAAGGCTGAGAAAAAAGACGGTAAATATATTCTTAATGGACGTAAGACACTGATTTCATTTACTGATATTGCCGATGCGTTCTACGTCATTGCCGTTACCGATGAAACTAAGCGTAAAAAAGGCGGCATCAGCGCATTTATTATCGAAGCCGATCGCCCGGGCATTCGGGTTGAACCCATGCCGCATATGATGGGCTGTAAAGGTGCCGGCCACGGTCACGTGGTAATGGAAAACTGTGAAATTCCTGAAGCTAACCTGCTGGGTACAGAGGGCTATGGACTAGAGATCTTTATGGATGCTTTAGCCATCTCCCGCGCCTCTATCGGGGTAAGCTGTTTGGGGATGTCTCAACGCTTCCTGGAACTGGCCATTGCTCGTGCAAAAGACCGCGTAACCTTCGGAAAAACCTTGGCGTCTCGTCAGGCTATTCAGCAAACTATCGCGGATATGGGGACTCAGATCTATGCCCTACGTTCAATGCTGCTGGACTGTGCCAAACAGTTCGACCGTGGTGAAGACATTGAGATGAAGTCATCCATGTGTAAGCTCCACGGTATCGATACGGTACGTGCCGTTTCTGACGCCTGTCTGGAAATCTTCGGTGGTATTGGCTATTTCGAAGATAACCCTTACGGCCCGGTTGAGAGAATGTACCGTGATGCCCGTGCACTATGGCTAGAAGAAGGCCCACGTACCGTTCAACGCCTGACGGCTGCTCGTCCGTTAATTAAAAATGGCGGATTTATTGAATAACCGTGGCAGGCCATTTTATTCAGTAAATAATAGCGTTTTTTAACGCCTAAAAAATTAGCCGGATAATAAATAGAGATATATGTGAAACCATTTTTCACAGGGATAGTGACATTTAAAACATGGGAAAACATATCGTTAAATATTATTCCGGCTAACTGTTTATTTTCGTAGATTGATTAAATAATTAGGTATATTCAGATGAAGCCATTATCAGGTGTCACCGTTATTGAATTAACTGCGCACGTTGCCGCTCCCGCCTGTCCGAGAATATTAGGCGACTGGGGGGCTAATATTATTAAGATTGAGCCACCGTCTGGCGATCCATTCAGACAACAGGCCCCGTTATTTAATATGCCGTACACCGATGAAGTCAATCCGGCTTTCGATATGGCGAATATTAATAAAAAATTTGTCTGCCTGAATTTAAAAACAGCGCAAGGCAAAGAAGTTTTATACAAAATGCTGGAAACCGCCGACGTGGTGGTCACTAGCTATCGGACCGAAACCCTCAAACGCATGGGCCTGACCTATGAAGAGCTACGCGAACTTAACCCACGATTGATCTTTGCTCAGGTCTTAGGCTACGGCGAAAAAGGGCCAGAAAAAGATACTGCCGGCTTTGATGCCACTGCCTACGTCGCACGCGGCGGGCTTCTGGGTTCCATCAATGAAAAAGGCGAATCGCCGATTAACTCGGTTAATGCCTTCGGTGACTTTCAGGTTTCAATCTGCCTCGCTTCCGGTATCAGCACTGCACTGTATGCCAGAGAAAAGACCGGTAAAGGCGATAAAGTCACCGTCAGCCTGTATCACACGGCGCTGTATATGATGAGTATTGCCGTCGTCTCCTCTCAGTTTGGCAATCAGTATCCAAAATCTCGGCGAGAAGTGGGTAACCCATTTAACAATACCTACAAAACCAAAGACGGCCGCTGGATGGTGGTATGTATTCCTGAATACGATAAATATTTCAATAAATTCGTCACGTTAATTGGGCGCGAAGACATTATCGGCAATGAGGATTTTTGTACTATCGGCGAAATATATCGCCGGGGTAATGCCTCAAAAATGATCGACATTATCAGCGCGGGCTTTGCCCATAAAACCATTGATGAATGGATGAAGATATTAAAGGAAAACGACTTTGCCTGTGAAAAAGGCTATTTGCCAACGGAAATATTAGAAGATCCACAGGCCTGGGATAACGACTGTTTACGCAAATTAACCTATCCAACAGGCGAGGAATATATCTTAACCACTACGCCGGTAAGGATGGCAAGCGTGGGTGATATGGAGATGAAAATATCTAAACCGTTGGGGTACCACACCGAAGACGTTATTAAACAATATGGTTATTCGGATGAATTTATAAAACGCTTAGGTTAACGCGCTTTTCAGACAAACGTTAAATATCCATAGCGTTACCAATAATAAAAATGACTTTATTGTTTGTCGGTTACTCGGCAAACAATATATAGGAGCGATATATGAGTTCCAGTATAGGCAATATACGCTGGCGGATCGTCTGTTTATTAGCATTAAGTTATGCCGTTTTATATATCACCCGCAGTACCATGTCGATTGCCGGCCCGGTACTAATGAAAGATTTTGGCTGGAGCGCAACTGAATTTGGTTGGGTATCTACTTCATTCTTTATTGGCTATGCGGTCATGATGCTGCCTTCCGGCTCACTCTCCGACCGTTTCGGCGGCGGGCGAATCTTAATTCTCGGTACGCTGTTTTGGTCGCTACTCACCTTCCTGACCCCGTTTGCCGGCACCATTATTATCATGATGATTCTACGAGCGCTGGTCGGTATGGGCCAAAGTGTAGCCATGCCGGGAATCTCAGCGTTGGTCGCTCAATGGATCACTAAAAAAGAGTCGGGCGTTGCTCAGGGCTTCTGCCTGATGGGTATTCCGATCGCCACTGCATTTACTATGGGTGCCTCTGTCGGAATTATGCAGGTGTGGGGCTGGCAGTCGATCTTTTATCTATACGCCTTTTTAGGTCCGATCTGGGTAGTGGCGTGGCTGATGTTCGGTAAAGACAAACCCGAAGATCATGCAAAAATTACGCCGGCAGAAGTTGCCTATATCCGGGCAGGACAGGGGGCAAGTGATATTCCCGGACAGGCTGAAGAAGAGATTACCTCGAAGGATATTTTCGCCTCCCGCTCAGTCTGGTGCGCGGCAATCTCCTACTTCTGTAGCAATTACCTGTTTTTCTTATTCCTGACCTGGTTGCCGGTTTACTTCTCCGTTGGCCGTGGTTTTTCTCTCTCAGACAGCGGGATCTACACCATGTTCCCGTATCTCGCCGCCGTTATAACTTACCCTTTGGGCGGATATCTAACCGATCGGGCGGCCGAAAAGTTTGGTCAGAATATCGGGCGTAAGTTACTGCCTATCGTCGGACTGATTGCCGCCGGCAGCCTGCTAATTATGGGCTCATCGGCTGAAAACATCGGTACAGCTATTGCCTATATCAGTGCCTCTAACGGTTTTCTATGCCTGACCATGGGCGGTTTCTTCTCTATTCCTATTGTGTTCTCACGTAAGAACGCCGGGAAAATTGTGGGCTTTAATGGCATATGGGGCACCAGCGCTGGCGTTCTGGCACCTATTGTCACCGGGCTGATTATCGATATGACCGGCGTTTATACCTACGGCCTTTACCTTGGCGCCGGCGTTGCACTGGTCGGCGCGGTGGTCATGCTTTTCGGCTGCCAGGTTAAACCTCTCACGGCAAAACATTAACCAAACCGGGTCTATCCGAGCCCGTTTTATCAGAGCTAGTTGAATTTGTATAAGGAATACAGCGATGGATTTCAAATTAACTGAAGAGCAGGAATTATTACTCAGTAGCATCGGCGAACTGATTTCAAAGAACTTTCCCGATGACTATTTCAGAACCTGCGATGAGTCCGGCAAATTTCCGGTCGAGTTTATGAATGCACTGGCAGAAAACGGTATTAGCCTGTTGGGCATTCCCGAAGAGCACGGTGGAATTCCGGCGGATATGGTCACTCAGGTTTTAGCCATTGAAGAGATTGGTCGCATGGGCGCACCAGCCTATCTGATGACCAACGGCCTGTGTATTCACAATATGCTGAAGTTTGGTACTCCGGAGCAAATAGCCAAAATTTCTGAAGTCAGCCAGACCGGCATTCCCGGCTATTCACTGGCCTTTACCGAACCTCAGGCAGGCTCAGATAACAGTCGGATTGCCACGACCTATACCCGTAAAAACGGCAAGGTATACCTCAACGGGCAGAAAACCTTTATTACCGGTGCTAAAGACTCACCCTACATGTTGGTGTTGGCTAAAGATCCCGAGGCCAAAGACCCTAAGCATTGTTTCACCATGTGGTTGATTGACCCCACGGCTCCGGGAGTCAAACGCAATGACTTACATAAAGTCGGCTGGCATATGGTCAGCAACTGCGAGGTATTTCTCGACAATGTTGAGATAGATGAAAGCGATATGGTGGGTAAAGAAGGCTACGGCTTTATTCACCTGATGGGCAACTTTGAAATTGAGCGCTTGGTTATTGCCGCACATGCATTGGGCGCGGCGGAGTGTGCTTTTGAAGATGCGGCCAAATACGCGACCCAGCGGGTGCAGTTTAATCAGCCTATCAGCCAGTTCCAGATGATTCAGCTTAAGCTGACCCAGATGGCGATCAAAATTCAGAACATGAAGAACTATGTTTACCGCACCGCCTGGGAAAGTGATAACGATATCTCTCTGCGCTGCTCCTCAGCAATGTGCAAAGTTTACTGTGCCCAGTCTTCCTGCGAAGTGGTTGATGATGCATTACAAATCATGGGGGGTATTGGCTATACCAACGACACCCGAGTTTCACGGCTGTGGCGCGATATTCGGGTTAACCGTATCGGCGGCGGCACGGATGAAATCATGGTGTATATCGCTGGCCGCCAGATTACCCAACAGTATCAGAATAAATAACCGCCTCTGGCCGCCCCTTCAGCGGCGCGGCCGTGAGCGATAACCGGATGAGTGAAATTATGAATATTATTACCTGTTTTAAACTGGTTCCCGAAGAACAGGACATTGTGGTTAACAGCGATCTCAGCCTGTCTCTTGATAAAGCCGAAGCCAAAATTAGCCTATACGATCTCAATGCCGTGGAAGCCGCCTGTCAGTTAATTGACGGCGGGGAAGGTCAGGTGATTGCCCTCAGTGCGGGGGGCAAGGCGCTGGATAATTCCAAAGCCCGTAAAGACATTCTGTCCCGCGGGCCTGATGCGCTTTATTTAGTGAAAGACGAACAGCTGGCCAACAGCCAGCCTTACGAAACCGCCAAAGCGCTGGCCGCCGCCGCCGCTAAGATTGAGTTCGACGTGATCATTTGTGGTGAAGGTTCCGGCGATCTTTACGCACAACAGGTCGGATTGCTCACCGGCGAACTGCTCGGCCTGCCAACCCTAAACGCCGTCAGCCATATCGCTGTCAACGGTGACGGGCTACGGATTGAACGCACACTGGAAAATGAAGTGGAGATTATTGATGTTTCTCTTCCGGTACTGCTGTGCGTGACCTCTGATATTAACACGCCAAAAATTCCCTCCATGAAGGCCATTCTGGGCGCGGGTAAAAAACCGGTGACCCAATGGAGCGGGGCCGATATTGGCTGGTCAGCATCCGGCTGCTTAGTCGAACCGGTGGCAGTGGTTGCACCACAGCAAACTGAGCGTAAGCGTTTGATTATCGAAGGTGATTCAGACGACGCAGTGAGTACGCTGGCAGAGCATCTGCGCAAGGCGATGAACTAAAGCCATCACGGCAGGAGAAACCAACATGAGTAAATTGGCAAACGTATGGGTATTCAGTGATATCCATGACCGCTACCCTGAGCTGCTGGCCGCCGCTCAAACCTTAGGGCAGACCGTTAACGCTTTAATTATCGGAAATGAAGACGACGCAGCTAAGTTAATTAAGCAAGGGGCCGATCGGGTCTATTTACTGGGAACACCGTCAGAGGAAACCTTAATTGAAAACTATGCTGAGCCACTCATGGCCCAGCTAAAGCAGGTGGAAAACCCATCACTGCTGCTGATGTCAGCCACCAAACGTAGTAAAGCACTGGCAGCCAGACTCAGCGTGAAGCTACAGGCGGGCCTGATTAATGATGCCGCTGAGATTTGTCTCAATAACGGGCAGGTTCAGGCTAAACATCGGGTATACGGCGGGCTGGCATTCTCCGAAGCTCGAATGACTTCCGGGCTGGCTATCGTCACACTGGTTGCCGGCGCATTTGATGCGCTACCTGCGGATGAAAATCGAAGCGGCAGTATCACTAACGTTAGTTTTGTGATGCCGGAAAGTCCGCTGGTATTTGTGGAACGCAAGCCGAAACAAGGCAGTAACGTTGATCTGAGTAAAGCCCGCCGGGTAGTTGGAATAGGGCGAGGCCTGACGGCTGAAGCAGACCTGAAAATGGTTGAGGAACTGGCCGACCTGCTGGATGCCGAACTCGGATGCTCACGTCCGATAGCCGAAGGCGAACACTGGATGGAACGCGAGCGCTATATCGGCGTTTCCGGCGTGATGCTGAAATCAGATATCTATCTGGCTCTGGGTATCTCCGGCCAAATTCAGCATATGGTGGGAGCCAATGCCGCCCGTACGATCGTTGCCATTAATAAAGATAAAAACGCCCCGATATTCCAGTACGCCGACTACGGCTTAGTCGGTGATATTTATAAAGCAATACCGGCGTTAATCACCCAGTTAAAGGGATAAGCAGTAAAAAGTGCCTGACTTTGGGTATCTGCTATCAGCGGCATGGATGCTGCCAAAGGCAGGGCGGCGCTAACCTAAGGGCTAAAAGCGAATGCCCTAAACAGCGATTAGATAAACATAAATTAACAGCAGGAGCCATCATGTCAGACGATAAATTCGATGCCATCGTAGTCGGGGCCGGCGTAGCCGGAACTATCGCCGGTTACGTGATGGCCAAAGCCGGCCTTGAAGTACTGGTTATTGAACGCGGCAACTTCGCCGGCAGTAAAAACATGACCGGCGGGCGACTCTACGCCCATAGTCTGGAAAAAATCATACCGGGCTTTGCCAAGGAGGCTCCGGTCGAACGCAAAGTCACTCATGAAAAAGTATCATTTCTAACGAAAGACAGCGCAGTCACTCTCGACTATCAGGCCCAGCGGGCAGAACAACCATTGCAGGAATCCTATACCGTGCTGCGTAGTAAATTTGATCCGTGGCTGATGGAGAAAGCAGAAGAGGCCGGCGTTCAGTTTATTGCCGGGATTCGGGTCGATGAACTGGTGATCGAGAACGGGCAAGTAGCGGGCGTCAAGGCCGGAGATGACATTCTGGAAGCTAACCTAGTGATATTGGCTGACGGAGTGAATTCCTTACTGGGTAAATCGTTGGGAATGGTGCCTGACCTGTCGCCGCACAATGTTGCCGTCGGCGTGAAAGAACTGATCGAACTCCCCCGTCAGCAGCTGGAAGACCGTTTTAATCTGATCGGCGGAGAAGGAACAGCGTGGCTGTTTGCCGGATCGCCATCTAACGGATTACTCGGCGGAGGCTTCTTGTACACCAATCAGGATACCGTTTCATTAGGCGTGGTTTGCGGGCTGGCTGATATCGAACGCTCAGATAAATCCGTTCCCCAAATGCTGGAGGATTTTAAACAGCATCCGGCTATCCAGCCGCTGATTGAGGGCGGAAAACTTATTGAATATTCGGCTCATATGGTACCTGAAGGCGGATATGACATGTTGCCCAAGCTAAGTGGAAACGGCGTGATGGTTGTCGGTGATGCGGCCGGGCTGTGCCTTAACTTAGGCTTTACCGTACGCGGCATGGATCTGGCGATTGCCTCAGGCGAGGCCGCGGCCAAAGCCGCTATTGTCGCCAAACAACACAACGACTTCAGCGCTAAAGCGTTAGCGCTTTATCAAGAGCTGTTGCAGGAAAATTTCGTGCTAAAAGATATGAAACTGTACAAAAAGTTGCCTGCTTTTTTAGAAAATCCGCGCATGTTCAACGACTATCCGCGCATGGCCGCCGACATGATGAGCGATCTCTTTGTTGTCGACGGCACACCGGCAAAACCGATGCTTGGCAAACTGTTACGTCATGGTAAGCAGGTTGGCCTGATCAACCTGTTGAAAGACGGAATCAAAGGAGTAAGAGCACTATGACCAGCGTCAATGTAGACGTCAAACTGGGCGTCAATAAGTTCAGGGTTGATGAAGAGAATCCCCATATTGTGGTGGTAAAAAATCCGGATATGTCGGAATTAAAAAAGCTAATCAATGCCTGCCCGGCCGGACTGTATAAGCTGACCGATGAGGGAACCCTGCAGTTTGATTATGCCGGCTGTTTGGAGTGCGGAACCTGCCGGGTGCTATGTGGCAATACCCTATTGGAGAAGTGGGAATATCCACAGGGAACGCTGGGCGTTGAGTACCGTTATGGCTAACCGGCAGGCGCTGCTAATACTCAGCTGATAGCCATAAATTATCAGTGATATCAATTAGACAAACGGGTGCAATGATGAAATCAGCCAGTGGATTAAAAGTCAGAACCAAAGAGTATCGCCAAAAAGGCTATTGGGGAGATGCCTCGCTGGCTGACTTCTGGGCGATGTCTGTGCTATGCGCACCGGACAAAACGGCGGTAGTCGACAATCATGGGCAATCTTTTACGTACCGGCAGGCCGACCATCGCGCCGGGCAAATTGCCTCCTATCTACAAGAGAAAGGTATCGGTTCTGGTGATTTTGTCTCTTTTCAGCTTCCCGGCTGGGCTGAGTTTTTCCTTATTTATATCGCCTGCCTGAAGTTAGGCGCAGTCGCTAACCCGCTGCTTCCCAGCTATCGCCCGCAGGAACTGCTACATATACTCAATAAGTGCCAATCTAAAATTCTGTTTATTCCCGCAGAGTTTCGCCAGTATCAGTATCCGCCGACGATGCCGGACCTGATGTTATCGGTTCCCTCTTTGGCCAGCTATGTGATTGTCGATAAACATCATGAAACCTACCCCGATAGCCAACGAAGCATGCTGCTGTCATCGATCTTTAATCAATATCCACCGCTGTCGGCGGGGCCTCGCCGCAGCGGCGGAAACGATCTGGCGGCGGTACTGTTTACTTCCGGCACTGAAAGCTTCCCCAAAGGCGTTATGCTTACCCATAACAATATTATTTTCAGTGAGCGAGCTTTTGCCGCCGCGCTGAATATCAGTTACTTGGACGTGATGCTGATGCCGGCCCCCGTTGCCCACGCTACCGGTTTTTTGCATGGAATAATCTTACCCTTTATGTTCGCCGCTAAGTGTGTACTTCAGGATCAGTTTAAAGCGGCTGAAAGCCTGGCGCTGATTGAACGGGAAAAATGTACCTTCAGCATGGGCGCAACGCCGTTCGTCTTCGATATTTTGCAGCAGCTAAAAATTGCGCCGAGAGATATCTCATCCCTGCGCTTTTTCCTGTGCGGCGGAGCCCCGATTCCCCGTAAGCTGATTCAAGAGGCGTTGGATACCGGATTCAAAATTTTGAGCTGTTACGGCTCAACGGAAAGTGTCCCCCATACCGTAGTGCGTCCCGACGATCCGTTGTCGACCATGATATTTTCTGATGGCCGAGCCGTCGAGGGGGTAGAGGTTCGAATTGTCGATAAAAACCGCTGTGCCTTACCGGATAACGCCGAGGGCGAAGAATTATCCCGTGGCCCGAACGTATTTGTCGGCTATCTGAAAGAGCCGGAACTCACCGCAAAAGTTTTAGACAAGGACGGCTGGTTCTATAGCGGTGATATTTGTACCCGAGATAAACAGGGCTATATCAAAATTATTGGCCGTTCCAAAGACATTATTATTCGGGGGGGCGAAAATATCAGTAGCAGTGAAATAGAAAATATCTTGTTCGATCACCCGGACATATCTGACAGCGCGGTAGTCGGTATGCCGGACCAACGTCTGGGGGAGAGGAGCTGTGCCTTTGTGGTGCTAAAAAAACCAGAGTCAACGCTAACCCTCAAAGATATACAGTGTTTTTTCCAGCATAAACGGGTCGCTCGCTATAAGCACCCGGAACGGATAGAAATTGTTACCGCCCTCCCGCGCACCGCTTCAGGCAAAGTGAAGAAATTTATGCTGCGCCAGGCGCTTAAAGAGAAGGTACTCAAAGAAAAGGAACGCCAAGAGAAAGTGGTTAATGAAGAGTAATAAGCAAATTTTATCCCCCCCGATGGGGTAAAGATAGGACCAAACCGGTTGATTAAGTGCTGTATGCTAATCAAAGGAGCTGCCCATGAGCCAACCCCGCACAACTAAAAAATCCCGCGCGGAGCTCGACAAAAAAATTATCACCCGCATGAGAAATAGTACTCAGCCGGCATTTCGCACAGCAGAACCACAATTTTTTATTTGCCCTGACTGCCAGTGTCTGTTTATTCAAAGCCGGCCAGTAAGCCACCATAGCCAGATAGCCTGTTGCGGTAATCCGTTGACCGCACTAATACCTGAAAACCTGAGCGCCTCCCGCTCAATCAAAGAGCATTTGAATGCCTCGCACCAACCCAAAATCACCATCTCCGGTGGATTCTCGGCCAATGTCGCGACCGTTGAGGTGGGGGAGGGCAAGCACCTGATGACCGGCGACCACGCCATCCGCTGGATCTATTTGCATACTTTTATGGGCGGGCAAATTAAGTACTTAAAGCCTGAAGAACCGCCCTCAGCCACATTTTCACTTTCAGGCGATGACGCTTTTGTATATTGCGATCGCAATATCTGCAAAATGGGTAATGCCCACTGCCTGTTCAACTGCAAGCGGGGCTTTGCCGCTTATGCTTACTGCAATCAACATGGGTTATGGAAGTATCAGTTTTAGCCCGGATAATAAAAAATGCGCCACCGCCAGAATCGTTTCTCCACTAGTTAACCAACAGTGGGATGGTATAATATAAGTTATATATCAATATCTTCTCTACCTAACGCTTAATGAAGTTATTACCTGCCATAGCTAAGACCGGTATGTAATGGTTAGTCGCCTATTATCTATGGCATTCATAAAAGAGTTTGTTTGGATAAATCTGAGAACAAAATCACAGTTTTTTCAGTTTTTTTCATTATATTTAGGTAATCGATTACCTAAATATAAACATAATGAAAAACAAACTATCGATTAAAGATATTGCAGAGCTTGCGGGTGTGTCAACTGCCACAATATCCCGCTACCTGAATGGAAAATATCAATCAATGAGTGTGGATACTCGTAAAAATATTGCGAGTATTATTGAAAAATTTGGATATCAACCAAGTAATATCGCCCGTTCACTCAGAATTTCTGAAAGTAAAACTATCGCCGTTATTATGGCTGACATTTTCAATCCTTATTCAATGGATGTATTAAAAGGTATTGAAGAGTTTTGTTCAGAAAAGGGATACACAATTTTTATCTGTGATGCTAAAAACAGTGCCCAAAGAGAGCGAACGATTATTGAAGAAATGACGGTTAAGAGGGTCGACGGTTTTATAATAAATACAACCGGAGAGAATGACTATTTTATTAAGGGTATTGCGCTTGAATACCCAGTGGTTTTAGTCGGAAGAAAAATTAAAAATAGCAATATACCCACGGTATCTGTCGATAATGCCCAAGGTATCCGTTTAGCAGTAGAACACCTTAATGAATTGAAATGTAAAAAAATAATATTTTTATCACCGCCCGCCGGTCATATTTCACCAAGGAATGAGCGGATTACTGAATTTAAAAAAATGTCAGGGGAGGATAACTTTGCCCACATTGAAATGAAATGTTTACCGGTATCTGTGCTGGAAGAAAATGTCATAAAACAATTTTTAATTAATTTTCATCGTTCTGATTCTGATATGAAAAGTATTATTACCGGGAATGGTCAAATATCCTTAAAAGTAATACAAGTTGCTAAAGAACTAAAGTTATCCATTCCTGAAGACTTCTTAATGGTGGGATTTGATGACACCGATTGGGCTCATATATTGAGAAAACCTCTGACGGTAGTCGCACAACCTACCTATAAAGTAGGTTATAGCGCAGCAAAAAAACTTATTTCACAGCTGATGAAAGAAAATGATGCAGATGAGAACTATTTGGAAATATTACCGGTGTCATTAATAAAAAGAGAAACAACTTAATATTCGCGAGGAAAATATGAAAATCACAGCCATTAACACCTGGGTTTTAGTGGATAAATTACCGGAAAGATTTGGCATGTCCCAATGGTTTTGGGATACCCGTTCAATCTGTGTCGTGGAAGTACAAACGGATGAAGGTATTAGCGGATGGGGGGAATGCTTCGGACCAGCACAGGCCAATGCCGCACTAATCAAGGAGTTATTTGCGCCACTGCTTAACGGTGAAAACCCGCTTCAGCGCCGTTATATTTGGGAAACCATGTATAACCGTACCCGTGAATTTGGACGTAAAGGTATTGCGATAACGGCCCTTTCAGGCATTGATATTGCCCTCTGGGATATTTTTGGCAAGGTGGTCGGTAAGCCGATTGCCGAATTATTAGGTGGTAACGCTGACAAACCGATTAAGGCTTATGCTTCCAGCTTTTATTACTCCCCGGTTGATGATTTGCGACAAATTGAAAAAGACGCTGCCAGCGCACTGAGTGAAGGGTATTGTGACTTTAAAATGAAGGTCGGTGGCGTAACGCTTAATGAAGATGTACGCCGGGTGGCTCGGGTGCGTGAACTTATTGGCCCGGATGCCTCGCTCGCCGTTGATGCTAACCGCGCTTACACCGTCCATGAAGCATTACGTTTTGCTGAATCTATCGAGGAGTATCAAATCTCCTGGTTTGAAGAACCGATACTTCCTGACGACTTTGATGGATATAGCAGGCTTAAAAAACAGCTTCCGATGAAGATTGCCGGTGGAGAGTCAGAGTTCACGCGCTTTGGTTTTCGCAATTTTCTTGAGGGCAATTGTGTCGATATTGTCCAGCCTGACGTTGCTGCCTGTGGCGGAATTAGCGAGGCCCTGAACATTGCGGCAATGGCTACGGCATACGGCGTGGAATGCTATCCGCATCAATGGGGCTCCAGTATTTCTCTGGCAGCAACATTGCATCTGATGTCGGCGATTCCAGCCGCAGTACCTCGCCTTGCGAAGGTCCCGGCTTTATTGGAACTGGATCGTGCCCCCAATATTTTCCGTGAACAGTTAACCGACCTTGCTCCAGCGCCTACGATGGCTGTTCCCAATGGGCCAGGCTTAGGCATCAACGTCGATCTCGATATGCTCAACCACTACTCCCTACGCTAATTTAGGATCAAGCTATGTTTAAATCAAAATGGTTTAGAATTGGGTTTACCCTGATGGTCGGGGTTTTTGTTGCCTATATCGATCGTTCAAATCTGTCTATTGCCTTGCCGGGGATAGAGAAAGATCTCGGTATCGATGGCAGTGCAACCAAAAGCTTTGCCCTGACGGGCTTTCTTATTGGCTACGCGTTAGCCAACTTTTTCGGCGGCTTTTTTACCAGCAAGCTTAATCCCAAAGCGACTATCATTATTATGGTGTTTCTGTGGTCAGTCTTACAGATTGCCACCGCATGGATAACGTCACCGGTAACGCTGATTGTTTTCCGTATTATTCTGGGTATTGCTGAAGGAATTTACTGGCCTCAACAGTTCCGATTTGCCCGTGCGTGGTTTAATAAAAATGAGATCACTCGCGGTACCAATATTATTCAGTTCTATGGTCAATTTCTTGCCCTGTCATTAGGCTTTATCATCCTGACGCCTATTTTTAATCTTCTTGGCTGGCAGTGGGTTTTCTATATTACCGGCGGACTGGGCGTCTTTATTGTCGTTCCAATGTTCTTAGCTTTCCTGAAAAATAAACCGGACAGTAGCGATGCCGATCAAAATATTCCTGAACCGGAGCCAGAGCCGGAGGTTTCAAAACAAAAAATCAGTTTCAACGATTTGGGTGGCGCACCGTTCCTGCTGTTAATCTTCAGCTATTTTACTAATGGCATGCTGTTCTGGGGGATTACGCTGTTTATTCCGATGGTAGTAACGTCTCTGGGGTACTCAGGAATGTCGCAGGGAATAGCCAGCTCGCTGCCTTATTTTCTGGCGGTTATCTTAGCTATTCCCGTTTCACGATATAGCGATAAAACACAAAAGAGAGGGCAGATTGCGGCATTTGGCCTTGGAATAGCCGGTGTTTTTCTTATCGTTCTTCCCTTTATTGACAGTCCGGCAGGAAAGCTAGCCCTGATTACCCTGTCTATCGGCTGCTTAGCCAGCTGTTTTACTACCAATATCTGGTCAATCATTACATCCAGCGTGAAAAAAGAAGCTGTCGGGCCTGCCGCGGGGGTCATTAACGGTATTGGTGCCGGGTTAGGAGGAACTACCGCCGGTTTCGTGGTTGGCTATCTGCATGGCTACACTGGATCTTATGTGCCGGGATTCGCTATCTTAGGCATCGCAGCAGCACTCGGCGGTCTTTCTGTTTTTACCTATACTAAGATCATTGAGAGGCGCGCTTTAACCCAGTAATTTTCTATCATATGTCGGTTAGTTAAGCAGCTTGCCGACATATCGATAAAATAAATGAACCTTCGTTTTTCGGCATTCACCGGTTTAAATAGATTAGCTACTTTTAATCGGAGAATGGCGCGTCAGCATCAAAGAATTCCCTCCGGATCCAAGCAATATGTCCGCAGGCACGGAGGGTATTCCACCATTTTAATCTTTGGGCTAACCCGCTTGTCGCGTAGCCCGGCCTAATGATGAAAAACCTTTCAAGGTGTGACATGATACCGCCTGAATAAAAACGGACTCAGGGTGATAAATGTGAAACCGGTAACGCTGTACGATGTCGCAGACCATGCGGGCGTCTCTTATCAGACCGTCTCGCGAGTTGTGAATCAGGCACCCCACGTTTCAGCTAAAACCCGTGAGAAAGTTGAAGCCGCGATGGCGGAGCTAAACTACATCCCCAATCGTGCCGCGCAACAATTGGCAGGCAAGCAATCGCCGCTGATTGGGGTGGCTACCGCTAACCTTGCGCTACATGCGCCGTCACAAATTGTCTCTGCAATTAAATCCCGAGCCGATCGCTCAGGTGCCAGCGTGGTGATCTCGATGGTTGAGCGCAGCAGCGTGGAGGCGTGTCAAGCCGCGGTACACAACCTGTTGGCGCGACGGGTCACCGGCGTGATCGTCAACTTTCCTCTGGAAGAAAAAGACGCTATCGCGGTTGCTGCCGCATGTGGCAAAGTGCCGGTACTGTTTCTTGATGTCTCCGATCAAACTGCCGTCAATAGCATCGTCTTCTCTCACGACGATGGCGCACGCCTGGGCGTTGAGCATCTGGTGCAACTGGGTCATCAACATATCGCGTTATTGGCGGGGCCGCATTCGTCAGTTTCAGCCCGCTTGAGGCTGGCGGGCTGGCACAAATATTTGGCGCATTATCAGCTGCACCCCGTTGCCGAAATCGAAGGTGACTGGAGTGCAATATCTGGCTTTCAACAAACGATGCAGATGCTTAATGGCGGCCATATTCCGACTGCGATGCTGGTTGCCAACGATCAGATGGCGCTGGGTGCCATGCGGGCTATCAGCGAGTTTGGCTTACGGGTCGCGTCTGATATTTCAGTCATTGGCTACGATGATACTGAAGACAGCTCTTGTTATATCCCTCCGCTGACCACTATCAGGCAGGATTTTCCGCTGTTGGGCCAGAGTAGCGTCGACTGGTTAATGCAAGTCTCACTCGGCGAATTAACCACCAAAAATCAGCTACTGCCTATTTCGTTGGTCACGCGAAAAACGGTTTTGCCACCGAATACCCAGGGCGCTTCCCCTCAGCAGTTGGCGGATTCACTGATCCAACTGGCGCGTCAGATTTCACGGCTGCAACCGAGTCGCTAAATCCGGTTTTGTATGCTGTGACCAGATGCCTGATTTTCTCGCCGCATTCGACGATTAATTTGAGCCAGTTCACCAATTTAGACGCTGATCCTTTACATCATCGGTTTAGTCACTATATATCTATTATTAAATGTGAGCGAATAACAATTTAATCAAGGATATATTGGCATGACCCTGAATACTGATTCACTCGCCGCCGTGCTGGCCCGACGCGACTGGGAAAACCCCGGCGTGACTCAACTCAACCGTTTGGAGATGCACCCGCCGTTTTGTAGCTGGCGTAACGCGGATGATGCGCGTAACAATCAAACTTCAAGGCAGTTGCGTAGCCTGAATGGTGCATGGAAATTTGCCTGGTTTGCCTCTCCTGAATCGGTACCGGACAGTTGGCGCTTAAACGATCTTGCGCAAGCCGATATTATTACCGTTCCGTCTAACTGGCAGATGGACGGCTACGATGCACCAATTTACTCCAATATCACCTATCCGTTTCCGGTCAACCCACCGTATGTTCCGGCAGAAAATCCCACTGGGTGTTACTCGCTCACATTTAATGTTGATGACAGTGACTTAAACGGCGATCGGACGCGTATCATCTTTGATGGTGTTAACTCGGCCTTTCATCTGTGGTGTAACGGACGTTGGATTGGCTACGGTCAGGACAGCCGACTGCCGTCTGAATTCGATCTTAGTGATGTTCTGGTCAAAGGTGAAAACCGTCTGGCGGTGATGGTCCTGCGCTGGAGCGATGGCAGCTATCTGGAGGATCAGGACATGTGGCGGATGAGCGGTATTTTCCGCGATGTCTCCCTGCTGCATAAACCGGTAACACATATCCGCGATCTGCACATTAACACCCGCTTTAACGATGACTTTAGCCGCGCCGTGTTGGAAGCAGAGGTCAGAATTGCCGGTGAACCAGATGACAATTTACGTGCCACCCTACAATTGTGGCAGGGCGAAACCTTGGTCTGTCAGGCTATCTCAGCTTTTGGCAGTGAGATTATTGATGAACGTGGTGCATATGCCGATCGTACCACGCTGCGCATGAACGTTGAGCGCCCGGCGCTGTGGAGTGCTGAAACGCCGAATCTATATCGTGCCGTTATCCAACTGCATACTGTTGAGGGTAGCTTGATTGAGGCTGAGGCTTGTGACGTCGGGTTCCGCCATATCAGTATTGAAAATGGCCTGCTATTGCTTAACGGTAAACCGCTGCTGATCCGCGGAACCAACCGCCATGAGCATCATCCTGAGCGTGGTCAGGTGATGGACAGTGAAACCATGGTGCAGGATATTTTGCTGATGAAGCAGAATAACTTCAACGCGGTACGCTGTTCGCATTACCCAAATCATCCTATGTGGTACAGCCTGTGCGATCGCTATGGGCTGTATGTGGTAGATGAAGCCAACATTGAAACCCACGGTATGGTACCGATGAATCGCCTGAGCGATGACCCAACGTGGCTGCCGGCCATGAGTCAGCGCGTGACGCGCATGGTGCAGCGCGATCGAAATCATCCTTGCATTATTATCTGGTCGCTGGGCAATGAGTCCGGGCACGGCGCCAATCATGACGCCTTGTATCGCTGGATTAAATCGCAGGATCCTTCCCGTCCGGTGCAATATGAAGGCGGCGGTGCCAATACCGCGGCAACCGATATCATCTGCCCGATGTACGCCCGTGTCGATCAGGATCAGCCTTTTCCGGCGGTGCCGAAATGGTCGATTAAAAAGTGGCTTTCCATGCCGGGCGAGCAACGTCCGCTGATCCTTTGTGAATATGCGCATGCGATGGGCAATAGCCTCGGTGGTTACGCGAAATACTGGCAGGCTTTCCGCCAATATCCGCGTTTACAGGGTGGGTTTGTTTGGGATTGGGTCGATCAGTCGCTGATAAAATATGATGATAAGGGCAATCCATGGTCGGCCTACGGCGGTGATTTTGGCGACACGCCAAACGATCGTCAGTTCTGTATGGACGGGCTGGTATTTGCAGATCGCACCCCACATCCTTCGCTGTTTGAAGCCAAACACGCCCAGCAATTCTTCCAGTTTGTTCTACTGCCTGATGAGCCGCGGAAGATTGAAGTTACCAGTGAATACCTGTTCCGCCATAGCGATAATGAAATTTTACACTGGTCTATCGCCCAAGACGGTAAGCCGTTGGCCGCGGGGGAAGTGACGCTGGATATTGCACCGCAGGGCAGTCAGGTCATCATCTTGCCGCAGGTTTCTCTGCCAACGGATGCGGGCCAACTGTGGCTGACGGTACGGGTTGAACAACCCCAGGCTACAGCATGGGCGGATGCCGGGCATATTAGCGCCTGGCAACAGTGGCCGCTGGAACAAAGGTTAAATATCGATTTTCCCCCTTGCGTCAGTCAGGCCCCACAACTCACCACCAACGGTGACACATTTGACGTGGCATTAGGCAATAAGCGCTGGGCGTTCTGCCGCAAGCAAGGGGTATTAATACAATACTGGATTGGCGATCAGGCGCAGTTATTGAGCCCGCTAATCGACCAGTTCACTCGGGCACCGTTGGATAATGATATCGGCGTGAGTGAAGTGACGCGCATTGATCCCAACGCTTGGGTTGAACGCTGGAAGGCCGCAGGCCATTACTGTGCTGAAGCCACGCTGCTGCAATGCGAAGCCGAAGCGCTTTCTGGCGCGGTGCTGATTACCACCGCACATGTCTGGCAGTATCAGGGAGAGGCGCTATTTGTCAGTCGTAAAACCTACCGTATTGACGGTTACGGCAAGATGCAGATTAGCGTGGATGTTGATATCGCCAGAGGGACTCCGAATCCGGCACGTATCGGACTGAGCTGCCAATTAGCCCTGGTGGCTGAAAGGGTGAACTGGCTGGGGCTGGGCCCGCATGAGAACTACCCGGACCGTTTGACCTCCGCGTGTTTTGACCGCTGGGATCTGCCTTTGGAAGAGATGTATACCCCGTACGTTTTCCCCAGTGAAAATGGCCTGCGCTGTGAAACGCATGAGCTGTGTTACGGCTCTCACCGCTGGCAGGGTAACTTCCAGTTCAATATCAGCCGCTACAGCCAAAAGCAACTGATGGAGACCAGCCATCGGCACCTATTGCAACCAGAAACGGGTACCTGGCTCAATATTGACGGCTTCCATATGGGAATTGGCGGTGATGACTCCTGGAGTCCTTCCGTTTCGCCGGAATACTTACTTAACGCCCCGCGTTATCACTACCAGTTAATCTGGTGCTAAGAATAATAATAGGGCAGGCCTAAGCCTGCCCGCGTTTTGCGCAAGGAAGTCCATTATGTATTATTTAAAAAACACTAACTTTTGGATGTTTGGCTTTTTCTTCTTCTTTTACTTTTTTATTATGGGGGCCTATTTCCCTTTCTTCCCTATTTGGTTACATGATATTAATCATATCAGCAAAGGGGATACTGGCGTAATTTTTGCCTGTATCTCTCTGTTTTCTCTATTGTTCCAACCGATTTTCGGTTTGATGTCTGATAAACTCGGCCTGCGTAAACATCTGCTATGGGTGATCACCGGTATGCTGGTGATGTTTGCGCCATTCTTTATTTATGTTTTTGGACCATTATTACAGTTCAATATTTTACTCGGTTCGATTGTTGGCGGGATTTACCTCGGCTTTATTTACAATGCAGGGGCCCCGGCTATTGAAGCCTATATTGAGAAAGCCAGTCGTCGCAGTCATTTTGAATTTGGCCGGGCGCGTATGTTCGGCTGTGTGGGTTGGGCGTTATGTGCCTCGATAGTGGGCGTGATGTTCACTATCAATAATGAATTTGTTTTCTGGTTGGGCTCCGGCTGTGCAGTGATCCTCGCTCTGCTGCTGTTCTTCTCACGTACCGATACCTCCTCTTCGGCCACCGTAGCTGATGCTTTGGGCGCAAACCAGTCTGCTTTTAACCTGAAGCTGGCGCTGGAACTGTTTAAACAGCCGAAGCTGTGGTTTCTCTCGCTGTACGTTGTGGGCGTCGCCTGTACTTACGAAGTGTTTGACCAGCAGTTTGCTAACTTCTTTACCTCTTTCTTTGACACCACAGAACAGGGGACCCGTGTGTTTGGCTACGTCACCACCATGGGGGAATTGCTCAACGCCTCTATCATGTTCTTTGCGCCGCTGATCGTAAATCGTATCGGCGGGAAGAATGCCCTGCTGTTAGCGGGTGCCATCATGTCAGTGCGGATTATCGGCTCATCATTTGCTACCTCAGCGTTGGAAGTGGTGATTCTCAAAACCTTGCATATGTTTGAAGTACCGTTCCTGATTGTCGGCTGCTTTAAATACATCACCAGCCAGTTTGAAGTCCGCTTCTCTGCGACGATTTATCTGGTGTGCTTCTGCTTTTTCAAACAGTTGGCGATGATTTTTATGTCGGTATTGGCGGGCAATATGTATGAAAGTATTGGCTTCCAGGGGGCGTATCTGGTGCTGGGGATGGTGGCGCTGACCTTCACGCTGATTTCAGTGTTTACGTTAAGCGGGCCTAAGCCTTTTTCTCGCTTACGTTCAGACTTGCAGGTGAGTGAAAGTTAGTCGATCTCTAATCACGACGACGAATAGATAAAGGTTATGACCCTATCTATTCGCCGTAAGATGGACCGAGAGCCTTTTATCTGACCAGAGTGGCGGGTTTGCAGCAGAAGGATTACCCGTTGACGTTATAACAACGTCAACGGGATTTTTTTTGATTAACAACCGGCTATCTGACTATTCTGATTTTATTAACTGGTCTGATTTTATTAACCGGTCTAATTCTAATAACACCGGTTCCAAATCATCAACAATAGCCACATCTGCCAGAGTGAAAATCCGGGCATTTTTATCATTGTTAATCGCAATAATAAACTGGCTGTCACAAATACCGGCGGTGAAAGCGGCAGAACCTGAAGCCCCGGCAACCAGACAAACCTTGGGGGCTAATCGCGCTCCTGAGACCCCAATCATGCTGTTTATATCAACCCAGCCATTGAGTGCAACAGGGCGTGAACCGCCTAAGTAAGCCCCTAATGTCTTAGCAATATCAGGTAGTTTGCTGACCAACGAATGACTTATTCCACGACCAACGGCTAAAACCACGTCGGCGTTTTTTGATTGGTCTTGGGCTGGCTGAACCGTTAGCGTGACGTTCTCAATCCAGCCTGTGTCGGTATTATTTTCTGTTGAGGTTTCAAACCAGGTCGCGGGGGGCGTTATGGCATTGGCCGGCCGGGCTGCACGTCTGGCTATCGATAAGCAGTAGGGGGCATTCTTTAGGGTAAATATGGCATTCAGATTATTACCATAGGCCGCTTTATCTACCGTTAATTGTCGATCGTTAAGCGCAACTTTTTCAACGCTAAGGCAGGATGAGCCCTGTAGACGATATGCCAAACGCGTAGCGAGTTCACCGCCTAGATTGTCGCCATTAAACAGCAGTAACTCAACGTTTCGCTGCTGTTGTAATTGCTGTAACTGCTGCAAAAATGCCTCAGGTAAATAGCGGCTATTAGCTTTAATTAATTCAATTCTGCCAATATCTAAATTAATGGCAGGTAATGCAGATGGCTTGTCCTGATAATAAAACAGCCACAGTTCAGCCTGTTTTAAATCAGGGCAGTGTTGTAAAAATAAATTTAATTCCCCGGCCAGTTGAAAAAATAGCGGCGAATCTACATGCATGATAATGGCTGACTTCATGGTGTTAACCTCGGCTTTAAATAATGCTGGTAAAGCCTTTGTGCTTTTTCCTGAGCATCTTTGCCTTCAATAAACACACATGACTTTGGGTTATATGGTTGAAGCAAACCGACAAGCTTTTTATCATTACTTTGATTTAGCTGTTGTTCATCAAGATTAAAATCGGCAACACCATAGCGTTCAATGTCTTTTTTTGCCGCACTAAGCTTAGATTTAAGGTTTGGTAAACGCAGAGAGGCCGCTTCCGGCGTATAGCCCATGGCTAAGACCAGCGGAAGCTTAATGCTTTGTTGCAGTATTAAACCATCCTGAACGCTGGTCACCGTCAAATGCGTTGAATCGTGGGTTAGTGCAAGATGAGTCACTTGTGTAATACAGGGCCAATTTAGTTTTTCTGCCAGCAGCATAGCCGTTTGGCCGTTTTGCCCGTCATCACTTTGGTTACCCAGTATAATGATATCTTGTTGGCCTATCTGTTCACGGTAATGGCTAATTAATGTTGCAATCGCCAGAGGGTTAAATCGAAGGTCAATATTACTGGCAATATTAATAGCCACCGCTTTGTGATAATTAACCGCATACAGGTTTTTTAAAAAGCTGTCTGAGTTATCATCACCAATAGTTAATGCGGTTAGTTCGGTTGTTAGGCCGAGGTTTTTTGCGGAATCAGCCAGTTGTAGCGCCGTTTCTAAGGCATTTTCATCTGAGTTACTTAATGCCTTTCTGACAAAAGAAGAGGCTATTGAGTAATCATCATTAATCAGCCAGTCATCATGAGTCAGCATCTCTAAATCAGCCACGGTTTTAAAACAGGCCAGTATCTTTATATTATTCGACACCTTAGTGCTTCCCCCTTTTTTAATAAATTATCATACCGCTATGGTACTGAAATATCGGATGCTTCAACTAAAGAAAGATCTTTAGTTTCAGGCGCCCACAGTATAGAGATTATCGCGCCGCTGGCTAAAATACCGGTGAGTATTAACATGGTTGATTGCATACCAAAACTGAGGATGGCAATCGGCAGCAGGCCGGTACCTATTGCTGAACCTAAGCGGCTCATTGAGGTTGCAAACCCTACGCCAAGCGCGCGCATTTTGGTTGGAAAACTCTCGGCCGGAAATACGCCGACTAAGTTACTGACCGCCGACAACACCAATGTAAAAGCCGCAAAAAGCATGAGCATCACGAGGGTTTGCTGTTCCGGAATAAAGCTGAGTAAGCCTAAACAGATAGCCAAAAAAATAAACGAATAGATTAAAAATCCGCGCCGGGAAAACGTCTGTGTTAATACAATGCCTAATAAAGCGCCAATAATTAAGATGAAATTTAACAATAAATCAGTCGAAAAGCTCTGATTTAGCCCCATAATATTGAGAATTGAGGGTAAAAAGGTATAAATAGCAAAATAAGGAATAACCAGACAAATAAAGAATAAGCTATTAAACAGCGTACGTTGCCGATATTGCGGTGAAAAAAGAGCAAAGAAGCTGATGGCTTTTCTTTCGCTATATTCATCATTTAATATCACATTGGTGCCAAAATATTTTTTGATAATCGTATTTGCTTCCTCGTATCGGCCTTTTTTCATTAACCAGCGGGGAGATTCCGGGGTGCCTATACGTAATAATAGGATGATAAAAGCGGGAAGGGATGCGGACATTAATAGCCAACGCCAGGCATTAGGATCAATATAGGTCAAATAATGGCCTAAGAAGTTTGCCGCAACATAACCAAAAGTCCAAATAACGCTAAAGGATCCGAGTAATATACCGCGGTGTTTACGCGGTGATATTTCAGCTAACATGGTATGGCCAACAGAATAATCACCTCCTAAGCCAATGCCAATAAAGATCCTTAATAAAAATAACTCTAATGGCGTTTCAATAAAAAATTGTGAAAATGTTCCGATAGTAATGATAATAAAGCTAAAGCAAAAAATTTTCTGGCGGCCAATAAAATCAGATATGTGTCCAAGAAACAGGCTACCAATAAACAGGCCGATTAATGCTGAACTGCCCAGCATGCCTTGCCAGAATGAGCTAAGCCCCATTTGTGGCGTCATTTGAGTTAACGCAAAGCCAATCTGACCTAATACATAACCATCAATAAAATGGGCACCAAACGTTAATCCGGCTATTTTGATATGAAAGCGATTTAACGGTACATCATCCATTTGAATTTTTGGAGGTTTTACTATTTGCATATTGATAAACCTCATACTGCTTTAGTTAATTCACTGCTGATAAAATACGCTGGTGCGATTAAAAATAAATTCACTGACAAGACAAGCGTTGAAACGATATTTGGCAGCATTTCAACGCTGTTGGTTGTTTAGTCTTCCTTATGTAGCGATGTCAGCCAGTTAGATCTTGCCATACATTTTCCAAACGTTTTCATTGGTGGTTGAAATAGCATTAACACGGCCGTTCAGTGCGATATGGGCCGTTTCTTCATCACAAATTAGGCCACCTGAAATAATAGGAATATGAATGCATTCAGCAAGCCATTTAGTGACGGTCGGCATCACGCCCGGCATGACTTCAATACTATCAGGGTGGCAGTTTGCTATTTGTTTTTGGATATTATGATAAGAAATTGAGTCGACAATAAACAGGCGGAGTATGGTGTAAAAGCCGTGAGTTTTCGCGGCTTTTATCATTTGTGTTTTGGTACTGATAATACCATCGGCCTGAGTGACTATTTTGAGAAATTCAACAACAACTTCACTGTTAGATGCGCCTTCAAGTAAATCGACATGAATAAATGCAAATTTACCGGCAGCCTTTATCTGTTGCACAATACGGCTAATATTACAGATTGTACCAAAAAGTATGAAAATAATTTTGCAATCACTTTTAATTGCCCGATCTAAGCTTGGCTGATCCTTTACCGAAGCGATGATGCGATTATGATCAAGTAATTGTTTTATACTCACCCTGTCCTCTCTTTTGTTGTATCAACTGGTTGCCTGAGTTTGTAAGCGTTTTTTAGCCACTCGCGCTTTCAAGATAACACAGGCAATAATGCCAACCGCCGTCATCGCGATGGTATAACCAAAATACATTTGATAACCGGCCTGCTGGCTTGCCGCGGCATCCATAATGTATCCATTAATTAGTGGAATAAAGATATCGGGGCAATAGCCTAAGACGGAAATAATACCGATAGCTAAGCCTAACTTTGCTTCAGGAATATTTAGGTTTTCTATAATTGCCCAATATAATCCACGGATAGCGTAGGTCAGTAGCCCGACTAGCAGAATAAAGAAGATGCACAGATTGACGGTCATTGTTGAACTCATTCCCATCATTGGTGCAACAATTAAACCGAGTAATCCCAACGCGCTGCCAATCAATGCATAATTAAGTATTCTGACGTTAGTAAATTTATCACCCAGTATTCCGCCAACGGCACCGCCGACCGGACGCAGCCACAGTTTTATGGTGGTAATCGTGCCGGCCATTACCGCAGAGAAACCCCAGTTGCCCTCTTGCAGATAAGCAGAAAAGCTATAAGTCGACCAAAATAGATGGTAACCGGCGGATATGATCAGCGCAATTAGCCAGACTTCCGGCTGTTTTAGAATAAAAATGATATCGGTAAATAAGCTTTCATTCTTCTCTCTGACTTTTTTAACCTCAGTAATAACCTGTTTGTTTTCATAATAAACGCCGGCAAGACAAATAACCGCTAAAGCGATACAAAGCCACGAATACATGTAGATAACATAGATCAGAGCTTCAATAACGTTATTGTCATTGTCTCCGGCCACAACAGAGAATATATAGAGTGCAATACTCGCCAGAACGGCTTCAACTAAGCCACGACCGCCATCATAGAAGCCATAAAAACGACCTGATTCATGTTCACCAGACAGTAATTTAATGCGCTTCATTACCGCGCCCCAGAATGTTAAACCTGTGGTAATTCCCCAGCCGCCAAAAATACATAACAATGAATAATAAGAGGGCAGAGTACTATACCAAAAGCCCAATAGCCCGGTACCCAGCAACGAGAATACAATTAATTTCATCGGCTTTATTTTGTCTGCTAACCACCCGCTGGGTGCATAGGTCAGAAAAAACAGCAGTCCCATCATGGAATATAGCTCACCAAGTTGGCCATTAGTGAGCTGGAAGGCTTCTAACATGGTGGTTTGATATATTTGACGCATATATAGCATGGGATAAATAGCGCCGCCGGCGACGGTGAGCAAGAGCAGCTGCATATAACGGGTAGCTTTAGTATTTACCGGTTTATCAATATTAATACTTTCTGTTTGTGCCATACAACGACCCTCATATGGTTATCAAAGCTTCCTGACAGTTTTTACTTTTAATTACCGTTGTCAGATGAGTGAAACAGTGTTCTGAGCTAGTCAACTAATGAACTTAGATTCTTCAGCAAAGGATCTAAATGGCTCTGTCCATATTGGTAAACCTGGCTATTTAATTGGTTATAAAAATCATGGTTAACAGGATTTGGCGTAAAGATATTTTGAACATTAACCATCTGTTCAATGGCCTGCTCATAGCTGTCAAAAACGCCAATAGCCATACCGGCGTTAATGGCACAGCCAACCGCAGCCGAGCCCCGCATTACATTTCTTTTGGCCGGGACACCGAAAATGTCAGACAAAATTTGCATAAACAGATCGCTATTTGCTCCACCGCCGGAAACAACAAGCTCTCGAGTCGGGATATTCAATTCCTGGTTCATTTTGTCGACGTGGTTTTTTAATGTAAAAGCAATGCCTTCTAATAAAGAACGGAACATATGTGCCCGGGTATGGCGGCTATCAAAGCCGATCATGGCGCCTTTACGGAACTCTGCGTGAGGAGGGGCGGCCCAATCATGAATCGTGAACAGTCCTTCACTGCCGGCAGGGACATTTTCTGCTTCCCGGCTGAGGAGCTCTTCTACTTGAATATTTTTGTCTTCAGCTTCAGCAATCGCGGCCTGACCAAACTGATCCCTGAACCAGCTGATCGTCCACATACCCAAACGAACGCCCCAGCATTCATAGATATAGCGATGAGGAATTGACGCCTGAAATGGCCAGAAGTTTACTGAGTTAGTGACATACTCTTTGCCCTGGGTTAATGCAGCAATGTAGGTGCCAAGTGAGATAAGGATGGTGCCATTATCAAGCGAACCTGCCCCCAGAGCCTCAACGGCTTTATCATGTGCAGTGGCAATAACCGGTAATTTTTTAGGTAAGCCATAGCGTTGAGTTAATTCATCGGTTAAGTAACCTAAAATTTCTCCCGGCTTGACAACATCCATTACCATATCCCGGGTTAGGTTACAGTCTTGCCAGCGCTTAGGATCAATGCTCCAGTCCAGCGTTTGATCGTCCATCGGCCACCAACCAATATAGTTGGCGCAGGTGTCTTTAAACTCACCGGTTAAACGATGGGTGATATAGCCCGAGCTGGTACTAACATAGCGGACATCTTTAAATTCATCTGAATACTGGTAAGGCTTATTTAAGCGCTTATCCATCCAGCCGATAACCGGATAAGCCAGCTCGCCATTGGCTTTAACTACCGTGCGACAGCAACGAATAATGCATAATCCAATCGCTTTTATGGCATTAACATCCAGCTTTAAGGCGTTAAATTCAGCCATGACGCGGGTAAATGCAATCTGTAATGAGTCCCAAATATCATCGTCAGGATGAATTGCGAGCAGCGGGGCAGGAACCTGAATGTTACGTAGTTTTTTGACACCCTGGCAAATAATATTGCCTTTCAGATCGAATATAATCACTTTGGCACTTTGGGTACCGACATCAACACTCATTAAATATTGATCGCTCATTTTCGTTCCTTATTCGTCATCTTCTAGACGGGATAATCACCCTGACTATTTTTATATTAATTTATATAAAACAAACGGTTATAAAAGATCTGAAATATAAAAGGCACAAAAAAAAGAGAAAAGCCTCCCCAATAATTGGGAAGTTACTTTTCTCTTCGTCTCTGATAGCAACTTGGCGGAACTATAGCATTTTGAATATTGCAAAGTATGTGATTAAGCTCAAAAATCGATGACTTGTTATGCAGTTCAACCCATTGGTGGGATGGCGATCTCGTTCTGGTTAACCATACTGATATTCAACGCCTAAAGTGCCTTGGGGATACTGCCATTTTTCCAAAATAGTATTGCCACATAGGATGCGACAAGTACCGCACTCCAGGCATCCGGCATAATCAAACTGTAGTGAACCATCATTATTTAATTTATACAGTCCGGCAGGGCAGGCAATTAAGAGCTTCCTGAGCTCAGCCATTTCAGGTTCTTTGACTACCACAATATGCGGGTTGGTTTTATCTACTCTAAATTTATTGACGCTGAGCTTTGCATCGACATCAACGCCGTTTAGCGTATTAACATTACTCATAGCGCTCTAACCCCTTTAATGATGTCTTTGGCCAGGTTGATTAAGCCAACGGTTTTTGCCTGTTTTAATAATTTCCCCAACATTGGCTGAGCGGGCTGGCCGTTGATGATAAACATATCGTGCATAATGTCGGCCATCATGCGTGGATATTGATTGAACAAGCGAGAGTTCTCTAACTGGGCGGGGAGTTTTTTATACAGAGCCATATCTTTGAGGACAAAGCTCTCTTCCAGCCGGGTTCGGTAGTGTGACAGCGCCGTTTGGCTAAAATCATTTTTTTGTTTAGCCATCACCACCGTTTGTGCGGCAGCTTCAGCTGAAGCAATGGCTAAATCCATCCCTCTGATGGTAAATCCTAAATTAAGGCTTAAGCCGGCAGCATCGCCGATAATCAAAAAACCATTACCGTTTAATTCAGAAACTCCGTTTAGGCCCCCTTCGGCAACCATATGGGCTGAATACTCAAGCAGTTTTCCGCCCTGTATTAATGGCCTGATGGTGGGGTGGTTTTTAAAATCTTCCAGCATTTGCGGGACGGTTTTATTCGATTTCTCAATTTCGCCAAGGCTACAAACGATCCCCAGTGAAATTGAATTTTGGTTGGTATAGAGGTATCCGCCGCCGGTTAAACCATTAGACGGCGAGCCGGCAAATAGCCAGGCGGTGCCCTCTCCATTAACTAGATTGAAACGATCTTCAAGCTGTTGCTGAGGGAGTTCGATCAGCTCTTTTACACCGATAGCCAGATTGCCAGGCGATGAATCGAGCCCTTTACCAATCGATTGACTAAGCAGGGCGTTAACACCTTCGGCCAAGATAGTGACACTGGCCTCAATAATATCTTCCCCAGCTTTAACACCAATAACCCGGCCTTCTTTTATAACCAGTTCATCAACCAGAATTCCCGCAATGAATTGTGCGCCGGCAGCTTCAGCCTGACTCATTAGCCATTGATCAAACTTACTGCGTAAAACGGTATAGGACTGCTGCATCGGGCTGCTATGTTGTTCAGCCTGGTAATCGATGGTGACTGCACTGTCATCGGTTAAAAAAGAGATTTTCTCATGGGTCACTTTACGCTCAATAGGGGCTTGCTGAGCAAAACCGGGCATTATTTTCTCTAAACTATGCGCATAGAGTCGCCCACCGGTCATATTCTTACTGCCTGCAAAGTTTCCACGTTCAATGACTAATACATTTAAACCGGCATTGGCCATAACATAAGCCGCTACGCACCCGGCAACCCCGGCTCCCACCACAATAGCGTCAAATTTATCATCAGACATAGGCTCTCCTTAAAGCAGAAAAACGCTAGCTGGTATTATCCAGCTAACGTTTTAATCAAAAACTATCCTGTCAGCTTTTATACGGGATAATTTTTTACCGGATAGATGGTTCCGCAGTTCATAATGCCGTTTGGATCGAACTGTTTTTTCAGCCCTTCCATAATGTAATAGGCACTGTCGTGCTCTCTTTGTATCCACTCGGTACGATATTTACCAATGCCATGGTGATGACCAATAGAACCGCCAGCTTTTAGCGTCTCTTCAAGGATCAGTGAGTGGATCGCCTGATGATACTTCATACGTTCATCTTCTGGTCCGCATGCCTTCACATAGTAATCATAAACGAAGTAAACGTTAGTTCCGGTTAAGTAGCTGTGTGATGAGTGGCCACCTAACATGGTAATATCTTCTAAATGCGGGAAGTCTTTGCGAATTCGTGCCAGCGCATTTTTGTAGATATCATAAATAATGCTCCAGTTACCGGATACTTCCGTTGTGAAGCCCATATGGTGTTTCGCGGCAATATGACGACGCTCTTCTTCCAGTTTCTCCGGGCCCCAGTTAAGATTATTGAACCATTTTTCAATAATTTTACTATCAACGGTGGTACAGACATCTTGGTATTGGGCCATGACATCATCAATGCCTAACGCGGTGGCTTCTGCCAGTCTCTTTGAGCCCTCGGCCATAAAAATCAGCACACATTGGTCTGGGGCAAACTGGTTAAAACCGTGCTGGGTGCCATCTTCTGCATCATATAGACGGGCAATGGATGGACGATAGCCATTAACCATCACTTCACGCAGTATTTCAAATCCTGTTTCCATACTGTCTAAGCGGTAACAACGGAACTGGTGATTCTCCGGCGTGTATTTGAATAAACGTACGGTAACTTCAGTAATAAAACATAAAGCTCCTTCGTTACCCATAATGACATGGCGGATATCCGGGCCACAGGCACGGCGCGGGACATTCTTTATTCTGGCGATATGGCCATTAGGGAACACGGCTTCAATCCCAACCAGCATATCTTCAATACCGCCATAAAGCGTGGAGAACTGGCCGATGCTGCGGGTTGCTACTAATCCCCCCATCATCGCAATAGGTTTTGACTGTGGTGAATGACCGGTGGTTAAGCCTAATTTACGCACCTGGTCTTCAAGATCTTGCAACAGAACGCCACACTGCGCGGTGACCAACATATCTTGCTCATTAATTTTGATGATCTTATTCATCTCTGAACCATCAAGCACTATTGAGTTTTCTACAATTGTTTCTAAACCACCTTCAGTGGCACTACCGCCGGTACGAGGGACGCAGTTAATCTTATTTTCATTACAGAAAGCCAATACTTTAGACGCCTGCTCCGCACTTTGTACTTTTACAACCGCGGCAGGCAATGGCAATTTATAGATGCCCATTAAGGTTTCATATTTTCTGTATCTATCATGACTATTTACTTTTAATGCATCGATATTAGTAATAACGTGCTCTTTACCAATAAGGCTCGATACTTTCTCAACAATTTGCTCTCTTGTTAAAGCCATTTCGTTTTACCCTTTATAAACATGAATTATTAAAAAGATGCATTATTGATTAACGCATTAAATAACCGCCATCAACGGTCAGAATATGCCCATTAACGTAATTGGATGCATGGCTGGCCAGAAAAACAGCCGCCCCCATTAAGTCTTGTGTTTCTCCCCAGCGATTAGCCGGAATATGGTTAAGAACCCGTTGATTAGACTCTGGGTTAGCGCGAGTTTTTACCGTTAGCGCGGTGGCATAATAGCCGGGGGCAATACCGTTAACCTGAATGTTAAATTGGGCTAACTCATCGCAATAGGCCTTGGTTAAACCAGCAATACCGTGTTTGGTTGCGCTATAGGCCGGTGACCACTGCCCGCCAAGGTAAGTAAATACTGAGCAGATATTGATAATTTTGCCGCTTTTTTGCGGGATCATGACCTTGGCCGCTTCATGGCTCATCTCAAATGCAGCGGTTAAGTTCAGTGCCACCATGGGATCCCATTGCTGGCGAGTAAACTTAGTGACATCGGGTTCATTAATGCACATTCCGGCATTGTTAACTAAGATATCAATGGTACCGAATTGCTTCACACAGGCATCAATCACTTTAGCCGGAGCGCCCGCTTCGGTGATATCACTTTTTATAAAGCCGGTTTTAACTCCCTGCTTTTCAAGCATTTTCTGGGTTTCGCCGTTATCATCAATATAGCTGGCGATGAAAACATTAGCGCCGGCTTTAGCAAAAGCCATCGCAAAAGCCTGCCCTAAGCCACTATTGCCGCCGGTAACCAGCGCTGTTTTCCCCTTAAGAGAAAAGAAATCCAGAGAGAAATCTTCTATTTTCATAACTGACCCCGTGAATTAAATGCAAAAAAAAAGAGAAAAGCCCACTTCTGTAAAAATACAGAAGTCACTTTTCTCTTTATCTCTTCAGTAACTGCCGGGGACGATACCATAGAGGCAGCAGGTTATTCCGTGACCGCACTCAAATAATTGGCAGATGCTCAAATTAAAGCAAAAATAATGATATGAACGGCTGATTTTCAACCGGCACCGGGTTACGGGTTAATATGGCGCTATACCCTAATGGGTTTTGAAAATGGCTCGAATGTAATATTACTCGCGGGATTTTTTGCCAAATAGCGGTATAGGGCAATACCCAGCGCAATTAACATCATCGGGGCAACGATGGACGGTGGTGCCACAATAGAACGGCAGGGCGCTAAAAATCTGGCAGAAGTCAAACTGGGTATCGACGGGCAGTTAAACCTAAATATCAGCCTGTGGACCAATGTAGCTCAACAGATTGGCCAATATGGCTATCGTGATACTAGAGCCACGTTAGGTCTGAAATATTCATTTTAATGTGAATTGTGAATAGGAGGGGACGAGCTGGGGAATCTAATGTGCCGACCTAAGTTTTTTATGTGGTTAATATCTATTGTTTTTTTGATTATCAATATGAACACATCAATGCATCATATATCTATGTTATCCATGCTTGTTTGATGCTATAACATACAACCCCAATTAATATTTAACGTACTCATTTATATAGTATAACATGTTAATCTGGAAATATTTTAGGTGTATAGCTCGATAAAGCTAATTTGTGTTCTAGCGATTATATAAAAAATAAGGCAACGGTAATGGTGAAAAAATCTTCTTGGTCAGGTGGTTGGGCTACATTAAGAGATTTAGAAATAATAAAAACACTAATTGAAGTTAGAACGGCAACCTTAGCTGCGGAACTTCTGGGTATTTCCCAACCAGCAATCAGTAGAACACTAAGCTTAATTGAGTCAAGATCAGGATGTGTTTTATTTAAAAGGGAAAAAGGTAAATTAATACCTAATTCAGATGCATTATCATTATATGAAGAAATTGTTAAAATTTCAGACTCTTTTGAAAGACTAACCAAATTTGAGTGGAATAAAGAAGAAAAAAAATCTTTAAGAATAATTTCAACACCTACAATTGCATATTGCTTTCTTATGCCTTTGACTGCTCAATATATAAAAGAAAATCCAGATGTAACCGTAAAAATAGATATTGTCACAGCTTCAAAATTATTAAGTAATTTAAATGAGGGTCGAGCTGATATCGCTCTTGGTGACTCATCTCTGAATACGGCGAGTATCAATGTTAGTGCATTTCCTTTAAGAAGAACCAAGATAGTCTGTGCGATGAATCGGCTTGATGAATTAGCTAGCAAAGATGTCATTACGCCAGAGGATCTTAATCAAAAAAGAATGATTGTGTTTACTAAAAGAAATATTTCAAGAACAAAGCTTGATCGCGTGTTAGACAAGTCAGGAGTGTCATATAATATTATTGCTGAAGTTTCTGATTCATACTTAGCCTTGGATTTTGTAAGGGCAAATGTGGGCGTTTGTTTAATGCCATCATTTCCTGTCTCAACTATTAATGACCCTCAAATTATATTTAAAGATTTTATTCCAGAAGTACTAAATGATTCATCCTTCTTTACTCTTTCTAATTTAAATTCACCTCATATACAGAGATATCTTGAATATATTTATCAAAAACAACCAATACCAGATAGATATTCGGAACCACTGTAATATCTAATTTAAGAGCTTGCGATAACTATGTCTAATTATAGCAAGCTCTTTTTTAGTGTATAGCTAACATTATACAATCAAAAAGTGAGAGAGTATTAACATTAATATATAAGCACTACCAAGCTGTAGAGCATTTCGTTTAATGATATCAAATGGTGTTAATCCAACTAACCCGGCGACGGCAATTGTTACTCCTGCTATAGGAGAGAAACTACGACCTAAGCTGCCAGAAAAATGCATTGGAATAAGAACCTTGTATACAGATACTCCCGCACCTTTAGCAACTTCCGCCGCTAAAGGTGCAAAGGCATTGAAGGTTGAGCCTGTACCAAGTACAACAGAACTGAAAAACACTAAGATACTGAAAGATAAAACAACGAGAATATGAGTGTGAGTTCCAGAAGGTATAAAACTAAATAGTGTTTCAATAAACCCTATTTTAATCATTCCTTGAGCAAGGACTTGAGCACAGAGTAAAATTGAAACGATCATAATAAATGATTGTCCCATTTGGTCAAAAAGGCCTGCTATTTTGTCGGCTGCCTTTTTTATGCTTAACGTACGAATGAAATCGAAAAATAATGCAATGAAAAATGAAATAAACATAGCCGTAACAACATCCATTTTAAATCGAATTTCTTTTGGAAGCCATTCTTCAACTAAGCTAGAAAATATAAAAAGAAGTATCATGGGGATTATTGGGAGGAGGGCAAATAGATAAGGCACTTTTTCTGGTGATGCTTGTTGATGCATTAATAAGTCATCATCTTGCAATGATACTGTTTCTTTTTTGTCCCAATAAGCTTGGACAAACATATGCATAACACCGATAAATATAAAAAGTATCCATACAATGGGAATCTGTTTTTCAACAAAAAAGCTAAATAGATCATAACCAGTGATTTCAGCAATCAAAATACTGCCGGTTGCGGATGGGCCATAATCGATACAAATTCCTGATGCAATAACGGCCGCAACTGATGCTTTGCTACATCCAATAGAACGTAGGATGGGATACAACGTAGACATCATAAGAAGAGCCAGGCCCGATGGGCTTGATATAAATAATGCTAAAAGTTGCATTAGTATGTAACACCCGCCAAGAAGCATATACCTAGACTTTAATCTTCCTAAAGGTTTTACACAGATCTCAACCAATTTTCCAGATGCACCTATATCATTCATATAGCGTGAAAAACCGGCAATGACCATGATAATAAGCCCTAAGCTGGCAATATTCTTACTGAAGACATTTTTTATTTCCATAAAGACATCAATGACTTTTGAGCCTGAACTGGCACTCGTTATTGTGCTATCAGGGAAAAGAAATGCTGCTATTAATAAAAGTACACACCCACCGACTAGTACTAGGGCTTGTGCGTATATTTTTCGCATTATTCCCATACCAATCAATATAATAACAATAAAAGAGACGGCAAGAATAAATGCCTTTTGACCAAAACAAAAATATATAGAAGCTAAAATAATTGGGATGCTGATTGTCCATATAAATAAGGATTTTTTGATGTTTTTCATATCAGTAGACTCAGTCATTTTATATCTCACAAAGAATTAATCATGGTTATGTGAAAGAGCAAGTATCACAACTTTATGCTGATAGGTTTGGTTGTTAATGTTATTCGAGTATAACCATTAGGTAATATTGTTAAGTGTGATGTTCCCCTCATTTTGAGAAAATATGATTATTTATCAAATAAAACAATGAATTGATTGTTTTATTTAAATTGTGACTTTTATCACATCATAAATGAATGTATATATTAATATAACCAAAATCAAAATAGAGGCGGATGAGTTATGGCTAGTGTAGGAATGTTTGACTCGTGTATTACAGGGCATTGGTTTAGTCAGAAAGCAAAAGATATCTGGTCTGACTCGAACACAATACAAAGTTGGCTAGACGTGGAAGCTGCATTAGCATTAGCTCAGGCTAAATTAGGGATGATACCGAAATCTGCTGCAGACATAATTGCAAAGAAGGCCGATGTAAAATTATTAGATGCCGATAAAATCTCTGCAGGTATCAAAGAAACCATGCATCCTTTTGTCCCCGTATTGCGTCAATATGAAGCGGTTTGTGGTACTGAAGCTGCGTCATATATACATTGGGGAGCAACGACCCAAAACATTTTCGATACAGGGGCCGTATTACAGTTAAGAGAAACACATAATATTATTTTGTCAGATCTCGATAATGTTCTTAATGCGATGGCTAAGCTTGCGGCCGATACAAAAAATATTCCTCAGGCGGGTAGAACCCATGGTCAGCATGCACTGCCGATTACTTTTGGCTTTAAAGTGGCGGGTTGGCGGGCTGAAATTCGTCGACATAAAACTCGCTTAATACAGGCAGCGGAAGATGCTTTTATTGTCACAATGGGAGGTGCTGTTGGTGTTTTTTCAGCTATGGGGGGAAATGGGCGGAATGTACAGGATGAAGTCGCAGAGTTACTGAATCTCAAATCATCCTCAATCCCAGTTAGATCTTCTTGTGATTCATTAGCTGCTTACATCAATATTTTTGGTTTATTGGCTGCTACCGTAGAAAAAATTAGCGAAGAAGTGATTTTCTTACAAAGAACCGAGATTGCTGAAGTTGAAGAGAGTTTTCATCACGGCAAAGTAGGGAGTTCTACGATGTCACAAAAGAGAAATCCGCAGCATGCCCAAAACCTTGTGGGGGTGTCACAATTGTTGCGTTCAAGAATGATGTTGGCTAATACATCAATGATAAGAATGAATGAAGGAGATGCTGCTGAGAGTAATATTTTAGATGTGTCATTGCCTGAGGTGTCTATCTTTGCTGTATCTCTTGTTGAAGGTTTATATAAGTTAATCTCCGGTTTGAATGTTTATCCTGAAAATATGAAGAAAAACCTAAATATATCCGGGGGGTTAATTCTTTCTGAAGCCGTAATGATGCAGTTAGCTGAACACATTGGACGTCCTGCAGCACACCATATTCTATATGAAGCAGCCATGAATTCTATAGAGAAAAAGATCACCTTTGCTGAGTCAATTCATGATGAGCTTAATAAAGAAAATATACCGGATACGTTGGATATTAATAAAATCCTAGATCCTTTACATTACCTTGGTGAGTCAGCTGAATGCGTAGATGATGAATTAAAAAAATAGAGTCGCAGTAAAAATGGTGGAGAATAGACAGTTGCTGAACGCTATGCGGGCTGGAACGGCAAGCCGGGCCAGCAGAACTTGCAGAGTAAAACTTTCTGCCCGTTACTGGCTAAATTATGTTGAAAGCAGCGATATTAAGCCTCAGCATCTGAGCTGGCGACAGCAAATGCTGGAGAATCTAGTCACCACTATTTGTTTGGCTAAACAGACGGTATAAAAAAACAGCGAACTAACTCTGCTTCTATTTGCTAAGAGTTATTCGCTGTTTATCCACCAACCCCTCAGGTTAGAACAACGCCCAAAAGAATGTTGGAAGCCAATAGCTAAAATTATTTGCTTTGTCCGCAGTGGTGTTGCCAAATTAGAACCTGTCCTTGACGCTATTTTCCTTATTTCTCCTAGGGTCGCGTATCTCATAAACCGAGTTCAGTTTGAGGTTAATTCATTTGTGCTTAATTTAAGTGTATTTCTATTTATTAGTGTTTATCTAGGATAGGGTACAGAGTGCGAAATCAAACTTCTAAACAGGCAACTGAGCTGGAGGAGCAATAACACCATGAGTTTTTTAATCTCATGGTGTTATTTCAATTATAAAAAAGCTATGTTGGTGAAAATCTAAGGAGAGAATATTAAATGAATAGGCTGGATGCCCTAATCAAACAGATGCAAATCCAATTGGATGCGCCTAAAAATACCCATTTCAAGCAACCGCAGTGGCGGGCTGACAGTCCGGATGATTTGCGCCAGCTGTGCCATCACTATAATGGTTTTATCCGCCAGCAAGCCGTTGCATTACTCGGTCTGATGCAGGATGCACGTGCGATGCCCGATATCATTTCATGCTTAAATGATTGGGTTGTTGAGGTCAGATTAGCGGCACAGCACAGTCTAGCTGAGCTATTAATCAATCAACATGCTCAAAGCATGACCTCTTGTTTACCCGAACTTTACCAGCTATTGGACTGTGGCCGGGATGACCATTTAGCCAGTGTGAATCGAGTGGTTGGCTTTTTACTTCAGCCAGAAAATCAGCAGCATATTATTTCGGCTATATCAGATAAACGCCCTAAGGTCGCTCGCCTGGCTCTTCAACTTGTTATTGACCATCACCTGCTTTCCACTGGTGAGATCATTGAGTTAGCCTTAAACCATGACGATGTTATGGTGCGATTCACTGCGGTGAGGCTATTTTTAACCGAGGCCAAATCCGTCAGTCAGCAACAGTTACTGATTGTTTTACACGACAGCTTTGCACCAATACGGCTAATGGCCATAGAATACCTCAATCAACATAGCTCCCCGTTATTAGCCAAACACCAAATTGAGGCGTTATTATTTGATCATCATACCCGCATCAGAAGCTGGGCTATTAAACAGTTGAATGATCGGGGCATGGATCTTGCGGCCTTTTATTGTCTGGTATTGCAGGATAAAGCGGAAACCGCCAAAAAGTTAAGCTGTGCACTGTGGGGAATAGGGGCAATACAGCATCCGCAGGCCATATCTATTGTTTCACCCTTTATGCAACATCACTTTCCCTCTGTAAGACGCGCGGCGTTACAGCTATTAGTTAAGCTGTTAACCGGTTCTGTGAGAGATCTTTTATTGAACTCCGTAATGGATATTTCCCCTACGGTAACCAAAGAGGCGGTCAGATTATTTGCTAAACAGCAGCTGTCGCTGTCACTGCTTGAGTTACAGATATTAGTGGCTAAAGCTGAATCTCCTCATCAATTTATCGCCTGTAACCAACTGGCAAATCGTTTGAATAAATGGGATCGCCTGATCTTCTTACTTAATCAGATTTCCTTAAATCATCATAATGACACCGTTGATCAACTTTACCGTTGGTATGAAAAGTTTAACCAAAGCGGAACCCAGCCAAGTGCCGGGCAAATTGAGCAAGTCGCTTTGTTAATTGATCATCCTTGGTTTAAACAAAATCTTAGATGTTATGACGGGCTATATAATATCCTGATGTTTTTTAAGCAATAATATTGGATTCTGTTAAATTATACTTACGCTTGAATTCGGCTCGGATAGAGATGTGATACGCACCTTGTTGTGTTTATCTTCCCATTATTGGAAACGTCAATTATCAGAACCTTGTTACCAAATCGTTCGTTACCTGGAACCCTTGCTAATCATAGCGGGATGAGTCAATAACTATTGTTCGGAGTCGTGTAATGAACCAAAAACAAGAGACTTTTATTTCGGTGGATATCGAGACCGCAGGGCCAATAGTCAGCGAACACAGTATGCTGACCTTAGGTGCCTGTCTGGTATATCAACCCGAAATCGAGTTTTTAATGACGCTTAAGCCGATTAGCGACCAAGCGGTTGATGCTGCACTGAAGATTTCAGGCCTGACTTTACAACAGGCTCAAGCCGACGGGCTTGCTCCCGAAGAGGCAATGGCTCAGTTTGCCACTTGGATTGCAAACAACCTTCCTGAAAACGCGACTCCGGTGTTTGTCGGTCTTAATGCTCCCTTCGATTGGTCATTCGTGAATTACTATTTTTTGAAGTATTTGGGAGAAAACCCGTTCGGTTTTGCTGCGCTGGATATTAAGGCACTCTTTATGGGCGCGACCGGATGTAGCTGGCATGACACCAGGTCCAGTTCAATCGATAAACAGCTGCACCCGACGCTGGAAGGAAACCACGATGCTTTGTGTGATGCTAAATACCAAGCTGAGCTGTTCCGGCTGATTTATCAACAGGAGCTTTATCATCGGCCTGAACGCTAGTTTGGTTGCAGTGTGATTTTTTCTACTCATATCCTTGTGTTTCAATTTGCAGGTTATCACCGTTCATTTTATTGCACCGGTAGGTGCAACCTAACCCGACCGTCAAAGATTGGTTTACCCGCTACGGCAAAAGAGGGGGGCTTCTGCCGTAGCGGTATATCTGGCATAGCAGATTAGCTTAGCGCTTTATCTAACATGCCAGATTTATATCAGCATCAAGCCTAATGATAACGGCTAAAAATTATACAGACTCCCAATCTTGACTATTGCTTCGTATATCATAAGCATCAGCCAGCCATATCTTTCTATTTTTTATCATCGACAAGCGCCATTCTTGCAGCCGAGAACTCAGGGCTGGTTTGGATATAATTAAGTACTTGTTGGTTATTTGAGCAACTCATTGATCTGGGATTTTATATAACAACCCCCAAATTAGTAAATATGGTGATTATTTCTTTTGTCTGTATCTCATGCGTTTTTTTAAATAAAAATAATTTTTATCTTGTGATTTTTTTAAGTGCTGATTTCATCTAACTTATTGGCGTGTTTCATTTATTTTCACGTGAATAAGTAACGCAATGAAATTATTCATTTATTTGATTTAACTTTCATATCTATTTGAAATTATTTAATTTTTTGTTTTTATTATTTTTTTAACACTTTTTTGATTTTATTTTTGATCTTTAAATAGATCTTGAAATATAGGTGGATGTATTTATCATGCATATATCCCCTATGGCTATTTTATATATCGCAACGTATTTGATGGGGTTTTCTGCCGAATTGAAATGATGTCAGTCACAACAGGTATTGTTGTCATTTAAGTAGGTATAGGGATTTATTTTGTATAAAAAGGACTTGTTTATGAAGTTTAATAGATTAGTGTTGGCATTGCCTGCGCTTTTTTCAGCCTCTTTTGCAGCATACTCTTCAGAGGTTCCGCGTCCTCCAACCTCATTTCCGGCCGAAATAGCCACGCCAAGCGTTAGTGATATCTTAAATACCGCAACCGATGGCTGGCCAATCGCTAAAGGTAAGTGGGAAACGAAGTACCAGTCAATTATTACTGGGAATCAATATATAAACGGTGAGACCTTTACCAGAACCTACTTCCCTGAGCAAATTCTCTACGTTGAGCAAAACTCTTATAGTCTGAACAATACTATTGATTCGTTTCAGGTGACTGTCAAAACCGGAAGCGTCGCTATTGGCAACACGGTTAAGGGTGGAATTGTTAATCCAACCGATGCGACTAGGGTTTATAGCGGGTTTCTGGCCCTGATGGATGACTCGGTGGCCTATGATACCGTGGTTGAAAACTTTGGTAGCATTAGCCTGAATAATGATGCTAAAGCCTATAACACCATCGTTAATTCCGGCGGCAAGATGGTGGTAGGTGCCCGGGGCTATGCTCAGGCTAACCTGATTGACGGTGGTTATCTTGAACAGTCGGTAAGAAGTACCTCTGAGATTAAAGACACTATCATCGTTAACGGTGGTGAGCACTGGCTTTATGGCGGTACGGCTACCAATACTCACGTTGGCAGCGGCAGCTTCCAAATGACCAGCGGCCTGGCGCTTGATACCGTGCTATATGATGGTGCGGTACAACAGGTATATTCCGGTAGCGGAGAAGACGGTATTTCCGATCGTAATACCACTATCTATGCCGGGGCTCTCCAGTTGGTGACTTCAGGTATCTCTGAAGATGCCAAAGTGTATGGCACTCAGATCGTCAGCGGCGTTGACGGAACTTGGGAAAACCGTGGCTGGACGTCTGATGACAAAGTTAGAATTACTGGCCAGACGGCGAAAAATGCCACTATTTATGCCGGTGCAGAACAGCGAATCCAAACCGGTGAGGCTATCGGCACTCAGGTTTACGGATTACAAATTGTTAGCGGTAAAAAGGGCGGTTGGACCGGTGGCCAGTGGGTTGAACAAGACGGCTGGATCGGTCAAGATCAGGTTGCGACAGAGTCAACAATCTATCAGGGTGGCGTGCAGCGCGTAGAATATTATGCCGATGCCAATAAGACGCTGATTGACGGCGGAAGTCAGTTTGTTAATGAGTTAGGCCACATCTCAAACACCACCATTAATCATGGCGGTGAGTCAACAATTGCCTATGGCGCCTATTCTACCGGTACGCTGGATGTCAATAACGGCTCATTGACCATGGAAGGCGGTGATTTACACAGCTGGACCGGTTCGCTGGGCGGTAAGGGTGCCTACGCGACTCAGGTTAACCTGGCGGGCAGTGATTCATTGTTATATCTGCAGCATAATGCCAATACCGATGTGTCAGAGGTAACGATTGAAAGTTTAGCCAACAACGGCATGGTTGTTTATGGCCGCAAAGATGGCAGCGATAGCGGTAAATATAGCCGCTTGGAAATTCATGACCTGACCGGTTCCGGTACCTTTGTGATGAATACCAATGTTACCGGCGGGTACGGCGACTTCCTGAATGTGAGTAACAGCATTGACGGTGCCTTTAACATCAGGGTGATGGATTCCGGCCAAGAACTGAGAAGCGGTGTGGTCGGCGCTAATCCTTATCATCTGATTTATGCTAATGGCAGCGTCAGCGATAACTTTACGTTAGTTAACGGCAGCGTCGATCTGGGTGCCTATAAATATTATCTGGTGCAGGGTGACGGTGTAGACGGTGATAATTGGTATCTGTCTCCGCAAAAGAATACTGTTGTTCCGGACCCAGATCCGACCCCGAACCCGACTCCAGATCCTAAGCCTGAAATTTCTGAAGGGGGTAAGAACGCGATTGCGATGGCTAACGTGACACCAACAATTTGGGACGGAGAGCTATCTACACTGAGAACCCGTCTGGGTGACTTACGTGATAACAATACCGCTCAAAGCGGTGCATGGGGTAAATACATCACCAGCCGTTACCGTATTTCAACTGACAACGTCGGCTATAAACAAGATATGAACGGCGTTATGTTGGGTGGCGATCGTGCTATTGCGTTGGAAAATAGCCGCCTGTTGTTAGGTAGTATGTTCTCTTATACCCATTCGTCGTTGGATGCCCGCTCAAGCGACGGTAAAGTAGATAGCTATGCATTAGGCCTTTACGGCACATGGATGCATGACAACGGCTACTATCTGGATGGCGTATTAAAAGCTAACCACTTCAGAACGGAAAACAGTGCCCAATTTAACAATGGCAAAACCACCGCCAAGGACAATACCAATGGTATTGGTTTCTCATTGGAAGCAGGTAAGCACATTAAGATCGACAGCTACTTCGTTGAGCCTTATGTCCTGGCCTCGTTATTCCACGGTGAAAAGACCGGCTATCGTTTTAGTAACGATATGAAGGTAAAAGCAGATTCAGCCGAGTCAGCAAAAGGTGAAATCGGTACAACCTTTGGCAAATCCTTCCTGACGGAAGGCGGTACCCTGATTAAGCCTTATCTACGACTGGCCGTAAGCCATGAGTTCAAGAAGAATAACGACGTTATTATTAATGATACCGAACGTTTTTCTAACGATATGTCCGGTACCGTTGGTAAATACGGCGTAGGCCTGACGACGCAGTTGGATAATCAGTGGTCAGCCTATGCAGAGCTTAACTACGCTAAAGGTAACCATGTAGAAACCCCATACAGCGGGCACCTTGGCGTTCGTTATAGCTTTTAACTAGAGGACGATGACCTTTTAATTAAGGTGAGAGTCAATCCAACCCACAGCCTCCCGCAAGGGCGGCCGTGGGTTTATTTATCAGCCTAACCTAGTGATTACCAGGTTATCGACCTTGTCTTTCTTTGAAAAACGAAATGCCTAACCTACGGCTCGCATTTACGCTTTCACGAGGATACGACATGGTTAGCTTACGTGATGATTCACTGCGTTCATCCTACGGCATCCGGAAGGCAGAAAAGTAGCAGCGTAACCTTCTATTCATCAAAACCATCTCTTGCCCGAACAGCTTAAAACGAAATAATTTTGGCGGTGTACTTATTCAACAGCAATAAGCGTGAAACCATAACCGATGCGATAAATACCAGCGCTAATGGAATAAATCTTAGGGTAAAATTATGGAAGTCATACAGCGTAGTAATAAAGTAGAAGACGCTGTAGTGAACGATATAAACCCCGACCATTGCCGGGCTGATAAATTCAACGATGTTATTGATCAGCTTACTTTTCATCGACATATTATCAAATAATATAAACAGCACCATGCTCATCGCCAGAAGGTAAAGATGTTCCAGAACGAACCAAACGGCGACGCTCTCATGGATATGAGTGGATATATAACGCTCGTAGAAAAACATCGATATGCCAAGAGGAATCAGCAATATCTTCGACAGTAAATGTACGCTGGCATTTCTTGTAAAGCGGCGACCCTGTTCGGTGCCCAACGCGTGGCCTAAAATATAGTAGCCGCCCCACACCCAGATAAATGCAAAGCTGGAAATAAACAGCGGATCGTCACGAGTATCCAGCGGGCTAAAAATATCGAAAAGCGCGATAACTCCCACTAAACCGACCAGAACCAATGCAGTGGCTTTTAAATTTCGAATACCTTTAACAATGATAGGGTAGAACAAATAAATAAGACCCATATCTAAAATAATACCCTGTTGTAAAAGATAGCCTTGCTGGACAAAACGCGTTTTAATTAGGGATAAAATAATATTCCAGAAAATAATTATTATGATAATGGTTTTGACCTTTATTAAGGTCTCTTTTCTGGTTAGTTTTTCAACTTCATCCATATAACCAATAATAATAAAGAATAATGGTTTTGATATTACTGAAAAAAAGTAAAGGATGCTCATTGAATTAACATGAAGGAAGTCTTCATAAGCAGACATTTGGCTAGTAGAAAAAAAGGTCACGGCTGCAAAGCAGCTCAAACTTTTTAATGCGTGTTTGCTTACGTTTCTAATCATTATGTTAACACCAATTACAAAGGGAATATCTATCGTGCTATCTATTGTATTACGCTGTTTTTCCTAAAAATAATCCTAGTACAATATTGTTAACTGCACAATGCGTTATCGTTAGTCTATATGGCGATTAGTGCCTGTAGAGCCCGTAAATGTCTAATCTAAGATCAAAAAATAGCCTACAGTCGCCAGAGTAAGGTAATGGAAACCTGATTAAACCATTTTATATTCAGCTAGTTATGCTTGTTTCTATCAGTGTTGAAAATACTTGGTTCAGAATAGTAACACGCTCATATAGCCAACATAAACTACCCGTTTATTTTACTGGCTTAAGTATCCGACTGAAAAGGCAAAACAATATTTTTATTTTACCTGCTTTTAAGAGACCTTGGTTAACAAATCTTAATATTCTGGTTATTTATGCCAAATTAATGTGTGTTTTAAGGGCGGGGAACTATCCGTTTTAATAAAAATGTCAATTGACGCTTTTATAACAGGAAAATCTGATAGATAAGGCTATGATTTAAGTATAACTATCTTTGTGGCGCTAATGTTTAATTGCGGCCTAATAAGGTTTGAATATGAATAAACTGTGCCTGTGTGCTCTGGCTGTCGGTTCCATTACTGGTGCAAGTCTTGCGCTAAACGGCAGCGCAGCGACTGAGGTTAAGCCCATGGATTATTGCTCTGAAGGTTGCGGATGTACTTTTGAAAGTCATTTTATATTTTCTGTGAATTTTGATTAAGTTTAACCTGTTGCCTTTAACCTTATCTGAATAGAAGTAATGAGTTGTTTGATTTTCACCATAGTGTGAATTGGGGCCGGAGTGGCCCAGATGAGCAGTGGTTCTGATGCCATAACGTATGCAGGCAAACGAATTGGTCCACTGCGCCCTTAAAATCTGATTCTAAGAGATTGCATCGTGAATATAAAACTTGTTGCTGTTCTCCTTGTTACTATTTTTCTTTCTGCCTGTGACAGAGAGGCACCTGAAAAAAGCGACGGCGTACGACCGGTGAGTATCTTTGACGTTATCAATAATGCCCAGCAGGGGGAGCGCGTATTTCCGGCCAGAATTGTCGCCGGAGATAAAACTGAGCTGGCATTTAAACGCCCCGGACAGCTACAACAACTTCTGGTTCGAGAAGGGGAACGGGTAACTCAAGGTCAGTTGATCGCTGAACTCAATAACAACGACGCCCGGCTGCGGGTGAAAGATCGTCAGGCCACCTTTGATTTGGCCCAGACTCAGTTCAATCGCTTATCAACGCTGAGTGCACGTAATGTTATTCCGCGCGCGGAATTAGATGTACAGCGTGCCGCCCGAGATTCAGCGCGAGCCGCGTTAAACATTGCACAGGAAGAGCTGAGCTTTATGCAGGTGCTGGCGCCTTTTGACGGCATTATTGCCAACGTCAATGCTCGCAACCATCAGGTTGTTACCGCCGGTCAGCCAATTGCGATACTCAACTCGCTGGATTCACTGGACGTTGTTTTCAGCATTCCTGAAAACCTATTTATTATTATCGATGAAAACAATGCCAAGTATCAGCCGACAGTCCAACTAAATAACTTACCCGGCCGCGACTTTGCTGCCCGTTATAAAGAACACACCACCAACACGACCTCAGGGTCATTAACCTATCAGATGACCCTGACCATGCCACGGCCGTCAGATTTACCGTTGCTCTCTGGTATGAGCGGCAGCGTAAGAATCAATCTGGGTAATTTATCCGGCGCAGCCCAAACGGCAAATATTGTGATACCGGTAGAGGCCGTATTTAATCCGGATAATACTCAACGCAATCAACCGTATGTCTGGGTGGTAAAACAGCGAGACGGCAAACTGTTTGTTGAATTACGCAAGGTCGAAACGGGTCAACTGACCGCTAACGGTATTCAAATTCTTTCGGGACTGAATGACGGTGAACGGATTGTTGCTGCGGGCACCCGAGAATTGCGTCCGGATCAGGAAGTACGCGCCTGGGTTCGTGAGCGAGGTCTGTAATGAAACTGACAGAGAACTTTATCAGTAACGGTACCCGTATCTGGTTGGCCATTCTGCTGTTGGGTATTGGCGGGGTAATTGCCTTTTTAAATATTGGCCGGCTGGAAGACCCGGCCTTTACCATTAAAACCGCGGTAGTTGTAACTCGGTATGACGGAGCCTCTGCTCAGCAGGTAGAAGAGGAGATTACTTTACCGCTGGAAAATGCCATTCAGCAGCTTCCTTATATCGATAACATCACCTCGATCTCCAGCGTTGGGCTTTCTCAGATTACGATCAATATTCGGGCGGAATATGGTTCAGCAGAATTGCCGCAAATCTGGGATGAACTGCGTCGCCGTATTGGCGATTCAGCCGTACGTTTACCACCGGGTTCCAGCCCGCCGATTGTCAATGACGACTTTGGTGACGTTTATGGCTTTTTCTTCTCACTCCATGGCAACGGTTATAGTAACCAAGAATTACGTAACTTTGCTGAGCAGCTTCGCCGTGAACTGGTATTGGTGCCGGGGGTCGGAAAAGTAGGCATTGTCGGTGTTTTACCTGAAGAGGTTCAGATAGAGATATCCCGGGCCCAAATGACCGCGGCCAATATTATTCCGCAGCAGCTGAACGACTTGCTGCTTCGGCAAAACGTGGTGTCTAACGCCGGTCAGTTAATGGTGGGCAGTGAATCGATCCGATTACATCCGACCGGTGAGTTTTACAATGTGCAAGAATTAGGTAATTTGCTAGTCAGCCAGCCCGGCAGCGCCAAAAGCGTCTATTTACGTGATATTGCTACTATTACTCAGGGCGTCAGCCATTCACCGAATAGTATTTACCGAGCTAACGGCCAGCCAGCGGTCTCTATCGGCGTCTCTTTTGCACCTAATGTTAACGTAATTGTTGTCGGTGATGCGGTACAGGCCCGTTTGGCTCAACTGGAGGCTGAACGCCCTGCCGGCATGGAAATTAGCGTTTTCTACGATCAGGCTCATGAGGTAGAAGGTGCCGTTAACGGATTCATCATGAATTTCCTGCTGGCGCTGCTGATTGTAGTCGGTACCTTGCTGATTTTCATGGGGGTTCGCAGTGGGCTGGTCATTGCGGCATCGCTTGCACTGAACGTGCTTGGCACCTTGCTGTTAATGAAGCTATTCAACATCGAACTACAGCGGGTGTCTCTTGGCGCGCTGGTTATTGCCCTGAGTATGCTGGTGGATAACGCCATCGTCATTGTTGAAGGGGTTTTGGTCGGGCGACAGCAGGGAGAGAGTACGCTTAAAGCTATTACTAACGTCGTTAAGCGCACCATGTTCCCGCTGCTGGGCGCTACTATTATTGCCATTCTGGCCTTTGCCCCAATCGGTTTGTCTAACGATGCTACCGGGGAATACTGTAAGTCGCTGTTCCAGGTACTGCTGATTTCTCTGATGCTAAGCTGGTTTACTGCGCTGACTCTGACGCCGGTATTTACCAAGTGGGCATTTGAAAAACAGAAAATGGCACAACCGGAGGCCGATGGTGAGGTAAAAACGCCTTATGACGGCTGGCTGTTCCGGGTTTATCGCAACGTACTTAGAAAGCTACTGCATCAGCGCACCATTACCCTGTCGGTTTTAGTGGCGCTGTTGGTGGCTTCGGTTATTGGCTTTGGTCAGGTACGCCAAAGTTTCTTCCCGCCGTCTAATACGCCCATTTTCTTTGTCGATCTTTGGCTGCCCTATGGCACAGATATTGGCTATACCGAAGAGATTGCGGCAAAAATTGAAGGCCATATCCGGGAGCAGGCTGGCGTTAGCGACACTATGGTGACTATCGGTCAGGGGGCGATGCGCTTTATGCTGACCTATAACGCTCAGCGCCAGTACTCCAATTATGCTCAGGTGATGGTGCGGGCTGAGCAACTAAACCAAATACCTCAGATGATTGACCAAATAGAAGGCTATGTGCGCGATCAATATCCGCAGGTTAGCGTACAGGCTAAGCGTATTATGTTCGGGCCGTCAAATAACAGCTCGATTGAAGCGCGCTTTATTGGTCCTGATCCCGATGTTTTACGTTCACTGGCCGATCAGGCTGAAAAAATTGCCAGCTCAGATTCAAACTCAGATGGTGTCAGGCACGACTGGCAAGAACGGAATAAAGTTATTCGTCCGCAGTTCTCTGAACATTTAGGCCGTGAGCTGGGGGTTGATAAACGTGAAATTGATGGGGCTTTGCGTATGAGTTTTGGCGGAGCCACCGTCGGCCTTTACCGTGACGGCACCCGCCTGATGCCGATTGTGCTAAGAACGCCGGACGCTGAGCGACTGAATGCTGAGCGTCTAAACGATGTCATGATATGGAGTCAGGCACGTCAGGCGTTTATTCCGATTGATAACGTAGTGAATGGTTTTACTACGGAATGGGAAGATCCGCTGATTATGCGACTCGACCGTAAACGTACCTTAACGGTACAGGCCGATCCATCGTCTGCCAGCGGCGAAACCTCGGCTGAGTTACTGCAACGTATTAAGCCGGGTATCGATGCTATCGAGCTACCTCGCGGCTATGAACTGGAGTGGGGCGGTGACTATGAAAGTACCAAAGAGGCTCAGGCCGGATTGTTTACCAGCCTGCCAGTTGCTTTTGTGGTGATGTTTATCATCACCGTGCTGATGTTCAGCTCGTTTAAAAATGCGCTGGCCATTTGGCTGACCATTCCTCTGGCGCTAATTGGGGTTACCGTTGGCTTCTTGCTCACCGGCATTCCGTTTGGCTTTATGGCCCTGATTGGTTTGTTAAGCCTTAGTGGTATGTTGATCCGTAACGGTATCGTACTGGTGGATGAGATAGGCCAGCAGCGGCAGAAAAAACCGATACTGGAGGCCATTATTGATGCCTCTACTTCACGTTTACGGCCAATATTGCTTACCGCATTTACCACCGTGCTGGGGTTAGCTCCGCTGTTAAGCGATGCGTTCTTCCAAAGTATGGCCGTGGTAATTATGTTTGGTTTAGGTTTTGCAACGGTGCTGACATTACTGGTTCTGCCGGTGATTTACAGTTGCATGAACTCAGACAAGAAAAAGCCGGCTGTGGAAGCGTAATAAATAGCATCGGCTGAGTGCGATTGGCGTTATATCTCGCCATCCCCGCCATTTTTATTATTTCACCCCTTCGTCATCCCCGCGAAAGCGGGGATCTAGGTTTTAGCTCACAAGCTAGCGCTTAGCTTAAGGGCTGGATCCCGTTTTTCAACGGGATGACGAAGAAGTCTCGATTCGCGTCATCGCTACCACCTCCGTCATCCTCGCGAAAACGGGAACGCGAGCCGTAGGCGAAGCAAACATTCGCCTCGTGAATGGCCCACAGGGTGAGCGCAGCGAATCATTCAGGTTTTAGCTCAATAACTCAAGAGTACGGCCTAATAACCAAGGGATTACGGTCAACTTCAAGTGCTGGATCCCCGTTTTCACGGGGATGACGACCTTCGGGG
>NZ_KE386585.1:0-177711 GCF_000427805.1 Budvicia aquatica DSM 5075 = ATCC 35567 | reverse complement strand
GCTCAATAACTCAAGAGTACGGCCTAATAACCAAGGGATTACGGTCAACTTCAAGTGCTGGATCCCCGTTTTCACGGGGATGACGACCTTCGGGGCTGGATCCCGTTTTACAACGGGATAACGAAGACATTTCCCCCATCTCGTCGCCCGCGCATTCAGGCATCAAAACAGGCTGATTCCTCCGGAAGATGAGCAAGGAACCAGGTCACTGCCAACAGGTCGGCACTGCCTCCGGGGCTTAAATTTTTATCAATTAGGTCTTCATCCAGTTCGGTCATCCACTGAATGCTCTGATGATGTTTACATCCGCCAAGCAGCAGGATATCGCGTGCGGCATTCTTAACGTATTCCAATCCTTCTAGGCCACCGCGGGAAACCAAATTGGTGTCGCTGTTACAGCTCATCAACAGTAACAGGGTTTGCAGCAGTGAGGATTCATTATCCCATCCGGCCTGACGGTAAGTTAAGTAAGTGGGCAATGAGAGTTCAAGAACGGTGAGAAACCCTGATTCAGCCTCTCCGCGGGCACCGGTAAATCCGTAGGTATGATAGATTCTCTCGCCTGCGGTAAGCCGTTGGCGGTTATGGCCCAGCTCACGCTCAACCATCCCCTGGCATATTGCCGCCACTTCATTGCTCAGGTTCATCACGGCGACGGTTTTTTTACCGGCTAATAATCTTCCGGCAGCGGCGCATAACAGGCCAAAAGCAAACACCGCACCTTTATGGGTATTAACGCCGTCGGTAGTTTGAAACATCGCCCGTTCACAGGCGATGCCTAACGATCTCAACTGCGGTAATACCAGCTGCGGGGCTATGTGCCCCAGAGTATATCCGGCGCGGACAAATTCCGGCATATAATCAGCAATAGCAAGGGCGCTGCGTTTAAAGGTTTCTTTATCCATATCCCGATGAGCACCGCTGTTACGTTGATCGACTAAACCGGGTTTAGGCGTCAGTAATACTTCTTCCATCATGGCATCATAGGCCAGCTTGCCGAGAACCTTCGCCCAGCGTTCGATATGGTGATTAGCGGGTTGGTCGATAACCGTCTGGTTGATACATTCAGCATTTGGATAATTGTTGAAATTCACTAACCCTCCGGGAAATTTCATCCGTCAGACTGTCCTGACTGTGCTCTCTTGAGCGCGAACATCGGTGTGCATCTGCGTTACAGATCAGACAACGTCGCGGTAAACGATCGACCATATCACGAGATACCGGTTTTTCGTCTAAATCAATAACGTCAATATCCCATAACCGACCTAACGGGTGATGTTCTTCCAGCTCAATGCAGCAAGATTTTAACGCTGTTGCATCGGTCTTTACTGAGTACAACGCCTCCGGGCCGGTGGCGAGGTTTTGGTGCCATTGCCATAATATTTGATAGCCGGACTCTTGCAGTTTAGCGGCTATTTCCTGACGTGCTATCGCCATTAAGAAGCGGCTATTTGAATTGTTTTTTACCTCACCGGGCTGCACAACCGTGACTGAGACCAATGGAAAGCCAAACCGGTCTAAAATAAGCCGCTGACGGGCTACCCGGTGTTCCCGAGATTCCAGTAGTTGCTGTAGCGTAATATGAACGTTCAGCATAGGGGCTACTCCGTATCAACGATGGTTTGCTTGCTCAGATAAGAACGCAAAGGTGGCCTCAGGGACCAGATCTCGAATAAGGTCCATCCGCCCCTCATCAAATAGCTTTCTCACGCGTGAGGCCGATACCGCACCACCGCATTTTTCGACTCTCGGTATTTCAACAACCTGAATTGCAGGGGCTTCAGATGGCGCGCGGAAAAGCCCGTCAGCCATATCGCGATTATATTTCTCTGTCACCGGGTCAAAGGGCTCTGTGCCGACAAAGCGATGATTAATATCCAGTGCCGGAGCAATATATTGCCGGAACAGCATTAAATCGAGTGCGGTATAGCACTCATCAATAATTCCCTGCTCTTTTAGAAAATAGGCCGGGAAGGTGGCTTTAGATAAAATATAATCTGAGCCGGGAAATAGCGTAAGGTTTTCAATTCCTTTTATGCCAGCCTTGATAAGTTCAAAGCGGTCGCGATAAGCAAAGCGTGAGGCATCTTCTCTGACTACAAACACATGTACCCAGTCACACTGAAGGGCGGCCTGTTCAATCAGATAGCGGTGGCCGAGCGTAAAGGGATTGGCATTAATCACTATGCTGCCAATTTTTTCACCGGCGCGAAACTGTTCAGCCAAGGTTTGACAATAATGGGGTAATCGGGTGGTACTATTTTCCATTAACGTTACCCGACCCTCAACGGTAGCCAGCGCTGAGAAACCGCAGTCAGTGAACATCGGGATATTGCACGGTTTGGTATAGAGAAACAGGCGTTCAAACCCGTTTCGATAAGCCATATCGGTGACTTCGGTGATTAAACGCAGCATCAGGGAGCTGCCCCGGTGCTCCCGGTCTATGGCGACGCATTTTATAATATTGCCGTCCAGCCCGGCGCAGGCGATTAAACGACCGGATTGGCGGACTTCAGCGAACTGAGTCACACCGGCTTCGAGCAATAATCCGTTTGATGCTAACAGGCATTCAATCTCTTTCAGAATAAAACAGGATGCCTGATAAATAAGGTTAATTTGGTCATTTTCTGACATCAGTTCCTCCGAATATTAAAAGAGTCAGGGGCAGCATAAACTGCCCCTGTAACAATCAGCCCGCGGGTTGATAAACAACATCAATAATCGTGCCGTCACGGTACTCAACGACGGCGATAATCTTCTCGCTTAAGCTAATGGGCTCTGGCACTCCGGCGATCTCTTCTGCCAGCGACTTCATCTGCTCAATGGTCATCAGCGGCAGGCCGGCGGCAGTAAAACGCTCAATCAGGTCTTGCCTGCGCGGGTTAACGGCAATGCCATATTCAGTGACCAGAATATCGACGGTTTCCCCGGGCGTAGTGATGGTGACGATATCATCACGCAGTATTGGCAGTCGGCTACGCAGCAGATTGGCGGTTACAATGGTCAGCTTTGCACCTGCGGCCGCATCACTATGCCCGCCGGAACCGCCCATAATATGCCCGTCAGAACCGGTGACCACGTTAACGTTGAAGCGCGTATCCATCTCTGTCGCACCCAGCACCACGCAGTCTAACTGATTAACCACGCAGCCTGAGTTAAACGGGTTGGCATACATACCGGCACCCACTTCCAGATGGTTAGGGTTAGATTTTAGCGAGCGAACCGCCTCCAGATCGAATCCCTGAACGTCTATCAGACGCTCAAACAGGCCTTCTTCCAGCATAGAAACCAGATATCCGGTAATGCCGCCTAGGGCAAAACTGCCAACAATAGATTTCTGCTTCATAACTTTACGCAGATAAGAAGCCACGGCCAGTGAGGCACCGCCGGCTCCGGTCTGGAATGAAAAACCGTTCTTTAGCAGACCCGATGCCACAATAGCCTGAGAGGCCAGCGAAGCGATTTTGAGCTGTACCGGATCTTTGGTTACCTGAGTGGTACCGGAGACAATGCCTTTAGGGTCACCGATCGACGGCAAGGTCACCACGTAGTCAACCCGCGTTTGAGGAATAGAGACTTTTTGCAACGGATAGGGAACTAATGAATCAGTAACCGCAACGACGCAGTCAGCATATTCCATATCCGGAAAAGCATATCCGAGTGAGCCGCAGGCAGTGGGTCCTTCGGTTCCGTTTAAGTTACCGTACTCATCAGCCGTCGGTGCAGCGATAAAGGCGACATCGATATGAAGATCGCCACATTCGATTGCCCGGGCTCGCCCGCCATGGGTGCGAAACATGACCGGGTTAGCTAAAAGCCCTTGGGAAACGGCGGCGGCGACCGGGCCGGACATATAATCGGTATCCAGATAGGTGACCGTACCATCTTTAAAATGAGCCACCATTGGAGCATGTACAGGAAACACTGAGCTTAGCGCAATACGTAAGTTCTTCAGCCCGCGGCGGGATGCAATATCCAGAACCTGATTCACCAGACTGTCACCGTTGCGAAAGTGGTGATGAAACGAGAGGGTCATTCCGTCAGTCACCGGGATTTCATCGAACACTGACTCCAGATCTTCCCGCAGCTTTTTATTCCCCGGGAAGCGATATTTCACTTTTGGCGCACAGCGGCGCATATCCGGTATCGCGGCAAAAGCGCCGTTGTAAGGGCGAAGTTGCCCGATTTCCGGCAGGCTATCCGGTAGCTCTCGATTTAGCCGATTTTTCATGCCATATCCTCCTGTTGCAGGTTGAGATAAGCCGCCAGTTTCAGCGTACGTTCCGCGCGTAAAACAATCGGCGCATCGACCATTTTTCCATCCAGAGCAATCACGCCTGAGCCGAGCACTTTGGCCTCATCCAGCGCATGAACTACGCGTTTGGCCCAATGGATATCTGCCGATGTCGGGCTAAATGCCTGATGAATGGTATCGACCTGACGCGGATTAATTGCCAATTTGCCCTTGAATCCAAGGCCTCTGGCTAACAGAGAATCCTGCAGTAAACCGTCATCATCCTGCGCATCGGTAAACGGTGTATCAATAGAATCAATACCGGCTGCGGCCGCAGCATTTACTACTGCGGTACGGGCTGACAGGATCTCTTCTCCTGAACGGGAACGAATCGCACCTAAGGCTGCGGTATAGTCCTCTGCGCCAAAAGAGATAGCCCATACCCGCGGATGGGCACAGGCGATATCGTAGGCATGAATAATACTCTGCGGGGTTTCCAGCAGGGGAATGACTCTGACCGGTGTTTGGCCCGGCTGTTCGGCCCGTTCGATTAATTCAATGATTTGGCGTAGTTCTTCAGCGGTATCAATTTTCGGTAACATCAGGGCATCCGGTCCGCAGGGAACCATTGCCGCAATGTCGTCAGCGCCGCCGCAGTCGAGGGGATTGATTCTGACAACGCGTTTACTTTTTCGGTAGTTAATATGGCGTAGTGCATAACCGATCAAATAGCGGGCCGCATCTTTTTCCTGCGGTGATACTGCATCTTCCAGATCTAAAATAACGGCATCGGAGCCGAATACGCCGCCGTTTTGCAACATTCCCGGGTTATTACCCGGTAAGAAAAGAAGCGTTCTGAGCAAATCCATAATTAGTTGCCTCCCGTCGCTGTGGTGATGGTCTGATGAATAGCAATAGCCCGATGAATAGCGGTATCCATACGAGCCTGAATGGTGCAATCCAACGCGCCCTTATCTACGGCTTTAATCGATAAATCAGTGAAGCCGGCGTTAACGGCACGGTTGGTTAACGTGCGGCGGATAGCATTGCCGAACTGTGCTTCGACAATGCTGGTGAGTTCTATTTGAATTCCGTAGCCGGGATTCTGTTCTTCTATGGTGACCAAGATATCGTTCGATTCGAGCGTTCCCGCATGACCTTTTCGATTGAGCATGTTGGTGACTCCCCATTAAGGTTGAAATAAAGAGGTTTCAGGCAGGTATTCTTCAATACCTGCCGGCTAATTAACTGATAACTCGCAAAATAATGGCGGCCAGCACCACTACGCAAGCCCCGCCCAAACGAGTCGCTATCTGGGCAAATGGCATTAATTCCATACGGTTACCCGCCGAGAGAATCGCCACATCGCCCGTGCCGCCCAGTCCGCTATGACAACCGGTTACCATGGCTGCTTCAATCGGGTACATATTGAGGTAACGGCCAACAAAGAAGCCGCTGGCAACCATCGCCAGAACGGTAGCGGCTACTGTTGCGATATAAGCAGGGGTAATTGCAGCGACAACTTCATTCCACGGGGTATACAGCACGCCAACGCCGACCAACAGAGCCCAGGTCAGGTTAGAGGCGACAAAGCGATAAAGCTGATAAGCGCCTTGCTCCATTTGGTGAGGCATGATGCCAAGGGTTTTCACCAGGGCAGCAGACAGAATCATAATGATAGGGGCAGGGATCGGGATGAAATGATTCGCCAACATGCCAAACAGGTAGAAGCTACAGGCAATAATCAGACCTGCGCCCATCAGGCCGAAGTCGATAGGTTGATTTTCGCCTTTAGCACTCAGGTCAATATCACCGGAGCGAACCAGCGTGCCGTTGCCGGTTAAGTGTGGTTTCTTCACGCCAAGATGGCGCAGATAACCGGCTGACATAATGGCAAACAGATTTCCCAACATGGCTGCCGGAACTAGCATGCCGATAAATTTATCCGGTGACTGGCTAAGGATTTCTGAGTAAGCGACCGATAGTGGCAAAATGCCTTCACCGATACCACCTGACAGGATAGGGATAACAACAAAGAAGAATGAATGGTATGCACCCAATCCGGTTAATGACCCGACGGCAACGCCGGCGATACAGCTAAAGATGGTACCGATAACCAGCGGGATAAACATGCGCAGAAAGCCCTGAATCAGAACTGAACGCACCATGCCTAAAATACTGCCTGAAACCAGACAGGCAATGTAGAAGTAGAGGAAGTTAGAGGTTTTAGTAAATGACTTAATCGCCGCCACGGCTGACGGATTGAGTAAGTTATAAAACACCAGTATGGATGGAATAAAGATCGAAAGAATGGCCGGGCCACCGATATCCTTTAGGATAGGAACCTTCATGCCTATATCACCGAGCAGCATGCCGATGACCATCATAACGGCTATGCCGCCCAGCATGTCAGCCGGTAGTTTGCCGAATATTGATGCCGCGATAACAATGGACGCAATAATCAGATATAGCGGTAGAGGTAGCGGTCCTATTTTGATTTGCCAGAATTTAAAACTACTGCTTCCGGTCTTGATTTGAACATCATTTTGCATAATAGACTCCTTGGTTATTCAGGAGTCATTCTGGTGTTAAAGGGCTTTCTCAGTCATTAATCTGAAACTTATCTAACCTTTATGAAACTTATGTAACCGACTGATTTGGAATAAATAAAAAATAAATTTATGTGATGGTGAACGCATGAAAAAGCGCGACTAGCCTATTTTGCGTGAGCTATGTCTCATAAAAAATCTAAAATACACTTATAACGTTAATTCGATCACATTCAGTGATTAGCGAGAATAACGATAGAGCGTTACCGGTCGGCCTTGTCCGCGATAGGCCAGTTCGCTGTAGAGCTCACCGATTTCCACCATATAATCCAGATACTTCTTCAATGAAATACGTGAAAGCCCGATCAGCGGGACTAATTCCTGTACGTCAAACGGCTTTGACTGCTGTTTGACTATGCTACGGATACGCTGCAACGTCTCATTTTCAATGCCTTTCGGCACTTTACTGGTGCGCATACCTTTGGCAAAAATCCGGCCATCAATGGCGGCCTGGCTCAGCTCAGTTTCATCAGATAACAGGTTCATCCGCTCCCGATAGTTCATCAGCGCAGACTGAAAGCGTTCAAACACAAAAGGTTTAACAATGTAGTCTATTGCTCCCTGACGCAGAGCGGTTTGAATATCGCTACTGCTTCTGGCAGCGGTTACCATAATGACATCAACGCTGGGATAACGGGTTCTCACCGTCTGTAATAAACTCAGGCCATCCAGCTTTGGCATAAAGACGTCCAGCAAAAGCAGAGATACCGGATGTTTGTCCATAAACTCCAGCGCATCAACCCCGTTATGCAGAACGCCAACCAGTTCGAAGCCGTCTATTCTTTTCAAGTAACCTTTGTTGAGCTCAGCGACCATCGGGTCATCTTCAACGACTAATACCTTAATCATCATTACTTCCTTTAATAACCGTGAGCGGGATTCGAATCAGGAAATTCATGCCATCGCCGGGATTACTTGAAACGTCCATGGTGCCGTTTAATTTATCCAGCGCTGCGGAAACTAAAAACAGGCCAATACCGCGGTTTTTACCTTTGGTTGAGTAACCGCGCTGGAACATTTGGGCTATTTTTTCTACCGGCATTCCGGGGCCTGTATCATCAATTTCAATTTCCAGCATATGGTTGAGTAGTGAAAAGCGGATATTGAGCTCTTTTATTTCCGCCTGTTGAACCGCATCCAACCCGTTATCAATCAGGTTCCCCAGCAGCGTGACCAGGCTGTGGGTCACTTTCGGGTCGGAAATATGGGGAATAACTTCGTCGATATCAATAAACAGATCGACCCCCAGCTCTCTGGCCCGGCTAAATTTTCCGGTCAGGAATGCCGCCAAAATAGGGTCTTTGATCGCATCATCAATAAATTCAAGCTCCTGCTGATTTTCATTAATAATATCGGCGAGGTATTCAGCTAGAACCTGACGGTTATCACTTCTGGCCAAGCCGTTAATCACATGGAGTTTATTCAGGAACTCATGGGCCGATGAGCGCAGCGCTTCAACATAACGGTTTACCCCGGTGAGCTCTTCAGCAAGTTTGCTGACTTCAGACATATCTCGGAAGGTGGCGATGGCACCGACAATGACCCCATCGGCATACAGCGGAACCCGGTTGGTTAAAATAGTGATGCCATTCAGATCCTGTTCGCGGTCAAACTCAAGTTCGCCTGAACGTAGCACTTCAGAAAGGCGAGTGTGGGGAATACTTTTATCGACTTTTTCACCAATAATGTCGCCGTGAATGCCCGCCATTCCTAAAATTCGTTTGGCTTCCGAGTTAACCACCGTCAGTCTTGATTCCCGATCGATAGCGATAATACCCTCACGAACAGATTCTAAAATGGCATTACGTTCTCCCAGCAGTCGGGCAATGGCAACCGGTTCAAGGCCAAATAAAATCTTTTTAATACTGTTCGCCAGGATCACCGCCAGCACGATGCCGATCAATAGCGCCAGAGTCAGGGCTGACATAATGGGCTGATTCACTCTTGCCACGGCCTGATCAATGCTGGATGACATAATGCCTACGACCACGGCACCCACCTGCTGATGCTTGTCATCAAAAATAGGTTTAAATGCCCGTAGAGAGAGACCGAGAGAACCCTGTGCGGAGGAGATATAAGTCTGCCCGTTTAATACCCGAACTTCGTCTCCGCCAACCATCGGTTTGCCTATCTTAGCGGTATCCGGGTGAGATACCCGAATACCTTTCATATCAATTACCACGATAAACTCAACGCCTGCGATTTTTTTTATGGTTTGCGTGTATTCTTGAATTTCCTGCAGGCTGATAGCGTCTAAATTTTTCAGGCCGTTAATCACTACCGGTGACGATACGATGATATTCGAGATTTCTTCCGCTTTTTCACCGGCCTGATCGTGAATCTGGTCATCAATATCACGGGTAATCTGAATATTTGCAGCAATCAGCGGCAGCGCTAATACCACCACAACCAGAATGATGATCTGTAAGCGTAGGGGTAGATGCTTAAAAAAACTGACTAATCGCATAATATCCTTATGAATGTCGATTAACTTGCGATAAAACAGATAGGTTATGTTCCGGACAGTATCAAGAAAAGCAAACCGGATCTGTGAACTAGATCCAGCTCCGATTTAAAGAAAACTATTGGAAATAAATCATGCTAATGGAAACAAAAATGAGGTGAATTTAAAATTATCAATTAAATATCATATTATTATGATTTTTTTGTTTAAGAAAGAAGTGATGTTAGTGATTGAATTATAATTAAATAGGCGTTTTATAAGAAACCGGCGATGAAGGTATTAAAATAATAAGATTATTTACACCAGATAATACTTATTCAGCCGGGGTGCGGGATACTCGAACCACACGATCTTCTGCGCTATTAAGCTATGTTTAACTAAGGAGATGGCATGAATCAGCAATCAAAATGGCTACAGCAGCAATATCATGATATCGGCGCTACGCTGGCGGCACAGAGCCCGGTGGCGCTTTTACATATAGGCAGCCAGCAGACCTTAGTCATGATCTCTGAGTCGTCGGTTCTGACACTGCCCTTGGGGGCGAATAAGACGGCGGCCGACTATTTTAGCCATTCCATTCCCAAAGCGGATGAAATGGAAAATGCCATTATGGCGGTTGAAGATCGGATTATGGCTATCTGGGCCCAGATTCCGGCCAACGGTCGGTTATTGACCGTCGATGAAGAGATTCACCATATTGCTCTGCTTGCCGGAGTTGCAGATCAGCGGGTGATAAGCTTATCCCTTGATGCGATGGAAAGAACCTTTGACCGCTTAGCCGCCGTGATGCTGGGAAGACCGGCTGCACGGGAGGGAATACCAGAAGATGCATCATTTGCCGCCCGGTTATTAATTTTGCGGGAGTTTATGCATCATTTGGCCTTTGCTGAGATAACCATAGTTTCACCTGATTCACTGAAGTGAAGTGAAAGCTTTATCCGGACAAACTTATATTGAGATCAAATTAAACTACCTTGTCATCACTCTAAGGCTAAAGCTTTATCCGCTGCTCAATAAAATCAATAAATACCTTAATTCGGCTAGACAACGCGGTATTACGGTAATAAACAGCCTGCACCAATTCTCGCGGGTGTGGGCTTTGCATCTGCTCGCCCATTACTGTCACTAAGTCACCCTTTTCAATATCTTGTTGCACCATAAAATTCGACAGACAGGCGATGCCATTCCCAGCCAGACAGAGCTGGCGCAGCACTTCACCACTGCTGACAGAAATCCACGGGGTAATTTCAACCCCCATGCCGACTGACCAAATATTCAGTACAGAAGGGGGAATAAAGCCCAGCAGATGGCAATCCAATAGTTGTTCTACCGTTTGGGGTTCCCCCTGCTTTTTCAAGTAGTCAGGGCTGGCAACTAAATGCAGCTTAGACTGACCTAAGGTTCTGGCGTGCAGCGTGGAGTCTTCCAGTTTGCCAATACGGATAGCAACATCAGTGCGCTTCTCCAGCAGGTTAATGATGCCATCGCTGGAGCTCAATTCGAGCTTAATTTCAGGATGTAATTGAGTGAACGCTTTGATATGTGGTGTTAACTGATGAAGTACAAACGGGCTGGCTGAATCAATACGCAGCCGACCGGCCGGCTTTTGATGTCGGACCTTTAACCACTCTTCGGCCTCGGAGAGCTTTTCTAACCCTTCGCGGGCTTTTTCTATAAAGATACGGCCTTCTTCGGTCAGCTCTACCCGGCGGGTGGTTCGGTTAAAGATGCTGGTATTCAGCTGTTCTTCGACTCTGGCAACCGCGCGGGACACTTTAGCAACCTGAATATTTAACTGTTGTGCGGCGGCAGAAAACCCACCGGAATCAGCTACGGCAATCAATATGGTCAGATCTTCCGAACGGCTTATTATTGTCATAAATGATAAAATGTTTTGCTATTGGTGGTATTTATTGAAAAAGAATCTCTCAGCACAATGGCGCCTGTCAAGTTAATCTGCAGGAATCTAGTTATGTCAAAAATGCCGCTTGCTCTGTGGGCGCTAACGCTGAGTGCGTTCGCCATTGGTACCACTGAATTCGTTATTGTCGGGCTGGTGCCGACTATCGCTAACGACCTTAATGTTTCTCTTTCTTCTGCCGGGCTATTGGTTAGTTTATATGCGTTGGGCGTTGCTATAGGGGCACCGGTTCTGACCGCGCTGACCGGTCGCTGGAACCGTAAAGCCGTATTAATAATTCTGATGGCCTTTTTTATTGTCGGTAATGTGATGGCCTGGATGGCGCCGGGATATGAAACTCTGATTGTAGCTCGGGTTTTGACCGGGCTGGCCCACGGCGTGTTCTTCTCTATTGGTTCAACCATTGCAACCAGCTTGGTTGATAAAGATAAGCAGGCCAGCGCTATTGCGATTATGTTTACCGGACTGACCGTGGCGCTGGTGACCGGGGTGCCGTTAGGGACATGGATTGGTCAACATTTTGGCTGGAGAGCCACGTTTTTGGTGGTTTCAGTTCTGGGGGTTATTGCTTTAATCGGTAGCGCTTTGCTGGTGCCTTCAAACCTTAAACAGGCCGCTCCGGCCCGTATTTCAGTTCAGCTAAAGGTATTAACCCAGCCGCGTTTACTGTTGGTTTATGGCATTACGGCGGTAGGGTATGGCGGAACCTTTATTGCTTTTACCTTTTTAGCGCCCATTTTGCAGCAGGTATCGGGCTTTCAATCCAGTGCGATTGCCGGAATCATGCTGGTGTATGGGGTATCTGTCACTATTGGTAATATATGGGGCGGTAAACTGGCTGACAAAATGGGTCCTGTTAAAGCGCTGAATATTATTTTTGCTGCTCTGGCGTTAGTCTTGCTGGTGTTTACTTTCACTGCGTCCAGCCAGATTGGCGCACTACTAACCGTCTTTGTTTGGGGCGCTTTTGCCTTTGGTAATGTGCCGGGCCTACAGGTGTATGTGGTTCAACTGGCCAAAGAATATACCCCAGAGGCAGTGGATGTGGCATCAGGGCTGAATATCGCTGCTTTCAATATTGGCATTGCCATCGGAGCATGGCTCGGCGGGCATGTGGTGGCCGATATGAGTTTGATGGATACTCCGTGGATTGGCGCTATTATTGTGGTGCTGGCACTGCTGATGACGCGATTATCCGGTTATCTTGATAATAGAAAACTGGCTGAGGCTGTGGCATGCTAATGCGTTGGTCGGCAATAAAATTCCGGGGCCGTTTTGATTTTCAGGTCGGTGCGGGAAAATGGAATAGGCTTTGCAAACTCAGGTTAGCCGGCTTGATCTGCCTCTTAGGTTTTCGCTAGTCTAAAACAATAGTCAGGGTTTATGATTAATGTCGTCTGAGCATAAGGGTGAACCTTCAGGCTGCGATTATTTAAATGAACGGCTATTGTGATATCAGCTATCTATAGGCAGTTAATAGAAGCAGAAACAGAGAGGGCAGATTGGATAAGAAAATCTACGCGCTGAATCAACAAATCGGTAAGCGGCTGAGTGAAACTCATCAATGGCTGACCTGCGCTGAATCTTGTACCGGAGGGCTTATTGCCGGCTCTATTACTGATGTGGCCGGGAGTTCTGCCTATTTTGACCGTGGCTTTGTGACTTACAGTAATCAATCCAAACATGATTTACTGGGGGTTAAACGACAGACTCTGGAACAGTGGGGGGCAGTAAGTGAACCCACCGTTCGTGAAATGGCCGTCGGTGCCTTAAAAATGGCGAATGCCGATATTGCGGTCTCCGTTAGCGGTATTGCCGGACCGGAAGGTGGAACACCGGATAAACCGGTGGGTACCGTATGGTTTGGTTGGGCCAGCCGCGATGGCAGAGTACTAGCCGACAAGAAAGTTTTTGCCGGTGATCGCCAACAGGTGCGCCAACAGGCGGTCTGCTATGCCTTATCGGTGGTGTTAGAAAAATTTCTGTAAAACTCACTTGATACTGTATGATTATACAGTATAATCTTTTTATCGCTTTAGACACTAAAGTCCCGTATTACTTTATGACCATGGAGTCGCAAAATGGATGACAACAAAAAAAGAGCTCTTGCCGCTGCACTAGGGCAGATTGAAAAGCAGTTTGGTAAAGGTTCAATCATGCGTTTGGGTGATACCCAATCTCTTGACGTTGAGTCTGTTTCAACCGGCTCCCTGAGTCTGGATATCGCATTAGGCATTGGTGGTTTACCAATGGGCCGCGTAGTTGAAATCTTCGGGCCTGAATCATCAGGTAAAACAACCCTGACCTTATCGGTTATTGCTCAAGCCCAGCGCGACGGAAAAACCTGTGCGTTTATCGATGCTGAGCATGCTTTAGACCCGATCTATGCTTCTAAGCTAGGCGTTCAAATCGATGACCTGCTGATTTCTCAGCCGGATACCGGTGAGCAAGCCCTTGAAATTTGTGACGCATTAGTTCGCTCCGGCGCTGTTGACGTTATCATTATCGACTCCGTAGCGGCTCTAACCCCTAAAGCTGAAATCGAAGGCGAAATGGGTGACTCTCACGTGGGTTTACAGGCGCGTCTGATGTCTCAGGCCCTACGTAAACTAACCGGAAACATTAAAAACGCAAACTGTCTGGTTATCTTTATCAACCAAATTCGTATGAAGATCGGCGTTATGTTCGGTAACCCAGAAACCACGACCGGCGGTAACGCCCTGAAATTCTACTCATCGGTACGTTTAGATATTCGCCGCGTAGGCGCAATCAAAGACGGTGATGAAGTTGTTGGTAACGAAACCCGCGTTAAAGTGGTTAAAAACAAAATTGCAGCACCTTTCCGTCAGGCCGATTTCCAAATTCTGTACGGTGCCGGTATTTCTAAAGAAAGCGAGCTGATCGACCTTGGCGTAAAACATAAGCTGGTTGATAAAGCGGGCGCATGGTATGCCTATAACGGCGATAAAATTGGCCAAGGTAAATCTAACTCAATGAAGTTCCTACAGGAAAATCCTGCGATTTCAGCTGATTTAGAAAAGCGCCTGCGCGATCTGTTGCTGGGAAATAATCCAATCGTTGTTACTGAAACCGAAGATGACGATGCCGAGTTACCGGAAGAAGAGCTTTAATTACAGCCCTTTGACTAGGAAGCTATATTAATGAATTCACTATTACCACGGGCAATGAGATTACTCTCTCAGCGTGATTATAGTGAACATGAGATGCGCCGTAAGCTTGCGGCGCATTCTCCGTTTGACCGCTCTACCGATAAACCCCTCATATCACCCGAATCTATCGACCAAGTTATTGAGTATTGCTATCAGCATAACTGGTTGAACGACGTTCAATTTACTCAACGCTTTATTGTCAGCCGCAGCCGTAAGGGCTATGGTCCTCAGCGAATTCAAGCTGAACTCCAGCAAAAAGGTATCGATCGGGATGATATCCGTCGGGCAATTGTTGAATGTGAGGTTGACTGGTTTGAACTGGCCAAAGAATTAGCCGTTCGTCGCTTTGGTTCGCCGTTGCCGACAGAATGGAAAGAAAAATCTAAAGTTCAGCGTTACCTGTCATATCGCGGGTTTATGCAGGACGAAATCCAATATGTTTTTACAGATTCTGAAGAATAAAGCCTTCGCTGATTTACTTCCCATCAAAGAAATTTTATCTTATGGCTACTTTTAATTCGTAAGCCACCCGTTTTGCGATAAATCCGGCGTTTACTAACTTACGAATAGCCTCCTTTTTATTAGCCAGATATCGGAATTCATATGAGCAAGAGCACCGCTGAGATCCGTCAAGCGTTTCTCGATTTCTTTAATAGTAAAGGTCACCAAGTTGTCTCCAGCAGCTCTTTGGTACCTAATAATGACCCAACGCTGCTTTTTACTAATGCAGGGATGAATCAGTTTAAGGATGTTTTTCTTGGGCTTGATAAACGTTCATACACGCGGGCTACAACTTCCCAACGCTGTGTTCGTGCCGGTGGTAAGCATAATGATTTAGAAAACGTAGGCTATACCGCCCGTCACCACACGTTCTTTGAAATGCTGGGTAACTTTAGCTTTGGTGATTACTTTAAGCATGATGCTATCAACTTCGCCTGGGAATTACTGACCGGCGCAGAGTGGTTTAATCTGCCTAAAGAAAAACTGTGGGTAACCGTTTACGAGACCGATGATGAAGCCTATAGCATTTGGGCGGATGAGATCGGTGTTCCCCGCGAAAGAATTATTCGTATCGGTGATAACAAAGGCGGCGCTTTTGCTTCAGATAACTTCTGGCAAATGGGCGACACTGGCCCTTGTGGTCCTTGTACTGAAATTTTCTTTGACCACGGTGACCATATTTGGGGTGGTCCTCCGGGATCGCCAGAAGAAGACGGTGACCGCTATATTGAGATTTGGAACATTGTGTTTATGCAGTTTAACCGTCAGCAAGACGGCACAATGTTACCTCTGCCAAAACCATCGGTAGATACCGGCATGGGATTAGAGCGTATTGCCGCAGTGCTGCAACACGTTCACTCTAACTATGAGATTGACCTGTTCCGTACTTTAATTGCAGCAGCGGCAAAAGTGACGCAGGCTACCGATCCGGACAGCAAGTCACTACGGGTTATTGCCGATCATATCCGCTCATGCGCCTTCCTGATTTCTGACGGCGTTGTTCCGTCAAATGAAGGGCGGGGCTATGTTTTACGCCGTATTATCCGCCGTGCAGTCCGTCATGGACATATGCTTGGTGCGACTGAGACATTCTTCTACAAGTTAGTGAAACCACTAATTTCCGTTATGGGCAGCGCAGCCGATGAGTTAGCCCGCCAGCAGGCGATGGTTGAACAACTGCTTAAAACGGAAGAAGAGCAATTTGCCCGCACTTTAGAACGCGGTCTTGCTCTGCTTGATGATGAGTTAAGTCAGCTAAGCGGTGATACCCTTAACGGTGAAACCGCTTTCCGCCTGTATGACACTTACGGATTCCCACTGGATCTGACCGCTGACGTCTGTCGTGAGCGTAATCTGAAAGTCGATGAGCAAGGCTTTGAGCAGGCGATGGAAGAGCAGCGCCGTCGTGCCCGTGAATCCAGCGGTTTTAGCGTTGATTATAGCAATATCATCCGCGTTGACGATGCGACTGAGTTCAGCGGCTATGAGCGTTTAGCTCAGTCATCTAAGGTGATTGGCCTGTTCCTTGATGGTCAGCCGGTAAATGAAGTGCATGCCGGTCAGGATGCGGTAGTTATTCTGGACAGCACGCCGTTTTACGCTGAGTCAGGCGGTCAAGTCGGCGACTTGGGGTCACTCAAGTCGGGCAAAGCACTGTTTGATGTGCAAGACACACAAAAATATGGTCAGGCTATCGGCCACGTAGGCCGTTTAGTTGAAGGTGAATTACGCATTAATGACGCTCTGGACGCGATTGTCGACGCTGAGCGTCGTGGTCGTATTCGGTTGAACCACTCAGCGACTCACTTACTGCATGCGGCTTTACGTCAGATTCTGGGCGATCATGTTGCTCAGAAAGGCTCATTAGTTAATGATAAATACCTGCGTTTTGACTTCTCTCATTTTGAAGCCATGAAGCCTGAACAACTGCGCGCCGTTGAGGATCTGGTTAATCAACAGATTCGTCGTAACCTGCCGGTAGAAACTCAGGTTATGGATCTGGATGAAGCCAAATCTAAAGGCGCCATGGCGCTGTTTGGCGAGAAGTATGATGACAAGGTGCGGGTACTTTCAATGGGGGATTTCTCCACTGAGCTTTGCGGAGGAACGCACACTGATGCGACCGGCAATATCGGTTTATTCCGCATCACCTCTGAGTCTGGTATCGCTGCGGGCATTCGTCGTATAGAAGCCGTTACCGGTGAAAATGCGATTGCTATTATGCATCAGCAAAGCGATATGCTGAATGAAGTTGCCAGCTTAGTCAAAAGTGACAGCACGAGCCTGATTGAGAAAGTTAAAGGCCTGCTGGACCACGCTAAGTCAGTAGAGAAAGAGCTGCAACAGCTTAAAGATCAGCAGGCAGCGCAAGAAAGCTCATCGTTAGTGAACAAGGCTATCGATGTGAAAGGCGTCAAACTGTTGGTTAGCCATTTAAACAACGTTGAACCAAAAATGTTGCGTACTATGGTTGATGACATCAAAAATCAGCTTGGTTCAGGCATTATCGTACTGGCAACGGTACATGATGATAAAGTCAGCTTGATTGCAGGTGTAACGAAAGATTTAGTTGATCGGGTAAAAGCCGGTGAACTTATCGGGCCTGTAGCGCAGATGGTTGGCGGTAAAGGCGGTGGCCGTCCTGATATGGCTCAGGCTGGTGGTACGGATACAGCGGCGTTGCCTGCAGCGCTTGCAACGGTAGAAAGCTGGGTATCAGCTAAACTGTAAGATATGAAGTAACACACGCTTGAACAGTCATGGCCTTTCAGACCGTCGGGCGTGTGAGTTTAGTGAATATTTTTAGTTGCGTACTAAGTAGCATAAACTAAAAAAGTTGGCTAAATTTAGGTATATAGGTGTCCTTACCCTTAATAACCTTTGAATGTGTAGGTCTTAATAGCCTTAGTCAATGGATATAATAGCTTACGTTCTTTGGGTATATCGTGGATAATGGTGAGGATATAAAAAAGGGGCAATTGTCTTTTAATCTTTCAAGGAGCAAAGAATGCTTATTCTAACTCGTCGAGTTGGTGAAACGTTGATGATCGGTGATGAAGTTACTGTGACCGTTCTGGGCGTAAAGGGTAATCAGGTTCGTATCGGTGTGAACGCGCCTAAAGAAGTATCTGTTCATCGTGAAGAGATCTACCAACGAATTCAGGCTGAGAAGTCACAACAGTCGACTTTTTAAGTCATTAGCGCGTCTTGCTTACTGAAGTGAGGCGCGTTAACCCCTCTTGATTTTCATGATGTTAATTTTTATTTCGAATTTTCTTTCCCCATGACTCTTTTTTTATTGGCCGTCAGAATTGGCCCATTTGGTTTATTTCACTCAATAAAGCCTCTTTTTTCGCTGTCAAAATGTGCTTGTTGTTTGCTTAGTGCACAAACGAACGCAACATTAGAAAAAGTATTTGACTTATAAGTGCGGGAAAGTAATATGTGCGCCACGCAGTGCCGATAAGTCGTTTAAATATCAGTGCAGCAACAAGCAGTAACGTGGTGAGGTGGCCGAGAGGCTGAAGGCGCTCCCCTGCTAAGGGAGTATGCGGTCAAAAGCTGCATCGAGGGTTCGAATCCCTCCCTCACCGCCATTTTGCACCAGTAGCTCAGCTGGATAGAGTACTCGGCTACGAACCGAGCGGTCAGAGGTTCGAATCCTCTCTGGTGCACCATATTATCAAGTATCGTTCTCTCAACGGTATCAAATCAGATGCAAAAGCAGCGTCTGAGCCAGGAATTAAAACGCACCAGTAGCTCAGCTGGATAGAGTACTCGGCTACGAACCGAGCGGTCAGAGGTTCGAATCCTCTCTGGTGCACCATATTATTAAGTATCGTTCTGTTAACGATATCAAATCAGATGCAGAAGCAGCATCTGAGTCAGGAATCAAAACGCATCAGTAGCTCAGCTGGATAGAGTACTCGGCTACGAACCGAGCGGTCAGAGGTTCGAATCCTCTCTGGTGCACCATTCTTCTTTAACTCCTTCTAATTTCCTTAAGTCATCAAGTTCAAATCTTCTCAATATTTTCTTTCTTCTTGCTTGCCAATCAAATCGTTATCTTATTATCCATTCCCTATAGCTAATCAATTTTGTGTAATGAATATCGCCTTGGCGTGAGAGTTAAATAATACTTTCATTTTCTATCCACGATTTTTCTATAAAGACGGGTTGATGATGAGAAAGTGGCACAACCAAAGCCGGTAAATGCTGTGACACCCGGGTCGGTAATACCGATCTTATGATAGGTGATGAACAATGCTTTAAGCATTATGCTTAACAGCAAAGATTGTCGCTAAAGGTTTTTATCCTGAACGGGAACCTGGCCTTATAACAAGCCTCTGGTGAGGTTAGGTGTCTGTTGGGGGTGGGATAGTGATAATAGTGCGGTCTAAAAGGCTTACGGCGCATTAGAAGACGGTATTCATCAATTCAATCAAGCTAAACCTAGAGCAATTCTGAAGGGCAGGCTAAACATATACTAATTGGTTACGTCAGTTTGGTTACGTCAGTGAAAAATGCCGTGGCAATGATAATCGACTGTTTGCGTATCTGAACGTTCTGAACATAAGAAGCGGCGATTAGCAAGATTCTGGCCAGCGAATAGGTAAGATTAAGGCGGAGAATCTTGATTCGGAAAGTAAGACGTATATATGACAATGTTATTGATAATTTATTCCATTATATAAATAACAGGTATTAATAATCACGGGTTGTTATTAGTCTATATTTCATTATTAATCGTTAGTTGATGGCACCTGATATTATCAATAGGTATTTGTTTTTTATTGTGAGTTAGCTTAATTATAAATGGGTTTGTTATATTTTTAGTGTGTGAATGGTATGCTGTAAAAAATTCAAATGAGTGTTTTGATAAAATTTAATGAGAATGTAAGATGATATTATAAATTATTTATCAACGTTATTGTAAAATACATATATATGGAGCGTATATGAATCAACGGATCCCCTCAACTCAAGTCTTTGGCCTTAATTCCATCACCCTATTAGTTATTGGAGCATTAGGATTATCATTTAATAGCCAGGCAGCCTGTACCCAAAGCGCGGGTGCCGGCAGTGGTATAGGGGGTCTGGTTGCTAACGGTGGCAGTCAGTGCGAGGTTTCGTTAAACAATGGAACGATGGAGAACCTATCGACCGACACAGTTTCCATAATGGTGAATGCATCAGGAACCAATACTAAGGTGAATTTTACTGATGATAACGTCTATCTTATTAATAATATAGGTAGTAATGGTAAGAATATCAGTGCTAAAAATACCTCAGCTGTCAATTTTTCAGGAAATTTGAGTGTATTAATGAGTGGCGTTGCACCGAGCCAAAATTACGGTATTTTGTTGCAGGACAGCGGTAGCGTTTATGTCGAAAAAGACCTCTTAATATCCGGAAATGCAGCTGGATCACTGATTAATGCCTTAGGTGGATCGCTTAATGTTAATGGAAATACGAAGCTTTCTATTATGGACCCCTCTTTCGGGGGCGCCATTATTGTCGCCGGGCCCACATTATCAGATGCTAAACTTAATTTTGGCGGTAAAACCGAAATTATTAATAAGTCCGAAGCATCCACGGCAATATTGATGCATGGAACTTCACTATTATCTTTTAATGAGTTGGAGTTCAGTTCATCCGGTTACAACATGGATATGAGTGTTAATCATGATTCGGCTATTATCTCTACCGGTAAAACAATCATTAACAGTGGTAAAGATGTCGTTTTAAACGTTAATACAAGCGATATATCTAAGGGGTTAATTAGTTTTGGCGAAAGTCAAAATATTATTGATGAACAACTGAATAACCGAAGCCACACGCTGGTTAACATTGGCGCAAATGCTAGCGTAAAAAACAACCTCAGCGATGCTACCGGAATAAGAATCACGGGAGGTACTGCTACAACCCTCAGTGACATTATTGTTAAAGGTACGGTGGATGTGCGTAACGGAACGGCGATTCTTGGCAATGGTAATGGCATTGAACGGGTGACTCTTGAGGGGGGGAGCGTGTATGGGGCGATCAACCTTGGTAAAGGTGATGACATTCTGACCGCAAATCGTGGCATGATTGACGGTGAGATCGTTATGGGGCGTGGAAGCGATACGCTTATCCTCAATCCCGGGATCGACATTACTCAGTTAGTTAAAGCTAATGGCAATGATCCGATGTACAGCCAGGCTGATGATGAAATTAATCAAATTCAGGCTAATGGACTTCACTTTATCGGCTATACCTCTCTTGCGGGCAATAATAATCAAGGGACTAATTACGCGAATTGGGATTCTATTACGCTGAATGACGGTGCCTCATTAACGCTATCAGGCGATCTGTTTGAATCAACAGAAGATCGCAACCGTACTCTGACTATTAATAATACATCCAGTTTGTTACACCAGAATGGTATGCCTGCAATCGACCGCACGATATACGGCAATTTGAATAATGAGGGGAATGTTATCCTCAGCTCGAATAATATGGCCGGAGATTTAATGACGGTAACCGGTAATTACACGGGGAATAACGGTTCGATCTCTTTTGATACGGTGCTGGGGGATGATATTTCGCTAACCGACCATTTGACCATTATGGGGGATACATCAGGCACAACCAAGGTTAGGGTGAATAATGTCGGCGGAGAAGGAGCGCTAACCACTAACGGTATTGAGTTGATTCAGGTTGGTGGTGCATCGGACGGCCAATTTGTTAAAGAAGGGCGTATTATTGGCGGTGCTTATGAATACTTTTTAAAACAGGGTAATAATACTGAAAATAAAAATTGGTATTTGGTCAGCGAAATCGTTCCTGTAGGGCCGACCGATCCTGGAAAGCCAACTGAACCGGCCGAGCCTGAGGGTACGATTGATCCTATTATTCGCCCTGAATTAGGGAGCTACATTGCTAATCTAGCGACCGCAAACACCATGTTTGTGACTCGGTTGCACGACAGATTAGGCGAAACACAATATATCGATGCACTTACCGGTGAAAAGAAAGTGACTAGCCTATGGCTGCGCCAGATTGGTGGACATACCCGATCTCGGGATAGCAGCGGCCAGTTGAAAACTCAAAGTAATCGTTATGTGGTTCAGCTAGGCGGAGATATTGCTCAATGGAGCTCTGATAATCTTGACCGCTACCATTTAGGGCTGATGGCTGGCTATGGTAATAGTCATAGCAATACGAATTCTCATCGTTTTGATGCCGGTTCGAGAGGAACGGTTGATGGATATAACGTGGGCCTTTATGGTACATGGTATGCCAACGATATAGATAACAATGGTACCTATGTCGATATCTGGGCTCAGTACAGTTGGTTTAATAACACGGTGAAAGGGGACGGGCTGAACTCTGAAGAGTACAAGTCAAGCGGTGTTACAACCTCTATTGAGGCTGGCTATACCTATAAACTGGGGACGCGAACTGAAGACCAAGTCAGCTACTTTATTCAGCCTAAAGCTCAGGTTATTTGGATGGGAATTGAGGCCGACGATCATAGGGAGTCACAAGGTGCCAGAGTAACCGGTAGCGGTGATGGCAATATTCAAACTCGCCTTGGATTACGCGCTTATCGGCATGGTCATAGCACTATTGATAACGATAAAGATCGTGAGTTTGAGCCCTTTATCGAGGCTAATTGGATCCATCATACCCATGATTTTGGTTCGGCTATTAATGGAAATCAATTCACACAGAACGGGACCAAAAATATTGGTGAACTGAAAGTGGGGATTGAAAGCCAGTGGAATAAAAATGTGAATTTGTGGGGTAACGTCGGTGTACAGGTTGGTGATGCCGGATATAGCGATACCGCCGTGATTTTTGGGATGAAGTATAACTTCTGATTATGCCAATCGAGGTTATTTAAAGAGTGCGGTTAGTCATCATAAACGCCACCTCGAAGTGATAAAAGAAAACGCCCGGGAACGGGCGTTTTTGCATTCATCTGAATAGGCTAATCAGTTTTTATGCTGATTCAACATCCACTGCCATAGCTCAGTGCCGTGATAAGCCGTGAGCCATGAATCGGCGTGGTTACCACCCTCAAGCTCGGTATAGCGTACCAGAGCGGTAGTTCCGCCTGCTTTGATAATCGAATCTATCATTTCGCGGGTATATTCCACTTTGGTAATTTCATCTTGATTACCGTGGAAGGCCCAAATCGGAAGCTTAATTAAACGTTCAGCGTCTTTTGGACTACCGGAACCGGCAATCGGTGCAATCGCAGCGAATAGCTCCGGGCGGTGAAAGGCGGCATTCCACACCCCCTGACCGCCGCGGGATAAGCCAGCGATATAGATACGACTGGCATCAACCGGTGAATTCTTTACTGTTTCATCAATCAGCTTTAACAGCGCATCCATAGAGGGTGTAATCGGCGTAGTGGCCAAATCATAGGGTGCGATAGCGGTACTCGCCCAACGGATATCGACCGGCGTTTGTGGCGCGATGACATAGGCCTGCTTGAGGTTTTGCACCTTGGCGCTGGCAAAATAGTCCGGGCCAATATTAGTCCCTTTAAGCATATGCTGCTGATTATCAGTACCGGCTTCATAACTGCCGTGAAGTACAATCACTAAGGGCAGGGTTGATTTAGTATCGGTTGGGGTAAACAGCTGGTAAGGCAGCGTAAAATCACCTGACTTATATTCATGCTTTTCCCACTGGCCGGCATAGGCATTAACGCCGGTGAATATCAGTAGTAATAAGAAAATGCCTTTGATGTAACGATTAACCATGACGCACGCTTCCTTCTGTTTTTTATCGGTAAATTATTATCGATAGCTACTGTATTCAATTAACCGGTTCAGCACTACTGTTTTATATATCTGTTGATATATAAAATAAAGATATTATATATCATTCTGTTATAAGTGATTGAGCAGTAAAAACTGACACGGTGAGGCACTCTTTTAACGCAGCCCAATGCTGAAGTTTTATATTGTCTTATGGGCAGTTAAATCTGATTTTTCCTTTTTATTTCTTTCTGAACTATTTTTTAGGATGGTTCCGAAGCGTTAACTAGATGTAATGACAACTATTTATATGGAGGGTTGGCTGATATTCAATAACGCTTTGAAGTACTTGTTAGAAGCTTCAGTTAATCTGAAGTTAGTTGAATGACTAATGATAATTATCTATTTTATCAGTATATTGGCGTTAGTTTTTATTGTTTACATAATTTAATGCTGGTGATGAATCTATCGGAAGATGGCCGAGCAGCCTGATAATAATAGCGGTGAAGTCAGAGGGCGATAAAGAGTTTGAACCAATAAACGCTGATAAGTAGCAACGGTTCTACGCAGGAAATAACCATGGATGTGCGGGGGCCTCAATCATAGTTTGCGGCTTATGATTCCTATTACCAATGCAATCAGGATGCTGGCAGGTACCGAATGACAAATGATGAAATGAAAGCCTTACTAAAACAGAAGTCTGACAATAAAGCGGCCAATATGGCAATAATCGATAAGCATCATATCCCTTATCGACAGTACAACATCAATGAATCTATCATTTTTGATACGTCGGATGGTGCGGTCTGTTTTTATCTGACCACCAATAAAATCCAGCATCGAGGCAAGGTTTACCCGGCCGATGCGAATGACGCTATCAGGTATGTAAAAAATATTATTCGCAGCAGTGAAGTAGCCGTAAAGGGTAGCTGATGTTATTACCCTTACTCAGATAATAGACGCTGATACCTGCGTCTATTGATGCTTTGGTTATTGATACAAGCCTGAACTCACTCGTTACTGTTGAGTGCGAGCGGCTTTATCGATCGGGGGCTTTATCTTGGCCTCTGGAAAAGAGAATGAACTAATTTTCTTATTTCTATCCCTACACCGCCTACCAGTCCACCAATTGCGCCTATCTTCAGGCAGCCAATGACTTCCTCTAAGGTAATATTAAATTCACCGCTGACTAAAAAAATCACTGAAAAAATAGCTAAATAGCAGACAACCAGCACGAGTGCACAGCCCAGAACATACATAAGTAAGGTTAATAGCAGCCGAGAGAATGAAAAATTATCTTTTTTCATTGGATGTAGTTCCTTGTCTGTCTACGGGGATACCCTGCATTTTTTATTGTTTTATCTCAAAGGGCAATTTAAGCAATCACTCACTTTTGTTTAAGGTGTCTGATGCCCTCTAAGAGTAGCTAACAATTGTGTGTTCGAGTGATAATTTTTATATGATTTTATTCAGCCGAAGGCGCTGCTAACCTAGACGGTCATCGTGAAGCCAATGGTACTCGGGTCAGCGGGCAGGGTGATGGCAATCTTCAAACTCGTTTGGGCGTCCGAACTTATATGGAAGGGCAAAATAACAAAGGCCAGACGTTCCAGCCGTTTGTGGAAGCGAGTTGGATCCACAACACTAAAGATTTCGCTACAACGATGAACGGTGTTGAAGTGAAACAGGGCGGTGCGCAAAATATTGGTGAGCTAAAGCTGGGTATAGAAGGGCAACTCAGTAACAGCGTCAATATCTGGGGTAATGTAGGCCAGCAAATGGGTAATCAAGGCTACAGCGACACGGGTGTGATGCTGGGTGTGAAATATAATTTCTAACAGCAGTTAGCTTATAGGGTAAGCCACCTGCGTTTGCGGGTGGCGAACGTTGGGAATGTTTTGAATATTGATAATTACTATTTTATTCAATAAGTAAGTTATGTATAGGGTACTAGCTAATTAATAATATGCATCGCATTGAATTTTCGAAACTTTAATGTTATTTAGAAGGTTAGCTAGTCTTTTTATATACCAACTAAAATCAGGTATTCTATCTATTTCAGATAAGTATCGTCTATTAATAGACAATGATAATAATAAATAGTTAGGATAAATTAATAAATTACCACCTGACTCTTTTGCTACCATGGCAATGCCAATTCGATCCATTGATTTGTGGGTGTTAAGGAATTGATTAATGTTAAAATCCTTTATGCTGCTATCTTGCCAATCATAATCATCAATATCTGATGATAGTAAGTAGCTAACTTTTTTTTCAAAATCAATAGCCCACCCAGAAGCAATTAGTAAAGGTATTAACTCTTTTGGCGAGTATTCTTGAGCGAAATGTATATCAATACTAGCTTGCAGTCCCATAATTAACCTTTCCTATAATAAAGCTGTCATTTTTTCGTACAGAATAAACTGTAGCGACTCCTTTACGGAAACGTCTTCAAGCTTAATCATTGCAGAGAGAAGGGCAAGGCACTGTTCGGCTAGTTCTTGCTCAGTTAACAGTGAATCTTCTACTAGTTTACATATGGGAGCGTCCTCTCATAAATAGATAGTAACAGTCTGCAACTAAAGGTGGGTTTCTAGATGCACATCGATTATTTTTTTTCTTTTATTTTTATATAAATTTTTTCTGGCGCATCTGTAAAATACTTTAATAATGCAGGACAAAGCCAACCTTCCATATCTAGTTCTTTTGAGTAATATTGATTACCAGAGCTTTCAGGTCCTCTCCATTCAAGACAAATATCGGCCTCGGGGAACTTTTCACCCGAAAAAATCATGATAAATCCTTTCTCCGCATTAGGAATAAATTCAACGATTCGGTCAATCATAAGGTCTGCACCTGAAACGAAAGGCTCTTGTACTAAACCGACCTTTTCATCATCAAAAACCCACATGTCTAGATATTTATAGGGGGCAATCACATTAATTATATTCATAATATTCCATTATTTTTAGAAACTAAAGAGGGATATTCCCCCTGTTAATTCTACTAAAAATATTCTTTTTTATCACTCTATTTTTTGGGAAATAACGTATTTTTTAGAAAGTTTAACTTTAGTCTTATCTCGTTATTCTACGATGAGTTGAGTGTGTTATTTGTTGTTTGTTTTTTTAAATGTTAATTCTAATAATTCTGCAGATATCGTAATTACAATGGCAATAAGACCTACTATCACACTTGCTTTTGTAATATTAATTATCTTCTCTAATGATATATTAAAACCACTAATTACAATAAGCCTAAATAAAGTAAAAGTTAGTAGCATATGTTCATTGATACTATGCAAAAAATCACATGGTAAGCAAGCGTTAATAGTGAGCTGAAAAATATAAAATAATAATTATTTCTTCTAGTTTATGGTGTTTTCCTATATATCCATGTGTGTATCCCACATTTACTTCATTAACTCATCAGAGTTTTTGTCTAATGATTTATTTGCATTATTACCAATAATTTGAGTAACTCCTGATACCACAATATTTTCAGCGCGAACTACATATAACATCGACCAGTATTGACCCGTCTAAAATAACTATTTATAACGTAATTACTTATAAGTTATTTTAATGGAAGATAGCCGGGATCATCATCGTTACTGTCCCAGAACTGGGTTGGCATAGCATATTCACTGTTATCGATTATTGGGCACCATCCAAAGTCATTATAAAAAACAGATAAATTAGTTATTTCATAACAATTTTCTGAATTTTCGCTTAGTGTTATCAGTGCTGGTTCATTATGTGTATATGCACCACTAGCTCGAGCTATAGCTCGCTCCTCTAGTATTTTTCTATCCCACAATAAAACATTACCTATAGTCTGCGGAAAAACAACTGAAAAAATAATTTCAAATTTATCGGAAATTTGAATAGTACAGGGTATATTTTTTTGCTTAGTTAAAGAACCTGTAACTAAATTATTTGGAAATTCTATATGTAGAATCATTTCTGTTATCCCTTAAGAACGACAACGTTCCCTGTGAAATTCTTTTCAAATGTACTTACAGAGCTAAAATATTACTTGCCCCAAGGATCTGGTATTGCAACTACAATTTACATAAATGAGAGGAGGGAATTACTATCTTCCTCTCATGTTAGCAAATTGGTAATTATTTCCGCGAACACAGATTAACACGATATACAACCCACACACCGATACCACCAACGCTTCCACCCATAATACCTACTTTTATACTCAATATTAAATCACTAATTGGAAAATAAAAAATTCCACTTTGATAAAAATAAAGTAAATGTGCTATCAACTTTGCTAATAACATTAGTAGCGTTACTGCTATTATGAACGAAATTAGCAGGTAAATTAGCATTAAAAACCATTTTTTATTATTTGGATTCACTCTTATTCTCATGATTTATATAGTAATAATTTCATTATGGACTTTATTTAAGTTTGTGCTGCCGCCATACGAGTAGAGCATTAAGTTCGAAGAGCCATTTCTGCTAATTTAGCTGCCTTAACAACATCTTTCCATTCTGTTTTTGCTAAATATTCTTTGTCCGATAAATCAGTTCCGTACATTTCAAACAGAATATTTAACTTATCTATCAAAGCTGCAATAGCATTGGCTTCAATAGTATCTCTTAAGATCCAACCAATTAATGATAGCGGATCATTAGCAAGATCTGTATCGTCATACAAAAAATGGATTGTATAGTCTAGCTCATCATGACCGCCATTAGGGTGGTCATCTTCAATCCATGCTTTGCTTTGGTATTTTTCATCAGATAAACCATGTAGATAGATTATTAATTCATCACGCATCCAAGGGTATTTTAGTTCGTTGATTTCTAATTTTTTCATGTTTAATACCACATGCAAAGTTAATTAGGGTTTTAATTTTAGTTTGCTATAAAATAATTATAGTAATTCTTTAATACACTCGGAGCTTGGGGCTACTTTAAATTAAGTATTGATATTGGTCATGCATCAGATTTTGATGTCATCACTAAATGAATCATCAGGGTTATCATCTGTAATTTATTCTTCATCCTCAATGACAGGTATGCAGGGTGATAGAAAGTAATCTTTTTCCTTTTTTATCTTTCCTCGAGCTAAAACAAAAACCTCAAATTCATTAAAAACCTCCGGTAACTCATCATTTTTAATATAAAGTAGCCCATAGGAGCCTTTTGCTAGGCTAGCTACGTAATCATAAAGAGCAACAATATTTATAACATCTTGAGATAGATGGTTTGTATTGCCACTAACCAATAATTGATTTGAACCATTGACTTCGTGTATTTTGATTAACCCTGATGATTCCCCTATGCCATGTTTTGAGATAAATGAAGATAATTTATTTAAAATTAGGCTCATTTCATGGTCATCACTTTCGTATGTTGAGTTGCTCAATGATATCCAACCATAGAATTCAACCATTTTACTACCTTATTATTTAGAGTTAAGAGGTTTTGTATTTATAACAACTTTTATACAATATCGCTAACTGTACTCATTTAGTTTATTGATGGCGGATTGAGATGGTTGACCTTCAAAGTGATAATATACAGATCTATCGATATCTTTCACAGCTTCAAAGATTGCTTTCATTTGAACCCTGACACTTTTATTTACTTTTTGTAAAGTTGTGTTTTGTTTAGCTTTCCTGATACTAGGGTAAGAGTTGTTGACCTGTGAGCCAACAGGATGTTGGCGATAGCGGGGGTCAGCCTCTCAGCGGGACTTAACTAACGCGAAGTGGTGAGCCTGCGAGCCGCGTAACCACAACTAACTATCGAGGAGTTAGCTATGGCTAAGGCATATTCTAAGCTAAAATTAATCACAGGCAAAGAACCTGCACCTCCACCCACTGAGCGGTTTTACATCGCGGGTTACACGCCGAACGGCGGGTCCAGCAACCCAAGACCCCAGCTCACCATTAAGGGGTGCTGGCTGGAGCAGATAGGTTTTTATGCCGGGCTGCCAGTGGTCATTAAAATAGAGCAGAACAAGTTGATTATTGAACTTGCGATATAGATCTAAAGATAGGTAAAAGATTCCCACTGTTTAAGGTGGGGTTAAATTAAATTCCTAACTCATTTAATTCTTTTTTTATCCATAAATTATGATCTGATATAATTTTTAGATAGTTTTTATCAGAATAGTACTCGTTTGGAGTCATGGAATTATTAACACCTTGAATTACATTTTGGCTATTATTGGGTTCACCCCATTCATTCCAAAAATTGTTTAGCTCCAATGGCCCATACAAACTATCTTCTGGTAAATGATTCATGAATTCTTTTATGGAAAATACAACCCATTTTTTCTTTGAAAGAGTTAAATCGACATTATTCAAATCACAAAGCTTACTAATTATATCAATGACCTCATCGTTTATTTCTGTACAAAAAGACAATTCAGAAACGGATATAAAAGAAGCATCATTCAACTCTATAATAGCTAACTGTTCGCATGCAAAATCACTAACATTATTTGGTGATAATGTGCCTATAGGGAGGCCTTTACAGCCTAAATAGAGCATTCCCCAGTCAACTATTTTGAACTTTTCAAGTTCATTAAATATTTTATTTATCATGGTTTAGATGGGATCCCATTAATTGTTCCATTTGGTACAAACATACGATGACTTACACCTCCTAACTTAGGATCTACTATCCATTCAAATCTGCCGGAAACACCATTCAGGCTTCCTTCTAATTGATGTAGTGTTGCCCCATTATTCAAGGTTGTTTTTGTAGCTTGACCTGCATAATTATCGATAATGTCATTAAAACCATGTGATTTAGCAGTGGAAGGGAATTCTTGAACAGCCCATGTTTTTGGTTTTCCTAGATAAACAGTTATTTGTTGACCACTACACCCCTCATGTTAGCAAGCTGGTCATTATTTCCGCGAACACAGATTAATACGAGTTCGTTTAGGAGATTTAATACAGAGTAAATTATCCACTTATTCAATACGGAATTTTTCTTTAAGAAAATAATGCTTATCGAAAAGATAGCTAACATTATTAATAATATATTATTTCCTTATGTTTTCAGCGGTAACATAGACAAGTGAAACTCCCAGTTTTTAGGCTGAGAGCATCCCACTACTTACGAATAACGCTCTCTTAACTTACCCATATAATGCTCTATTGATGCCTTATCTTTAGGATTAGCATTAATGTAACCATCTGATATCACCTGCATAAGCTCAGCAAAGTGCTGTGGTGATATTGTTGAGCTTTCATAGTCGCCAAACATGAAACTTACTTCATCAAATTCTTCGGGGTCGTCCCAATTTTGGTCTAATGCGTAACCACACCCCTCGGAGGGGGAACATCCATACCCTTCACTCGCCATTTTTAGAAAGGAGGTGTAACTCATTTTATCTAAAGACAAGACTTGATGAACAATATCATATAAATCTCTTCCATCATTTTGATAAAGATAATCTTTGACTTCACTCAACCAACCCGCACTTGTGTTACTCATTTTGATCCTCTTGGAGGCATTGTTATAAACGCATTATTTATCTGACCAGTTTTAGCATCCCTAGTTACTTGAAACCAATAGCCATCAACTTTTACAGAATACTGCCTATTGTCTGGATTGGATTTGAAGTAACTTTCAGCTTGTTGAGCGGCTTTATTTGACATATCTGCAACTTTTGAATCAGGGAGTATATTTGGATCATAAGTTGTTTTTGTCTGTACATCCTTATACCCAACAACTTTTCCGGCATTTGGCCCATTTCCTGCTATAGATGGTATTTGATAGTTATATTCAACTAATCCAGGATAACTTTTATCTGTAACTTTAAGGTTAATTTTAGCTCCAGTAATCTCTACCGATTCTAAGAATGCATCTTGCTTATGTGCGCCAGAGATAGTTCCTTGTTTTCGGTTCAACACTCCTATTTGACTATTGTGTAACGTAACATCATTTACAAAGGAATCTGGTGTTAATTTATTAGCCGTATTTCCAGCCTGTGCGGTCCCCTTTCCAGCATCCCCATTTTCAGAAATATAAATCCAATCATCTTTAGTTTGTCCATCAGGTATTGGATTAACTAAGCTATTTCCACCAACATCCGGTGCGTCTTCCTGATTCCCTGTATTACTAGCCCCTTGCTCCCCGCTCTTATCCGGATTAATCAACACCGTCCCACCTTGCTGGTCAGGGATTGGATTAATTAGTGTTGTTCCACCCTGTTGATCGGGGATTGGATTAACTAGTTTAGTACCTTGAGGGTCTGCCTCGGCTACTGAATACTCAAGGGCCTTCAGGGTCAGATACCTTATAGCACCATTAGCGTCTCCCATTAGTGTAGACGCTAAGACATTGGCATCTTCTTCAGACATGTTTTCTGAAACTCTGCGAGCAACCTCATCTGAAACGCCAGCTTTGATTAAAAGCCCTAGGCTAACTTCGACAAGTTCTGTCCGACAGACTGGATTATTCAGACAAACTTTACCGCCCCCTTTTATAATAATATCAGTGGCCAGCGTATTATTCTCGGCTGCATTCCTTCCCGCCGCTGCACCCGTCGCCGCATCAGCCATACTGTCAGACACTATCCCAGTCGCCATACCGGTAGCTATGGTGGTTAAATCCAAAATAAACTTACGTTCGGCTTCTGTCAGATTTTCAGGATTTTTATTGTAAAGCTCTTCCGCAATAGTTTTCGCAATCAGTTCACCGCTGACCGCACCTAGCGCACCGGACAGACCGCTATTACCTGAACCTTCGGCAACCACCATACCGACCACCGCATGACCAATCACTTTGGCTATCAGATTGGCATTATCCGGATGATCTTTATCAATCGGGAAATTAGCATCAGCGAACTGTTTTATTCCATTTGCTAAATACGGCGCTGAAGCCGCCGCCGCCGCATTTCCTGCTGAACCACCGCCCATAGCAACGGCCAGCGCAGCGCCTGCCGCCTGAATCGCCCGACCTACGTTACTGCCCGTGCCGTAGTCTTTCATCTCTCTTTCATAGGCTACGTCATATGCGGCTTTGTATATCACATCATAGGTTGCCTGATTCAGCTGTTCTTGCGTCGGATTAATGTTACCGTCTTTGGCCAGATCGGCTCGGGCCTGTGCAATTGTTACGGGATCTTTGGATGCCGCATCTTTCAGTGCATCGGCTTTGGTTGTCGCCTCATCCTGCGCAGCTTTTACGCCAATGTTGTTGGCAATAGTCGTAACCTGCTGCCCAATTTCACCGGCCAGTGAAATTGCCTCCAGCCTGTTCTGTTCCTTCTCTGCATCGAAGATTTTATCCAGTACGTTATTGGCATTCTGGGTATCGTTGCTGATAGACGCGACATCCTGCTTCTGGTTATCTTTATCACGAATAGTGATATTACCTTCAGCAATCGCCGAGTGGGTGGTGCTGGAGTCTTTCTCACCATAGGCCACAATAATTGGCACCCCCGGAACGCCCGGGAAGCCCATAGGTGCACCGCCGCCCGAACCGATACTCATAGAGACATGGCTAACGTCGAATTCAGCCTTGTTCTTAATATCGTTCCAGCCCAGCGTACCGGTATCGAGGTTGTTTTTATCCGCCGTGGCTTCAGAGGCAATGATTGCCCCGTCGAGCTGGGTATGGTTACCCACGGTGATATCATAGCCACCTTTCCCTGCCGAAATTCCGGTCTGCTCATTGACGCTGGCCCAGGTACTGTCCATTTTGTCCATGGTCATACCGAGGCTGGCATCAAAGCCAGTACCATAGCTGCCGCTGATATTCAGCGAGAAGCTCTCATAGCTATAGTCGTCAGTATCCTGCAATGACTTAAGGGTCAGGTCGCGACCAACGTCCATAAATATCGAATCGCCGCTGGCCTGAGCGCCAATCAGGCTGGTATCTCGTCCGCTGATGATACTCAGCTTATTACCGGCATCCAGGGTGCTTTCAGTCCAATAAAGGCCGTCAGCATTCATATTACTCTGCGAGAAGTTGGCATCGGCAAAGAAGCGAAGACCATTTTTACCACCTCCCCAGCCAAAGCTGATCCCGGCATTACCGCCGTAGCTTTTGCTTTCACTGTCGGTTTGTTGGGTATTGGCAGCGGCGATAATAGTCACGTCGCGGTTAGCATCCAACGTGATGTCATTGCCGGCATTAATAGCACTGCCTTTGATAAAGATGTCGCCGTCTACGCCTTTTTCGCCGGAGCCGGTAGCCTTAATGGATATATTATTACCGGCAGACAGCGTTGAGCTCTGCGCTGCCCTGATATCAGTATTGGTTTCTGACTTAGTAACCTGCGTACCGCCGGAAATACTGATACCCACATAGCCGTCATTACCATCCGGCACCATATTCATTGCCTGAATGGCCTGAACTACCGACAGGGCAGCTTTGATCTCTTGCAGAGCTTTAACTTTACTATCGTTGCTTTCCTGAGCCTGCTTGGCCTGAGTGACCGCGGCATTTAACGCGCTGCCTGCCGCACCGGAAAGGGCGACCGTTACACCGCTCTGCTTGCGCTCATACAGATCTTTCATATTGGTTTGGTTTTCAACCGACTCTACCGATACGTTCTTGCCGGTGAGGCTGATATCGTTTTGTGCAATAACATCTGCGCCTTTAATGGCCAGATTATTACCGGCACTTAAGGTTACGTTACCCTCAGTACTGCCTACCGTACTGGCCAACTGGGTAGTACGGTGAGTGGTATTGGTCGATTTTTCATCTATCTTGCCATAGGTCACGCCGATACCACCGGAGCTCATTAGACCGGTCTTTTTCTTGCGCACCATTTCCATATCATATTGATGCTCTTCAGCTGAGGTCAGCGCCAGATCGTTACCGGCATGCAGAGCCATATCATTGGTGCTGGTCACCTGACTGCCTTCAACGCGCAGGTCGTGCCCGGCATTCATCAGCACGGTATCACCGCTGAAGTTGCTGCTTTCTGCTGAAGTGACATCATGCACCACGCGTTTTTCGGTGACGGTCTTGGTCATACCGCTGCGGCTGGTGGATTTACTGGTACTGTCCACATAGTCGGTCGACTGACCGGCGGTAATATTAATATCGTTACCGGCGACCACCGCCAACTGACCTTCAGCCACCACGTGGGCGGCTTTGGCATTGATATCGTTTTTCGCCACCAGAGTGACATTGCCGCCACCGCTAATCTGAGTACCGATATCCTGCGAACTGGCCTCTTTACGCGAGCCGTTTTTACTGGCCGTGATATAGTCCCGCTGCTGGGCAGTGGTCACTGTATTCATATTCAGGTCGTTACCGGCCGAGAGGGTGGTATCACTGTTTTTGCCCGCGTTAGAAATCAGCGCGGCTGTCAGATTAATATCGTTACCCGATGAGAGCGACAGGCTACCGTTATCGTTAATCACTGACAGCACACCGACCTGATTAATATTGGTATGGGACGAACTGTTGGTTCCGCCTTTTTCATTGTGGTTAGTGGTGGTGGTGATATTAATATCGTGCCCGGCCTTTAGGCTCAGGCTATCGTTGGCCTGCATTAGCCCGCCGATATTATTGATATCGTTATGGGCTGCCAGCATCACATTGGCACCGCTGATATTGCCGCCCAGATTCTGGATATTCTGCGCCAGCACGCTTAGCTTATCACCCGCTAGAATACGCCCCTGATTGACCATATCACCGGTTAATTGCAGCCCGACTTGCTTACCGGCCAGCAGAGCACCGTTGCTGTCAATATCCTGCGGTTTAATCATGGCGTAAACCTGCGGCACCAGAACGGTTTGCTTGGAGCCGTCGGCCAACGTCACTTCACGACTGACCATCCAGACAATATCACTGGTTAAATTAGCCATCTGCTCTGACGTGAGGGCAACGCCCAGCGACAGGTTGTATTTTTCAGCAAAGGCCACGCCGTTGTTCATCAAGGCTTTGAACTGTTCTTCATCGTCGGCATAACCACTGAGGTAACGCTGTCCGGTCAGACTGATAATCTGGTCGCGAATAAGCTGTTGTTCATAAAAACCATCACCTAAACGTTTAAAGACGTTATTCGGGTCAGACTTCACCAGACTGGTCATATAGTCCGAGCCCAGCCACTTTTTGTAATTTGTAAATTTCGGATCGGTTTCAACCAGATACTGGCCGCCTACCGCCGGATTGATTTTGTACAGGCTGGCATTAGGTAAGGCGATATTCATACTCGGTGGGCGAGTGACCACACTAACGTCGGTCATGCCCGGTAGCTGAATATTGACCCGGTCAATACTGATCCCATTAGTACCACCGCTCGGCAGGTTACCTTCCTGGCGCTCGGCAATGGACGCACCGCTGCCATTAGGCTGGGTGTTGCCCACGGTTTCAGAGGCTTTTAGCGTGATGTTTTGATAGACATCCGCCGGAGAATAATAATATTCGTGATGCCCTTGAACCTTTTTGCCTCCAATCGGCGTTGGATAATAATGTATCATCGGCCCCCGCTCACTAATGATGCGGGTGCCGGTGATTTCGGTGTTATTCAGTGTGTTGGCGACAATATTCAACGTGTTGCCGGCCACGATTTGGCTTTTATCGTTATTCACCGTGTCTGCGGTGATAAGCAGATTACCGCCGGATAAAATTTTCGCTGGGTCGGTTTCGGTGATGACGTTTTCCTGCGTGGTTCGGACATAGTTGAACGTGTAGTAGTCATCGCTCACACCGTCAGGCGTATGCAGTACGGAGATATCATTGCCATAGTAAGTAAAGCTCACTTCGTCAGGAGAATAATGCTGAGCGCGGGCATTCATTCCATATTCAAGAATGCTTTCCTGCGACACTACCCTAAACTCGGTCAAAAAGTGGTCATTGACGTTATTAATCAGCCTTGTCGACAGCTGTAGATTGCCCAGCGCTTCAATCGTCGCACTATGGTTATTCAACACAGAACCCATCCCGGTGGCGTTGCCGTTATCATCCAGCCACCGGCCAATCGACATATTGCCACCGCTGAATATCAGCGAGTGGGTGTAGTTATTCAGCACGCCAGCGCCAATATCCAGCGTTTCACGCCCGGCAATGGTCGCGGCGGTGCCATTCTCTTCTCGGTTATTAATGGTATCGGCCTGTAGCCCCAACCATGTACCGTAAATGCGACCGGTGCCGTAGTTATCGATTTGAGCGGCCTGTAGTCGGGTCAGTTGGCCATCAATCAGCCCGCGGTTGCTCAGGGTATTGCTAAGCGTAATTTTTGTGGACTGTGCGCTGATTTCACCAGCGGCATCATTGGTGAGCGATGCCGCATTTAGATTGATTTCACCTGCATACACTTTGCCGCCGAGATTGCTCCAGTGGCTGGTGGTATTGGCGTTTAGGACGTTATTAACGTAGATCTGACTACGGTCAGCGTTTACACCGCCACCGTGGGCCTGCAAGCTCATGGCTCCGGTACTAACCTGTGCATCGGCCAGATTAATACCGTTCGCATCAACATTCAGTTCGCCAGCTGCGATGGTTTGGCCCAATAAGCTGGCCGACTGTGCAACGTTGATAGTGATGCCACCGCTTGGTGCCAACTGACCGTTGCTTTGTACACCGGCGGCTAACAATGCGCTATTGGCGTGACTAAAACTGTTCGCTGACAGGATCATATTACTTAATGAAGCGAGCGTGGCGGTATTGGTGATATTTCCGGTGGCATACAGACTGAAAGTGGCACCGCTGTACAATTGTGCATGATTATCGATATTCTGCCCTGAGCTCAGGTTAAGCCCCGCTAAGGCGAAGATATCTGCTTCGTTTAGGATATTGCCCTGAGCATCGATCAGTAATGTATTTTCACTGCGCAGTAAGTTGTTATTGATGAAGCTACCGTCAGTGCGGTATTTTCCTGCACCCTGGCTATATAGGGTGCCATTATTCAGCAAATTGCCTCCGGTGGTCAGCGACAGGTCACGATCTGCTCCGATAGTCCCGCCGTTGGTCACTGCACCGCTGGCGCTAATGGTTATATTTCCTTTGGCATAAATCGTACTGCCGTTTTGCAGTGCATTTTGCGTGGTCAGGGTTAGATTACTGTCAGTGCCGATCACGCCGTTATTGGTGATCTCACCGTTGGCGGTAATCGTAGTTTGGCCAGTGCCGTAGAGAGTCTGGTTGTTAAACAACGAGCCATAAGTACTCAGGCTCAGTTCGCCGTCAGCCCCCATTGAACCATAGTTGGTGACGGCACTATTTGCTGTCACCCATAGGCCTCCTTTGCTGTACAACGTACCGGTGTTGTTTAGCGTGCCCGGCGTGGTGAGCGTCAATCCACTGTCTGCTGCCAAGGTTCCGCCATTGGTGACATTACCGCCAGCGTTAAGCCAAAGTTGGCCTTTACCGTGAATAGTATTGCTGCTGGAAAAATTGCCGGGAGTGCTCAGCGTGATATTGCCGTCAGAGCCGATGGTTCCGCTATTAATAAGATCGCTTTGGCTCAGCAGTTGGGTGTCACCACCGCCGTAAATTGAGCCAGCGTTGGTGATATGGCTGGCCGTCAAGGATACCCCTAAACCGGCATCGATAGCCCCGCCGTTAAACAGGGCATTTTTGCTACTGAATGTGGCACCGTTAGTCGAATAGACGGTGGCGTAACTGGTCAGCCAATCACCGCTGTCTATACTTAAAAAACCACTGCTGATAATTTTAGAACCAGCGGTACTGTTAAAGTACCCCGGTGTATTGATGGTCGTAGGGCCCTTGCTTTGTAATGCGCCACTGTTATCTATGCTGCTGGCCGAAAGCGTCAGGTTTTGCCCGGAAGATATCGTACCGCTGTTATTCATACCGCGGCGACTGGTAACCGACGTTTTGCCATCGGCGGCAAGGGTACCTTGATTAGTCAGACCACCCTGAGCTGTTACATTGATATGACCGTTGGCTCCAATTTGTCCAGCACCAAGATTGGCGATATCGCCCTGAGCATTGATCTGGATATCATTTTTACCGTACAGCGTACCGTTATTAGACAGGTCTTGAGCGGTAGTGATTTGCAAGTTTTGCGCACTGCTTATCGTACCACTATTGACAATGCGCCCGTCAGCGGTCACTACCACTGAGCCGGCCTGAGTACCAATAGTTCCGGCATTACGAACTCCGACACCGTTTTCAGTACCGATCAGATGGATACTGTTGGCATACATGCCGCCAAGGGCGGCAACGTCAACTGAAAACTGCGGGCTGTCAGCATCACTATTGCCCAGTTTTTCAATCTGTTTGGCATCGGCGCTAACCTTATTTTTACCTGTCACAACCTTGAGTTCGTTAGCCCAGATACCGGCATTGACATCAACTGAACGGGCTATCAGATCGGTATAGTCCTGTTGGCTGCTGTCTAATCCTTTGCCCTGAACAATAATTTTTCCCTGCTGGACGGTATAACCTTCCAGATTGCCGTTATTGATAACGGGTGTACCTGTGGTCAGGGTGGCGCGATTGGCATTGATAAATCCGCAGCCATCGCAGGTAATGCCTGCCGGGTTAGCAATAACGACCTGTGCTTTTTTGCCCGCAACTTCAATATATCCGTTTAATTTACTGGGATCTCGTGAATTAACTTCATTGAGAATAATTTTGGCTTCGCCTTTGGCCAGCCAAGGGTTACCTGCCACATATCCGCCAAGTTGGGTATTGGTCGGCGCATTGGCGTTATTCAGAATGGCACCGCGCTGGTCGACATCAAACTGAGAGTAGGTATTACGAGATACACCACCGGCGCTCGGCGTTTGTATATTGACCTGTGGCGTGCCATTACCGCTGTTGATAACCGTCGGCTGCTGATTGCCGGGGGCATTTTTGTCAGCAATAATATTTGCATTAGCGGGTAAGCTTACGCTCATTAACCCCAGAGCCAGACTGGTGAATAGCGTCAACGGAGAAATACCGGCTATCAGTTGGCTTAACCTATGCCCGCTACCGGCGGTCGTTGAACCCGTACAGTGAGTACCTGCAATTTCAGGTACAACCATCATCATGCCGCGGGCTTTATTGAATACGATGCGATAGAGGTTCTTATTCATGTGATATCCATTTCTAAAATAGGTTATTTGTTTTTAGTTGTTTTAGTTAAGTTAGCCTGCCGAAATGACTGATTTCGGAGGCTTAATACTGCCAGTTAAGATTAAACCCAAGCGTAACCGGGTCGGTCTGGAACCCATCCGGTTTTGAAGTCGGAATACCGGCGAATACGTCATAGCTGGTGTTAAACACGTAGCCTCTGAAACCGGTGACCGCGCCGGCCAAATGTTTACCCAATATATAATCGCTGCCTCTTCCGCCGACTTCTCCGTAATCCAGCCCAAGATAGAATTCGTGATTTTGTACGGGTTCCGGCATCTTCCACGCCAGTTCATTGCGGGTATACCAGCCTCTGTCTGCCGATAAGCTAAGCTCACCGTCATAGCCTCTGACTGACCAACGCCCGCCGATAGAAAAACGGTCTTGAGAGGTCAGGGCGGTAGATGAAGAGAGCTGGCGTTGGTATTGGGTCCGATAGCTAAACTGTTGGCCGAGCAGGCTGAACGGAACGTCCAGATTTGCTGAAAGTTGGGTTATTTTGCTCAGCGCTGTCGCCTGGCCTGTGTACTCTTCCGGTGCCGGTTGGGCACCAAACCAGCGGGTACCTTGTTGATAGGTAATTCCTGCGTCCAGCGTTGCAGTACTAATATAGTGGCGATGCTGTAAGCCTAAACGCCATGCTGAAGTATTTCTGCGCTGAACGTTGATTTCGGTATCGTTAATGTAGTTTTTTGAGTCTTTGATTAAGACGTCATAGGTCAGGGTGGTTTTTTGTGTCGCATTGCGATGAATTAAACGACTGGCGCTTAAGGTCAGGTTATTGCTGTCACCGCTGTACTTATAGTTTTCAATCAGGCCGGCTACCGTTTGATGATAGTTATAAGAGCTGGTGGTTACGCCAAAAGTCCAGTATTCATAAGGAATAGAGTAGTGGGCGGTGTAGTTTCTGGTTCCGCGTTCGCCTCTTCCCTGTAGGTCATGACCACCGGAAATATAAAATGTATCGTTGATGGAAAGTGGGTTATCCAAATACAGGGTAACTCCGCCCTGATAGCGACCGGTACTCACCGTACCAGAGTCGTCTAACGAGGCACCTAATCGCCAGTGGCGTGCCTGTTTCCAACTTACTGCCAGCTCGGTCTCTCCCGGCTGTTCACCGGGAACAAGCTGAATATCAGCCTGAGCGGTAGGAATGCGCTTTAGGTTTTCTAGCCCTTGCTCAATATCTCTCAGGTTCAGGCGATCGCCTTCAGCGCTGGGAAGGGTATTAAACATTCTGATATAGGTATCGCTATCGGGAGTCAAAGTAATGTTACTGACGCGTCCTTCAAGGATCTGAAGTTTTAATATACCTGAGGATAGATCTTGAGGTGGCGCGAGTACGCGAGTGGTCACATAACCGCGCTCAATAATGCGGTTTTGCACCGCACTCATCAGCAGGTTAATTCCCTCTCCACCTAAACACTGATTATTTCCCTGCTTGGCAATGTTTTTAAGTAATAACCAGTCTGTTAAAAATTTGCTGCCGCTGAGTTCAACTTTGTCGATAGGAAAGCACGGGGTTTCTACCGGAAATTCATCAATGTCAGAACTACCTGAAGGCAACTTAATTCTGATATCCGGTGTTTCCGGCGATAGCTGTTCTTCTAATGCCTTTTGGCGTTCTTGCTGATGAATAATTTGCCGATCGCTAATCTGATTAAGATCTGATGCGGAATACCCCATAATAGGTATAAAGAATAATAAGGATGTGGTTAACTGTTTCTTGTAATCATTATTATTAAATAAATGAGGTCCTAGTCTGATTGGCATAGCTCTTCCATGGCGACTCTAGTTTTAATGCGCGTAAAATATAGAAGAGATTATTTATTGTCCATGAGTATTTAAGTGGTTTAAGAAAATAATTTCGATCGATAGTTTCCATAATTATGTTTTTTTTGTTTCTTTCATTTAATTCCACGAAAAATAAACCGGTGTTTAATTTTTTTATTTAAATTTTATTGGTATTTTAAACTGGCTTTGTGGTTTATTTACTCTGGTTGATCTGTTTTTTGTCTGATTTTGGTCTTTTTGTTCAATGGGTTATTTTGATTTTAAAATATTTTTTACTGGTATATTTTACAGGTTATAAGAAGCTTCTTTTTGCATGATAAATCGATGGTGAAAATACAAAAAACTTATCAAAAACCAATTTTTATTGCATGAGGATTTAAAATGGTGGGGGAGTTATGTGTCTGAGTGGTTAATTTATCGATTCTACTAAGCTAATTAAATAACACTAAATAATAATTTAATTAAGAATGATTAAATTATTACCGCGCTCAAAATTCACTCCGTTATTTATATGTAAGGCGCATAACCAAAGTTATACGCCTTACGTTTTTACGCTAAAGCCAAACCAAAAATCCGGCAGGGCTTTTACTTCGCTTCCGCTTCGGTAACGAACTGAGGAATTCTGTCGTCTTCCTCAACTCCTTTGCTACCTCGAGCGTCTTTAACGTCTTTAACCTCTTCCGCTTGGTTGCATTCTTTAGCACTTCCGCGGCAGCCGTCGCCGTAGTGCTCACCTTCCCAGCGACCAACCAGAGCTGCACCGATGGCATTACTCATGACGTTAGTGGCTGAGCGGCCCATATCGAGGAACGGATCGACACCCATCAGCAGAATTAATCCGGCTTCAGGAATATTGAACTGGTTCAGCGTTGCTGCGATAACCACCAGCGAGGCACGAGGAACACCGGCCATGCCTTTTGATGTCAGCATCAGAATCAGCAACATGGTGACCTGTTCACCCATGCTCAGCTCGATATTACAGGCTTGGGCAATGAAGATAACGGCGAATGAGCAGTAGGCCATTGAACCTACCAGGTTAAACGAGTAACCGATAGGCAGAACGAAGCTGGCAATCTTGTTTGAGACACCGAATTTTTCAAGGGCTTCAAGCGTACCGGGGAATGCCGCTTCTGAACTGGATGTCGTAAATGCCAACAGCGCAGGCTCAGTGATACCCCTGATCAGTCTTAGCGTACAGCGGCCGATAATGATAATGCCGCAGCCGATCAGGATGAGCCACAACAGGGCCAGCGTCATATAGAACTCGGCCATAAAGATACCGGCACTGACCAGAACCCCTAAACCACGTTCGGAGATCATGGCAGAGATTGCAGCAAACACCGTTAATGGTGCAAACAGCATGACATAGCCGGTTAATTTCAGCATCAGGTGGACCAGCGACTCAAGTACTTTAACAATCGGAGCCGCTTTTTCTTCACCGATTGCCGACAGGCTGATACCCATAAAGATAGAGAACACCACAATTTGTAGAATTTCATTGCGGGCCATCGCATCGACAATACTGGTCGGAATAGCGTGAGCGATAAACACCTTGAATGAGAACGGAACAGGTTCGATACCTGCAACGGTGGCACCGGCTTCAGCAACAAAGTTAATCCCTACACCCGGCTCTAACAGGTTGACGACAACCAGGCCCAGCAAGATGGAGATAAATGCAGCACAGATAAATAAAAACAGCGTTTTTGAGAATACCCGGCCAAGGGTTTTTGCATCGCCCATTTTTGCAATCCCAACCACTAAGGTTGAAATAATTAATGGTGCAATGATCATCTTAATTAAGCGTAGAAATATGTCGGTAAAAATAGAGATGTCTTTCGCATAGGTGGCAGCCGTTTCTGGGCTGGCCAGATTATTGACTGCAAATCCAACAATGATACCTATTATCAAACCTAATACGATCATTGTGGTTAATTTGTTTGATTTCATATTGATTCCATTTATAAGTAGGTCAGTATGATTTTCTTAAGATTATTCAATAATTATTTATCCCTTATGCGCCAAGGTTTTTTAACCCGGGCAGCTGAGTAAAATGTCTTATTCAATAATTGTTGTTATCCCCTTGATACTTGGCACAACGCCAAATATTTTTTTGGCATATATCAACAAGAAAAACAGTACCTTTATTATTTTTATCTAAATCGGTGCAAAGCCGTGTTGAGCCAACAATGCACCGGGTGATTTTTGGAATTTATGTTCTATACCCGTGATACTTCAAGTTGCAGATGCGTTGACTGCAACTCGAATTATTTGAGGGCTATTTAATAATGAATAAACGGAATATACCGTTAAATATTAAATTCAATTTTCAATAAGGGCGCATGCTGTTGGGCACCATAAACATCGGTGTCACCAATAGCCCCCGAAACAATGCTGCGTGGCATAACAACCTTCACGGCATTAGCAGGGTCGAACCAAACAATACTGTGAACCCGCTCCGGTTCAATTTTGTAAAGTTTGGCAATCAGCTCTTTATTAAATTGCTCCGACTCTTTAATTCTGGAATATATTTCGCTGTCTTTAAATAATATATCCAGAACTAATTCATAAGGGCCGGCGTTTTTAGATCTGACGACGCGCGCCAGCTCTCTTATTGACCTTTTCATGCCACAACTCCTTCCGGTGTCACTTTTTCCAGATAGAATTTAAACGCGATGTCCGGCGTATATTCCATTAAGTGATAGATTGAGAATTCATACACCAAACCCACTCTAATATCAGAAGGGGAGAACGGGAACGCTAAGTTACCCGCGGTGGCAATACGTCCGTCATATCCATAATGGAGCAGGGTAGAGCGCGCCAGTGAACAAATACTGTCGGCGATCTCTTGAGTCGGGGCGACAACGTCCAGCAAAATACCCAACTCATAAGAGGTGGTATCCGGCTCCGGTTCCATTGCCCCCATCACGCCATTTTTACCGTACAGATGGAAATTGATTTTTACATCATCCGGATTAATGCTCAGGTTCTTTTCAACGCTCTTACGAACTTCGACCAGAATGTTGTCAATGCCGGCGATCATAATGGAATCACGAGTGCCTGCGATGGTCAAAGTGCGGTAACCGACAGGGCGAGCACCTTCCAGCTTCACGGTATACGGTGTCTCTTCATGGCGTGAACCGCTGACGCGAACCTGACCGTGGCCTGCATCTTTGAAACTACAGTTTCTCAGATTCAATACGCCACCGGGGCCCGGCAAGAAGTAAGGATCTGACTTCTCATATAGGGTATGAGCCGCCGCCGAGGTTTCGGTAAACTGGCGCTTTTCCGTAAAGGTTTTTAGCGTAAAGCCGGTTTCATCCAGAATACCCATGGCGCAGTCTGAGCCTGAACCTGGTGTAGCAGCAATGGCCGCACATTCCAGAATTTTGCCGCAGTGCAGCGCCAGGCCTTCATCAAAGCCTTTAAGGATAGGCAGGGCGGCAAAGCAGGCTGGGTCATATGCCCGGCCGCCAAGCACCACCTGAGCGCCGGCTTCCAGCGCTTCCTGAAAAGGCTCAATGCCCATCTGCGCCACAATATAAGTGGTCTCATCAATGATGCTATGGGTTAATTCAGGGACGAAGTCCAGTGACTGAATTTTGCCATCGTCAAGGGCCTGATGAACCACCTTTTTGTCGATATCGGCAGGAATAAGCGCCATAGTAAAGCTCAGCTTCTCTTCGGCCGCTATTTCCAAAATGATTTGACGACACCACTCAAGATGAGGCGCGGCGCCTGAACCACCGGCCGTACCGATAACCACCGGAATATTATTTTTAACGCCGGCGGTAATCATATAGCGCAAATCACGTTTTACGCCGGTACGGTCGGTAAAGGGCTTACCGGCGCCGAGATAGTGCGGGCCCGGATCCGAAGATCCGGCATCGACTGCGATTAAATCAGGCGACTCTTCCATCGCTTTACGAAAGCTTTCTTCAGGGAATCCGTAGCCTAAAATGGCTGTCGGAGACAGAATTTTAAATGTTTTAGACATATCAGTTAGCCTTTTGCATTCAGTTGCGCAATGGTGCGTGACATCTCGTTAAACACAATGTTCAGGCCTTCATCAAAGCCCATGCCCGGTTTAACCAACATCCGCATAGGACGTGATGCAACCGCAACGTGAACACATGTCCGCGCACTGACGTCAGTTTCGTTACAGGTTCCGCCCTGATAGGCTTCCATACCGTGCTTATTACAGTAGAGAACGGCATCAACAATATTGTGGATACTGCCCAGGTCCGGAGTCTTGATTTGCACCATGTGGCAGCTGCCGGCATCGGTAAAATCGATAATATCCTGATAAGTGTTACACCACTCATCGGCCACGATTTTGACTTTAGAGCCCAGTTTTTCCAGATGGCGGGTGATCTCGGTTAACAGGCGAATTTGGTCTGGCTTATTTCCGGCGTCAATCGGGCCTTCAATATACAGTTCAAGCTCACCGGCCTGTTCTTGCAGGCTGGCAATGTACTCAGCGCAGCGAATAGGATCTTTATCGAAAATCAGGCCGATAGTGCCGTAAACGTCAATATGCAGGTTCGGTTTATAATTAGGATCAACCCGTAAGTCACTGATGCGCTTAGCCAGCCAGCTTACATATTCACGCAGCTTCTCGCCCTTATAACCCAGCTTTTGCTCAACGTTGTTGATAAGGCCGTGAGGCAGAACGTCAACGCCTTTGATAATCATCTTATCGACGGCGATATAACGGTCATCACCGCTCTGGCCAAACAGAGGAATAGGCTCGGCCACGACCGGAAGATTCCACTCTTTACATACCACTTCGGCTTTCAGGCAGCCGGTAGCTAATGCGGTTGCGTCCAGCAGCGCCTGAGACAGGCCGTAGCGGATTGCGGTGTGGAGTAACTTTCCTTCAATGGACAATTCGTCGAAGAAACGGGCATTGGTGCGGAACTCACTCACGTCGCGACCTTCAAGCAGCGGTTTAATATGCTGCTCTAAGAACGGAACGAAGTTGGCGGCTAAAAACAGCGGGTCACGACCGCCGGCACCGGAGTACTGAACCGCAGCACAGTCACCCACCGCGATAGCGCCGTTTTCTAAAATCAGCTGAACAGAAACGCATTCACCGGCCTGACGAATAGAGGTAAACCCGGGTGTTACCGGATCGCCGGTGTAGACGAAACCGTCTAAGCCCGCGCCATTCTTGATGGCCTGCTGGTCGTCAAAATAGAAGGATGAGTTACCTGCGGTAAATAGGGCTTTTTTAATTTTCATGATGGTCTTCCTATTAATTTACTGTGGGATACTGCGTTAATGTCATCGATAATCATTTGGAATGACGGCTGGCGGCCTTCTTCTTTAGCGCGTTCAGCAATGAAACCCTGATGTAGCGCTAAGATATCTTTTGGTAACGGAATCGCACCGGCATCGAACACGCGGATGGCACCGTTGTTATCACGAATCGGCATCATCTTGCCTGAGTTGCAGTTAGCGGGTGCAAACGGAATATCCAGCACGCCGGCTTCAAAGGCGCGTACGGTACCGATAGCAATGTCACCTTCACCCAGCTCAAGTACCTTCTTCATTACTGCGCGGACTTCCAGCTTGATCAGCTCTACTTCGCGATCGACTTCCGGACAAGGTGGGAATTTCTGATCGCGTACCATGTTCAGCATTTGGTTAGAGGCTCTTAGCCCTTGACCGTTAGCGGCAGCGGTAGGAATACCGTATGCCTCATGCGGGCTCTTGGTGATGACTTTGGTCGCACCGGCCATACCGGCAACCGCAGAACCCCATGAAATAACCGCGAAGGCGCGAGATTCATCTTCAGGGAATCCGCCCATCCACTGGTGGAATACGGTACTTAACTCATAGTTTTCGTAGCCGTTTTCATGGAAATACTCATGGGCCAGTTCACGCAGAGAGCGGATAGCGGCGATATCTTGAACCAGGTTGCCGACCTGACCGTAACCCACCGTAATGGATTTGACCCCTTGCTCCAGTGCCAATAAGCCTTCAATAATGGCGACTGCATGGGAGATAAATGGTGGGATCAGGGTGCCGGTTAACGGGCCAAATGGCTCACGGTTAATTCGAATGCCGTGTTCTTCATATACGCCAATCATGCGGTCGCAGTACTGCCAGTCGCGGATGGATTTTTCCAGCGTGACCCGTTTTGCATAAGGAATGTTGTAAGAAATTCCGCCGCCTTCGTAGCTGGTAAATCCGCTGGCCATGGCGATTTCAGCCAACAGGCGGGCATCCGGTGTGCCATGGCGAATTTGTAATGGTTTAGACAGAACTTCGGTGATTCCACGACAGGCGGCTACACCGTGGTTAACTACCGGCAGGCCGTTTAGCTTAGAGGTTCCGGCCTCGATGGATCTTTGAATACCCACGGCGGCTTCTTCATAGCGATTAAGGCGGGTGTAGGCATCAATGGTGGTTGGCAGTAAGTCACAGTCTTCTTGCAGCGTTTTTAACAGCTGAATATGTTCTTCAATCAGTGCAACACCGGCCCGAGGTTGGCTCAGCGTAATGCCTTTACGGTCGGCTTCAAACAGCGCCTTAGCAAAGTTTTTTGACTCCGGGATGGTCTGTTGGTATTTAACACCGTCCTCAAAGTTAGTGACTTCTTTACCGGTGTGCCAGGTCTGTAAGACTTGCTTACGCTCTGACATAAACTCATCTAACGCAATTTTTTTGTTTCTAAGTTCCATCATGGCTCCAACCTTCTATTTATTTAAAATCTGAACACCAGTCTGTGCAGCCGCTTTAGGGAAACGACGGGCGACATTTGCTAGCAGGGGAAATAAACCTTGTGTATCTCGGTAGTACTCAAACTCATCGGGCAATAGCACCTGCTTACCGTCATCATTTAACTCTCGGTATTTCAACCAGTGATGAATATCGAACCGGTCAGCTCTGGAGAGCCATCCGCCGGTGCCGACAACCTTCTTGAGGCGACTTAAATCCCGCCCGACCTGAAGGTCAATGGTTCCGGAGCAAGTGCATACCTGCACTTTGGTACCGGCATGACGCTCGGTGGCATACCCGATGCAAATTCCGGCCAGTAATCGGTCGAATATCTTTTCATCATCGGTTTGTGGCAGATAGTCGGGGCAGGCGGTGATGTATTTCAGGTATTGATGGAAAGCATCAATTTTGGGCTGTTGATGATGAAAATAGTGAGCCACTAACGGAGCACCGGTTTCACCAGCGATAATGGCGGAAACTCGCATCCCCAAATCACCTTCTACCGTACGTTTAACTAACGGTTCGGGTAGCCCGTGCATAACCGTATCCGGTGAAAAGGTGTTAGTGCACGATGAGTAAACGTCGGTAGTCGCTCCCCCCATGTCGATTAACATGAAGTTTTCCCATTCAGGAATGTTTTCACGGATTTGGTGTACCAGTTCAAATACGGAATAAGGGGTTGGCAGGGGGTCTTCGCCGGTTTGTTCGACGATATCGTCCAGACCTTTTCCTTTTACAATCTTGCTGAGAAAAATGTCACAAATCGCTTTGCGAGCACCAAATGGATTCGGGTTATCCAGGCTCGGCAAAACGTTATCAACCACGGTTAAATCTTTGTGCCCGAGGATGTCACGAACTTCATCCTGCAGGTCGCGGTTTCCGGCATAGATAATCGAACAGTTAAGGTCTGACTTAGCCAGCAGGCGGGCGTTGGCTAAACCATGTCCGCAGTCTCCGCCGTCAGTCCCTCCGGTAAATAACAGAATGTCCGGCGGTGAGCTCTCAAGCGCCAGAATATCGGACTTGTTTAGCTTATAAGCAAAGTGCTGAGAAACTTTAGCCCCTGCGGAGTGAGCGGCTACTTTTGCTGATTCCAGCGTAATATTAGGCACCAGACCTAAGGCCGCAACGGCCAATCCTCCTTTTGCCGAAGAGGAGTAATCCAAATTTATTTCACCGGATGCCAGTAAGGGCCTGGCATCAGAGACATTCAGTATTTTATTGAGTACTGAAAAGAAGCCTTCCGCCAAATGATGAGGCGTTGTGGGGAATAAGGCGCTATTTTTTAATTCGACCCTGTCGTTATTTCCCGCCTCACCCTTAACTTCAAATACCGCTCCTTTAGTCCAAGTGGAGCCGATATCGATAGAAACGGTGATCATTGCACGGCCTCTGCGACAGGTTCAGCGTGCAGGGCTTGTTCAATGTCGCTTTTCATTAGTGAACAAACCAGTTCAAGGTCGGTATCGGGAGAGAACACCCGATTAAAACCCATTGCTTTGAACTTAGTTTCGATTTCTGAGAAATCATGCTTACCGATAACCAGATTGCCTCCTACATACATTGGGATATCACCGATACCACGTTCAATGCAGCGTTCACGCATGCCCATACAGTCGATATCGCCGTGTCCGTAAATAGAAGAGACGATAATGGCATGAGCACCGGTTTCAATGGCCGCATCAATATATTCATCCTGGCTGACCATCACGCCGAGATTAATGACATTGAAGTCATGCATCGTAAAAACGCGGTCTAAAACTTTGTTACCAACGGCATGACAGTCTGCACCGATTACGCCCATAACGATTGTTGGTTTTTGCATGTTAAGTCCTCTATGTAGGTTACAGTTGGTATATACCCTTGATACTTCAAGTCGGAGTGCTCACAGACTTACTGTCTTCTCGCATCTTGAATTACTGGGGGCTTATTTAATTTTTAGCTTCGAGAAATTAAATTTAAGCCATAGCGTTACATTGATATAAATCAATGCATTTTTATTATGAGTTTAAATAGGCGGGTTGTTATATTCCGCACTCATTTTTTATTGGCGTTCAATGTTGTTACTTGTCGGTTTACAATGTGCTTTCTCCACATGTCAAACACAATTGATATATTTTCAGGACATCTTGAAAAATGATTTAATTAAATATCCTAAAGTAAACTTGAGGCTTTTGTTTTTATTAATTCTTTATTTATCAGTATGTTATTTTATTTTTAATCATATTTATTTAATTAAACATTATATTAACAATTGCCGGGTTATTTATTTTTTCAAATATTGTGATCTATGTAGTAATTATGCTTTTAAAATATTTTGTGAGCTGGGCCATGTTTTATTATTTTCTGTGGTATGAGTTTATTTTCCTCAATTAGTGATTCAGGTAAATTTAATTTAAGAAATTTCATTGCCTGGTCAGTTATTATTATTTGTATCGTCGGCTATATAGGGTTATTAGCTAATTTGAACGGTTCTCATTAAGTGATACCGCACCAGACTCGGTCAGTAAACGCTGGATATGCACATTAATCGCTAAGGTGTCATGATGTTCAACGGCGTTAATCAGCATTTTGTCGGTGAAAAATTTCAGCCAGAACTGATGCTTAATATGAACGGCCGGAAAATAGTTTTTTACCCTTTGCCGCAGGCTGCCCGCTAAGGTTGCCAGCGTTGACAGCGGGTCCAGCGATGCGGTTGAAAGGTGAGACTCTATCTCTTGGCGTAATAACCCACTGAGCGTTGGTGCGTTGCCGCCGGTAGAAAGGGCGATAATAATCGGAGAGTGGTCAATCAATGCCGGAGTAATAAACGAAGTCTGTAGCGGGTCATCAACGACATTACAGAAAATCTGTCGTTGAGTCGCGCAGTGGTATATCGACTGATTGATTACCGGATCATCCGTTGCGGCAATCACCAGCCAGCATCCGGTCAGCCAGTGCTCACTAAAGGCTTCCTGCACTAAGCTGACGTTGGCGTTCTTCCCCAACTCCAGTAGCCGATGGTTAAAGGTCGGAGCAACAATAGTCAGTCTGGCCTGTGCCCTTGATAGTAATTCTGCTTTATGGCTGGCAATTTGACCGCCTCCCACCACAAGGCACAGCTTCTCTTTCAGGTCACAGAAGATAGGCATGAAATCCATTTTTGTTTCCCTTTCAATTAGCGCACGCCGCCCGAGGTCATTTTGACCAGGTGAAGGTGGGGGTAGTGCTTGATTATCTGTTTTTGGCTGAGTGACCACCTAAGGTAATCAACGTCATGCCGGCTGCTGTCCAGTAACAGTCCGACAACGCTGCCACTGTGGGCGACATTCAGACCATAAATACCGCTTTGTTCAACCAGCTCCATTAATTGCTGGAACTGTGGCTTGGGTAAAATGGATTGGCTGGCAACTGCACTTAGGGTTGTTGCTTCACCCAGCCGAAAGCAGTCTTGTTTTTCATCGGCTAAGCGAAATTGTTGCCAGGACTTTTCCAGTTCGCCTGCCTGATTAAGCAGTAATTGATGGCGATTAAGACGATGGTAATCTTCAGTCAGCAGGCTGAGCGGGCTTTCCAGCAGTAAAATATCGATCTCAGGTACCCATGAAAAAGAGATGCGCGTTAGGGCCGTCTGGTGATCGAACAGGGTCAGCCGGTCAAAAATAGTGCTGTCTGTCGGTTCGAGTTGAACGCATAAACGGGCAATGGCATCGTTATCCAGTGACTGGCCAAGCAGCTTTGCCGTCGCTTTAGCCGTTGCCGCAATGTCTGCGGTGCTGCTGGCCATGCCTTTAGCTACCGGAATCGTTGATTCAAACTCAATGCATAAATTGGCGGAGAGCTCCGGGGGCTCACCGAAGTAATTCAGTACCCGTTCGGCCATCTGGCGCATGCGCGGGCGTTCATCCTGTTGCGGTGTACCTTCGGTGACGGACACTTGGCTGTACCAATCTATCGGGCAAGAGATCAGCTTTTCACTGCCCAGTATCCAGCCCTGAATCAGTTCGCCGCATGAGGCCGGGCAACGGGCATCAGCCATGAGAAAATACCTTATGCAGCGCGTTAATCAGCGTCTGATTTTCTGCGTTACTGCGCACGGCTACCCGATAGTAGTTTTCATTCAGGCCGGGATAATTTTTGCAATGGCGTATCAGAATTCGATGCTCCAGCAGAGCCTGCTGCAGGTTAAAACCTTGGCGGTTGCAGCGAAAGAACAGGTAATTAACCGTTGGCGGCCAAACGGTCAAGGCATCAAAGGCTGAAAGCTGAGTCCATAAATACTGCTGTTGTTGTTTTAACCAGCGATGAGTATCAGCAATATACTGATGGTCATCCAGCAGGACTTCACCGGCTAGTGCGGCAAAGGCATTAATTGACCAGGGCTCTTGCTGGCTCTTCATCCGGGCTATTCCATGGCTATCGCCGCTCACCATGTAACCAAGGCGTAATCCGGGAATCGCGAAGAACTTGGTCAGGGAACGTAGAATATACAGGTGGCGGGTGGTGTTTATTCGAGCAATTAAACTTTCAGACTGAGGTAAGAAGTCAATAAATGCTTCATCGACGATTAGGGCAATAGCCTGTTGTTCGCAGTAATCAACCAGCGCCTGCAAGAATAGTTGGTCGGGCATTAATCCGGTTGGATTGTTTGGCGTGGCAATAAACAGGCAGTCTGGCTGAACCTCTGCCAGCGTTTCAAGCAAGTGCATATCGGGCTGAAATCCTTGTTCTTCCCGCAAAGGATAATCAACTATTTCTACTTGGCCATTAGAAAATGCCTGTAGTGCTCGACGATATTCGGCAAAGCCCGGGGTTAATAACAGCGCCCGCTTGGGTTTTAAATAACGGACTACCGCATAAATTAACTCAGTTGCTCCGTTACCGGCCATAACGGATGCGCTTTCACACTGATGGGCATTAGCCAAAACCTGATGCAAATGGCGGTATTCCACATCCGGATATTTTTCGATACGGCTGAGGTTATTTTTAATCACTGCTTTAACCCGCTCGGGGGCGCCGAGCGGGTTAATATTGGCACTGAAATCAATCAATGAGTCAGCAGAGATCCCCATTTTTTGGGCAACTTCGACCGTATTTCCACCGTGTTCACTCATTGTTTTTTCCTGTATTTCGGTTGTTACATTGCCTCTACTAGCTGGAGAGACTCATGGCTAATATCGACCTGAGTCGATGCGAAAGAGAGAATTTCGCTTAAATTGACCACGTTGCCAATCACAATTAGTGCCGGGGCATGTAATTTTTGATTTTCAATCTCTTGTTTTAAGGTAGACAGGGTGCCTTTAGCGATTTTTTGGCGTGGTTGACTGGCATACATTACTGCCGCAGCTGGCGTATCGGGTGATTTTCCGCCCTCAATTAATAGCTTACAGATCTCTTCCTGGCGGGTCATTCCCATCAGAATAATCAGTGTGCCTTCTGTTTTTGCCAACGCATGCCAGTTTTGTGGCTCATTACCCTGACATAAATGCCCGGTGACGACATGAAAGCTGGAAGAGTAATCTCGATGGGTAACCGGAATTCCTGCATAGGCTAAGCCACCAATTGAAGAGCTGATGCCGGGGATAATCTCAAAGGCAATTTTATGTCGGGACAGGCTTTCGGCTTCTTCACCACCACGGCCAAAAACGTACGGGTCACCGCCTTTCAGGCGTACGACATTTTTTCCTGCCAGTGCATGGTCAATCAATATTTGATTAATTTGTTCCTGAGGGACCGGATGGTGATTAGGCGTTTTTCCGACGTTTATAATCTGGCAAGTATCCGGAGCCTGAGCGATAAGTTTAGGATTAACTAAGCGATCGTGAACAATAACTGTAGCTTCCCGAATACAGTGTAATCCTTTTACTGTAATCAAAGAGGGATCTCCGGGACCCGCTCCAACTAACCATACTTTTCCTTTGTTCATTAGATTACCTATATGACTGAGAAGATATATGACTATTTAACTGCTATTTATTCTGAATGAGTAGCTGGTGATTTTTATATAAGTAACTTTTATCGCTAATTTAAAATCCGTCGCATTATCCATTAATAAAATAATAATAAATTTGACTTCGATCTCATTATTTAATCATTTTACGGAATGACCTCTTTAAAATATGTAATGAATTAAATTTCCTATTTTTGGTAAATTAATATCGTTAAAAATCAATAAAATGTGATTTTGATTTGAATTTTTACAAGAATGAAGACTTTGGAAAAATATATTAAAATGCGTGTTACTATTTATTCTTTTGTTTTTTTATAAATGTGAGGGTGTTTTTTGTACGGAAATATAATTAATCAATAATAATTATGAGTGTTGTCACAAAAAATGAATGGTAGTGTGTTTATATAAGTTAAGTTGTGTATTTTAAAAATGAAGAAGACGATCTTTATTTTTTGCCGATTTAAAATATAAGCTCACAATGTAATAACAATATTGATACATTTATTGTTATATATATTTGGGTTAATGAAACGTTATATAAAATAAATTTTCCGTATGCGGACTGTGTATTGCCTAATTGAATACAGGGTTTTTCATTTTGTCTGATAACAAGGTTCTGGCATTTTTAGGAAAGGTTATGCATCAGCAACAAAAATACGCGTTTGTGATTGCAGGTACTGCCAGTGGTTGTGGTAAAACCACCATAACGCTTGGCGTGATGCGCGCCTTAATGGCTCGCCAGATGCGTATACAACCTTTCAAAATCGGACCAGATTATCTCGATAGCGGTTGGCATACCGCGGTTACCGGCGTTGCCAGCCGTAATCTTGATGCTTTTATGCTACCGGCCTCAATTCTTAATGGCCTGTTTAACCAATGTTTAGTCGATAAAGATATTGCGGTGATCGAAGGCGTTATGGGGCTTTATGACGGCTACGGTACCGGCCTGAACTATTGCAGCACCGCGGCCATGGCTAAACAACTGGGATGCCCGGTTATTTTATTAGTTGATGGCAAAGGAGTATCCACCTCAATAGCCGCAACGGTCATGGGCTTTCAGCACTTTGACCCTTCGGTCAATATCGCCGGCGTGCTGGTCAATCGGGTTAACAGTGACAGCCATTACCAACTACTCAAACAGGCTATTGAACAACATTGTGGCATCCCCGTATTGGGACGCATGCCGGTAATGCCTGATATTGAACTGCCTTCACGCTATCTTGGCCTTAATCCTGCCCGTGAACAATCCTTATCAGCGCAATCCTTATCAGCGCAATGCTTACCTGAGCAAGGCTTACAACAACAGCGCTGGCAGGTTCTGGCACAACAAATAGAAGCGACGGTTGAGCTGGACAAGCTGCTTGATTTGGTCCGGCTTAATGAACCACCCATCGGCAGCGTTGAGGGGCTTATTGACCCTCAACTGGGCCACGGGTTAACGCTGGCTTTAGCTGAAGATTCAGCCTTTAACTTCTATTACCCCGACAATCTGGCATTGCTGGAAAAGTCCGGCGTGGTGATAAAGCGCTTTAGTCCGCTTTACGACAGCCAGCTACCGGAATGTCAGATGGTGTATATCGGCGGCGGATACCCCGAACTGTATGCCGAGCAACTGGCCGCTAACGGCTCAATGTATCAGTCATTGCGACAGGCACACCTGAAAGGGATTCCTATTTACGCCGAGTGCGGCGGGCTGATGTATTTAGGTGAAACGCTGACCGATGCACAAGGCGTTCGCCATACGATGGTCGGGCTGATTGCCGGCCAAAGCCATATGGAAAAGCGGCTGACCCGCTTTGGCTATTGTGAAGCTAAAGCTAACCGCGACACCACTCTGATAGCTAAAGGTGAAACCCTGCGCGGGCATGAATTTCACTATTCCGATTTTAACTCAGATCTTGATCCGGTCTTCGATATCACTAAACGGCGAGATGGCGTGATTGAAAAATGCTGGCAGGGCGGATACCAAAATGGTAATACGCTGGCCAGTTATTTACACGTCCACTTTGCTCAACGGCCTGGTTTACTCCACCGTTGGCTTGAAATCGCGCGGGAACATCTATGAGTATTTTCACCTGGTTTATTGCTTTTCTATTAGATCTGAAATTGGGAGACCCCCAAAGCTGGCCGCATCCGGTGCGCTGGATTGGCGAACTTATTAGTAAAACGGAAGCGATGATTCGCAGCCGCTGTAAAACGGAGTCGGGCCTGCAACTGGGCGGCATTGTACTTTGGCTGGTGGTGGTGGGAGCGGCCTGGCTGGCCAGTTATTGGGTACTCAGACTGGCTTTTGGTATCCAGTTTTGGCTGGGATGCGCCGTAGAAGTGTGGATGATTTATACCACTCTGGCGACCCGAAGCCTGAGCGATGCCGCCGATCAGGTTTATCAGGCGCTGAAAAAGGGCGATCTGGCAGAAAGCCGCGAGAAGCTTTCGTGGATCGTGGGTCGAGATACCGCTGAGTTAGCGCCACCACAAATAGCCAGAGCGGTAACGGAAACCGTGGCAGAAAACACCGTTGACGGCGTTATAGCCCCGCTGTTTTTCCTGATGCTGGGCGGGGCTCCGTTAGCGATGGCATATAAAGCGGTTAATACGCTGGACTCGATGGTGGGGTACAAAACGCCAAAATTTCAGGCTATCGGCATGTTCTCAGCCCGGGCCGACGATGTGGCTAACTGGATCCCGGCCCGCCTCGGTTGGCTGCTATTGGCACTGGCCGCCTGGTGGCTAAAGCTGGATTACCGTCAGGCGTTGCATATTGGCTGGCGGGATCGCTATCAGCACAAAAGCCCGAATAGCGGATGGTCAGAAGCCACGGTAGCAGGAGCCTTAGGCGTACGCCTTGGCGGGCCAAATACCTATTTTAACCAACGGGTTGAAAAACCATGGATAGGCGACGAACGGCGTGAAATCACCCTTGATGATATGACTAAAACGACGCAGCTGATGAAGGTTGCATCGGTGATGGCTCTGCTGCTGTTTGCGCTGTTATATAGCCTGTTTAACCTGATGATATAAGGATCGCAGCTTCATGAATTACATTCAAAAACCCGCACAAATAGAAGAAAACAGTTTTTGTATTATCAGTGACATTATTCATGAAGCGCGGCCGGAATATCGCTTTGCCGATCAAGATCGGGAAGCGGTCATTAAGCGGGTTATCCATACCACCGCAGACTTTGACTGGCTGGATATTCTTCATTTCTCCCCCGATGTTATCGCGACTATCCGTCAGGCTATTCAGCGCGGCTGTACCCTGTATACCGATACCACTATGGCGCTTTCGGGTATCAATAAAACCCGCCTTGCCCAGTATGGCAGCCAGTGCCGTTGCTATATCAGTGACCCGCGGGTGGTCCAGATGGCAAAAGACCAACAGATTACCCGCTCGATGGCGGCGGTGGATATTGCCCTGCAGGAGCCGGAAGAAAAGATATTTGTTTTCGGCAATGCGCCGACTGCGCTGTTTCGACTGATGGAGCATCGGGTCAGCCCGGCTGCCGTTGTGGGCGTGCCGGTTGGCTTTGTCGGGGCCGAAGAGTCAAAGGATGCGCTGATTGACAGTGACTTAAACTACATTGCCGCCAAAGGACGAAAAGGCGGGAGTAACGTGGCGGCCGCCATTATTAACGCCATCCTGTACCGGATGCCGGAGGCGGTATGAATCAGATAAGCCCGCCGGACAGCAGTGCCAATCTCGGCGTGGTCTGGCATAAAGGCAAAGCGCTGCGCAAAGGGTATACCACCGGTTCCTGCGCAACGGCGGCCGCGCGAGTCGCGGCGCTGATGGTGTTACGCCAGCAGGTGATTAATCAAGTTTCCATTGTGACCCCGTCAGGCGTCGCGCTGTTTTTAAACGTTGAACAGCCGCTGATTGAAGGTCAGCAGGCCTCAGCAGCTATTCGTAAAGACGGCGGCGATGATATTGATGCGACTCACGGCATGCTGATTTACGCCAGAGTGTCACTCAACGATGGCGGCGTTATACGGCTTGAAGGCGGAGAGGGCGTTGGGCGGGTTACGCGCAACGGCGTCGGCTTACCCGTCGGCTGTGCGGCAATTAATAAAACCCCTCGGCAAACCATTGAGCAGGCGGTACGCGATGTTATTGGCCCTAATCGCGGGGCTGAGATTGTGATTTTTGCGCCGGAAGGCGAAGAACGGGCAAAGAAAACCTATAACGACAGGCTGGGTATTAAAGGCGGTATTTCAATTATCGGTACCAGCGGCATTGTAACGCCTATGTCAGAAGAGAGCTGGAAACGCTCTTTGTCTATTGAACTGGAAATGAAGCGAGCCAACGGGCTAGAGAAAATCATTTTGGTGCCCGGTAACCACGGCGAACGCTTTGTCAGTCAGCAAATGTCTATCGATGGCGATTATGTCGTCACTATGAGCAATTTTGTCGGCTACATGTTACAGGAAACGGTCCGGCTGGGTTTCCGCCATGTGGTTTTAGTGGGGCACCCCGGTAAGCTGGTGAAGATTGCCGCCGGAATTTTCCATACCCACAGTCATATTGCTGATGGTCGCATGGAAACCTTGATCTCACATTTGGCTCTGATGGGGGCACCTGTTGAACTGCTTCAGGCGGTAGATCGGTGCGACACCACCGAGGCGGCGATTGAGCTGATTGCTGAACGCGGCTGGCAAGCGGTTTATCACCAAATAGCCCGAAAGATCTGTTTCCGTGTCGACCAAATGCTGCGGTTCTCTAGTGATAAACCGAAGTGCGACGCGGTAATGTTTTCTTTTGAAAATCAGGTCTTGGGCAGCAATCGCCCGGTGAGTGAGATCGTGGAGGACTTCCGATGATTACCGTTGTCGGCGTTGGCCCGGGAGCGCCGGACCATCACACTCAGGCATTACTGAACGCCGTCGCACGGGCCGATATTCTGGTCGGCGGAGAACGCCATTTAGCGATATTTCCCCATTTTAACGGTGAGACCAAACGGCTTAGTTCAGATATCTATTCTCTGATGAAATGGCTTGAGCTGCACCAGCAGAAAAACGTCGTGGTACTGGCTTCCGGCGATCCGCTGTTCTATGGCATCGGCAAACGGATCGCCGAATATTTCAGACCTGAGAATATCCGCATTCTTCCCGGCATCAGTGCGGTTCAGTATCTGTGCTCGCTGATTCATCTGGATATGAATGACATCTATCTCACCAGCAGCCACGGGCGCAGGCCCGATTTCGACTGGCTTTTATCTCATCCCAAAATTGGCATGGTGACCGATAAAATCATCGGTCCGCGTGAAATTGCCGATCAGATTTTAGCGCGCGGTCAGCAGCGATTTATGGTGATTGGCGAGAACTTATCTCAGCAAAGTCAGCGAATTACCTATCTTAAACCCGACGAAGTTGGGTCTGACTATGACATCAACGTAGTGGTGATTCTCAATGAACGATGAACTATTTCTGCGCGGGCACCGGGTGCCAATGACTAAAGAGCCGGTAAGGCTGCTGGCGTTGGAACGGCTGGATTTACGCCATGCACGGCGATTGATTGATATCGGCGCCGGCACCGGAAGTATTTCTATTGAAGCCGCTTTACGCTACCCGAATCTGGACGTGATTGCCATTGAGCGCAATGAGTCTGCGTTGAGTCTGATCGCTGAAAACTGTCGGCATTTTGATTGCCACAATATCCGGATTATCTCCGGCATGGCTCCGGTCGATATTGCGGAAACGGCTGATGCCATTTTTATTGGCGGAACCGGTGGTCAACTGACGGAGTTAGTTGACTGGTCGCTGCAACATTTACCGTCAGGCGGTCGCCTGGTGATGACCTTTATTCTGCTCGAAAACCTGACCAAAGCACTGGCGTATCTCCAAACCTGCCGGGTGACACAGCTTGACTGCTGCGAACTTCAGATAGGTGCGTTGACTTCACTGGGGCAGGGGCACTATTTCAAACCGAATAATCCCGCTTATCTTATTTCCTGTCTGAAGGAGGAGTGTCGTGCCTGAACGTTTTGATTTTGATACCAGCAAAGTATGGTTTGTTGGCGCCGGACCGGGGGATAAAACCCTGATCACCTTAAAAGGCTACCGTCTGTTACAACAGGCTCAGGTGGTTATCTATGCCGGCTCGCTGATTAATACTGAACTGTTGGAGTATTGCCCTGCAGACGCAGAATGTCATGACAGTGCCAGCCTGACGTTACACCAAATTACGGACCTGATGATCGGCGGAGTTAAGGCCGGCAAGCTCGTGGTTCGTCTGCAAACCGGTGATTTATCCCTGTATGGCTCTATTCGTGAGCAGGGGGAAGTGCTGTCGGAACACGGAATCTCATTCGTTTCTGTACCGGGGGTAAGCTCATTTTTGGGGGCGGCTTCTCAGCTTGGGGTGGAATATACCGTACCGGAGGTTTCGCAAAGCCTGATTATTACGCGTATTGAAGGTCGAACGCCGATGCCCCCCAAGGAGAGTCTGGAATCCTTTGCTGCCCATCAAACATCGATGGCGATTTTTCTGTCGGTTCAGGATATTACCGGAGTCGTTAAGCAGCTCACATCGGGCGGTTATCCGCCAGAAACACCGGTTGCGGTAGTTTACAAAGCGACATGGGAAGACTGCCAGATTGTGCGCGCTACCTTAGCGGATATCGCTGAACGGGTAAAAGCTTCCGGTATTTGTAAGACGGCGCTGATTCTGGTGGGGCCGTTCCTCGGTGATGAGTATCACTATTCAAAACTTTATGATGCGGGATTCAGCCATGAGTACCGTCAGGCCTGATTTATCCATTGCGCTGTTTTGTCTGACGCCGGGCGGCGTTGCGCTGGCCCGGCGGCTACGACCGCATCTGAAGATGAGCTGTTTTACCAGCCCGGCGCTGATAGAACCCGGTTTTATTCCGTTTGATGGCGGGTTTGCCAACGCACTTCGTCAGGCATTTGGCCAGTATGACCGACTGATTGTGATCGGGGCCACCGGCGTTACCGTTCGGGTGCTGGCGCCGGTACTTCACGACAAACTGACCGATCCGGCCGTTGTGGTACTCGATGAACAAGGCCAATTTGCTATTAGCTTATTGTCCGGCCACGTTGGCGGTGCTAATCAACTGGCCCGGCAGCTTGCCGATATTCTCGGCGGGCAGGCGGTGATTACTACGGCTACTGACGTCAATAACATGGCCGCTCTTGACCAACTGGCAGGAGAGATCGACGGCCGGATAGACAACTTTCGTGACAGCGTAAAGACGGTAAACCAAATGTTGGTGAGCGGCAAAAAAGTCGGCATCTGGTGGCACCCGGCATTAGTTGCGCAAAAAGAGCGTGTTGATACCCGCGGTTTTGTACCGGTAGAGGACTTGGCCGCTTTACCTGAACTCGACGGGCTGGTGTATATCAGCTACCACCGGGAAATGCTGAGGCTAAACGTGCCAACGTTCAAGCTGGTGCCGCGTCGGGTAGTTGTCGGGATTGGCTGTCGTCGCGGCGTTGACCCCGTTTTGGTCGCGCAAATGTTGTCGGCACATCTGGCTGACAATGATCTTGATCCTCTGGCGTTAAAAGCGATTGGCAGCGTGGATTTAAAACGAGATGAGCCCGCGCTGAACCAACTGGCTCGGTCCAGCGGCGTTCCGTTTCAGCTATTCCCCGTGAGTGCCCTTTCTGAGCTTGAACATCTTTTTCCGGTTTCTGATTTTGTCCGTCAAACGGTAGGAGCCGGCTGTGTTTCTCAACCGGTTGCCTGGCTGTTGAGCGGCGGGAATATTACCGGACATACCCTGAAACAACAGGGTGTCACCATGACTTTAGGAGTATTGGCGTAATGTTAACAGTGATTGGTATTGGCCCCGGCAGTGAAGCAATGATGACTCAGGATGCCATTGCTGCGTTAAAAGAGGCCGATGTAGTGGTGGGGTATAAAACCTATACCCATCTGGTTAAACCGTTGGTCGGCGATAAAGAAGTGATTAAAACCGGCATGTGTAAAGAGATTGAGCGCTGCCATTTGGCCATCGATTTAGCCGAACAGGGTAAGAACGTCGCCATGGTATGCAGCGGTGACGCCGGTATTTACGGCATGGCCGGGTTGATCTTAGAGATTGTGACTAAGCAAAAGCGCAACGTTGAGGTGCGACTGGTATCTGGCGTTACGGCCAGCATTGCCGCCGCGGCTCTGCTAGGGGCTCCGCTAATGCATGACTTCTGTCATATCAGCCTGAGCGACTTATTAACCCCATGGGATGTGATTGAGAAGCGGGTTAAAGCCGCCGCTGAGGCCGACTTTGTTATCTGTTTTTACAACCCGCGCAGCCGGGGCCGTGAAGGTCATTTGGCAAAGGCTTTTGAGCTTATGGCGCCCTGGACATCACCTTCAACGCCGGTCGGGGTGGTGAAAGCCGCCGGTCGCAAAAAGCAGGAAAAGTGGATAACCACCTTCGGTGAAATGGACTACAGCAATGTGGATATGACCAGCCTGGTGATTGTCGGCAATCAGTCGACCTACATCAGCGATGGCCTAATGATCACGCCAAGGGGATATACGCTGTGAGCCAACCATTGATCCATGTCTTTGGCGGTACCAGCGATGCCCGCCAGATTTGCCAAATGCTTGATGACAGCGGGAGCGCTTACCGATTATCGGTAGCCACCGCGACCGGCGTTCAGCAGGCAGCCGGAATTGGTGGCGAAATTGTCTGTGGCCGAATGGATGCGGATCAAATGATTGATTACTTACAGCAGCAGGGTATCCGGCAGGTGATCGATGCCTCTCATCCTTATGCAGAACTGCTCAGCAAGAATATTTTTCAGGCCTGCCGGGTCGTCGGTATTCCGCTGATTCGCTATGAGCGTATTAGTGAGATTCATGCGGTTTTGCATCCGCTGGTTCATCGAGTATCCACTATCGATCAGGCGTGTGAACTGGCTAAAAGCCTCGGGCAGCGGGTGCTGCTAACCACCGGCAGTAAGCAACTACCGGACTACGTCAATCTGCTCTCCGGCATGACGGTGATGGCCAGAGTGTTACCCACCACTGAGGTTTTAGCGCTGTGCGAATACTGCGGCCTGTCGGTCGATCAAATTTTTGCCCTAAAAGGACCGTTCAGCGCCGACTTTAATCGGGCGTTATACCAGTTTTGTCAGGCTGACGTGGTGATTACCAAAGAGTCTGGCGCCCAGGGGGGATTTAAACAAAAGGTCGAACCCTGCCTGATGTTAGGCATTCCCTGCATTATCGTTTGTCGCCCGAAAGGGCTGTTTGATGGTGACGGAGTCACTCAGGTCAACGGCCTGAAAGAGATGGAACGATTATTAACCCAAGGTCAGATTACCGCTAACTAGTCAGGATATGGTGATGAAAAAAGCATTATTAGCCATCAGTTTTGGAACCAGTTACACCGAAACGCGAAAAAAGAATATTGAAGCCTGCGAACAACAGCTGGCCGATGCCTTTGACGATCGCGATCTGTTTCGGGCATTTACCTCAGGAATGGTGATTCGTAAATTAGAACGCCGCGATGGTTTAAAAATTGATACCCCGCGAGAGGCATTGTCCCGACTGGCACAGGCCGGATATCAAGACGTCGCTATTCAGTCTCTGCACGTCATTAAGGGGGATGAATACGAAAAGATTGTCCGCGAGATTGAAAAGTTTCGCCCGTACTTTAAACGCTTAGTTCTCGGGGCTCCTTTGCTTAGCCGATTTGAAGACTATCAACAGTTAATGGTGGCAATACAGCACCAGATGCCTGAACTCAAAGCAAATGAGTGCGCGGTATTTATGGGCCATGGCGCGACTCATCATGCTTTTTCTGCCTACGCCTGCCTCGATCATCTGATGACCAGCCAGGGCTTTCCGGCCCGAGTTGGTGCAGTTGAAAGCTACCCTGAGATTGACCTGATTATTACTGACTTAAAAGCCAAAGGTATTGGCAACGTTCACCTGATGCCATTGATGCTGGTGGCAGGGGACCATGCCATTAACGATATGGCCTCCGATGAAGAAGACTCATGGAAAAGCCAGTTAGAAAAGGCCGGAATAGGTGCAACCCCTTGGCTACAGGGGCTGGGTGAAAACCGCATTATTCGCCAGATGTTTGTCAGCCATCTGGAAGACGCAATCAATCAAAACTGCGCGGAGCCGGCATGATGGACGGAAAGCTATATGCCATTGGCGTTGGTCCGGGGGCCAGCGATCTGATCACCGTCCGGGGTGCACGAATTATTGGCGAACTGGACGTGCTGTACGCACCGGCAGGCAAAAAGGGCGCACCCAGCTTGGCGCATACCATTGTGCAAGAGTACGTCTCGGCGAAAACCGAGGTTCGGACCTATCACTTTTTAATGCAGGCCTCGGCGGATGACAAAGCCGCCGTGTGGGATGAAGTCGCTCAGGCGCTGAAAGATGAAGTGAAGAACGGCCGTAAGGTGGGCTTTATCACCTTGGGCGATGCCATGCTATTCAGTACTTGGGTCTCTTTATTAGAACGAATCGGCCGCCAGCCATGGTTAGAGATTGTGCCGGGCGTCACCTCTTTTGCCGCTATTGCCGCCCGCGGAGTGATGCCGCTGGCAATGGAAACCCAGACCATGGCGGTGATTTCGTGCACCGTTTCTGAAGATGAGCTGGAACAAACGCTGCGCAGCCACGACTGTGTGGTTTTGATGAAAGTTTATGGGCGACTGGAACAGGTACGCGCTCTGCTTCACCGACTGAATCTACTTGAACATGCGCTGATGATGGCGGATGCCACTCTGCCAACGGAACAGTGCTGGCGGGATTTGAGTCAATCGGACAGTGAGCTGAAGCTGCCTTATTTTTCAACAATTTTGGTTAACAAACATTGGAATACATCGAGGTAAGTTATGCAAAAGCAGTTGACGAAGTTTTCGTTATCCGGCGCAGCGATTGGCATTTTGCTGATCACCGCTCCTCAAGAGGCCTTTGCCATGCACATTATGGAAGGGTTTCTGCCACCCATGTGGGCGATAGCATGGTGGCTGATCTTTTTACCTTTTTTGGCAACCGGTATTGTCAGGCTACGGCGAATTGTGCAGGAAGACAGTAACCAGAAGGTGCTGCTGGCCCTGTGCTGTGCGTTTATCTTCGTGCTTTCGGCGCTGAAGATTCCGTCGGTTACCGGCAGTTGCTCTCACCCGACCGGCGTGGCGCTGGCAATTATTCTGTTCGGTCCTTCGGTGGTTGCGGTGCTCGGTACCATTGTGCTGCTGTTTCAGGCGCTGTTACTGGCTCACGGCGGTATCACCACCCTGGGGGCTAATGCTATGTCGATGGCGGTGATTGGCCCGATGGTGGGTTATCTGGTCTGGCGCTTCTCATGCAAGTTAGGCATGCGTAAAGACGTTGCGGTGTTCCTCTGCGCCTTCTTTGCCGACATTGTGACCTATACCGTCACTTCGGTGCAGTTAGGCGTAGCCTTCCCCGATCCGCAGATGGGGGCCGGGGCCGCCATCGTGAAATTCATGAGTATTTTCTGCTTAACCCAAGTGCCTATCGCCATTGCCGAAGGCTTATTAACCGTTCTGATTTATGACCAATTGGTGAAAAGACAGTTGGTTCAGGTGCCTGCATGGAGTTTCAAATAATGAACAAGACATTGGTGTTGATATTACTGATTGTTGGGCTGGTGATCGCTCCGTTCTTTATCGATCACGGCGGTGAGTTTGGCGGCGCAGACGGTCAGGCCGAAGATCAAATTATGCTGATTGCGCCGGACTATGAGCCGTGGTTTGAGTCGCTGTATCAGCCTGCCAGCGGCGAGATTGAAAGCCTGCTGTTTACGCTACAGGGAAGCCTCGGCACCGCCGTGATTTTTTATGTGCTCGGCTACTATCGCCGCGGTCGTAAAGACAATGCTCAGTATTGATAAGCTGAGTAACCAAAGTCGCTGGCGTCATAAAGATCCCAGAATGAAGTTTGCGCTCTATCTGCTGTTTATGGCGCTGGCGATGATGCTTCCTCCCTTAGGGCAAGGGCTGCTGCTATTGGGGCTAGCCGGGTTTACCTGCTATTTATTGCGGGTCAGTCCGTTGAGCTATCTCAAGTGGTTGCTGATTCCTTTAGGTTTTTTGTCTGTCGGGCTGGTAGCGATTGTGATTTCGCTATCTGCTCAGCCAGATAGCCTGCTGGTGGGGTTTCCGCTAGGAAACTATTGGCTGGGAATTGACCCGCAGGGGCTGCTGACGGCTAACCAAACTTTCTGGCGAAGTCTGGCTTCTTTAGCCGCCACCTTCTGGTTCATGCTGAATATGCCGTTTGAGCAACTGATTAAATTACTCAAATTCTGTCGGGTGCCCAATCTGATTATTGAACAAATATTACTGACCTGGCGCTTTATTTTTATTTTTGTTGAAGAAGCAACGGCGATTCATCATGCCCAGTCACTGCGGTTTGGCTATCGCTCACTGCGTACCAGCTACCGTTCGCTGAGCATGCTGGTCTGCATGTTATTTTCCCGGGTTCTTAGCCGCTATCAGCAGATGTCGGTAGCCTTAGAGATAAAACTTTATCAGGGTGATTTCCATCTATGAATGGCGAAAACATGTTAGCGACCCGAACCCTGAGTTTCAGCTATCCGGACTCGCCGGTGCTAAAAGATCTGACGCTGGATTTTAGTCAGTACAAGGTGACCGGGATTATCGGCGCTAACGGCTGTGGTAAGTCAACGCTGTTTATGAATCTTGCCGGCATTTTGCGGCCGCAGCAAGGTGAGGTCTGGTGGAATAATGAGCCGCTGGACTATAGCAAAAAAGGGCTTATGGCGCTGCGTCAGAATGTAGTCACGGTATTTCAGGACCCTGACCAACAGATTTTTTATACCGATGTTGCCAGCGATATTGCTTTTAGCCTGCGTAATCTTGGCGTTGATGAAGCTGAAATCAGTCGCCGAACTGAACGTGCACTACGGATGGTTGATGCCGGGCACTTTCGCGACAAACCGATTCAATGTTTAAGCTTCGGCCAGAAAAAGCGGGTGGCTATCGCCGGGGCGCTGGTGATGGAGTCAGATTATCTGCTACTGGATGAACCTACCGCCGGGCTGGATCCTTCCGGGCGCAAGCAAATGCTCGACATTATCTCAGCCATTGTGGCTCAGGGAAAACGCATCATTATCTCCAGCCATGATATTGACCTGATCTATCAGATTTGTGACGGAATCTATGTGCTGTCAGACGGACAGATAGTGAGTACCGGCACGCCTCAGGAAGTCTTTGTGCAAAAAGAGATGCTGGAAAACGCCGGGCTTGAGCAGCCTTGGTTGGTCAAATTACACAGCGAAGCCGGGCTGCCCTTATGTAAAACCGAGCAGGAACTGCTAGCGATTCTACGTACCAATACGGGAGAAATACCATGAGTTTATCGTTGATGATTCAGGGAACGGCATCTGATGTGGGTAAGAGCGTTCTGGTCGCAGGTTTTTGCCGGATATTTTCACAGGATGGCTATCGATGTATTCCGTTTAAATCTCAGAATATGGCGCTCAATTCGGGGATTACTGCCGACGGCAAAGAGATGGGGCGGGCGCAGATATTTCAGGCTGAAGCGGCGGGTATTAAGCCGGATGTGCGTATGAACCCGGTGTTGCTTAAACCCACCAGCGACCGTAAAGCTCAGGTGGTTTTAATGGGCAGCGTTGCCTGCAATATGGATGCCGTTGAATACCATCAATATAAACCTCAGCTACAGCAACAAATTCAGGATGTCTACCGCAGCCTGTGTGCTGAAGCCGATATCATGGTGCTGGAAGGGGCCGGAAGCCCGGCAGAGATCAATCTGCGCGATCGCGATATTGTGAATATGGGCATGGCTAAGCTGGCCGATGCGCCGGTAATTCTGGTTGCCGATATCGATCGGGGCGGCGTATTTGCCTCTATCTATGGCACGCTGGCCCTGCTTGAGCCGGATGAGAAGGCGCGGGTAAAAGGCGTGATCATCAATAAGTTTCGCGGCGATATTGAGCTGCTGAAGCCCGGTATTACTCAGATTGAATCTTTAACTCAGGTTCCTGTACTTGGGGTTTTGCCATGGCTGGATGTCGATCTGGAAGATGAAGACGGCGTTGCCCTACAGGTCGGAAAATACCACGGCAAAGCCAGTGAGCTACTGGATATTGTCGTGGTACAGCTTCCTCATATCGCTAACTTCACCGATTTTAATGCACTGGCCGCACAGCCTGACGTTCGCCTGCGTTATACCGCCGACCCACAGCAACTTACCGGCGCTGATTTGATCATTCTGCCGGGCAGTAAAAACACGCTGGGTGACCTGACGTGGTTACAAAGCAAGCTGATGGATAAAGCGATTATTGATGCCCATCAGGCCGGAACGCCGATTATCGGTATCTGTGGCGGTTATCAAATGCTGGGGACTCAGATATTTGATGAAGTGGAATCCGGGCTGAGCCATATGCACGGGCTCGGCCTGCTAGACGTTGAAACCCAGTTTGAAACTAAAAAGCATACCGCTCAGGTTAAAGGTGCAACTCGGGATAATCTGCCGGGCTTTTTAGCCCGCTGCAGCCAACAACCGATTGCGGGCTATGAAATTCATATGGGGGTTTCAAGGCTGGGTGATAACGCGATTGCGCTGGCCGAAATGGACTTACGCAATGGTCAGAGTGAGGTGTGGAGTGACGGGGCAGTTAACCGGGATGGCTCGGTGATGGGCAGCTATCTTCACGGAATCTTCGACCAGAATAATTTTACCCGCCCGCTGCTTAATCAGTTACGCAGTAATAAAGGCCTTCCTGCGCTGGACAATGACAGCTTCGACTATGCGCTACATAAAGAGCAGCAGTTCAATATCTTAGCCGCCGGCATGCGAGAGCATCTGGATATTGACCGAATCTATCGGTTAATACGCCAACACCAGGAGGTAACGGCATGATTTTAGTCACCGGCGGAGCGCGCAGCGGCAAAAGCGCTTTTGGCGAAAAATTGGCAAAGACTCGCTGCGAACAGGTGCTGTATATCGCCACCTCAGTGATTACCGATAGCGAGATGGCGGCCAGAGTCGCCCGCCATAAAACGCAGCGTCCGGCCCACTGGCGAACGTGGGAAGGTTTTCAGCAGTTAGGCGATGTTATTCGTCAACAAGTTAAGCCCGGTGAAGGGGTGATGCTGGAGTGTATTACAACGCTGATAGCCAATCTGCTGTTTGAACAGTCCGGCGCTGAGTCGCCCGACACTCTGGATTTCGCACCTCTGGAAGCCTTTATTGACCAACAAATTAGCGATCTGATCGATGCCAGTAAAAGTTGCCGAACGCCGGTTTATATCGTCACTAACGAGTTAGGCATGGGGATTACGCCTGAGAACCGACTGGCTCGCCACTTTGTGGACATTGCCGGGCGGGCTAATCAGCGGCTTGCCGCTGCGGCAGATGAGGTATGGCTGGTGGTGTCCGGTATTGGAGTGAGAATTAAATGAAACCGGCGATGTTTTGGGCAACGTTGCAATTTATTACCCGAATTCCGGTTCCGGCGTCTTGGGCGAGCGGCGTTGATTTTCGGCAATATGGCCGCGGAGTACCGATTTTTCCGCTGGTCGGGCTGATTGTCGGCGCTATTGCGGCGGCAATTTCCGTCGCAATTAGCCAGTCCGGCGGCGGTATTTATATTGGCGCAATGGGTTATGTGCTGGTGCTGGCACTGTTAACCGGCGGCTTTCATTTAGACGGACTGGCTGATACCTGCGATGGCATTTTCTCTGCCCGTAACCGGGTGCGGATGCTGGAGATTATGCGTGACAGCCGCTTGGGTACTCACGGCGGGTTGGCATTGGTGTTTTGTATCGGGATTAAAACGCTGGCCGTGGTGGAACTCTCTCACCTCTTACCGCTGCAGCTGTTTGCGGTATTGGTGTGCGCTCCGGTTGCCGGACGTACGGCCATGGTTTTATTGATGTACCGACAACGCTATTCCCGCGAAGGTGAAGGGATGGGCAATATCTACATCGGCCAAGTGTCGCGGCGCGAAACGGGCAGCACCTTGTTACTTGGCGGGATATTCATCGGCGTTATCAGTGGCTGGCAGGGCCTGTTCGCCATGGGGATCACACTGATGGCGGTTTATGGCCTGAGCCGATACTTCTGTTATCACCTCGGTGGCCAAACCGGAGATACGCTGGGCGCCTCAGAAGAGCTGGGTGAGGTTATTTTTCTGCTGGCACTACTTTGGAGCTAACGGATGCGATTTTTTCTGGTTCGTCATGGTCAGACCGAAGCCAATGAAAAAGGGCTGTTTTATGGCAGTACGGATCTCGGGCTGACCCGGACCGGCCTTGCTCAGGCGCGGAAGATAAAATTGGCCCTCAAAAGCGTTAAGTTTGAGTCGGTGTACTGCAGCCAGCTACGCCGGGCACAGCAGACGGCCAATATCATTTTGCCTGCCCGTTCCCGATCTATGCAGTTTGATCGGCGGCTGAACGAGATGCACTTTGGTGCATGGGAAATGCGCCACTTTGAGGAGATTGCTAAAAATGATCCTCACGGCTGGCAACGCTGGCTAACCGGCGGGCAGAAGGCATGTGCAACCGGAGGCGAACCCTTTGAGGATTTTGCTCAGCGGGTGACGGAGTTTGCCGAGCAGCTAAGGGCGATAACCACCTCTGGTCATCAGCTGATTGTTGCCCACCAAGGCGTTTTGAGCCTGTTGTTAGCCCGGCTACTGAATATGCCGGCGGAGGCAATGTGGCATTTTAGCTTTCAGCACCAGGCTTACAGCATGGTGGAGAATCATGCCGGGTTTATCACTTTACGGGTATTTAATGGGCAGGTGCAGTACCTACCTGAGGAATGAGAATAACCATAATGAAAACAATTCAGAGTTTAATTTCGTCGATACAGCCCTTGAACCGGGCCCATATGAACTATGCCGTCAAACACATTGATAGTCTGGCAAAACCACCGGGAAGCCTTGGCCGGCTTGAAACGCTGGCGGTACAACTTTTCGGCATGCCGGGAATTTCAGATCTACAAGATCTGCAAAAAGAGATTGTGGTGATGTGTGCCGATCACGGTGTATTTGATGAGGGCGTGGCGATTACACCTAAAAATGTTACCGCGATTCAGGCGCGTAATATGCAAAAAGGACTAACCGGCGTATGCGTACTGGCTAAAAACAGTAATACCAGCGTGCTGCCGGTTGATATCGGTATTGATTGCGATCCTATTGATGGCCTGATGTCGCTCAAAGTTGCCAGAGGCTGCGGCAATATAGCTCAGGGGCCCGCCATGAGCTATCAGCAGGCAGCACAGTTGATATTAGCCAGCGCTCAGTTGGTTCAGCAGCGGGTCGGGCAAGGGATTTCTGTTTTTGGCGTTGGTGAACTCGGGATAGCCAACACCACGCCGGCATCAGCAATTGTCAGCGTACTCACCGGCTGTGACCCTCATGAAGTGGTTGGTATCGGGGCCAACTTGCCTCAGGCGCGGGTGAAACATAAAGAAAATATTGTGCGTCAGGCGATTGTGGTTAACCAACCCGATCCCAACGATGGCATTGATGTTCTGGCCAAGGTAGGAGGCTTCGATCTGGTGGGGATGACCGGGGTGATTCTGGGGGCGGCAGCCTGTGGCGTTCCGGTCATTCTTGACGGTTTTCTTTCTTATGCTTCTGCACTGGCGGCCTGTCAGATAGCGCCGGCTGCGCGGGAGTATTGTATTCCTTCACATTTCTCAGCAGAGAAAGGCGCTAAACGCGCTCTGCAACATCTTAACTTAACACCTTATTTATATCTGGATTTACGACTGGGAGAAGGAAGCGGGGCGGCGATAGCTATGTCCGTAGTCGGTGCAGCCTGTGCCATGTATTGCGATATGGGGCTACAGGAAAACAGCGGCTTTAGTTTACGTCGGTCATTAAGCCAATAACGGCGATGTATGTATTGATTGACCCTATTATCAATGTCAGGAGGGCTAAAATGCGGTGTAAAATTCCTAAGACCGATTTACTAGTGACGTTTGAGGCGGTTGCCCAGTATGAAAGCTACACGCGTGCAGCAGAGAAGTTAGCCTTAACGCAAAGTGCGGTTTTCCGGCAAATCACGGCGCTGGAAGAGTTTCTTAACGTTTCGCTATTTCATCATGTGCGTAAGCGAATTTTTCTTAATGATGCCGGGCACTATTATCTCAAGCTGGTCAGAGAAACCTTAGAGCAGTTGGAGAGGGATACTCAAAGCATCATGTCTTATCATTCAACCCAACAGGTACTTGAAGTGGCTGCGACGCCAACCTTTAGTACCCACTGGCTTATTCCTAACCTGAATGACTTTCGTGAAAAACACCCCGGCATTGTGCTTAATCTTATCGCGCTGACTACGCCGGCAGATTTCCTGCATCTGAAATATGATGCGGCAATTATGCGAGAGGATTTTTGCAGCCCTTGGGCTGAGAATGAATCTTTATTTGAAGAAGAACTGGTTCCGGTATGTAGTCGAATGCTGTGGCGAGACGATAAAAAAGTGATGCGAGCGGAAGAGCTGCTGGAAGAGTTTACTCTGCTTCATCAGACGACACGGTTGGATTCATGGTTTGACTGGTTTGGATTATCCGGCGTAAGTAATCCTAAAGTCCGAATGGGGCCGCGTTTTGACCTGCTGTCTATGCTGATATCAGCGGTGCGCTCTAATCTTGGCGTGGCATTACTTCCGCGCTTTGCTATTCAAAAAGATTTAGAGAATGGTGATATGGTGATTCCGTGTGATTTACCCATGAGTACCGGCAACCACTTTATCTTGACCTATAAGGAAGACAAGATAGGTTTGCAGAGCTTACAAAAGTTCAGCCAGTGGGTTCATGAAAAATCAAAAGCGGAAGCACTGAAACAAAAACAAAGCTAGCAATAACGTCTGATATATTTTTTATTATTGATTCTGAGAACAGCAGGGGAAAATATGACACCTTATTCGGTGGGTTTTCCCCTGTCTGATATTTTTTTAGATTTTAATAACGCATTGCTTTATGGCTAAATAAAATTTGGTTTGTGATGTGATTCTTGTTTTTAATATTAAACTCTATTTTAATTTTAACGGAAATATTCTGTCGTTATTTTCTCATTGGTATGGAAGCTCCGTGCTTATTGGGTTTGGGTGTTTTTAGTTGTGTGCTAACTATTACTTATTAACTTATGTGCACCATCTGTTGCAGATAGATCATTTGCTTTTTACTTTTTTAAATTAATAATGATGTGGTGTAATAAATTGAGCTCAGTACATCTTAAATATTATTAATTATCTATTTGTTAAATAATAAATACGACTATTTTTATATTTCTTCCCTACGATTAAATGAGTGAAAAAAATGTCTAATAATAAATTTTTTTATCAACAACCCTTTCCTTTATCAGAAGACGAGACCGAGTACTATCTTCTGAGCGATAAATATGTGTCCACCTTAGTTTGTGACGGGCAGGAAATATTAAAAATTGAACCGGAAGCGTTAACGCTAGTTGCCCAACAGGCGCTTCATGATGCCTCCTTTTTTCTCCGCCCGGCTCATCAGCAGCAGGTCGGTAATATTTTAAGCGACCCTGAAGCCAGCGAAAACGACAAATATGTCGCGCTACAGCTGCTACGTAACGCTGAGATTTCAGCCAAAGGCATTTTGCCAAACTGTCAGGATACGGGAACATCCACCATTGTTGCCAAGAAGGGCGAGCATGTCTGGACCCGGACGGATGATGCGGCTGCGCTATCGTTAGGAATTTATCGCACCTTCCAGAATGACAACCTGCGCTATTCGCAAAATGCCGCTCTGGATATGTATACCGAAGTGAATACTGGTACTAACTTACCGGGGCAAATTGATATTTATGCCACAGAGGGTGATGAATACAGCTTCCTGTTTGTCAATAAAGGCGGTGGTTCTGCGAATAAAGCGGCGCTGTATCAGGAAACGAAAGCCATTTTAGAACCGGAAAAGCTAAAGGCCTTTTTGACCGAAAAAATGAGAAGCCTCGGAACGTCTGCCTGCCCGCCTTACCATGTGGCCTTTGTCGTCGGCGGAACCTCAGCAGAAACCAACCTGAAAACGGCTAAATTAGCGTCAACTAAGTATTACGATAATCTACCCACCGAAGGAAATGAGCACGGTCAGGCTTTCCGTGATATCGAACTGGAGAAAGAGCTGCTGGACGCTTCCCGCGAGTTCGGCTTAGGGGCTCAGTTTGGCGGTAAGTATCTAGTTCATGACGTTCGGGTTATTCGCCTGCCGCGCCACGGCGGATCGTGTCCTATCGGAATGGCGATTTCCTGTTCGTCTGACCGTAATATTAAAGCCAAGATTAACAAACAGGGTATCTGGCTGGAAAAGCTGGAGTACCATCCGGAGCGCTATATTCCTGCGCATTTCCGTGAAGGGAATGAGGGCAGCGTGGTAAATATCGACCTTAATCGACCGATGGCTGATATTCTGCAGCAGCTTTCCGGCCATCCGGTTTCAACCCGAGTATCCCTTAATGGTCCGCTGATTGTTGCCCGCGATATTGTTCATGCCAAGCTTAAAGAGCGTTTAGATAAAGGCGAAGAGCTGCCCGACTACATCAAAAACCATCCTGTTTATTACGCCGGGCCGGCCAAAAAGCCGGAAGAGTTTGTGTCAGGTTCTATGGGACCGACAACCGCCAGTCGAATGGACCCTTACGTTGATCTGTTCCAGTCCCGCGGCGGGAGCATGGTGATGTTGGCTAAAGGCAACCGCGGTCAGCAGGTAACCGATGCCTGTCATAAGCACGGCGGATTCTATTTAGGCAGTATCGGTGGATCGGCAGCCATACTGGCTCAGGATTATATTGAAAGCCTGACCTGCCTTGAGTATCCGGAGCTGGGGATGGAAGCGGTGTGGAAAATGGAAGTGAAAAACTTCCCGGCGTTTATTCTGGTGGATGATAAAGGTAACTCATTCTTTGACCAGATTCAGTCACAGATATGTGCAGGTTGCCACCAGTAGTGATATTCAGATTCAACACTGAGGAACATCAGTATGAGCGAAGACAGATATCAACAGCGTCAACAACAGCTAAAAGAGCGCGTAGAAGAACGCGTTGCGGCGGCAACTAAAACCGGCGGTATTATTATCGTCTTTACCGGCAACGGTAAAGGTAAGTCTACCGCGGCTTTTGGTACGGTAGCCCGAGCGGTCGGCCACGGCCTAAAGGTCGGTGTTATTCAGTTTATCAAAGGGACATGGGAAAACGGGGAACGTAATCTGCTGGAGAAAAACGGCGTTGAATTCCACGTTATGGCAACCGGGTTTACCTGGAATACCCAAGACAAAGGCGATGATATCAAAGCGGCTGAGGAAGCATGGCTAGAAGGTTTGCGCATGCTGGCAGATGCGTCATTTGATTTAGTGGTGCTGGATGAGCTGACCTATATGATTCCCTGCGGATATTTAGCGCTGGATGAGATACTGACTGCATTGAAGAATCGACCGCCTCACCAAAGCGTGATTATTACTGGCCGAGCCTGTCACCGGGATATTACCGAGCTGGCAGATACGGTGAGTGAGCTGCGTCCGGTAAAACATGCTTTTGAAAATGGCATTCAGGCACAGAAGGGGATCGACTGGTAACGCTTTGAGCTCAAACCTTTACATCTGGTGATCAAAAACCCCGTCGCGTTGATCCGCGGCGGGGTTTTATTTTAGTGATGCTTTCACGGCATAACAGCCGGCTGAACCGGCATTAGAAAAGCAAATCAGCCTACCGTTATACTCGCTTTATACCCGTCATACTTGAAGTTAGCTTTTTGTTGGCGGAGTTGGTTGGCCTCAATGTCACTCGAGTTATTTCGGGTACCGGTCATCAATATAATTGCTTAACCAAAGGAATTAGCCATGCGAATTATTGACGTAGTTGAAATAACCAAGCCGATTGCTTCTCCTATCCGAAATGCCTATATCGATTTCAGTAAAATGACGACCAGCCTGGTCGCGGTAGTCACCGATGTGGTGGTTGATGGTCGGCGCGTGGTCGGCTACGGGTTTAATTCCAATGGTCGCTATGGTCAGGGCGGCCTGATCCGCGAACGTTTTCAACAGCGTATTCTGCAGGCGGATGCGGACAGTCTGTTAAACGATAAAGGTGATAATTTGGATCCCCATCGGGTGTGGAATGCGATGATGGTGAATGAAAAGCCCGGCGGCCATGGTGAACGATCCGTTGCCGTCGGGACATTGGATATGGCGATTTGGGATGCAACGGCCAAAATTGCCGGTAAGCCTTTATTCCGCATGCTGGCAGAGATGAAAGGCGTTGAAGCTAATCCTGAGGTCTTTGTTTATGCCGCCGGCGGCTATTACTATCCGGGAAAAGATCTGGCCGCACTGCGCCAAGAAATGCGCAGCTATCTTAACCGTGGCTACACGGTAGTTAAAATGAAGATCGGCGGTGCTTCTCTGGACGAAGATCGCCGCAGGATTGATGCGGTTCTCGATGAGATCGGCGATCAGGCCCAATTAGCGGTTGATGCTAACGGCAGGTTTAATTTAGAAACTGCCATTGCCTACGCCAAAATGCTGCGGGAATACCCGCTATTCTGGTATGAAGAGGTCGGTGACCCTCTGGATTATTCCCTACAGGCGGCGTTGTCTGAATTCTATCCGGGACCGATGGCAACCGGAGAAAATCTGTTTTCCCATCAGGATGCCCGCAATCTGCTGCGCCATGGCGGCATGCGTCCCGATCGTGACTATCTGCAATTTGACTGCGCGTTATCTTATGGGCTGGTTGAATATCTGCGTACTTTGGACGTACTGGCGCAATTTGGCTGGTCACCGAAGCGCTGTATTCCTCACGGCGGGCATCAGATGTCGTTAAATATCGCAGCAGGATTGGGGCTCGGCGGTAACGAAAGCTACCCCGATCTGTTCCAGCCTTATGGCGGCTTCCCTGATTCAGTCTCGGTTCAGAACGGCCATATTGTGATGCCTGAGCTACCGGGAATTGGTTTTGAAGGTAAATCAGACCTGATTAAGGTTATGAGGGAATTAGCCGAGTAATTTTATCCGGCGGCTTAATTTTAGATTTGCGTAGATTTGCGTAGATTTGGTTTGCTAGCAAACCGGCATGATTCGATAGTATTAACTTAATCTCCGGGTTTGATAATCACTATTTTCAAACCCGGAAACACACCGGAGTATTCAGCCGGGCTTAAGCCGATACCGTTTCAAACTGTGCCACAGCTTTTCTGCCGCTGCAGGTAGCGGCGTTGCGGGGCGAAACAGGCGAATCTCAATAGGAACGCTGAAGTCACGGGCTTCAGAACCGGCATTAACTAATGTGCCATTCATCAGATCTGATTCAGCCAGTGAACGAGGCAGCCATGCAACGCCGTCACCTGCTCGCACCATGGCTAATAGTGAAGTTGCTAAATCAGAGGTAAATACCTTTTTCATCTCCCTGACTGCATCAGCCACCTTCGGGCAATGATTGATAATCCGCCCTAATCCTGAATCATTGCTATAGCACAATAAAGGAACATCTTTGGTCTGACGGGCGAGCTGCCATTTTGGCGTTACCCCATCGCCGGTTGAAACGCACAGCGGGATTAACTCATCCTGGCCGACTTTCAGACTGGTAAACTGACCGGGAGTTAAATGGTCGAGGGTGTTTTGGTGGCAGTGACACAGCAAAAACTGTGCGTCGCCGTGTAAGAACATTCTTTCACAGGCTGATAAAGTATCTGAAACCAGCTTGAGGGTCTCGTATACATGCTCAACCTGGCTTTTTCTAATCCAGCCGGGAAAAAAGGTTGATGACAGGCAGTGGGTAGCGGCAAAAATGAGCATCGGTGATGAAACGCCGGCGGCTTCCAGCGTGGTCTGATGCATGGTGCCAATCATACGTAATAGCTTTATAGCCTGTTGATTAAAAACCTCGCCGGCTTTAGTCAGTTTTACCTCACGACGGTTTCGTTCAAATAACGGCGTTCCGGTCCACTGTTCTAATGCCTGTATGCGTCGGCTAAATGCCGGCTGAGTGACATTTCTGCGCTGGGCTGCGCGTGAAAAATTCAACGTTTCTGCCAGTGCGCGACAGTCTTCAAGCCAGATTAATTCAACGTGATGAGAATGCTGCACTCTCTTGCTCCATTTGATGCCCGAATAACAAAGGGGATAGCTTAACGACCGCATCCTTTCCTGATTGTAATGGATTAAGGCTAAAGGTTTCTTTTGTAAGATCACATTTGGCGTTGTGCAGAATTTTTGCTGTTACAAGATTCTCGTTAAGTCTCACCCAGCGTAAAATATCGGTATTCGGCCGCCAGAAAAAGTAAATATTCTGCTGTTGATTATGCGGAAGAAATCTACGATAGGGCCCAAATTGAGCCATTCTGTTATCAAACTAACATTAATGACGATGTATACATTATGGGCTATAACCGCCAACAGCGGCCGGATTGAATAATAATAGAGCAACACTTAATAAGTCTGGATGAATATTTAAGAAAACATATGAGACCGACAGCCAGTTTTTTATCTGTTTTTGGACTGTTTTTTAAGCAGAAATATTGTTAATAAGCATATTATAACAAATGAATTTATAATTTATTATAAATATATGTTACCAACCTTTTTTATCTCCTGTCGTTACTTAATTTTGCTCTATTGATATAAATTATACATTAATGCTGATATGTCCTTTTTATTCACAATAACTTCATTTATATAACGCATTAGTGATATTTTTATTTTATTTTTAGTTAAATAATTTATAAATTATATTTTAATTTCATCTTACTACTCCAAGGTTTATTTATTGTTGTAAATCAATTTGTTAATTTGTTTTGTAAATTTAATGTAGTAATTTATGATTGATAATGTAATGCAATTTGATCGTAATAATCGATCGGTATATTTGTTTTGATAGGTTTTGATTATTGAATTATTTAAATTTATCGTTATTAACAATTTATTTAAAAATAGATAGTGAATTACTATCGCCAACACATATAGAGGTATTTTGTTTATAGTTAATAATTCACGTTATGTGTTTTTAAAAATCTATAAGTAGACTTCTATCTATTTATTGGGCTTAAAGATAGGAGGTTATATCTGTGAATAGAATCTATAGAATTATTTGGAACAACGCTTTGAGTTCGTGGGTTGTTACTTCAGAGTTAGGTCGCGGAAAAGTAAAAAGCGCTACGAATAAAAAGCTGGCAGGAATCGGCGTGGGACTATCGCTGCTATCTGCTTCTGTGCTTGCCGCACCTGACTGTGATCCGCAACTATTAACCTGTAAGCTTGCTAGCGAATGGAAATACGCGACGGCTAACAGTGGCGTACAAACCGCAGTAATAGGTGATGGGAAAAATTATACGATTACGGGTCCGTCTATATTTGATAGTGCAACCAGCAATGGCATTATCACTGTCACGGTTAACGATGCTATTGATCAGGGCTATATCACAAATAATACCGATAAAATTAATGGTAAGCCGTTTATCACTTTTGGTAATAAAAACAATAGTATTGTGTTGACCGATCCGTTGACTGGCGTTACGAGTACTGTCAGTACCTATAACTCATCGACAATGACACAAATCCTAAGAAACAACACGGTGTCTATTTTGGATCCTGAGATTACTTCAGCCCCTTATTACTATCAGGCCGGATTTTTAAAAGTTACTGACGGTGAGGCGACGATTAATATAGGAGCCTCCAATATCAGTGGGATTTTTAAAGATACCCAATTAGTTTCTGCCGAAAGTGATACGAAGGATGCTAAAGCTATTTGGGCATCCGATAATACGATTAATCAGGTGATAAGTACGGTGGGAATCGCACCGGTTACACATAACAGTTCATATCATGACTATAAAACATCAATCACTGCGTTTGATGGTTCAACCATTGCAATTAACGATCTTGCAGGGCTAAAGAACTATAACACTTGGCTAATTCAACAAATTAAGCAAGGTGATCTGAAAGGCAGCCTATACGATGCTGAATTAGCCAAAGCCTATACGCTGGTAAACGTCTCCTATCTGATCAATACGGCACCAGAAAGTACTCCGATTACTGACCCGATCTTAACGGCTGATGTCGGTCAATTTGCCGCACTGTATGGTAACGGTAGCAAAGCTACCGTAGAGGTGACCGGTTCGCTGACCGGTACCGTGATTAATAACAATAACCGAATTTACTCACTGGTTCTGTTGGACAATGGTGCAACCGGTATCAACAAAGGACGCATCACTAGTTGGGGGTATGGCTATGGAATAATCGTTAATGGCGGTAGTACTTTTATTAATCAGGGGTTAATTGATAATAATAAGGAAACTGCCAGGCTAAACTATTTAGGCGTATTACACGGTGCGGGTAGTCACTTTATTAACGATGAGAGTGGCATAATAAACTTATCTCAATCCACCTATTCTTCTGATTCCGAGTTTACCTTTGCACTTTCGCTGAAGTCGGGTTCTATGTTTACCAATAAAGGAATAATGAACCTTACTGATACCAGCGTTGCTATACCTAATATAACCAAAGGTATTTATGCTAATTCTGGTTCGGTAAATAACGAAGGATTAATGACGCTGGGTTTATTGGCGGACGGTACAGCGATAAATACTGCAGTAGGTTCTTCGATTATGACGGTGACTGCCACTGATGGAAATAACCAAAATAGTGGCCAACTGGTATTAGGCGAAAATACTGCGGGTAACTACGCCGTGATCATCAATACAGGCAATAGGAATGCTGATTTTACTAACAGCGCCAGCGGTATTATTGACATTTTAGGTGAGAAATCTGACACCGCAGCTGCCAATGTTGGTATTGCTCTGAGCGACAGGACCTATGGCGTTACCAATGCCGGCACGATCAATGTTAAAGGTACCAATAATATCGGTATGCGAGTACTTAGCAGCGCCAAGGCTATTTCTTCCGGTATTATTAACGTTTTTGGTAAGCAAACTGCGAACAATCTTAATAATTTTGGCCTTTGGGTTGAAGGGGCCAATTCAACCGCGGAGGTTTCAGGTACGGTTAGCCTGACCGGCGATAATGCAATTGCTATTCATGCCAAAGATAAAGGCGTAATTAACCTATCCGGTGCAGGAAAAGTCATCTTTAACCATGGTGAAAACCAGATTGGTTACTACATTTACGGTGCTGATTCCAAAATTATTAATAACAGTACCGGTGCACAAGACGTTACTACCAATAACTCCACTCTGATGCGCCTTGACGGCGGAGCAGCCTTTACCGGCTCGTCTGATATCTCTTCGACCATGTCAGCTTCCGGTGATAACGCCAATGTGATTGTGGCTACCGGTACGGGTTCTTCTGTTGATTCCGGCGGGATGACGGTTAATGTAAAAGGCAATAAGGCCATCGGCTTTCTGATTGAGGGCGGAGCCACGGGCACAATTGGCAGTACGGGCACCATTAATCTCTCTGGTAAAGGTGCAATTGCCGGTATCGCCGACGGCCAAGGGCACGATCTGGGCGGTGTTGAAAAAGTCATGACAGATGTGGAGAAAAAAACCACCTCGTTGACTGCCGGTGCCAATTTGAACTCGGCGCTGGATGGTGTGGTTGGTTATATTGCCCGTAATTTGGCGACGTTAACCAACTCCGGTAATATTTATTTTAGCGGCGATAACACCACCGGCATTCAAGTGGAGGAAGGTGCGGTCGGTGCTAACAGCGGGAATATGACTTTAGGTGGCATGGGGGCTGTCGGTCTTAAAGCATCAGCGGATACCTTGGCGACTATATTAAGTTCTACCGGAAATCTGACGTTAAACAGCAGTTGGGATGGCCTGAATGATGGAACTCGTACCACCGGAGTACTGGCTGACGGTAGCCAAGTTTCTGTCACTATAGGTAACGGTATTAATGCGGCTGAGGTTAATTTGAACGGCACCGGCACGGTTGGTGTTCATGCCTCCGCGGGTAGTACCGTCACGCTAAATGACAATGTTGCCGTTAATTTTGACATCAATAATTCTGACCAAATTGCCTTTTGGGTTGATGGCAATGGTTCTAAAATTATCACCAAAGCAGGTACCACTAACACCCAGGTCAATGGCGACGGGGTCACGCTATTTTATGTTACTGATACAGCAACCCTGAACGGTGTGCTGAATCTGAATCTATCGGGTAAAGCCGGCAGCGATAAAATTACCTCAGGTATTCGGGTGAGCGGTGTGGATTCACTTGCTACATTAGCAGGCGGTAGTCAGTTGACTATAGGTACCAATGCTACCGGCGTATTGGCTGAAAATGCGGGTAAAGCGGTGATTGATGCCGGTTCCCAGTTTAATATCAGCGGTGATAGGGCGATTGTCGGTAAAGCCAGCGGGGTGAACAGTCAGGTAGAAAATAATGCCTTGGTGACCTCGGTAGCCGGAAGCAGCGGCTCAACGGCGTTTTTAGCCGAGAACGGCGGTGAGATCGACAATAAGGGTACCATCGATTTATCAATAGGTAGCCGCCATACGGCGATAGATCTTAACAATGGCCATCTGGTTAATCGCAGTAATATTCAGGCTAACGGCACAGCGATTCACATTAAAGGCAGTGACAGTACAATTACTAACTCCGGCACCGGTGAAATTACAGCAGCCGGAGGTAAAGCCGCTATTCATGTGGATACTGGCGCCGGGTTAAACTTAAGTGCGATCTCAGGTTCTACCGGTACGATTAAGGCCAAAGGCACGGCGGACGGTATTCTGTTGGATGAGGGAGCCCTTAGCCTGAACGTGGCCAATACTGTGATTGATATGAGTGATGCCTCATCCAGCGGTATCGGTATTCATAACGTAGCAGGTATTGAAGGTATTCGGCTTGATAACACCTATATTAAGCTGGGCGGAACCGGCATTGGTATTCAGACCGGAGCGTCATTGGCGCAGGCTAACTCAGGCCAGATTGATGTAACCGATGGTACCGGTATTTTATATCTTAATGAAGACAGGACGAATGTCGCGGCGAATCTGGACTTTTCCGATTCGGCTAATCTGGAAATTAACGTTATCGGCAGCGGTATTGGGGTAAAAGCCTCACTGGATGGCAATAATCGGAGTGTCAATACCGGAGTTAGCGTTAACGTTAAAAGTGCTACCGGCGGTTCAGCCATTGATGTTAGCGGGGCTAAAACTGTGGTGAACTCTGGAGTATTAGTCTCTCAGTCCACGGCGGCTAACGGTAATGTGCTGAATGTCCATGACGCTGAGATAATTAATAATAGCGGAACTATTACTGCATCCTCTATGGATATTGCCGCTATTGCTATGTCTAACGTGGGTGATAAGGCCTTTACCAATACCGGTGATATCCACGGCCTGCTGGATTTTACCTCGGGGGATAATCTGATTAACCTGATCGGCGGCACGCTAACCGGTCGTATTAAGGCTAACGGCGGCGCTAATACTCTGATCGCTTCAGAGGGGGCAAAGCATCTCGGCGAGATTATGCTGGCCGGGACTAAAGCTCAGAACGTGACGGTGAGTGACGCGTCAGAAATAGGTCATCTGGTGATGGTAGGAGGAGGGAACCATCGGATAACGGTGAGTGAATCCTCTTCTGTAGGCAACGTGACGTTAGGTGATGGCGTTAATCAGCTTACTGTCGATAGCTCAACGATGGGTAATATCACCACCGGTAACGGAGAGAATGGACTAACTTTCAGCGGCACTTCAGAAGCTGGCGCGATTACGTTGGGGACTGGCAATAATAACCTGACGCTATCAGGCAGCGCACAAATCGCCAGACTGATTGCCGGTGCCGGCGGTAATAATGCGGTACTGGTCAAAGATATGGCCACCTTTGGTACCCTGGATGCGGGTAGCGGAGGGACTAATAATAGTCTGACTTTTGACGGTACGAATTATACCTTGGCAGATTCTGCCAATATCCAACGTTTCGATTTGTTGAATCTGATCAATGGTGCAGATTTTACTACCGCACAAGCGATTCAGATGGGGGATACGGCTACATCATTTGGTCGGATTGCTATTGACGGTACATCATCACTGATACTCAATTCTTCCGGTGATTACACCCTTAACCATGCTCTGAGCGGCCACGGGCTGATCGCTGTTCATTCCGGTAGTGAGTTTAATTTTGGCGGCTCCGCCGGCGACCAATTTACCGGTATTGTGCAAATGAACAGCGCCCGGTTTGCTCTGTCAAATAGTAATACCAATGCTCTGGCCAATGCTACCCTAAAGGTGATGAGTGATAACACCACCATCGTCGGTGAAGGAAATCAGGTGATTGGCGGGCTGATATTTAACGGCGGATCGGTCGATTTCGGTATCAGTATTCCCGGTGCAACGACAGCTGATAATCGCATTCAGGTTAACACCCTGGATGCCTCAGGCACCGGCAATATTAAGGTTACACACACGTTTATCGATAGTGCGGTTGCACCGAGCGTCAGCCAAGTTCGCGGACTGTTAGATCAGCAGACCAACACCATAATCCAGCTTGTTAGTGCTACAACGGTAACCGGTGCAGCCGGTAATTTAGTGCTAACGGATGAACTCGGGAATGTAATTAGCAATGCTAACGGTACTGCGGTATATCAAAGCGGTACTCATGCGGCTAACGGCCACTACGATTATCGTCTAACCACCGTGGACAATAACCGAACGGCTGGTGGCTTGTATGTGGGTTATGGCCTGACTGAGCTAGAGCTATTGGCAAATGGCGGGCATAAACTGGTGATTAACACCGCTCACAGCGCTGAGAAAGTGCTGTCTGCCAAATTGACCGGAAGCGGTGACTTTGGTATTGACGCAGGTGACGGTGCAGATGCATTCATTCTAAGCAATCTGAATAACACCTATACCGGCATAACCGATGTGAAAAACGGCACTGTTATACTGGGCGCCGATAATGGATTTGGCGCGACCTCGAAGCTTAGTTTAGCGGGCACCACTACCGCGAATATTAACGGTAAAACTCAGACTATCGGGGCTCTGGACGGTAAATCAGGTTCCACCTTAGACCTCAAGGGGGGCGATTTAACTCTGACCGCCAACAGTACTTCATCCGGTAGCTTGACCGGTAGCGGTAATCTGAGAGTTAGCGCTAACGCGACGCTAACCGTCACCAATGCTAACATCGGCCTAAGTGCAACGACTACGGTGAATGCCGGGGCACAGGCTTTGTTGGAAGATCTACAGGCGTTAGGCGCGGGCAATGTTATTACCAATGGTGAAGTGACGCTGATTGATACCAGCGGTACATTTGCTAATGCGCTCTCCGGCAGCGGCAAGCTTAATAGCTATGCCGGCAGTGATGTGACCTTAAGTGGTGATAACCGCAACTTTAGCGGCATAGTAGGTATTGATAACGATTCCCGGCTAACTATCGGTGAGGCGAAGCATATTGGCGGAGCTATCGGCATTATTAACGGGGGTAATTTTATCTCCAATAACAGTACTGAGATGTCTCTGGCTGCGGATATCAGCGGTAACGGTAATCTGATTAAACAAAATAGCGGTACCTTAATTTTACGCGGTACCAATACATATAGCGGTCAAACGGATATTCAGAGCGGCATCGTTTCAATTTCTGCCGATGAAAATCTGGGGGGGGGCAGGATGTCGAATCAGACCTTGCTGAACGGCGGTGATTTACAGATTACTGCCGATCTGGCCTCTCTGCGGGATATCTCGCTGGTGAAAAATGGCAGTGTGATTGTTGATGGTGGTGTCACTGCTAGTATGAGCGGCTGGGATGATCAGAGCAATGGTTCCAGTACCATGACCAAAACCGGTGACGGCACCTTAATTTGGACCGGTAATAACAGTACCAATGCGGCCAAGGTTAATGTAGCCAGTGGTACATTGCAGGTAGCTGAACTGAATAATCTGGCCAGTGCCATCGGTGAGATTAATCTCGATTCAGGCGGCACATTATCGATTATGAAAGCCAATGGTGATACCACCAATGTTGACTTTACCCGCCAGCTAAGCGGTAGCGGTCAAATGCTAGTAAACTTGGGCGGTAAAGCCCAGGAGTTAAGCATGAAGGCCTCTTCAATTGGTGGCAACTTTACCGGTCAGGTAACTATGAATAACGGTCGCTTTGTGCTGAATAACGATGCAGATAACGCGCTGGCACAGGCCACTTTACAACTGAATACCAACGGCAGTACTCAGCTTATGGGAAACCACACTATCGGTGGGCTGACCCTAAACGGCGGTCAGTTGGAAGTGGAGTTCAGCCGCCTGAATCACCTTCCTGAAGGATTACTGACGGCAAATACCTTAGATGTGGTTGGTGGCGGTAACTTAGCTATCACCACTCCGGGGAATTTACCGAATCCGATCCCGGTCACCGGCGTTTCTCTGTTTGACCAGGATGATAGAGTATTCGATGTGGTCGTGCGAGCGACTAATAGCGTCAACGGAGTAGGAACACAAATAGCCGTAACCAAGCTCGACGGTACGTCGGTCGCTCCGGATTCGATTGTAGGTCTGATACAAGACGGAACTACCGCAGGGAACGCTTACTACAGCTACTTTGGTTCGGTTAAAGGTGACGGTTTGTATCTGGGCTTTGGCCTGACACAGATTGATGCCTTTGCCGGGCAATCTGTGATTCTGGACAACTCTAGCGCAATTGATAACGCATTGGGGGCTAAATTGACCGGTAATGGTGGCTTTACCATTAAGGCCAACGGCACGGTACGAATTGGTAACGCCAGCAGTGATTACCTTGGTGCTACAGACCTGAACAGCGGTAATATTGAGCTGATTACTCACAATAGTTTAGGCCAGACGTCAGCGCTGAATATGCAAAGCGGTACCGGATTAGATCTGAACGGTAATCGTCAGGTTCTGGGCTCTCTGGCGGCGATGGCCGGCAGCGTGATTAACCTAAACAATGGTGAGTTGACTATCACCAACGGTGGACTGAATGACGGTACATTTATCGGGCAGGGAAAGCTTATCCTGACCGGCAATACCTTAAGCCTGAATCAGAACAGCAGCCATTTTATTGGTACCACCGAGATTGAGTTCGGGACCACGGCCCGACTGACTAAACCACAGGGTTTAGGTCGGGGTATCATCAATAACGCAGGAATTCTGAACTTAGATACAGCCAAAGGTACACTGTTTAACAACCTGAACGGCAGCGGTGCAACCGTACTGAATAATGGGGCAGACATCTATCTGGGCGGCCATAACACCGGTTATGGCGGCACTTTTACCACCCATACCGGTACCACTTTAACCGCCACGGAACAGAGCCAGTTAGGCATCGCCACCATTGATAACCGCGGTACCTTTGCTATTGATACCTCTAATCTGTGGACGCTGGATAATATCGTCAGCGGCAACGGTACTTTGGTCAAGAAAGGCAATGGTACCTTGCAGTTAGAGGCGGATAATATTTCTGCCGGGTTAACCAACATTGAGAACGGTCTGTTGCTGGTTGGCGGGGCTGCGAACTCCACGCAGGCAGTGCTTAAGAGCGATGTCACCATTGGCAAAAATGGCGCACTGGGTGGCTATGGCAGCGTTATCGGAGATGTGACCAGCGGCGGTAATTTGATTATGGGTCATGCTTTAACCGGCGGAACTCACGGTCAGTTTATTATTGACGGTAACTATACCGGTACCGATAGCAGCACTATTACCTTTAATTCAACGCTGGACGGTGACTCATCCTCCACCGATATATTGCGTATTACCGGCAATACTGAAGGTAATAGCAAGGTTGTTGTTTTGAGTGCCCGGGGGGAAGGGGCTCAAACTCAGAACGGGATTAAGCTGATTGATGTACAGGGCCGCTCTAATGCTCAGTTCACATTAAGCGGTCGGGCCATCGCTGGGGCCTATGAATACTTTTTGTATCAGGGGGGGATTGCTACGCCAGCCGACGGTGACTGGTATTTACGTTCATCCTTAAGTTCACTGAGTCCGGACCCGTCAGTCTATCGTCCGGAAGCCGGTGGTTATATGGCTAATATGGCGGCGGCAGGAAATCTGTTTAGCCTGCGGTTAGCCGATCGTGAAGGCCGGGCGGAGAACTCCAGCCTATGGTTGCGTCAGGAAGGTTCACGTAATAAACATCGCGACGGCAGCGGTCAGTTACGTACCGCTACCAATAGCTATGTGGTGCAGGGCGGCGGTGAAGTGTTCACTACTCAGCTTAGTGATACTGACCGCTTTGGATTAGGCGTGATGATGGCTTACGGTCAGGCTGACAGTAAAGTTCACAGTCAAAAGACCGGCTATAAAGCTAATAGCATCATTGATGGCTACAGCTCCGGTGTTTACGGTACTTGGTATCAGGATGCCAAGACCCTGAACGGCGCTTATGTAGATAGCTGGGTACAGTACAGCTGGTTAGATGCCGAAGTAAACGGTCAGGATGTCGCCAAAGAGTCTTACGATATGGACGGCTTCAGTGCCTCTATAGAAGCCGGTTACCGTTTACCGGTGTATCAGGGGGTAAACGGGGACGTGTTTATTACTCCCCAAGGCCAGATAGCTTGGAACGGCATCACCGCTGATGATCATATAGAAACAGGCGGCACCAAAGCCTCTTCCTCCGGACATGATAACGTTCAAACTCGTTTGGGCGTCAAAGTTTCCCGTGACGGCGTCAGTGATAAAGACAAAGGCATTGATAAGCTGTTTACTCTGTATGCCGAAGCCAACTGGCTGCACAACAGCCAACAGGCCGGAGCAATACTTGACGGCACTGAAGTTAAGCAGTCCGGCAGCCGTAATGTAGCGGAACTGAAGCTGGGCTCGGAAGGTCAACTCAACCAGAATATCAATCTATGGAGTAACGTCGCTCAGCGGATGGGAGATAATGGTTACCGCGATACCGCGGTAACTTTTGGTGTGAAATATCGGTTCTGATCGGTTGAAGTAAAAACAGAAGGGCGTGCAGTGAAAACTGAGCGTCCTTTTTTTATAAAGACTCCTGATAAAGCCAAATAACCTGACTAAAGATATTAATACCGGCTCGTTACTGGTGTAACGTTTAAAAACGTCGAGAAAAACAGCGGGTGAATGTCTCAGGGCGAAAAGCGGAAGTTCGCAGTTTTACCCACAATTGATCACCACATGACTTGAACTGCTTTCTTAACATTACCTGAGACTGAGTAGGACAGCGTTAATCTGGCATAACAGGGATATTTATAAATCTTGTACCCTGAGAAAATCGATCAATTCTCTCATTGCTGGGCTCAGTGAATCCGGTGTTTTATAGCAAATGCAGATTCGCCGCTGCGCCCATTGATCGGTTAGCGGCAATATATGGTAATGAAATTTTTTACTGAAGCGTTCAGCTATTGATACAGGAAGAACCCCTACGCCAATACTGCTACTGACCATCTCACCAATCCCTTCAAAACTGCTCATTCTGACGCGATAAGTCAGTGGATGGCCAAGGCCTTCGGCATGCTCACTGATGTGGTCCTGCAGCGCATTACCGGGGTATAAGCCAATGAAAGGCTCTGTGATCACATCGGAGAAAGAGATTTTATCTCTGCGTACAAACGGGTGAGAGGGTGGGACGATAAGAGCAAGTCTGTCATCCGCCATTGGTTCAAGCATGAGTTCCCGGGCGTCTACCGCATCTGAAACGAGTCCTGCTTCAGCTATACCATTACTTATACTGTTAATGATATCCGCACTTGTTCTCTCTTCCAGCTCAATGGTCACATCCGGGTGCTCTGAAAGCCACTTTGCAAGCCTGCCGGGCAGATACTCAGCCATCGCTGAGGTATTGGCATATAACCTTATTTTTCCTCTGACTCCTTTTGCATAAGCGCTGAGCTCAGCTTTAAGCCGCTCCTGCTGGGACAGTATTTCCCGGGCATGACGTACGAGGACCTCACCGGCTTCTGTAAGGCTGACGCCCCTAGGATGCCGTGAAAACAGCTTCACCCCGGTATCGTCCTCTACGTTTTTAAGTCTCTCACTGGCCGAACCAACGGCCAGGCTGGCACATCGCGCACCATGGGTAATGCTTCCGGCATCAGCGATACAGACGACAAGTTTCAAATCAGAAAGATCCAGTCTCATAGGGATATTTACCTCATGCTTCGGATTATCCGAAGCATGTCCCACTTAAACCAGATTGTCTACTAACAGGTGAGATGATTGAATCACTGAAAATTCTATGTCGGGGCAAACTTTGTGAGCGAACAGCTGTATATCTACCTTTCATTGATATTTATCCTTGCCGGTTTTGTAAAAGGCGTGACCGGAATGGGATTACCAACCGTAGCAATGGGGCTGCTTGGCATGTTTATGCCACTTCCGATCGCGGCGGCATTGCTGGTCATTCCTTCTTTCGTGACGAATATGCTGCAGCTTTTTACCGGCCCCTCAGTGAGGCTGATTATCAGCCGTCTGTGGCTGATGATGCTGCTTATTGTAGTTGGTACAGTGTCAGCATCTTCGCTTCTTATCACCATTAATCCGGCCTGGTCAGCATTCGCTCTGGGCGTGGCTTTAATCGTTTATGCTGCTTTTGCGCTGGTTTCACCGTCGTTTACGGTTTCTCAAGCCAGGGAGAAATGGCTTTCCCCGGTTATTGGCGGCGTGACCGGTGTAATCACCGGTGCGACAGGCGTATTCGTTATGCCGGCCGTTCCCTTTCTTCAGTCGCTTCGCTTCAATAAAGATGAACTCGTTCAGGCCCTGGGGCTGTCATTCACAGTTTCTACCGTGGCGCTGGCCGTGGGGCTTTATCTACATGATGCTTTCAGGGTAGAGCAGTTTTCACTGTCCTTTTTATCTATATTGCCTGCTTTGGCTGGGATGTGGCTGGGGCAGAAGGTGCGGGCGCGCATTGGTGCCAAACGTTTCAGACAGTGTTTTCTCCTGTTTCTGATTGTGCTCGGAATGGAGTTGATTTTACGCCCCTTTGTTTGATTTATCAGACCTGTAGGACAAGATGCAGCAATAGGCGATCTGTTCTGAAGGGGTAACAACCGGGAGGATGCAATGAACAGTAACCCATGGTCGGAACTCAGCTTTCTTCGGGTGCACTTGAACCGTACGTTAAGGCCTCCGGGCGGTGACATTATCCCAGCCTTAACAAGACTTGTGCGGAATTTAAATATTTTCTGATGTTATTTTGTCAGCTTTTGGCACAGCGCTGCCATGCTAAATTAGGTTAAGCTCGGTGCTGTAACAATGTCAAATCAGTCTGAGCTAATAAAGATAAATTACCCATAAATCAGGCGTTGATTAGTGAATAGCAGTGAACGACATTACTTGATTAAGCACTACCCATTTTAGCGATATAAAAAATGATTAAGAGAAAATATATTTCAGGTTTTATGTCAACTGTGCGGCGTTAGAACTGGCTACACGCAATGATTCTTTCTTAAAACTTATGTCCTCATATACTTATTTTTAATTTTAAAATATCAAACAACTTTTCAGATGCTATTTTTAATGATCTTGGTCAATATGTTAATAAGTTATTAATTTAATTAGCACACCCTTTTGATCTTTATTTGTTCATTATTTGATCGCTTTGTTTCATTGTGGAACTAACGCTATTGATAATATTTACAATTGTTATTAGTTTGTCTTTTTAATTAATTGTTTATTTTATCTTATTGATTTTAATGTTTTTATTTATTAATTTAAATTTAGTTAGTTTGCTAATGGCTATTTTTGTTATGTTTTATTTTTTTTAAAAACGCTTTTGATCTATATTATTGTTGATCTTTTCACTCTTTGATGTATTTTGCATCATTCTGTTCGTATCGTTCTTATGAATGATTTATATATTCCATAGTGTGTGGTGGAATTCTTGATGTATTATTTTTAGATTGTTGGCAATGTTAGTGATTCTGAGTGTTAATGTAACGAGATGTTAATGTAACGGAATGTTAATATAACAAAATAACACAAATTCACATCAATCTAGAAATCAATAAATGAATGCTATAACAAGGAAGGTGCTAGCTATGTCAGTTAAACACAATTCAACCAATCCCCCTTTTCTGAGCGTCGGTGGCTTAATCAGCGGTGCTAAACTGAGTAAAGTTGCCGCCGGTGTTATTATGGCCTGTAGCGGAGTTCTATATTTTGCCAATGCGGCCAACGCTTCCAGTTGCAATACCTCTAATGGTATTGACGGCGGAATTGCGGTTGCTGATGGCGGCAGTTGTTCTATCACCAACATGTTTGACCCGAAAACAAATGACCATAAGGTCGGGGCTTTATATGTCAACAATGGTGACAAAATTACCCTGACGGGTGATGTCACGACCATTGCTTTAGGTGACCCGGGCTATATCAGCTTCAAGCTTGGCGATCTTGTTGCGGGCACCAATAGTGAAGAACATTTGGTGCTTGGCGATAAAACCAACGGTGTGACTACCAAGGATGAGATCACCGGAGCAAATATCATTGTTGCGACCTACTACTCCGATCAAATAGGGTCATCAATGTGGGGAGCGTCTGACTATTGGTTTACCGCTATCCCGCATAATGTTAACGGCGAACAATATTTAAATACCCGTTTTGCTACCGTCGAGAATGGCACGCTGGTGGTTAATTTGGGCAATTCCTCGGTGGAATCAACCCATAAAGAAAACACCATTAAAATGGCCGCCAAAGAAAGTTTCTTAACCGTGGCTAAAGGACCGGGTAGTACCGTCGAATGGACTTCTAAAAATTTAGTGGTGTTTGAAACCTGGAGCCCGGCAGCTGCGGGAACTGGTACCACTAATTTCGACTATAGTACGCCAAACTATCTGGGCACGTTTATCGGCTTTGATAACAATAGCCATACCGTAACTAATGCCGAGCAGCTAAAAAACTATAATAATGCTCTGATTCAGGCATTAAAGGACGGCAAGATTAAATCGCAGCAGGCCTATGATGATGCTTTAGCCAAAGCGGTAACCTTTACAGAAAAGTCAGGGACTTTTTCCTATACGATAACTCCCGGCGATGAAGTTACATTACCCATTGGTGATAACGCCGTTATCCTGGCTGACGGCAATGGCGCAAAAGGTATTATTAAGGACGGCGGGCAGATCGATGCCCGAATCAACTATTTAGGCGCTATGGTTGCCAGAGAAGGCGGCTATATTGAGGTAGAAAAGGGCGGCAAGCTATCTGGTCACTATTATCTGATGAGAATCATGGATAAGAGTACCGGCGTGAATAACGGCGTTATTTCATCCGGTTATATTGCCGGTGACGATTGGGATACTGCTTCATCTCATCCACACCCTAACGGTTTTGCTTACGTTCAGGGTTTTGCCGTTACTGCCGATGGTAAAGATGCCAGCTTTATAAATAATGGGATTATGAATCTGGCCGGCTGGAGCTATGTGGAAGGCTCTAACGCACCGATGGATACCAACTACCTCATTAAGACAACCTCAGGTGCGCAGACAAAAAACAGCGGAATAATGAATCTTGGTGTGACCAATAACTTCCTTGATTCCGATCTGGCCGGAGCAATTGTTGACGGTGAGGGTTCAACCTTTACCAATGAATCCACCGGCCTAATTTATATTGGCCGGGCGGCACAATATAATGTTGTTACGCCGGAAAGCGTCAGTGACACCACCAATAAACTTTCGCAACAGGGTATCCGCCTGATTAAAGGAACAGCCACCAACAGCGGCACTATTACTATCGGGACTAAAACCGAAAATGCGATAGGGATGATTGCCACCGGCGATGATGCAGGCAGCTCTTTGATCAATAATGGTAACATTATTATCAATGGCAATGCTTCGGAAAACCCATTGCAGAATGTTGCAATGTGGGCTGAAAATACCGGTGCTACTGATATTCAACATAATGGCCTTATCGAATTAAACGGCGTTAATGCCGTTGCTTTAAAAGTGTTATCTACCGATAAAAGCGCCTCTGCATCAACCAGTGCAACCAGCGTTATCAATATTGACGGCGGCGCCGATATCTCTAACGGTACCCGAAATATTGCTATTTGGGTTGAAGGTAAAGATGCCTCTGCGGATATTCAGGGTAAGGTTAATCTGAACGGCCAAGGGGCCATCGGTGTACATGCCCGTAGCGGCGCTAAGATTGACGTTAATGGTAACGCACAGGTCAATTTTATTGATGGTATTAACCAAATTGGCTACTTTGTTCACGGTCTGGGGTCCCAGATCCTAAATAGCACATCTCAGGAACAGCAGTTAACCACTGAAGGTTCAACGCTGTATCGCCTTGATGGTGGCGCCAGCTTTGTCGGTTCTGATGATATTATTTCCTCGTCAAAACTGGCAGCTATGTCAAAAGATACCTCGCTGTTTTTAGTCACCGGAACCGATAAAAAGACCAACACGGCGACCAGCTTTAGCTCGGGTAAATTAAAAATGGACGTCAATGGTGAGGGTTCTACCGGTATCCGTGTAGAAGGCGGAGCCAGCGGAACCATTACCCAGACTGCCGATATTATTCGGGTTGCCGGCAAGGGAGCAACGGCCGGCGTTGTTGACGGTAAATACTATGGTATTGATGGTATTGAAGTAGAAGATAACTTTAGTGAAAGCTCTAAGTTAACCAGCTTTGCCAAGTTAGGTTCTGACCACGCTGTTGACGGCGCTTTTGGCTATATTGCCCGTAATAGCGGCACTTTAGTGCATATGGGGAGCATTGACTTCTCAACTGACGGAACAGGCAAAACCGGGGTGTTGGTTGACAATGGCATATTGGATAACCAGGGTGAAATTAAAGTTAAGGGCACCGCGGTCCATATCAAAGGTGAAGATGCGCGGGTTAATAATACCAGTATCATTGAAGCAACGGATGAAACCGCTGCCTATTTGGTTGACGTTGGCGCGTCACTAACCCTGGACGGAACGGGGCAGACTAAAGCTGGCGGCACGGCACACGGCGTGCTATTGCAGACCGGCGCTATCGGGTTAGACGTGGTGCAAGCCATCATTGATATGACCGGCAGCGGTAATGGTATCGAGAATGCCGCTGAAATTGGCAATATCCATTTAAGCGATGCGACCATTAATGTCAGCTCAGGCGCAGGTATTCGTACTGCAACAGCCCTGGCTCAAACCGATAATGTCATCATTAACGTTAATGGTGATAGCGGTACCGGCTTCCTGTTTGAGAAAAATACGGCCGGAGATAAAACCACCGACGTTGAACTCAATCTGGCAGGAACCGAAGGTTTAACCATTAACGTTAAGTCAGCCGGCGGGAAAGGGTTAGTGACTAACTCATCTGCCGATGTTACCAGCGGTGCAAATATTTATGTTACTCAGGCTACCGGTGGTTCAGCATTAGTGGTAGGTGGCAGCAGCCAAAAAGTTAATCAATACGGCAAGCTTGATTCCAAATCTACGGTGAGTGGCGTATCCGTTGTTGATATCAGCAATGGCAAGGTAAACACCTTTACTAACCACGGCCAAATCTTAGCGGCAAGTGCTGAGCAATTAGCATTACAAACTACCGCCGGTCCGGCCGTGGCGTTTACCAACCAAGCGGGCGCTGTTATCAGCGGTCAGGTTAATCTGCTGAATGGTAAAGATAACAGCGTTACGCTGGTCAGCACCAGTAAAGGGACCGACTTTAAAACCGGTACTGGCAATGACCTGTTCTTATTAAAAGATATCAAAGCAAGCGAGCAGGGGACGATATTTAGCACCCTGAATGGCGGAACCGGCGACGATACCCTGCAGCTGGATAATTCTGTTTATCGCGTTCTGGATGCGGATGCTATTCTGAACATGGAACATATTGAATTAAAAAATAATTCAGTTCTGACACTAAACGATACCTTGCTGGCATTAGGTGATTCTAAAGATGACGCTGACGATACCGGCTATAACATTGACGGCACCAGTGAGCTTGCCATTGTAAATAGTGATGCCGTGGCCTTTGCCAGCCATTTGTCAGGTAGCGGATTACTGAGCGTTAATACCACCGGTAAGAGCTTTAACTTCACGACCAATAACGATGCCGATGGTTTTGAAGGTACCGTTGCGTTAGGCCATAGCACCTTCGATTTGAAGCAAGGAAACACGCAGGCTTTAACTCAGGCTACGTTAAAGCTGGGTGAAAAGAGTGAGACTCTGGTCGGTGATAGCCTACAAAGTATCGGCGGGCTGGTATTTGACGGCGGTACGCTTAACTTTAATACCGGTACGCCGGGCCAGCCGGAGCTTAGCCAGATTGAGACCAGTAAAGTGCTGGACCTGACCGGTACCGGTAACGTGGGGGTTAATATTGAGAGCGTACAAAATTATGCTCCGCCAACCCCACCAGCGGTAGGCACTACACCGTTATTGGAACAGGATGACGGCAATCTGATCTTAAAGCTGGTTGAAGCTCTTGATACGGCGACCGTTAGCGGCAGCGGCGGTGCATTAAAGTTGATTGATAACCGTACTGGCTTAGATATTAGCGATGAGACAACGGCAGAGATTGAGCAAAATAACATGCATGTCGCTAATGCGACTTATGACTATCGCTTAACGGCCGGAACGGATAGCGATGGCCTGTACATCAACTATGGCTTAACTCAGGTAGAGCTGCTAACTGCTGGTACTGATGCTTTAGTGCTGAACTCCGGCGGAAAAACTTCTGCGGCTGCCGATCTTAGTGCCAAAGTAACCGGCAACGGTGATTTGGCAATAGATACCGGCGCCAATAATACGGTTTCTCTCTCTAATGCGCTGAATAGCTATACCGGTACCACCGACGTGCGTTCAGGAACCTTGCTGATGGCGGCGAATAACGTACTGGGCAATACCGAAAAGTTAAAGTTAACGAATCAAAGCATATTTGAAATGGCCTCTTTCAGTCAGGTTATTGGTGAGCTGCAGGGTGAGCTGGGAACATCGGTGAACCTGAGCGGCGGTCATCTGACTATCAATGACGGTGGGGTTTCTGATGGTCGTTTGACCGGGGCAGGCACTTTAACCGTTGCCGGTAATACCCTAACGGTAAACGGTGCCAATACTCAATTATCAGCCAAAACAGAAATTGCTAATACTGCACAGGTTAACCTAAATAACATCAGCGGATTAGGTATCGGTGATATTGATAATGCCGGTAAGCTTAACATCACTAATGCAGCAGGCGATTTGGTTAATAACTTAAGCAATAGCGGCGATGTGAAGCTGAACAACACTCAGGCAGTGTTGAAAGGTAATAATGCATCATTCTCCGGGCGTTATCAGATCGACAATACATCGAAGTTAACGGCCTCTTTGGCCCAACATTTGGGCAGTGCAGACGTTGAAGATAATGGCGAATTGCAACTGGACGTTAATACCGACTGGACGCTGTTAAACAATGTCATCGGTACCGGCAACCTGACCAAGAATGGTCAAACGGTGTTGACCTTAATGGGTAACGTTAGCTACACCGGCGTTACTGATATTAATCACGGCGGAGTTACCTTAGGTAACAGCACAACCCCTATTTCGTTAGCAAGCCGGCAGGTTAACATCGCCAGCAATAGCTTTATGTCTGGCTACGGCGGCGTTGCCGGTAATATTGATAATCAGGGTTCGCTATACGTGGGTGAAAAGGCCCTGGCCCGCACATTATCACCGGCGACGACCTTTATGGTAGGCGGAAACCTGACCAATAGCGGTTCAACCTATATTGGTACGGCTTCATCTGCCACCGGTAATCAACTGCACGTGAGCGGTAATTATCAGGGTAATGATGGTAATTTGTACCTGAATACCGTGCTGGGTGATGACAATTCCCTAACGGATAAACTTGTTGTTGATGGTAATACGCTGGGCAAGACGTTAGTGACCGTTGCTAACGTTGGTGGTCAGGGCGCTCAAACTCTTAATGGTATTGAAGTTGTGCACGTAGGCGGGGATTCTGCCGGTACCTTTGAACAAAATGGCCGTATCGTTGCCGGGGCTTATGAATATAGCCTAGGCCGCGGAAAAGGGGCTAATGAAAAGAACTGGTATTTGACCAGTCAATTAGACAACGGACCAACGGACCCTACAGGGCCAACCGATCCGACCGATCCTACAAAACCAACCGATCCGACGGGCCCTTCCGTATTCAGGCCTGAGTTAGGTAGCTATGCAGCGAATATTGCCGGGGCGAATACCTTATTTATGACCCGACTGCACGATCGCTTAGGTGAAACCCAGTATATCGATGCCTTAACCGGCGAAGAGAAAGTCACCAGCATGTGGATGCGTCACGTTGGCGGCCATAACCGTTTCCGTGATTCTTCAGAGCAGTTGAAAACTCAGAGCAATCGGTATGTGCTGCAGTTAGGCGGTGATATTGCCCAATGGAGTGATGACGACTTAAACCGCTGGCATTTAGGCGTGATGGCCGGTTATGCCAATCAGCAGAGTAACACCGATTCACACGTTACCGACCGCGGCTCCAGAGGTAAGGTTGACGGCTATAGCGTTGGTTTATACGGCACTTGGTATGATAACGATGCTGATAAGAACGGCACCTATGTTGATACCTGGGTATTGTATAACTGGTTTAATAATACCGTTACCGGCGACACTTTTGCTTCTGAAAGCTATAAGTCAAACGGCTTTACGGCATCGGCAGAAGTGGGCTATACCTTTAAAGTGGGTGAATCACCGAAGGATAATAAAATATTCTTTATTCAGCCAAAAGCTCAGGTTGTCTGGATGGGCGTTAAGGCCGATAACTTCAACGATGCTCGTGGTGACCAGATCCGTAGTGAAGGGGATGGTAATATCCTGACGCGCTTAGGTATTCGTTCTTATATCAATGGCTACAGCGATATTGATAAAGGCAAAGAGCGGGTATTTGAACCTTTTGTTGAAGCTAACTGGATCCATAACAGTAAGAGCTTTGGCGGCAATATGGGCGGCACGCTGGTTGAACAAGACGGTGCCAGAAATATCGGTGAACTGAAAGTCGGCGTTGAAGCCCAGTGGGATCCTAAGTTAAACCTGTGGATTAACATTGGTCAGCAGATGGGCGGCGAAGGCTACAGTGATACATCCGCCATCTTCGGGGTTAAATATAACTTCTAATTCTGAAAGCCATTTTTAGCTCTCGCTAAGTGACAAAAAACCAAGCCTCGTTTAATCACGAGGCTTCAGACTAATGACAAAGTGATCTAATTTGATTTCAGTGCAAATTTCGTCCGCATAATCATTATTGGAATATTTATTTTTTCTATCGGCCGAAGGGCGAGGTTTTGAGCTTTGAGGGCTCCGGGCCTACCTTTCCTAGGGGCCCTCCGGCAACTAAAGTTGCTACGACCCCAACGGAAAGCTCTCCCTGCGTTTAAGTTTTTTAACACCTAAATTTTAGTATTTGAGGTTTGTCAGCAATCTGAAGCCTCGTTTAATCACGAGGCTTTTTTGATCTCTATTCAGGCTAATAAATTTAATCGACTTATCCGATCAGGCTTGCACCTACGTTAATCGATAAACCGAGAATAGCCATATTAAAAATAAAAGAGAGCACCGACTGTAGTAGCGATACCTTACGTATATCTGAACTGCCAATAGAGACATCGGCGGTTTGTGAAGCGACGCCGATAATGAAAGAGAAATAGAGAAAGTCCCAATAGCTGGGTTCTACCAAATTATTAGGAAATATCAGCCCAAGCCCGTCACTCTCCGATTGGCGATAATACAGATGTGCATAGTGCATTGCGAACGCGGTAGGCAACAGTAACCATGAGAGCATCAGTGTACTGCCGGTCAGAAGTAAGTGCAGGGTTTTTGCCGACCCGGGGGCATTATTGGCGGTGCCAAGGTCCAGCAGAATAACCAATATACTCACGACGCAGGCGATACAGACCATAAAGAGGACAACCCGCGCGCTTTCATCCTGCGTTTTGGCAACTTCACGTATATGTCGGGTATTACTGCGCAACATCATACGGCTTAATAAGACCAGATAAAGGAAAGCCAACAGGTTCCAGGCGATCATCAGGCGCTGTAGCCAAGAGATACTGCTTGGTAGTAGGAAAAAACACAGTATCCCCGCTAAGACAGATATCAATAGTCGAGGACGATGTCGCAGATAATGTTTAAAAAAATGCGAAGGATTCATAAATAGCGCGTCTCCTTAAGTCGCTGCTGAACCGATAACATTTATTATAGACAGGATAAGTATCAATAAAATATAGCTATACTGAGTTTACGACTACTCTCTATCAGTAATATCGCAATAGGGTAGCGAATGCCTTATCGACGCGTTAGAAACGCTGCATCACCGAGTTAATATATCCAAAAGTAGTAACCAGTTAACAATTTGAATTTATGGGATTTTTAAAATTTACTGTAAGTCTATTTTGATTGGTCAGAACCCGGAACCTTGCTCTTTTACTATTTGTTTATCAGTACATTATTTAGCAGTCAGAGCCGGTTCTTATTGATTGCCATAATTAGCACTTGATGTAGGTTAATCATATGTATATGACATCACAAAGGTTTATCAATATTGTCCGTTCATTTTTACTGGCGACCGGAGTAGTAGCGCCATGGTTGCTGGGGATTATGACTCACAATGCGGCTGCCGGAAGTATTGCTTCATTTGGTACTTACCTGATGATTATTTCTTTTCCCTTTTTACCAAAGCGCAGGGCATGGTTGGTATTAGCCATTTCAGCGTTGGTCCACAGCGTTTTTTCTGCCATTGGTGCGAGCGTTATATTGGGGAGCTTGGCATTTTTCCTTTTTGCCGCGATCGTTGCTTTTATTCAGGGTGTATCTGAACTCAGAAAAAGCGTCCTAAGTTTGCCGGTAGCGTTGGCGGCTTTGGCCTTCTTTTTATCCGTTGGTCAGGCCGCTGATGGCGATGAGGTTTTTTTTTTAACCTACTTTTTTAGCGGGACCGTTTGGGGAGGGATCATGACTTTCGCCTTGGTTGCAACGGCTACCGAGGATACTAAAGCAGTAAATAAACCCAATTGGCTAAGTAGCCAAAAACCTTTTTTAGCCAGCATGGTAGGGGTCTCTTTAATAGCCAGCATCGTGGCAACTATGGTACCCAGTACCCATCCCTGTTGGCTGCCAGCTGCTGCATTGCGCGTGATGAAGCCGACTCGTCAGCAAACCAAAAAGCGCATTAGGGACAGGGCATTGGGGAGCCTATTGGGTGCCTGCTTTGGCGGGTTATTACTCGGGCTTTATACCTTCCCGCTGCTGCACGTATTTTTTGTATTGCTGCTGGTTTTTGGCATGTTAATGATTGGTGCTAAGCACTATGCCATCTGGACATTTTGTCTAACGGCCGTCGCGTTAACCTTCAATTTGCATCCGGGCTCATCGGCACTGCTTATTGCGACCGACAGGGTGTTGCTGACCGTGGGCGGGTTGTTTATCACGGCGCTGGCACTATGGGTATTACCAGATGAACTATAAAAAATGACAGGGATAAATCTTGTGCGCGTTTACCCTTTCGATGGTCGCGGTAAATATTATCGAGGAGCTAAATATTATGCAGCTTAGCAAGGTAAAACAGTGGGTTCCGGGGCTTGAAAGCTTTATTCACTACGATAAAAAAAACCTAAAATATGATATTCGTTCCGGGCTTTCTGTTGCAGCCGTTGCATTACCTGTTGCGATCGCTTATTCCGAACTGATGGGCATTAACCCTATCATCGGCCTTTATGCCTGTATTCTCCCTATGGTTGTCTATGCGCTGTTTGGTAGCTCACGACAGTTGATTGTCGGGCCTGATGCAGCAACCTGCGCAATAATCACTGCCGCTGTTGCACCGCTGGCCCTGGGCAATCAGGATATGCTGTGGCTATTAGCGATTGTCATAACCATTATGACCGGATTTTGGTGCTTGGTTGCAGGCCATTTCCGTTTGGCTATTTTTGCTGATTTTCTTTCCCCGCCTATTTTACAAGGATTACTCAATGGTGTGGCGGTGACTATCGTTGTCGGGCAGATAGCCAATATTTTGGGGTTAAGCGCACTGCCATCAGATCTCATCGAAAGCCTGATCGCGTTGCCTGGCAAGATAGCGGGTACACATTGGTTAACGTTGGCGCTGTCGACTGTTTGTCTGGTTATCCTGTTTATTTTGAAAGCATTACGTCCCGGCTGGCCCGCCCCCCTTATTGTGATGACGCTGGCGACATTATTAAGTTGGCAGTTGGACTTCAATGCAATGGGAATTGCCATTATCGGCAGTTTTGGTCATGGGCTTCCCCATATCAGTATGGCTCATTTTGATCCTGAGTTGCTGCGAGCGTTAATCATTCCCTCGCTAAATCTTTCGGTAATTAGCATTGTCAGCTGCATGATGACGGTACGCAGTTTCGCCAATAAAAATGGTTATGAAGTCGATATCGATCAGGAATTGCGCGCACTGGGCTATATCAATTTAGCTGCCGGTTTATCTCAGGGATATGCCGTAAGTGGGGCAACCAGTCGTACTGCGGTTAATGATGCCAATGGTGGCAAGACGCAGATGGTGTCACTGGTTGCTGCGCTGATGATAGCGCTGGTGCTGTTTTTTCTTACCCGCTTTATTAGCTTTATTCCTCTGGCAACGTTGGGGGCCGTGTTAATTTATGCAGCATGGTCTATGTTCAGTATTAAAAGTATATTTTCTATCAGAAAGCATAGCCGTTCAGCCTATGCCTTGACGTTATTCACCCTGGCCGCGGTATTGGTTGTCGGCCTTATTGACGGCATTGGCTTTGCCATTCTGCTTGGTTTACTTCAGTTTCTTCATACCGTCTTTAGGCCAACCGATCAGCTACTCGGGGTCGATAGTCAGGGCATTATTCATACGGTTTCTTCCGGAAACCATATCAAGCCCGTTGATGGCTTGTTGATGTATCGCTTTAACTCCACGCTAACCTATTTCAACGTAGCCTACTTTAAAACCCGCGTACTGAAGATGGTAGACAGTGCTGCTAAGCGGCCAAACTGAGTGGCGATCGATGCTGCTATCTGTTTTACCTATAATGATGCCAGCGTGTTTTCATCCCTTAAAGAGCTGATGGCTGAATTGAAAACTCGAGGCGTCATGCTGGTTTTGGCAGGGCGAACTACCGAACTGGATGAATGGCTGGTTCAAAATCAGATTATACGTAAGGATGTAAACTTATTGTTGGTACCGGACCTTTACTTTGCTATTCGGATGATTCAAAGCAATAACCTGCAAATGGAGGTTAAAGAGCAAGATTCAGCGATGCAATCTGCCTCTGACAGCGCTAAAGATAATATTGGTGGTGACCGTGAGTCGAAAGGCCAATAGCAATAGCTAATATCTATTTGATTATAATTGGTTTTTTGGTTTTTTCTTTAAGCGGTTAAATCATATCACTATGCGTTTTAGTAAAGAAAAATATAAGCATTTTTTTGTGGAACTCTCATTTGCTAACTATATTTATATATGCAGGAAGTAATAATTGGCAATCTTCAATAAAGTAGAGAGGTTAACTGATGAAAATCAAGATGTTATTGATCGGTGCTGCAAGTTTATTGATATTTTCAACTATGTCTAATGCAGCAGAAACAAAAAAGCCAATAAAATCGTGGACCTGTGAGGATTTTATTGCCTTAGATGAAAGCTATAAGCCGACAGCGGTAGGTATTGGTGCCCTTTTAAACCAAAAAGGGACGGTGGAAGACGCGGTGCTTGACGTTGACGGAATTGAAAAGATAACGCCGATCGTTATCGATGCATGTAAAAAAGACGCTCAGTCTTCATTTCTGAGTAAGTTGAAAGCTTCATTTGAGAAGCTTAAAAAAGATATGTAATTAATAGAGTTAGATTAAATTGATAATCTGAGTCAAGCCATTAATCCACTCCTGCAATACGTTATGCTTTTCGGTATTTAAACGCCTGATATATTTTATCAGGCGTTTTTTGGTAAGCTTAAAACCGACATTCTCGGAAACGGGTTGGTCATCATTACTTGACGATGAGAATCGATAATATAGCCAATATTGGTTCATTTAATTTTTACATCAACACTCTTACGCCTATTTGGTTGGACTCTTGGTCAGAGTAGGGTTCAATAGCAACGCATCTTAAATATATCCATCTTCATATCTGATTCTAGATTTTGTCTCAGTACTCAGGTATGCCGTAAATTTGTGTTGACTAAAGGCAGAGTAAAAAATGCAGCGTCGCTATATTACCAAGCATGAGTGGGAGTTGGTGTTTAAACAATTACCGGATGAGCCCGATTATTATCGGGACCGTTGTATGCTATTTATGACTTATATCCACGGGCTACGAGTCAGTGAGTTAACCGGTTTAAGGGTTTCTGATATCGATATGGTTTCACAGACGCTTTATATTGCACGATTAAAAAATGGTTTTTCGACCATACATCCGTTATTGGATAGTGAAATTACGCTGTTAGAGAAATGGATTACCCAGCGTAATAAAAAACCAAGCAATCAAAGTAATCCCTGGTTATTTACCTCTAATAAAGGAGGGCGAATTTCCCGACAGTGGGTTTATAGTTTAATTCGAAAGTACGGTGAGCAAGCTAACTTGCCGGTTATTTTACATCCGCATACGTTGCGGCATGCGTGCGGCTATAGTTTAGCCGATCAAGGAATGGATACTCGACTGATTCAGGATTATCTTGGTCATCGTAATATTCGGCATACGGTGCACTATACTGCCAGCAATCCCAAGCGATTTAATCGCGCATGGCAAAATATGTCGGAACCTCAAATGGTATTTAATACTAGCCCGGATATAGTATTAAAAATGGACTGAATTTTTATTTTAATAAGATATGGCGAAAGTCATTATTATATATAAATCATCTTTTCATTAAGCGATCTTAATCATAAAAATAAAATGTATCTGTGTATGAGTTAATTTATATGCAGGTACATACTTCCACCAAGTAATACTCAATAAATCCTTTTTGCTCATCTTATAATCAATAGCCATATTAATATCATGGCTATTGTGTGATTTGATTTTCTTTGAATAAAGTTAATAATTCATCTTTACTCTGATTGATAGCCGGTAAAAACTCAGATGGAATTAATGCAACGCATTAGTTCTTGTGCGATTGTTTATTTGTTTAGAGGTGGAATATGATGCCAAAAAGAAAGTATTTATCAGGACCCGAGGTTGAAGCACTGTTGGAAGCCAGCCGGACGACTCGTCATAGTGAAAGGAATTATTGCCTGATCTATATGGCTTATTTGCATGGGTTAAGGGCCAGCGAGCTGCTGGGCTTACGCATTTCTGATTTAGATCTACGCGGTGGGACGCTGAATGTCAGTCGGCTTAAAAATGGCTTTTCAACGGTACATCCTTTGCTGGTAAAGGAAATCCAGGTAATAAAAAAGTGGTTAAATGTGCGCCGATTTGAAGCTGATATGGAGTGTGATTGGCTCTTTGCCACCTCAAAAGGTAAGGCGCTATCAAGGCAACAATTTTACAACATTATTCGCGGGCTAGGAAAACAAGCGCAATGTTCGTTTGAGTCACATCCGCATATGTTGCGTCATGCCTGCGGTTTTGCTCTGGCAGACAGGGGCATTGATACCAGATTAATTCAGGATTATCTCGGACACCGGAACATTCGCCATACGGTGCGGTATACGGCGAGTAATGCAGCAAGATTCAGGGGAATATGGCGATTAAAAAATATACAAAATAAACGACAATTAGGACCAAAGTGTAAAGTATGCGTTGGCGTCCTTGGTATTGTCGCTAAATCTGAAATAAATATCTAGTGCTCTACATCATCTTTTTGAATAATAAGAGATGTTTTGCAATTGAATTTTTAGCAACTTATTGTATTTGAAATAAATAACTTAAAATAACATATTCAAAAATCAATTATTAAATTTTTACCATTCAGTTTCGAAAGTTAAATAAACTAAAAATGATTGAAAATAGGAATATCATCCATGATATTCGGCTAATTTTGGTATCTTAAACTTTTATTGTCAAAATGGTCCTAAATGTCAATCAGAGAAGGTACCAGTAAGGTTGTCTTTTGTATCTAAGGATGGGGGTTGAAAATGGATAACATAAGAAGAATAATTGTAAAAAAGTTGTATTTTTTAAACAGGTTATCTTTTATTCGCCCTATTGCGCGATTGATTAATTATGCCTTTTCTTATTTTACTCTAGCTGATAGAAGGGCTAGGGAAACGTGCCCTATACACATTAATCAATTGATGAAAAACGGCTATACCGTACTCCTGGTATTCAAAGAGTAATATTTGATGATCGAATTTTTCGCTGGGCGCAATGTTGTTTATTTGATTGTCCGGTATTGGTGAAATGGATTTAAATATCGCAACACAATCATGATGAATTGAACATGAGTTGGCGATAGCGATAACGGCACTGCGTTAATCATTAGATTTAAATATAACGTCTAAATTTTTTGCAAATAACAATGTGTGGGGACGTATGGAAATAAAGCCTTGCTGTCATTACTGTGAAGAGAAAACGTATGTTCGCCGACACGGTAAGTCCAGAGCCGGAATTAGGCGCTACTTGTGCGTTGCCTGTCATCGAACGTTTCAAGCCAATTATCTCTACCAAGGAAATGAATCAGATATTCATCGATTGATTAAAAAAATGTGGTCCGAAGGAAAAAGTAACGAAGAAATAGCCAGACAATTAGGCGTAGGGTTAAACGTGATCGGTCGGCATATGTTTATATTAACCGGGGATGTTTGTTCTTAAAGCATTCCAAAGAGTAGCAGTGAGTTTTTAAAGTAGCTATTGCCTGTGGCTGACGTATAGAGCCGTGGAAGGTTGCTATTGGTGTTTTTCTGGGTTGAGTGAAGGTTTATTTCAGTAAGCAACTTATTTGTTTTTATTTAAATAGGTTGTATCAAACGCCGTGAATAAGTGGAGTGGTAATAGCGGCAAAGATGAATAGTGTTTTTCTCTTGTCTTTTAAAGGAATAAAAAATGAAAATATTTAAAAGGAATCGCATTGTTGAGTCCTTTATATCAATCGGATTATTAGTTCCATTAATGAGTAATGTTGCTCTGGCTGATGCAAACGTAGCCTGCGGAAATGGCGCAACAATCACCAATATCACGGTTTTTGGCGGCTCTTATACCGCTTCTAACAACTGCGGTAACAATGTGACTATTACCACTTCAGGCAGTAAAAATATCGGCGGAGGAAATGAAACCGCTAATACTAACGGTATTTATTTCTCGATGAATGGCCCTCATCCGGCGTTTACTTTTGGCGATAGCTTAACGGTAACGACATCAGGCAGCTTTGTAGATGCCATTAGAACTAATGGTACCTCATCGGTGAATGGCGTTTATACGGTAATTGCCGGTGATAATGCGACGCTAACTGCCACCGGGAGCAACAGCAACGGAATTAACGTTGCGCAAAGCCCTAATACCGGGGCGGGTTACGGGCGGGTTTATCTTGGTCAGTCCAGCAATATTATTGTTAGAGACGGTACTGCAGTTCGGGTTAACTTATCGTCTCAGGCTCCTTTCTATAACTTGGCCTATATTGGTGACAATGCCAATATTCAGGCCGGCGGCACAGGGACTAACGGCTCAAATACGCTGGGTTACGCGGTATATGCCGGTAACCGGGATAGCGTATTAACCAATGGTACCGCCTCTGGAACCAATGCGGTTGCCGTTATCGGCTCAGGTGCGACCATAAAAACCACCGGCAATAATGGCCATGCGGTTTATGCAAATAAAGGTGGCGTTGTACAACTACAAGGTAGCTCTGCCGCCGTTAATATCTCTACTGATGGTTCAGGCGCTGATGCGCTCAGAGCGGAGAAAAAACTAACCCTCGGCAATAATTTTAATGCCTTGGGCGGAAAAATCGAACTCACCGGTGATACTACAATCACTTTAGCTCAGCCTGATACCGCTTACGCGATGCATACCTTAGGTGATGGCTCCGTTATTTCTTCATCTAAAACTAATTACTATATCGGTAGTGATGACAAACTCTATGATGGGGCGGGCACTATCGTTAATGATGCCGCTAAGGTCACATCGGGCGCTTCAGGTATTTACAACATTACCGGTAATCTGTTTGCACAATCAGGTTTGATTGATCTGGCAATGACAGATACCAGTAACTTTACCGGTATGACCAAGTTAGATACCTATACCTACAATGACGCCGGCGGTAACCCGGTGACTGATAACCAAGGCGTGATCAATTTAAATATTGATGGAGTTAACAGTATCTGGAATATGATCGGTGATTCAGAGCTGACTAACCTAACGTTAAATGGCGCAACGCTAAAATACAGTGAACCGCTGGCAGGGGCTGCATTTACGCCTAAGACGCTAACTGTCGATAATGATTATAACGGTAACAACGGAACCTTAGTGCTCAATACGGTTTTGGGTGATGACGCTTCTGCGACGGATAAGTTAATCGTTAAAGGCAACACCTCCGGCCATACCGACGTTGCTATTAATAATATTGGTGGTTTCGGCGCGCAAACCATTCAAGGGATAGAAATTGTTGAGGTAGGTGGTCTTTCAGGCGGTACCTTTAGCAATAGCCAACGTATTGTTGCCGGTTCTTATGACTATTTTGTTCGTTCAGGTTCAACGATTAATGGAGCAGATGCTAAGAACTGGTATCTGATTTCCGGACTTCCGCCAGATCCTACACCGGACCCGGACCCAACGCCGGATCCAGATCCAACGCCGGACCCGGATCCAACACCAAACCCAACGCCTGCCAATGTTGATCCGGTATATCGCCCTGAATCGGGTAGCTATATTGCTAACTTAGCGGCGGCTAACACTATGTTTATCACCAGATTGCACGACAGACTGGGTGAAACACAATATACCGACGCGTTAACCGGCGAGAAACGCGTGACCAGCATGTGGTTACGCAACGTTGGCGGTCACAATCGTTTTAACGACAGCAGCGGCCAGTTGAGTACCACCAGCAATCGTTATGTGATGCAATTAGGGGGGGACTTAGCCCAATGGAGTACGGATGGCTTAGACCGCTGGCACGTTGGTGCAATGGCCGGTTATGCTAATAACAGCAGCAGAACCCATTCAGACGTTAGCCGTTACTCCTCAACCGGTAAGGTTGACGGTTACAGCGTTGGCCTGTATGGCACCTGGTACGCGAATAATGCCGATAAAACCGGTATCTATGTAGATACTTGGGCCTTGTATAACTGGTTTAACAACCAAGTACAGGGTGAACAACTGCATATGGAAGACTATAAGTCTGACGGCGTTACCGCATCTATTGAAAGCGGCTATAGTTTTAAAGTGGGTGAAAGTGAGCGTACCAGCTACTGGCTACAGCCAAAAGCTCAGGTTATCTGGATGGGCGTAAGCGCTAATGACTACACCGAAACCAACGGTACCCGGGTGAAAGATGATACCAATAACAATCTGATGACTCGCTTAGGCCTGCGAGCCTATGCCAACGGACACAGCCAGATTGATGACGGTAAAGATCGTGAGTTCCAGCCTTTTGTTGAAGTGAACTGGATTCATAATACCGAGAACTATACGGTGATTATGAATGATGTGAAAAACAGTCAGGTAGGGGCGAAGGATATCGGCGAACTGAAATTGGGTATCGAAGGTAAACTTAGCAATAACGTCAGTACGTGGGCCAACGTGGCTCAGCAGTGGGGCACCGATTCCTATACTGATACACAGGGAATGTTTGGCGTTAAATACAGCTTCTGATTAAAGTGTGAAAACCAATAAAAGCAGCGATAGGATTTTTTCTGTCGCTGCTTTTTTATTTATCCCTGTGAAAACAGGGGCTGCGCTGCAGGCCATTATCATCTGAGTAGGCAAAAGGCGATGAAGTTACTCTTTTCCATATAGTGCGATTTTAGTGATTTGACCAATTCTTGCTAATTCTACGTAGCAATCCACACCTTTATTAAGCTCAAGCACTTGGTCTAATTTACTCAAAATATCCTGTTTCTTTTCGTCTGAACCTTGTGCAACAGATGCCGCTAGTGCGGCAAAGGCCGCAAGCAAGGCTTGAATGGCATCATCTGAGCTACTTGGCGAGGCGGTATCGACATCTTCAAATTTGTATTTCATTCATATCTCCTTAGCGAGCGTAAATAGGAATAAAAGGTAGTGATTGAAATGCGTTCATTTTTAAGGATAGCCGTAGTTAGCGGTTAACGACATGTTGATAGTTGTTCGGTGGTAATAAATTGCTCGCTTTGGGCGAGTTTTTTGTCGGGATTGTTTTGAGGGGGAAAGGAGGAATTGCATTGAGGATTGAGCTGTTAATATATCATCGCGGATTAGATTTGTTTGATTTATAGCCAATCATGTTTATTAAATGAGATTAATTTACCATGGTCAATAATAAAGTGGTCTAAGATCTTGACGCCAACTAGCGATAACACTTCTTCTAATTTTTTGGTGATTAAATGATCGGTTTGTTAGGATTCTGTCAGATCGGATAAATGATTGTGAGCAAGGATGCCCGCCGCGGTATTAAATGCTAAACATGCTTTAATATACTCGTTGAGATATACCGATTTTTTATTAATTAATTATAATACATTGATATTAAAGGTAATAAATAATTTGTTGTTATCCGGGTATAAAATCATACAGGCGCCTATTTCTAATTGACCTACCTGCAAACGGAGGTAACCTCTGGTCTGTGTTGATAAAGTGCGAGAGTGTTATGCCTTGGGGAACTAAATTGACTAGTTTCCTTCAAGCTATTTCTGTTTACGATCAAAGTAATTGATCGTTTAGATAAATGAAATTGATAGTTTGCACAAAAAGCACAGTTCTTGTGTGGTTATTGTGGGTATACTTAAAACAGGTAAAGCATTATATATATTTTATAAAATATACAAGGAGGAGAATATAGAATTAGATGAAAATAGTGATATCAACTCCTTTATTGTGACGATGTATTCCAGTGACTGGAGCCATCATGAAATTTCTGAGTTCACCAGATTAATAATCTGGCAGGACAAATCGTAATAAAATTATACTCGTTTAATAAAAATAAAGTAGGGCAGTGGATAAAATTTTTGAATAAGGAATAAGAAAGAAAACGAACATAGCCCAATTTTTTATTGTGACTGTATTCATTGTTGTTGCCGAAAATAATGATATTTACGGGGGATTCTTTTGTCCTGCAGTAAATAATACCGAAAAAATATTTTAATTTTTTTTCGTGCGGTAGCTATCGTTCTATATCAAGGAAGACAATAAATAAAAATATCATAAAATTGTAAGGGAGAAAATTTCAGAGTAATAAAAAGTAGACCGCTAAGTTGGATAAGTACACTGCAGGTTATACTATATTTTTGCAGTGTTTATTTTTATACAGGAGAAAAGTATGTTAAATAAATTAATGATTAATAGTTATTGTCGTGCAAATATCATTGGGTACAAAATCAAAAACTTCTTGAAAAAAGAAGATGGTGTAACTGCAGTTGAATACGCAATTGTCGTTGCGGGGATCGCGGCAGTTGTTTTGGTCGTATTTGGTACTGATGGGCCAGTGGATACAATGTTAACGGGAGTTTTTACAACGTTGCAGACTAAAATAACTGCTCTGATGGGTGGTGGTTCAGGATCATAATATAATTTTATCATCCGTAGTCACTTAAAGAATATTTGTCACAACTTTTTATGTGATGAATTTTACGTATTGCTGAAAATCTTACAATATACCCTCGGCTAAAATATCAATACCTTTGGTATTGGTAGTGGTTTTTTATTTATTTGCTTTGCAACAAAGGGATTAAGATGAAAAGAAAGCTTGTCATTGTTTATATATTAATGATTTTGGTCGGGGTTGTAGGTATTTTTGTTTTCAGCAAGAGCGATTCAGACAGGGATGTCATTTCGGATCAAAATGTAAAAGAAGTAAAGCCGTTTATTGAGATCAAAAAAATTGTATTAACTCACGATCTCCGCCGTAGTGCGATTTTATCAGAGAAAGACTATCGTATTGAAACAATTAAGAAGGAAGACAATGAGGTTACTCCTTCTGAACGCAGCGCCATGGGTAGCTTAGATGATATTAACGGTTGGGCGCTGAAAACTGATTTAAAAGAAAATTCACAGCTGACAACAGAACATCTGGCTAAACCCGGAACGGGTGATTACTTTGAATTGTTTCTGATGCCAGGTAATGTCATCTATACCTTTACTCTGCAAAATAATGAAAATTATTTGCTGGATAATATTAAAGTCGGTACCGGCGTTGATATTTATCTAATTTATGGTCGAGAAGTTGGTAGAGATATGCGAGAGAGTATTGTCTCTCCACCAACATCAATTACAGGACGCAGTCTTAAAAGAGTTATATCTAATAAGCGTGTGCTGTCGATTAATAAAGCCCAACGGAAGGAGAAAGATGGTGTTTACACCGTTGCTGAAGGTAGTCAGATAGTGGCAGAGTTAAATAATGAAGATGTCAAAATTCTTAAAGGTTTAGAGATGGGCGCTAAATTAGCATTGTTTCCGGCGACAGAGCAAGAGCAAGAGGAATTGACCTTAGATGTACTTCTCCAGCTTTATGAAGGAAACAGCGGTATGGTGGAAGAGGCGCCATATTTACCTGAAAATAACTATCCATCACCGGGATTGGCACCTGCTAGGGATGGTGTTACTGAGTTACGTGGTTAATACCGTTTTCATTATGCATGAAGGGTCGCACTTCAAATCTGGAATAGAATAAGTCCCATAAGGATAAACTATATGTGTCAGCGTAATTATATTTGGCAAGTATGTATTTTGGCTTCGGCCTTTTTTATTAACACAGCCGTTTTTGCAGAACAGCTCTATTTAAAACCTGGAATGTCAAAGCAGATAAATACCCGGGATTCGATTAAAACAGTATTTATTTCATCGCCTGAGATTGCTGATTATAAAGTGATTGGCAACAAGTCAGTGGTTTTATATGGCAAAAAAAGTGGTTCTGCTGAGATTTCTGTTTATGGGGCCAATTCGAAAGTCATTTATAATGTGAGCTTAGGCGTTGACCCACTTTTACCCGAGCTATCACAGCGTATTAGGCAGGAATATCCCGGCAGCAACGTTATCATTAAACGTTTTAATGATAACGCAGGTAAAGCCTCCTATATATTAACCGGTCTGGTGCAAAGTGAAGAGATACGAGACGGTGTCTATCAGCTAGTCGGTAGTCTGGTTGGCACCGCTGAAAAGGAAGAAACGCTAAAAGTCGATGAGAATACTGGTGGCGGGAACTCAAGCAATATGATGCTGAACAACAGCGAAATCTTTTTCGCCAGCGTTAAAAGGTACGATAACGTTATCAACCGTATTGAACTTCCGTCGTCAAATCAAGTTAATGTGAAATTAACCGTGGTAGAAGTAACAAAAGAGTTTACTGATAATCTGGGAATTGAATGGAGTAGCCTGACTCTGGACAGCATGATGGGGGGCGGGAGCACGGTAAATTCTGCAGGAACATTCAATCTTCTGGGTTTTAAAAACGGTTTTGATGCAAGAAATATTAGTACTCTGATCAATGCGGTACATAATGACAAAATTGCGCGCGTATTGGCCCAGCCTAATCTCACCGTGTTATCCGGCGAGTCAGCAAACTTTCTTGTTGGTGGTGAAATTCCAATTCTTATGCAAGATCGTGATGCCACAACGGTAACCTATAAAGAATATGGTATTCGTCTGAATATTGCCGCAAAAGTAGAACGTCGCAATAAGATCAAGCTATTTATATCGAATGAAGTCAGCAGCGTGACGGGGACATACGCCTATAATACATACCAGATCCCTACGCTAAGAACCCGTAAGTCAAATTCTACTATTGAACTAGGTGACGGAGATAGTTTTGCAATTGGTGGTCTGTTGAATGAATCAGATCTGGAAACGCTGACTAAAGTTCCTTTTATTGGTGATATTCCTATTCTAGGGGCATTAGGTAGAAGAGCAGGTTCCGAACGTAGTAAAACAGAACTGGTCGTTTTTGCGACAGTCAATCTGGTTAAGCCTACATCTTCAGGTGAAAGAATTGCGTTACCAAGCTTTAAGAAAACGTCATCTTCAAAGATTTTTTTCAATGTCGGTGTTGATGAGAAAACGCGTAATAATCGTTTAAACGATGATACCGTGGAATTTCTTGATCAGGTTGGCTTTGCTAAATAGGGGATAAGCAATGAGATTATTTAGCACATCAGCTGAAACTGACAACAAAGATGACGGTAATCGTATTATATTAGACCGGAGTAAGGTTGTCCTTATTTCCCGTAATCAAAAAGTACAAACGGATATTAAAAATATTCTTAAAATGCACAATGTAAATAACGTGGTGCAAAAAAAAGTATCTCTCAATGAATATCTGGATGATGCGAGTACAAAAGATGCCGGCTGGATGATACTGGATATTGAGGATGAAAAGGATATTAATGCTATTAACGATGTTACATCGCTAATTGTTCCCTATGATGTATATTATGTGCTTGTTGGTAATACCGATTCTATTGCATTTGCTAAATCATTAGAAAAGTCAGGCGGCAGGTATTTATATATTGACACTCAACTCAATGAGCTGCCGGATATTGTCGTGAAGGCTTTAGTTCATTCAACAGATAGATCGACGTTGAGAATAAGTATTCTGGGATGCAAAGGTGGATGTGGGACGACCACCGTAAGTAGTGGTATTTTGTCTTCATTGAATAAATATACGAGTGTACCTTGCTTATTGGTACAAGGTGCGACCGGAAGCCGCGATTTTGATCTGATCACCGGACATAAGCTTGATTCGTCGGACAGTAAAGTTCAGAAAATTACCGATAACAGATTTATGAAGTTTGAATCGAATAATGAGATGTTTAACTATACGGATCCTGTATTTAACCAGTTTAATATTGCGCTTTTTGATCATAATGCGACTGCAATTTCAACAGAGAATTTGGAGTCGATTTTTAATCATTCGAACACCATAGTATTGATTATCGGCCGTAACTTCTCATCTTTCAGAACGGCTAAGCGGATTATGGATGAATATATACGCTTTGAAAGGCAAAAAACGGATTCGTTCATGCGTAAGATAGTGTTATGCATAAATGAGTATAACCCGGGTGATAATCGCAATAAATTTTCTAATGAAGACATTTCTGAATATCTTGGTTGCGAAATTAATGTGATATTGCCACATTTTCAAGTGAGAAAAGAAAATGATCCGTTTACTCAAATTCTTCAGCATCTTGCTGCAACAGTTCTAGGTCGCGATAAAGAAGATTCTAAAGAAAATACAAATATATTGAGTGGTTTTTTAAATAAGATAAATATATTTAGTAAAAAATAAGTATAGATATAGATGATAATAGCAATGAATATTTCAATTGAAATATATCAGAACACATTAATTATATAATTAATGCGAAATTATCATGTATTTAAATAATAAGATATTGCACATTTTCTCATATTATCCATTGTCTTACAGTAACAGTCCCGGTTGTGATAAAGACGATCTTAAACCAAGTGCAAAAGAATTTAGTATGTTAAATAAAATAAAGTTATTTAGTAATAAATAACAGCTGTGGAGCATAAATGGGACCGAATGAATTATCATTACTGCGAGTTTTCAGAGAAAATATTCTTAAGAAGTTAGACCTGGATCGCGTTGATGCTATAAAAGACGATAGAGCAGCGCTTGAACTTGAGATAAGTGATGTCCTGCAGCGCGTATCTACTGAAATAGGTCAATATTTATCTACGCAGCTTAGGTTGGAGCTTATCAAGCTTATTTCTGATGAAATTTCCGGCTATGGTCCATTACGCGATCTTATGGAGGACGATACCATCAGCGATATTCTGGTCAACGGACCAGAACAAATTTTCGTTGAGCGGAGAGGGTTGCTAGAAAAAACAGATACTTTTTTTCTTAATAATCAACAATTAACGGAAATTGCAAGGCGATTGGTCTCCAAAGTTGGTCGCCGTGTTGATGACTCACAGCCTCTTGTTGACGCTCGTTTACCGGACGGTAGCCGGCTGAATGTGGTGATTGCCCCGATCACTCTGGACGGTACCTCGATTTCTATCCGTAAATTTGGTAAGGGCAAGAAGACGCTGGGCGATCTTATCAACTACGGAAGTATGGATGAGATGATGGCCAATTTTTTGGTTATTGCTGCCAGCTGTAAAGTCAACATTATCATTTCGGGGGGGACTGGTTCAGGAAAAACCACGCTATTGAATGCGTTATCGCAATATATTGGTGAAACTGAACGTATCATCACATTGGAAGATGCTGCAGAGCTAAGGCTGATAAAGCCCCATGTTGTGCGGATGGAAACACGTATGGCCGGTGCTGAGCAGCAGGGGATGATCCCGATGCGGTCATTGGTGATTAACTCATTACGTATGCGCCCTGACCGGATAATTGTTGGAGAGTGTCGCGGTGAAGAAGCATTTGAAATGTTGCAGGCAATGAACACGGGTCACGATGGTTCAATGTCTACGCTTCACGCGAATTCTCCAAGAGATGCTATTGCCCGGTTAGAAAGTATGGTGATGATGGCTAGCGCATCGCTGCCTTTGATGGCAATAAGAAGAAATATCTCATCAGCAATTCATTTGATCATTCAGGTATCGCGTATGCCAGATGGCTCAAGAAAGGTCATGAATGTTTCTGAAGTCATGGGGATGGAAGGCGAAAATATTATCATTCAGGATATTTTTACTTTTGAGACATCTTCGCAGCGAGATCGGGATGGAAAAATTCAGGGAAACTATAAGTTTAATGGTCTGTTAAAGCGTTCAGTCGTCTATCGTCAAGGTGTGATCTATGGCATGACTGATGCGCTGAACGAATTGTTCGGGAGCGAAATTATATGACTATCCTTTTTTTCATATTGATTATATTGGGGGCTATAAACTTTCTTACCGTATTGGTTTACTTTAAGAAAGTTAAAAGAATTAATAGCGGAGAGATTCGACTAACCGCTGTTGGCCGAAAAGATAATTGGAAAACTCATTTTTTCGACAAATTAAAAATTTTACTGACGGGTGATATTAGGAGCGTTAAGTCTATATATAGAAGAACTAAACCAAAAGATGTAGTTATATATTGTGGTTTGTTTTTAACAGGGATATATATAGATGTAATGTATTTCAAGTTAAACATTATTATTGCTAGTATTGTGTTACTGGTCATGCTAACTTATATTCACTATAGAATAAGCCAAAAGAAAATACGCGCTTTATTTGAATCCGAATTTTCTGAAGCACTCAATATTATTAATAGCTCGTTAAGCTCAGGGAATTCTATCGTTAATGGTATCACTCAGTGTGGTAATAAATTGCGTGGAACCGTGGTTGGTCCAGAGCTGAAAATAATATCAAGACGACTTAGTATTGGCGAAGATGCTCGTTCCGTTTTGTTGGATTCCTATCAAAGATTACCTTATCGTGAATACTATTTTTTTATTCTGGCCGTGATGATTAATATTAATGGTGGTGGGCAAGTCAGAGATGTTATGTCACGGCTGGCTAAACAGATTTCAGATGCAAAAATTATGGATAGAAAAAAGTTTGCTATGACATCTGAGGCAAGGATGTCAGTAAAGGTATTGGCATTAATACCAGTTGGCTTCATTTTTATTATGAATTTTTTAAGTCCGGAAAATTTTGATATTTTGATCAATACTGAGACTGGGCAGTATATCCTTTATTATGCTGTTGGCAGTGTATGTTTAGGCTTGGCTATTATATGGAATATGATGAATAAAGCAGTTTAAAAATATAATAAATCAGTTTTAATAGTATGTGGGAAATTACTATGTCATTATTTGTCATTTATTTTTTAATAGTGTCGGCGTTCTTTTTTGGCTTTCTTTATCTTATAAGAAATAAACCAAAAAGAAGAATATCAGAAATATTAGACCGAAAGGATAAAGATACTATTAATAGCGAAGAGGTTGTGTCCAGTATTGAAAAAATATACCGGAAGACAAGTAAATCTGTATCCTTTTTTGAGTACCTAGATTCCAATACGTTACTTAAGTTTTGTATTGTTATTGTTATTGCACTTATCATTTTTCTATTAGGTGCTTTAGGTATCGTCACAATGGGTAAAGATACCCAGGCTATTGCAATTGGTGCTGTTCTGGTCCTGATGATTCTCGTACCACCAAGAATCAAGGGAATAATAATGAAAAGTAAAACCCGAAAAGTGAATGTCGATTTGCCTTATGTTATTGATATTATGGCAATATGTGTTCAGTCCGGTATGACAATAGAGAATGCGCTGATTTATATATCCAAGAATATCGTCTTTATCAACAGTGATATTGCGAGTTTATTGGAGAGAACGGCTATTAAAATTGAAGTTAGTGGCATTTCCAGTGCGCTTGAACAGTTATATGAAGAAGTTCCGAGCGCTGAAGTTCGTATGTTTTGTACAACTCTCCAGCAAAGTATTACTTATGGCTCGTCGATTGCGCCAGTTTTGGTTGAGCTAACCAAGGAGATGCGTGAAATGCAACTCCTTGCCGTAGAAGAGAAGGTGGCTAGTTTATCTGCCAAAATGGCTGCACCTATGATTCTTTTTATTATGTTTCCAATCCTGGCAATTGTTGCAGGTCCGGGATTTATTAGGATGATGTCAATATGGGGAAATTAATTACTCTGGTTATTGTGGCTATATGTTTACTCGGATGTAGTTCCAAAAACGATCTGGATAATAAAGAGCGTGAATTTATCTTAACCAAGGTAAATAATTATAAAGGGCTTATTTCATTTTATAGAGAACAACTGAGTAAAAGTGATACGCCAGAGGTTCGATTTAAGTTATGTGAAGTCTATAATAAAATTGATGATTATGAATCATCACAAAATTGCCTGAAAGAACTGATCAATAACTCACCAACGGATAAGTCATTATTATTATCTGCGCAGAATAATAGCGCACTTGGTCATAACGAAATTGCATTAAAACAAATAGATGATGCTTTGAAGCTAAATCCTAAAATGGGGGTGGCATACAATCTAAAGGGGGTAATATTGGCACAAGTGGGTGATATGGAAAATGCTAAATATTATTTTGAAAGTGCGAGAAATTTATTTGTTGCCGAGGAGATTGTAAATAACAATCTGGCAATGATCGCTATTATCGAAAAAGATTATAATCTTGCCAACTCATACCTAATGCCACTGTATTCGCGAGGTTATACTTCACCACAAATTGTACACAACTTAATTTTTACGCTGGTTAAGTTGAATGATTACCCAACGGCAGAAATGCTGATTAGGCAAAATAATATTGAAAACTCTGCGCAACAGTTGATTGCAGATTTAGATAGTGTGAGTTCAAAAATACCTGAGCCGATGGTGAAGACCGATATTTCACCAATTGCGAAAGAGTCAGATTCAGAAAAAGATAAAACGCCTTTAGTCAATGTAACTAAACCAGAAAAAGTACTTTTGCCAGAGACTAAAAAAACGGTCGTTATTAAGGATAATGTAAAATCGATTAGTATAACTTCATCTGATTCAGAGTCAGTTGTAGCTGGATCTAAATCTAGCGGAGAGATTGATAATGTTGTCATCGGCGATCATGGAAAATTTGTTCGTCTGGTTTTCATCTCATCATCAGTTATTAATGGTAGTAAGCTTTCTGGAGGACGTGATAACCACGTTCAGATCGTTATTCGGAATATGAAAAAAAATAATAAGACAGACGATCTGATTAAGAATATTAAGAAATATACTAAAACGTTAAATTCTATCTCAATTGAAGAACAAGGAAATGATTTATTATTAACGTTTAGCGCCAAGAGGCTTGTAAAGCAAGTTAAAGTCAATACCTTACCAAATTCATCCATATCTAATAATCGACTAGTATTAGATATTATTTTTTAAGCCTGATAAGGCATAGTTTAAACCTGAGTAGGAGTTGTTTATGAGTAAATTAAGTGATGCACTTGATAATTTAATGGAACTTGATGGTTCAGTATGCGCCGCCGTCGTTGATACACGTAATGGCATGATTCTTGGTCATGTTGGCTCAGGTATTGATATTGAGATTGCTGCCGCGGGAAATACTGATGTATTGAAAGCAAAACTTAAGACAATTAAGTTACTTGGTTTGAATGAGACCATTGAAGATATTCTTATTACATTGGAAAAACAATACCATATTTTACGCCCTTTGCAGAAAGTTGAATCTGTTTTTATCTATCTGGTGCTTGATAAAAGAGAGAGTAATCTTGCTCTGGCTCGACGTAAGGTTATGGATGTCGAAGCTTCGGTAGAATCGATTTAATACTTTTTACCTACCTTATACTGAATATATAACGATATGGATGATTTTAAAATTTTATTTATCGGGCGTAGTGGCTCCGCTAAAACAACCGCAATAAACTCCGCCAGTCAGGTAAAAGTTGTTTCTACAGATGTATTGATGTCATTTATGACAACAGATGTAAAAAAGGAAACTACGGTTGGTTTAGATTATGGCGACTTAATGGTTTCGATTCCCGGGGGGCAGAGGCGGCTGCGGTTGTACGGTGTGCCAGGGCAGTCTCGCTTCTCCTTTTCATGGGAGATTTTTCAGCAGGGATGTTCAGGTGTAGTTTTGATGATAGATGCCACAGATCGGTGTGCCATCGATGATATTCATTATTATACTTCCGCTGGGGAAAACACTTCGAAAAGAATTCAATTACCAACAGTGATAGCCATAGTAAAAGGCGATCTGCTTTCCCTTGAAGGATTGTCACAATTTAAAGAAAACGTGAGTAAGGCAAATATTTCATTACCTGTGTTGTGGATTGATGCCAGAAGCAAGGATGCAGTGTTATCTGTCTTGAATATTTTATTAAAGCAAATCGGGAGGTAATTATGAAGAATAGACTTCCTTTTCCGTTGAAGTTTACAGCGACTACTGAAAGAAACGCTGGTGTCGATATGGATGAAGAAAATGAGCCGTTAACCTATGATGAGCCCGTATTTCATCCTCTTGATGAGACACAAGAAAATATTAGCGAAAATAGCGATGCCCTTATCGATGCATTACTTAAAGAGCAAATTGACAAGACATTAGCGAATTATGTGAAAAAATTCCCGGATATCCAGAATTTGATACTTTCTACCGTTGATGGCTTTGAGATTTCATCGGTGTTGGATCAAGGAGGGGAGGAAACTATCCGTAAGGTTGCGGCAATGTCAAGTTCTCTGCAGTCTATTGGTTCGGCAATACTTAGAGAGATTGGTGCACCGGGGTATCAGTATTTATATTTAAATAACGGTAATCGTTCCGTTTTTATTTACCTCATTTCAGGTGCCAAAGTGGATGTTGTGCTTATGGCTGTTTCAGGTGAGATTGATTCTCTTGGTCAAGCCTTGTGGATGATGCAAAAATTAGTTGATGAAGTCAAAATATTAATTGAATAACATGGTTTAGCTACCAGAAGGATATAATAAATGAGTAATGTGTTAGTTTTCAGATTATCTTTGAAATTAGCCACTGCGGATATTATTTCTGAGTTTATTCCTTTGAGGCCAGTTCTTGAAAATCGCGAACAGTTAGTGAGTGAGAGGCTACAAATATATTCTGCCATGCTTTCTGAACATATCGAAGCATGGCGTAAACAAGGAAACATGAGGGATTATAATAATGAACAGCTGGATGAATTAATAGAACATGCGGTTTCTCTTGTTAGCGCCGATATTTCGGCAGGTTTTATTGGGCACTCACCTGTTTTATGCGATCGTGATATTATGATTGTTAAATCAGTTGAGAAATATATTAACTTAATTGATATGCCAATAAATGGAGTTGTTCCTGATGTAGTAGGGCTATTTCAGCCGGTTATCGCTAAGAGTATTAAGTCATCAGGGAAAAAGAAAAATAAAAAATTCACACGTAAGAGTTAATGTTAATGTATTTGAGTTGCTTGGGTTATAGTGTCATATCATTATGTCTGTTTTATGCGATATATACAGATGTTAAATTCAGGAAGATATTTAATAAAATACCACTGACGATTATTTTCGTAAGTGTACTATTGATATTGTTTACTGAATTGAAAATTTCTTATATCTCGGTCGTGGTAATATTTATTTCTGGTTTTTTATTAAGTGTATATAACTTTTGGGGGGCTGGGGATGCAAAGTTTTGTTTCGCTTTGTCATTGTCCTTACCTGGAGAATATATTCCAACTTTTCTGTTATTTACTTCTCTGGCCGGTGGGATTTTGGCTGTTATTATGCTAGCGATTCCGAGGTTGAAAGGAAAATATAAATCAGTGCCTTATGGTATTGCACTAAGTTTAGGCTATATGGCTACAATGCTGGTTTTGTAAGGAGGCGTTTTGTATATATTAAAAAAAATTACCGGCAGATACTTTAAAGAAGATGGGGCTATTGCAATAGAATTGTCATTAGTATTAATTCCTTTTCTTGTTTCAATTTTCTTTATTATTGAACTTTGTCGGGTCATGTATCTTTCTTCTGCTCTGGACTTAGTGCTAGCCGAGTCTGGCCGATATATTTCACTTAAAGATGGCGTCTCAGAATACTCTGCTGAGTTTGAGCGAGCGTTGGAGGAGAATGTAAAATTCTGGCCACTTTTATATACAGGAAATGAAATAACAGTCACCGTGAAACAATGTAAAGACATCTCTGAAATTATAAATTTTACTTGTATAACTGGAGGTGCTTCAACAGACAAGTCACTGGCCATTTATTCATTTAAATATAATTATGAACCTGTTTTTTTCTTTTTTGGATCGAGTTTTTTTACTTCGATTTTTGAACGGAATATAGTCTATGTACAAGAGCAAAACAGAATATAATAACCTATATCTTTATGATGATGATGCTACTGCAACAATCGAATTTTCAATGGTTTTTCCGATAATAGTATTATTAGGGTTAATGCTTATTGACTTTACATTTCATTTTTCTACAGAGAGTAAACTTGCCAGGCTCAGTAATTCCATGTCTTCAGTTATCCGCGAGCGAAGTATTCTTTATGCTGCAAGCGATGTGATTAAATCAGAGGATGTAGAGAGTATCAAAAAAGTTGTCGATGTATTACTTGGTTCTGATACTTTGAAAGGGAGTGTCGGCGTTAGAGTTCAGGCGATTTACTTTAGTGATGCCTCTAGTAAAACTAATAAAATTGTCGATAGTAGCAAAACTGTCGATATTTATGTTTCTGGTAGTCTTAATCCAGTCGATAAAGACAAGTGTAGTGGTCATTATAATATGACAAGCACCAATGTTATTAATATGTCTCCGTGGATGAAGACGAGTGATTCTGAAGGAAAGTGGGCACCACTATATCAACTGACATTATGCACCAAAGGAAGGGATAGCCTTTTTAAAAATGCTCTTGCTGGTGTAGGCGTTATAGCAGAAACGCTTTCCACAAGTAATATCGTAATTCCAAGGTGAAATTGAGAGGATAAGAGCGATGAGCGAATTAAAAAGATCCAGAATAAAATTTTTTTGTCATAACAGACGCGCAGGGGTTTCTATTATGTTTGCGATCGTTCTGCCTCTGTTATTAGCCACTTTTTCACTAGGGATTGACGGTTCGCGCTTTCTTATAAAGAGAGCCCGGTTAGCGGATGCTCTCTCCCAAGGCAGTTTTGCTGTAGCGTCGACTAACACTAACCTGACAACCTCTCAAGAAAAGACTGAAGGAAAAGAGCTTGTTCGAAACTATATTAACTATTATTTGCCTGGTGATTTGATAGATGAAAGCACACTCAATGTTCAGGCTGTTATTGAAAAAGATCCGAGCGATGCGACAAAAATTAACAGTATTGCATATGTAGCAACTGCCAAAATTATTGCACATCCAATAATTGATGGTGTTAGCAACGCTTTGCCTGGGTTTAGTAAGGATGTTTCAATTATTGCTGATGAAAACAATGGCATCGTGAGGAGAACGATGGGGGATGTCAATATTGAAAGTGATATTGTTTTTGCCGTTGATTTTTCTGGATCAATTCTTGATAAAACCGAAGATGGTAAACCTTATCTCGTGATATTGCGTGAAGTTGTAAGCGATTTAGCTACGCAAATAGTAGACGAAGCCTCCAATTCTAAAATTGCAATCGTTCCTTTCGATACGGGTGTACCGACTAAAATTGAAGAAAAAAATGAAGCTGGTGGTGACCGAATAGGTTGTATAGTCCCTTATAAGTTAAAGGATAAATATCAGATTGATTTTTCTTTTTGGGCAAATAAAAATGTTAATTGGAAAGATTCTTTACTAGAACAACCTGGGGATATTCATGAGGAATTTATAAAGCGATATTTAGACTTACAACGATTTAGTTATTACTCTAATACTATCAAGGCTGCCATTGGTGACTTTTATAAAGGCTTCTGTGTTAGCAATCCACTTTATGATAAAGATACATGGGGTGGTAATATAAATTCAAACCCCTTATCTTGTGAAGCAATTACAAAAATTAGTGCTACATCCCCCTTAAATTTTACTGAAATACAGAAAAGCTATAAAATTATAGAAGATTATTACGATCCCTACCTGAATAAGGTTCATTTTTTAGGAACAACAATTGCTGATGAAACTGTCGATGTTGCTGGAACTTTAAGTAAAGCGCACTTGTTCAATGATAATTCCATGTCAGTATTTGAGTCCCCATTTACATCAGGATATAATGGGAATATGTTTAAATATATGTGTCAGTCCGGTTTTAATATAACATCACCGGTACTTGCAGATACTGGCGTTACGATCCCTGCAGGGCATCCATATGGTAAAGGCGACTATTACTCAAGATATCTTAAAGATGTGCGCCAAAACGTCTATTCAATTGATCTTACTAAGAATAAATCAGAAGTCTTTGCATTTAACAGAATGAACCCTGTAGAGGATTCGGGTACAGATATACTTCCCGGGCTTTTATATTCTGCACATGTAGCTGCTAAAGGGAAAAATCCAAGGAAATTAATAATAATAGTTACTGATGGGCAAACTACCGCGGATGCGAAGCTGCTTGAAAAAAGATTTTTTGCTGCCGGTATGTGTGAAAAAATAACAGAAGGCATTATGAATAATTCACCTGGTACAAAAGAAGTGAAGATTTATTTTGTTTCAACTCTTGATGATAAATCAGTGCTTTCTGATTGGCGCGAAAACTGTGTCGGTGATGATGGTGCTTTTGTTGCTACTGATTATTCTGCACTCAAAGATGCTATTACCAGTGTATTAAATAAGGAGCCCGGCGGAATCAAATTTACAAATAAAATGTAGAATTGTGGTGTAATAATATATTTTTATTTGCTGCGCCTCTTTTTAATATTTATTTTAGTATATGGGAGGCTGCGAGCAGTTCCTAAAATGATATTACAATTTTTAAGTCGATTTTTTATTAAAGACAATGTTGAAACGCCTAGGAATTTATCGAAGGAGAGTATAGATATGAATAAGTTTGACAACGTTTTAGAACAATTGCGCCCCGATAGCTCTGTAAGTTATGTCGCATTTGTTGATATGAACAGTGGAATGAAGCTGGCTTCTGTGGGGATGCCTAAGGATAGTGATGCACTTATTGACTGCTCTATACGGGTGATGCGAGCAGAGCTTAAAACCATTAATCTATTAGAAGTAAATGATGATGTATTGGATATTCTGATTACCACTGACGATGAATACCAACTGTTGTATCCCTGCCGTGGTATGAAGGATATTTTTATCTACCTTGTTGCGAATCGTGAGCGTGCTAATCTGGCATTACTTAAACGTAATATCGCCGATGTTGAGGCTAACCTAATCTCTACTATGTACACATATGGCGATACTCAAAACCATGGCTTTAACGTTAAGTCTGCGTTGGATGCTCACTGTCGTTGGCGTGATAAATTAATCGCCATTATCAATGGTACGGATACTGAAACCAATTTAAGTGAACTAGGAATGGATGACAGGTGTGAACTAGGACAATGGTTACATTCTGTTGGCCAAAATCAATATGGTAGTATGTCGGAATTTCAAGAGATAATGAAACTTCACCATGATTTTCATCGCTGTGTACAGGAAGTTGTAGATATTTATATTGCTGAAGGTGCTGGTGTCGCGAAATGTGAATTAGCGGGTAACTTTCAGAAGAAATCCGCAATGGTACAGGAACAAATCGTTCGCTTCTTCGACAATATTTAGCACAAGTCATTGTTTGTTTCTAAGGCATTGAATAAGTGATTTATATCCTTATGCAGCATATGGGAAATGCGATATTGTTGTTTTAATTATTTTGGGGGGGATTTTACTACTTTGGGGAGTATTTAAATTAGGTAAGCATATTAGCATAGCCAGTATCCGTCATGTCTCCTTGAATTTCTAAGAGGCTTGAGTTGAAAGATAATGGTAATAAAAATATTAGTGTAGGATGTGTCGGGATATTCGTACTGCTCAATATTATTATCAATTTTTATTTTTATTAATACATTTATTTGTAACCAATATATTTGTGGCCTTTATTTTTTATATTTAACTGTAAAATATCAAGGCCATTTCTTTGTGGTATGATTATTTCTGTGAGGTGAGTAATAGTAATATGAAAAATCGTTCAGCAATTATAGCTTGCCGTTATTGTGGTAAGACTAATCAAGTCCGCAAACATGGAGTGGCTAGTTCAACAAAAATTCAGCGTTATTACTGTGGAGTATGCAAAAAAACATTCCAAGCTAAATATATTTATCATGCTAAAGGTAGTATTCAGCCGGCTATAGGGATATAGCTATCGTAAGATTTCATATTCCCATAACAATTTACATTCATTGAGTGTGTCTACTATCACGAAATCAAGATATAATAATTTAAATTATTGAAGTATTTAATTTTAATCAAATCATCGCTCTTGAAGGGCCCCCCGCTTGCTGACTTAAATTCAAGATAATGCTTTCATCTACATTTATGAACACCCTGGTTATAGTTTTTAAGTATTAAAAAATTGATATGTTATAGTTGGCTGACGATTAATTTAAATCCTCTGTATCTCATATAGGCTTATCATATAATAAACCTATATGATGGAAAGATAAGGCTTTAGTTTAAATGAATTAAGTCATTTATTTATGATGAAATAAACTATTGTGCGTTACTAAAAGAGGACGGTTATATAATTAATCAGCTTATTGTAAATATTAATTTTTCTAGTTATTTACTAATTGGAATGTAGTAATCACATTCAACGGTGATATCACTATAATCGTCCAGTAATAAGCTGTCATTATAATAAAATATCTCTATATCGTAGCCCGGACGGCGGCTAAGACCATATGCTGGGAATATTTCGGTATAAATCTTTCTTGAGAATGATGATAATTCACTCCAGTTACCCTTATAAGGAAACATTACATATAATCCACTATCAATATCGTAGCGTTTATGACCTTCATTGCTTTTTATGATTGAGTCTTCAAATGCAATGATGGTATCGATATCTAATATATGGTGATCTAACTTAGATGGTTTAAATTTAGATAGTATAAGTAGCGTTTTTTTACTTGTCTTAATGTTCTTTTTAACGATATCAAGTCGTATGTCGTTATCATTAGTGCTTGGCTGAAGAAAACTTTTCTGATAACTTATTTTGTAGCTATTATTATTACAGCCGAAAATTGCATCATCATTTAAATAACGAAAGCTTGGGACCAGTTGATTGCCTTCATCCAAAATGATTCTTGCTCTAAATTTTTTTAGATCCCAGGAGGGATTTGCTCTATATTTATTCGGCGTATAATCAAAGTACTTTTTAAACTCACGGCTAAAACTGGTTTGGGAATCAAACCCCAGCTGGTCAGATATATCAAATATAGATTGGTTGGTTAGTCGCAGCAGCATCGCTGAACGACATAGTTTTCTATGTCTTATATATGACCCCAGAGGTAACCCGGTATACTCTTTAAATATTAATTGAATTCCTCTACGGCTGTAGCCTGACTTATTAACAACATCCTCGATTCTAATGTTATTATCTAAGTTTTCCTCTATCCATTTAAGAATATCGCTAACAACTTGCATCTTTATTTTCATGTTCTCAAATTCTATATATTATCGACTCTGGTAATGTATTGGTATTGTGTGTTCGATGTCAATATCAATTTTCATATTAATAATGAGGGTGTTTATTTTTTGTTTATATATTAACGCGTTGTTTTTTTTGTGGTTTTAATTTTGCACAAAAAGCACATTGTTTGTGTGGCTTCTATGTATAATAGCCAAAATAAAGTTGGCAATATTAATTACAAAAAATAATTTATTATTTAAAATAAAGCCAATGCATAGGCTGTTATTCTTGTTATACAGTGGCACTGGCTGCAGTAGGTATTATTTTGCCTTGCATATAAAGGTGGTTTTAATATGAGGTGTAAGTGATTTATTAGGGGAGTATTTCTCAGTGTATTAGCGTTAAATATATTTAATCCTATGGTTCCCTCATTATCACCTCAATCAGCTAGCTACATTCGAGTAACCTCATTGAATATTAGAATCTAACATATCTCAGTTAGCCGAATGACTCGCTGATTATGTTTACCCGAGAATTACAATTCTGTTATCACTGATGGTCAGGTTGTCTGGTATGTCATTGGATTTTTATTGTATAGGGTTGGTGTGTTGGAAAACTTTGGCAATCTTGCTTTAAAAGAAAAGGGCCGTGTTGTTTCTGGTCGCATTTATAATGCATAGGCAAGGTCAGGATGATTACACTTTTCTGTGCATTGCAACAAAGAGAGTCATTCAAGGGGGATTTCGTGAATAGGCTGGTTACCTATATATAAGGAAACACATTATTTTTAACTACCCTCATGACATGATTAGTCTATTTATCCTGCCATACGGAGAGCTTTCTTAAGCGCTATTGTTCAGACTTTTTTACTTCACTAGAATTCCCCGTTAGCGATTATTTTTCTGGCCTTTTCTAGCTTGGTTTTTACATCAGCTAATGACGTATCAAGATAGACACCAAATGAACGCTTTTCTCTTTGCCTGATTCGCGCTGTTTTAATTTCCAGTAATTTGAACCATTGACATTGATAGGAGGGTATAACCCCCATCAGATAATGTGTCAGGTTTACCTTTTATTAAACTTCGCTGTATCTGGCTAAGGAACATTAGGTGAATACATCTTTCCGGTCTTAATATTTATCTAAGACAATACCCTGCCCAAAAGCCCTCAAGATGATGTTGATTTGGGGGAGACGTTGATACCAGATGAAGGTAAACAGCTTTTTCTTTGTTATAGCTATGTATATAGGATTTTTATGGGTTGGGAAATTAGGGGTGATATAACGCGAAGTGTATTTGGTACCCCCGACAGGAATCGAACCTGTAACTAGCCCTTAGGAGGGGCTTGTTATATCCATTTAACTACGAGGGCGTAGTACGGAGCGGAGTATATCTGTTTTTAATCAACAATTCAGCAGGCAGATAACCGTTTGTTCATCTGGTAACCAATTTATTTAGAAATAACGCAATAGTTTTTTATTTTACTTATTTGATTCTTTGAGCCGCTTCACATTCTGTTGAGTTTCCTATTTAGTGTTTGATCTGACCCCAGATTTTACTCACAATTAGGTACTTAAGAGCCTAGCGCTGTGCTTCGAGCCTCGCAAAGGCTGTGCTATGATACCCTCCAAATCCTATTTTAAGTTTATGTAATAACCATGCTGGAAGCTCAAGGACTAAGTTGTATTCGTGATGAACGAGCTCTATTTACAGAGCTTAGCTTTGCTATACATCCCGGAGAGCTGGTTCAGGTCGAAGGACCTAATGGTGCAGGAAAAACCAGCCTGCTGCGTATTCTGGCCGGTTTATCCAGCGGTGAAGCCGGTGATATTCTCTGGCAGGGCGAGTCGACTCGCCGTAATCGCGATATTTATAATCAGGCTCTGCTATATATCGGCCACCACGCCGGTGTAAAAGAGGTTCTGACCCCGTTTGAAAATCTCTCCTTCTTCCAAAAGGCCAGCGGTAAAAAAGATGATGATGCCATTTGGCAGGCGCTTTCACAGGTTGGATTAGTCGGTTATGAAGACGTTCCAGTCGCCCAACTGTCTGCCGGGCAGCATCGCCGGGTTGCTTTGGCCCGCCTTTGGCTGAGTGACGCACCGTTATGGATTCTGGACGAGCCGCTGACCGCCATTGATAAGCAAGGGGTTGAGCATCTAGTTAATTTATTTGAACAGCATGCAGAGAAGGGCGGGATCGTTATATTGACCACCCATCAGGATATGGTTAATGCCGGTCGTCCTATTCGTAAAATTAAGCTGACCGGCGGGGTGTGGCGCTGATGTTTATTCCTGTTTTGCACCGCGAGCTCAAGATAGCCATGCGCAAAGGGTCAGAAATTATTAATCCGCTGTGGTTTTTTCTGATTGTTATTACGCTGTTTCCATTGAGCATTGGTCCTGAACCTCAGCTTTTGGCCCGTATTGCGCCCGGCATTGTTTGGGTTGCAGCCTTGCTGGCTTCATTACTTTCTCTGGAACGCCTGCTGCGGGATGATTTTTTAGACGGTTCGTTAGAACAGCTTATGTTACTTCCGGTGCCCTTGCCGTTAACCATTCTAGCTAAAGTCTGCGCACACTGGCTGTTAACCGGGCTGCCTTTAATTATTTTATCGCCGCTGGTTGCACTGCTTTTATCCTTTGATTATGCGACCTGGAAGGCGGTCACATTGACCTTATTGTTAGGCACACCAACCCTGAGCTTTATTGGTGCAATTGGGGTGTCGTTAACCGTTGGTTTGAGAAAGGGCGGGGTGTTGTTAAGCCTGCTTATTTTACCTTTGTATATTCCGGTGCTGATTTTTGCGACATCAGCGATAGACGCAGCGTCGATGTCGCTGCCAATTAATGGTTATCTGGCTATTCTTGGCGCTATTTTGGCAGGAACAGCCACTTTATCGCCTTTTGCTGCATCCGCCGCTCTAAGGGTTAGCGTGCAGTAACGGAATCGAAATTGATTAACCGATATTTTAATTAAACTAAAGTGCGAGCAAATACGATTATGTGGAAGTGGCTACATTCATTAGCTAAACCCGAGACGCTATACCGTCTTTGCGGTAAGTTTATTCCCTGGCTGGCAACCGCCGGTGTCCTGTGTTTATCTGCAGGTTGGATCTGGGGCTTTGGTTTTGCTCCGTCAGACTACCAACAGGGCGACAGCTTTAGGATAATTTATATCCACGTTCCTGCGGCTATCTGGTCGATGGGCATTTATGGCTCTATGGCGATAGCGGCGTTTATTGGCTTAATCTGGCAAATGAAATCGGCCGATATGGCTGCTTCAGCCATGGCTCCGGTCGGTGCGGTATTTACCTTTATTGCGCTGGCAACCGGTTCGGCATGGGGCAAACCTATGTGGGGAACCTGGTGGGTATGGGATGCTCGTTTAACGTCTGAACTGGTATTACTGTTTTTATATCTGGGCGCGATTGCGCTTTATAATGCCTTTGAAGACCGTCGCTTGGCTGGGCGTGCTGCCGGTATTTTAGTGCTGGTTGGCGTTATTAATCTGCCGATTATTCATTTCTCCGTAGAGTGGTGGAATACCTTACATCAGGGCTCAACCAATATGCAGCAGACGGTTGACCCGAGCATGAGGCCGCCGCTTCGCCTGTCTATCTTTGGCTATTTATTCTTCTTTATTACGTTAACGTTAATGCGGTTACGTAATTTAATTCTTGCTCACGATCGCCAGAAGCCGTGGGTTGAATCACTGATTGGTAAGGAGGCTCGCTGATGACACCGGCATTTTCTTCATGGCAGGCGTTTTTTGCGATGGGTGGCTATGGCTTCTTTGTCTGGCTGGCCGTTGCCGCAACCATTATTCCTTTACTGGCGCTGGTTTTTCATACCCGCTGGCAGCGTAAGCAATTATTAACTGAAATTCAGCGTCGTAAATCCAGAGAAGCCCGGATTAAGAATGCTCAAAACCAGCAAGAGGCCACACTATGAATCCGCGCCGTAAAAGTAGAATGTATTTAGCTCTGGCTGTTCTTATCGGAATGGCTGTGACTATCTCTCTGGTTCTCTATGCATTACGCTCCAATATCGACCTGTTCTATACGCCGGGTGAGATTATTTATGGTAAAGGTGAACAAAAGCTGAAGCCGGAAGTCGGCCAGCGCTTACGGATTGGCGGTATGGTGATGCCGGGATCGGTAAAACGCGATCCGCAATCGCTCAAAGTGACCTTTAAAGTTTACGATGCCCGCGGTGCCATTGACGTTCAGTATGAGGGGATCTTGCCCGATCTGTTCCGTGAAGATCAGAGCGTAGTTGCGCAGGGTGAGTTTGGTGAAAATAACGTGATTACTGCCAAAGAAGTACTGGCGAAACACGATGAAAACTATATGCCACCGGAAGTTGAAGAGGCGATGAAAGATAACCATCAACGGCCGGCGGAGTCTTATAAAGCAGAATCGGCACTGGAACAGGCTCCGAGGAGTGGTAAATGATTCCTGAGTTAGGCAATTTTGCCCTCGCCCTTTCAGCCGCGTTGGCACTGCTGTTAAGCATCTATCCGCTGTTAGGGGCGTATAAACAAGATGCCCGCATGATGGCGGTATCCCGGCCGTTAACCTATGGCCTGTTTGCCACAACGTTACTGGCTTTCGGCTGTTTGGTTTATGCTTTTATTATTAACGATTTCAGCGTGGTTTATGTCGCCACTAACTCCAACAGCCAGCTACCGGTTTATTTCCGGATGGCGGCAGTTTGGGGCGCTCACGAAGGTTCTTTACTGCTGTGGGTAGTGCTGTTATCCGTTTGGACAACGGCAGTGGCGTTATTCAGTCGGAGTATGCCGCTTGATGCAGTTGCCCGAGTGCTGTCCGTATTGGGCATGATTAACGTCGGTTTCCTGCTGTTTATTATCCTGACGTCAAACCCGTTCTTACGTACGCTACCGATGTTCCCGATTGACGGGCGAGATCTCAATCCGCTACTGCAAGATGTCGGATTAATTTTCCACCCGCCGTTGTTATATATGGGCTATGTCGGTTTCTCGGTTGCCTTTGCCTTTGCGATTTCATCCCTGATGATCGGCCGTTTAGATACCGCCTGGGCCCGCTGGTCTCGTCCGTGGACTACCGCAGCCTGGTTCTTCCTGACATTAGGTATTGCGCTGGGCTCTTTCTGGGCCTATTACGAACTGGGTTGGGGCGGCTGGTGGTTCTGGGATCCGGTAGAGAATGCTTCATTGATGCCGTGGATTGTCGGTACTGCACTGCTTCACTCATTGGCGGTGACGGAGAAGAGAGGCTCGTTTAAAGCATGGACCGTGTTACTGGCCATCGTTGCTTTCTCTCTCTGCTTATTAGGCACCTTCCTGGTTCGTTCAGGAATTTTGGTTTCGGTGCACTCATTTGCTTCCGATCCTGCCCGGGGTATGTTTATTCTGGCATTCCTGATTGTGGTGATCGGCGGCTCACTGCTGCTGTATGCCATTAACGGTAGTAAAGTCAGTAAAACGAAGGCCCATCATGAGTTTTTCTCGCGTGAGTCTTTCTTACTGGGTAACAATATTTTATTACTGGCCGCGATGCTGGTGGTTCTGCTGGGGACCCTGTTGCCGTTAGTACACAAGCAGCTGGGTTTAGGCTCTATTTCGGTAGGCGAGCCTTTCTTTAATACCATGTTTGTGTGGCTGATGGTGCCGTTTACCTTATTGCTAGGCGTCGGGCCGCTGGTTCGCTGGCGCAGAGACCAACCGTCTAAACTGGTAAAACGCCTGATGGTGGCCGTGGTTGTGACGCTGGTGGTGGCGATTGGCCTGCCGTGGTTACTACAAGATAAGATCGTGGTTATGACGGTGGTCGGGCTGATGATGTCAGTCTGGGTCTTTGTATTATCGCTGATGGAGCTATATGAGCGTTCCACTCACCGTCACGGTTTGTTCAAAGGTATGACCCAGCTTTCCCGCAGCCATTGGGGAATGGTGATTGCCCATATGGGCGTTGCAGTCACGGTATTTGGTATTGCCTTTAGCCAAAATTATAGCGTTGAGCGTGATGTTCGCCTGAAAGACGGCGACAGCGTGATGATTCATGACTACAAATTTACTTTCCGCGACGTTCGGGCTATTGAAGGGCCAAACTACACCGGCGGAGCGGGGGAGATCGAAATTACCCGTAATGGTAAACCTGAAGCGGTATTACACGCAGAGAAGCGCTATTACAAAGTTGCCGGCAGCATGATGACTGAAGCCGCTATCGATGGTGGCTTCACGCGTGACCTGTATGCTGCCTTAGGCGAAGAACTGGGTGATGGCGCATGGGCCGTGAGGCTGTATTACAAACCGTTTATCCGCTGGATATGGTTTGGTGGTATTTTTATGGCTCTCGGCGGTCTGCTGTGTATTATTGACCCGCGGTATCGTACAAAAAAACAGTTAACCAATAAGGGAACAGTATGAATAAAAAATTACTGTTTATTCCATTAGCCGTATTTCTCATTATGGTGACGGCATTTATGGTTCAGCTTCAGCGTAATGCTGACGGAGATGACCCGACGTCGTTGGAGTCTGCGCTGATTGGTAAACCGGTTCCTCAGTTTAAGTTAGAGTCGTTAGACATTGCGGGTAAAGTTTACGATCAGAGTGCTCTGGTTGACGGACAGCCATTGCTGCTTAATGTCTGGGCCACCTGGTGCCCGACCTGTTATGCCGAACATCAATTCTTGAATAAGCTTTCAGCTCAAGGAATTCGGGTTGTCGGTCTGAACTATAAAGATGAACGCCAAAAAGCCATTAAATGGCTAAACGATTTGGGTAATCCTTATTCGCTGAGCCTTTACGATAATAACGGGCTGCTGGGGTTAGACTTAGGCGTTTATGGCGCACCTGAAACCTTTCTGATTGATGGTGACGGTATTGTTCGCTATCGCCACGCCGGCGATCTGAACGATCGTATCTGGGAAGAAGAGATTAAACCTCTTTGGCTCAAGTATCAGGGGAGTGGTTCATAATGCTAAAGCAACTTTCATTTATGCTGTTCGGTGTGATGATGACCTTTGGCGCTCACGCCGCCATTGATACCTATGACTTTAAGTCCGTTGATGAAGAGCAACAGTTTCGTGAACTGACCAATCAACTGCGCTGCCCTAAATGTCAGAACAACAGCATTGCTGATTCGAATGCACCTATTGCGACGGATATGCGGGCGAAAGTGTATGAATTAATGGAGCAGGGCAAGTCTCGCCAAGACATCGTCAACTATATGGTGGATCGCTACGGCAATTTCGTCACCTATGAACCACCGGTGACGCCGGCAACCATTATTCTATGGGTGATTCCTGCGCTGTGCGTCGTTATCGGTGGTGGTGCGGTGATTATGCTGGCCCGACGCCGTAAAGGTGCCATATCAGGCGGTGAGCCTGAGGTGCTCTCTTCTGATGAGAAGAAACGACTGCAACAACTATTAAGCGATGAAAATAACGCCAAGGGCAGGAAATCATGATCGGATTTTGGCTGACAATTATTGTATTACTGCTGATCTCGTCGGCGTTATTGATTATTCCTGCACTGCGTAAGCCGAACGGTAAGGATGAAACCAGCCGTGATGCCATTAATAAGGCATATTATCAGCAACGCCTTAATGAATTGAGTGACGATGAAGATCAGGGCGTTGTTACCGATCGTGAAACCTTAGTGGCAGAATTACAGCACAACTTACTGGAAGATATTCCTGAAGGTCAATCTCAGTCTGCGCAGGCACCATTCAATAAAATGACTTTAGTGCCCGGGGTTTTGTTGCTGGTTGTTGTTTCGCTGGGGCTTTATCTGAATACCGGAGGCTTGGCTCAGGTTATGCAATGGCAACAGGTGATGAAAGAGATGCCGGAACTGCGTCAGCGTGCTGACAGCGGACAACTCTCATCTCCTGAAGATATTGCCCGGTTTGGTTTGGGGCTGCGTACCAATTTGCTTTCCGATCCGACAAACGTGCGCGATTGGACCATGCTTGGTCTGGCTGGCTTGAAGCTGGGTGACGGAGGCATGGCGCTACAGTCTTATGAAAAAGCCTATGCATTGGCTCCGAACGATGCCTATATCCAGATTATTTATGCTAAATTATTGACCCGTTCTAATGACCCTAATGATATTAAAGATGCTGCGAAAATCTTGAAAAAGATGATTGCTGCCGATCCGAATAATGTTGATGCGCTGTCTGCATTAGCCATGAATGCTTTCGGACAGGGTGATTTTAATCAGGCTATTGCAGCCTGGGAAAAGGTGATTGCACTGTCTCCTGCTGATGCCAAAGGGCTTGATGTAATTAAAAGCAGCCTGGCCTATGCTAAATCTCAGGTTGCGGCCAACGGCTCTAAGGTTTCAGTGGTTCTGACATTATCACCTGAGGTGCAAAAACAGTTACCGGCACAGGGAAGTATTTTGATCGCCGTTACTGACGGTAAAAGCCCGATTCCGATAGCGGTTAAGCAATTGCCATTGGGTGTTTTCCCGCTAGAATTATCACTGGATGATAGTAATGCAATGATGCCATCGCGTTTGCTTTCGGAACTTAAACAGGTAAAGATAACGGCAACGATTACCAGTGATGATATTGCTGACACTCGTCGTTTATCCGGCGAGAGTGAAGTTCATCCGTTTAGTGGTAATGAAACAATTAGTTTAACGGTCGGACATTTTAAACAATAAATGTTATCAGGAGCCTGCATTAATGGAGATAAAGATGAAACGCCATCTTATAAGTGTCGCACTTGCCGGAGCAATGCTCACGGGTTGTGCCAGCAACAGTAGCGATGAAGATGGACGTTCCGATCCATTAGAAGGCTTTAACCGCACCATGTTTACGTTTAACTACGAATATATGGATCCGTATGTTGTTCGTCCGGTTGCCGTCGTATGGCGTGATTATGTCCCTCAGCCTGCCCGTAATGGTTTAAGCAATTTCACCAGTAACTTAGGTGAACCGGCCAGCATGGTGAACTATTTTCTACAGGGTAATGTGTATCAGGGGTTCCGCCACTTTAACCGCTTCTTCCTGAATACGCTGTTAGGGATGGGCGGTTTTATTGACGTTGCCGGTATGTCTAACGAAAAGCTGCAGCGTACTGATAACCGCCAGTTTGGTCAGGTTCTGGGCCACTATAATGTTCCTTATGGCCCGTATGTTGTTCTGCCTGTTTATGGCTCTGCCACGCCTCGTGAAGAGGGCGGTGCCTATGTTGACTACGTTTACCCTGTTCTTAGCTGGATCACGTTCTGGGGCTCGGTGGGTAAATGGACGGTTGAAGGTATTGAGACCCGCGCTCAATTCCTGGATCAGGATCAGATGTTGGCTAACTCACCTGACCCTTACATTTTTGTGCGTGAAGCTTACTTCCAGCGTAATGACTTCTTAGTCAATGATGGCAAAGCGCAAGATGCGGAACAAAACCCAAATGCTGACGCGCTTAAAGACCAGCTAGGTGATATTGACTGATATTGATTTCAGGCATTAGCCTTAGGTTTAAGTCTATTAAAAGGCCCGCGATAAAAGTCGCGGGTTTTTTAATTCAATAATAAGTATTGAGAATAGGTTATTGCTGTTATTAATATCGGCGGGTCCATCGTCTGCCAGATACGATCATAAAAAAGCCCGCAGTTTTTAGCTGCAGGCTTTTAGATAGGGCTAATCAACTGAGCGCGATTAGAACGTATAGTTCAGGTTAACGCCATATAACCAAGCTTTACCCTTAGACTCAAAGGAATATACCGGACTGTTCGGCGCGTTATTCAGCTTCTCTTCAATTTTCACTTTCTGACCGTGCATATAGGAAACACCTACGTCGACCGATGCATCAGGCGTAAAGTTATACGTCGTTCCTGCGCTGAGCCACAAACGGTCCTGATCCGGGATAGAGATCGAACGATTGTTAGCGGGCACCGCACTGTCATCAAAAGCAATACCGGCGCGGTAGGTCCAGGTTTCATTATGATAGTAGGTGGTACCTAGCGACATACGGTAAGCATCGCGGAAGCCTTCATGCTTATAGAATAGGGTATTACCATCAGAGTCGGTGCCTTTCAGCTCTTGAAACTGGCTCCAACTGGTGTAGCTCAATCCGTAATGCATGGCCCATTTCGGTGCCACTTTGTGATAGCCGGACAGCTCCCAAATTTCAGGTAGGTTTAATGTCAGGTTACCGCTAACCGTTTTACCATCGGTGCCCCATGGCATGCCGGTGATTGACTGCATACCGTTATATTTTGATGGCAGGCTGCTACGGTAATCACCCTTAAAGTCGATATCCACTTTAGAGCGATAGCTAAGCCCGACGCGATTGTCTTTGTCTATTTCATACATCAGGCCTGCGTTCCAGCCATAACCCCACTCATCACCTTTCATATGGGCGACTTCAGTGTTATTTGGTAAGCCGTTTTTGTTTTCGCCTGCATGACGGATGATTTTAGCTTTAGCGTACACAGCGTTAAGGCCGGCTCCGATACTGAAAAAGTCATTAATGCGATAAGCCGCGCTCGCATTGAGGTTTCCGGTTACCAGCTCGGTTGTTCCTGCCAGCGGTCCGGCAACGTAGTTATCACCAAACTCAGTAGATAAACCAAAGTTAGAGGTAATGGAGGTTCCTACTGCCCAACGATCGTTCAGCGGGTAGATGAAATGTAGGTTAGGGACCCACTCATTGGGCGTGATATCGCTAACCGACATGTCACTGCCGGACGGCGATGTGCCCGTTACTTCAACCGTCGGGCGAACATAGATTGCACCACCGGAGAAAGTAGGGCGATCGAACATGGTCATGGATGCAGGATTACGGTTTCCTGAAGACGCATTATCGGCGATCACACCTTCGCCGGAGAATGCACGGCCTAAACCTGACGCTGATGATTCATTGATCTGAAAACCGGAGGCATAAAGATTTGAAGACAGGGTTGCAACTACAATGGCCACTGCTGACTTTATTAAAATATTTTTATGGGGCATACCAAAATCTCAAATTAACGACATAAATTATTACGGATTGTAATAATCAAGGCGGCATTGTAGGTAGGATGTCAGCGATGACAGATTAGACCAGTTGATTGAAATTATGGGGATTGTGTGGTTTTGACGATAAATAATAGATGCAAATACAATAGTCCTTAGTGTTTTATTCGGCACAAAAAACCGTGATTTAAAATAGATCAATTAAAAATATTTATAATTCATCTGATTAGATAGATTTATAGCCATTGGTTTATTAGGGTCTAAGTCATATGTGCGGCAATGAAACACAAAGTCCATGCGAAAATCGGGCAGGAAGAGTAGTATAAGGCAGATTAATTATTTTTGAGCTAGATCTCATAAAGCGCTTTCAATAGAGCGACCATTGGCTCGTTTTATTCCACAGGAGAAGAGAGATATGTCTGATTCGTTAAAATGTAATGCACAAGAAACGGCGGCTTGCTGTTGCGTAGACGTTGGTACCGTGATGGATAACACCGACTGTACCGCCTCTTATCAGCACGTTTTTGCTAACCGTGGTGAAGCTGAATTAATGCTGAAGACGTTGACTGAAAAAGCCCGTGCGACAGAGTCTGAGCCTTGTCAGATTGACAGTACTTTTAAAGACGTGGACGGTGGCGTTGAGTTAACTATCGATTTCACCTTCTGCTGCCAGGCCGAAACGATGATTTTCCAGTTGGGTCTGCGTTAATTATTTCGAATACCCTAGTTAGCATCCAGAGGCTGCGTTAGTTATTTCAAATACCCTAATTATCATCCTCGTCATCCCCGCGAAAGCGGGGATCCAGCCTTTAGGCCGAGAGTTAGCTTGTTAACTAAAATCTGGATGATTCGCTGCGCTCACCCTGTGGGCCATTCACGAGGGGAAGATGGCTATTGAGGATAGTTACAGGGTATTAGGAATGCTTAACTGGCAAACATTCCGTTGATTCTCCGGCATTTTTAACATGATAAGAGGGCGCAGATAATGCAAGTACTGATTATGCGACATGGCGAGGCCAGTTTTCATGCTGAGAGCGATGCTGCGCGTAATTTAACCAATAGGGGCCGAGAACAAACGGCTCAGATGGCGGTTTGGTTAAGGACTAAAGTTTCGCGTATCGATCGGGTTTTGGTGAGTCCTTATATTCGGGCTCAGCAAACGCTGGACGTGTTTAAAGCTGAGTTTCCACTGCCTGCCACCTCTGATATTGATGTTTTATCTGAACTGACCCCCGGCGGCGATCCGGAACAGACTATTGAATATTTGATAGCGCTGGCTGAGGACGGGGTTGATTCCGTTCTGATTGTTTCGCATTTACCGTTAGTGGGCTATCTGGTTGCCGATCTCTGCCCGGGCGTTTACCCTCCGATGTTTAGTACATCGGCCGTTGCCTGTGTTTCGATTGATACGGGTGAAGGGCGCGGGAAACTTGAGTGGCAGCAAACCGCGGGTTCAGTTAGCTGAGATTAAGAAATGATAAAAAAAGCGGGCAATAATTTTATTGTCCGCTTTTTTGTTGGCTATTCCAGACCGAGCCGGTGGCTCACGCTGTCTTTGATATGTTCCACTAATTCAGGGTCCATATACTGATAGTCATCAGGAATATCTAATACATGAATCGTTTTGTGTTCAACCACGCGATGAAATTCGGCCACGATACGATTCTTATGTTTTTGTTCCATGGTAAATATCACGTCGGCCCATTGGAGCAGGTCAATCGAGATTGGCTTTTTAGCGTTACGACTGGTTCCCGCCGATTTAACCGATAAACCGGGATAGTTACGCCAAACCTGCTCTGCCGTGGGGCTACGCCACTGGTTACGACTGCAAACAAAAAGAATGTTCATCGGCTAATTAAATTTCATCCATGGCCTTCAGGGCTATCTGCGCATTAGTGACTCGCGGGTAATCAATACCTAATTGAGCCGCGCGGGCCAGCTTCTCAGAACGGATATAGAGCATTTTCCAGTTTTTCTCTCTGGGAAACTCACGCTTTCCTGAGCCGTTGCCTCTGTTTTTATTACGTTTATTTTGTGCGAGCCGCCAGGCTCTGCTACGGGAGTCGTTCATTTTTATGCCTCAAATGTGAAATCGTGGTTCAGCAGCCGCGATAATACAGAGAGGGACAATAGGCAAAACGTGCCGTTGTCGGGCGGGATTATACAAAATTAAATAGCAGGTTGGAACTACTCGTCCAGCTCGATTAGCGCCAGAATAGACGCATCACCGCCAAATTCTTTAGGCGCCTGATGGAAGGCGATAATATCAGGATGTTGGGCCAGCCACAGCGGCGTTTGTTTCTTTAATATATGTTTGCCGTGTCCATGCATCACGCAGGCACAATGAATATGCTCACGCCGACAGGCTGCAATCAGTGCGCCCAGTTCCTGTTTTGCTTCTAACTGAGTCAAACCATGCAGGTCGAGAAACAGCTCCGGTGAATAATCACCACGCCTTAATTTTTTTAGCTCATAGGGATCTACGCCGGAACGGATATAACGAACCGGACCATCATGACTAAGCAGTGGCTGAAACTCATCAGAAAAATAAAAGCTGGCGTCAATTTGTTCTTGTAGCAAACGTTCAGGAGATTGGTTGAACTTTTTAGGCTTAGAACGATGAACAATCTTGTCTTGTAAAATAGGTTTAGCTCCCCGTACAGACTCTCTGAACAGGGTAAAATCATCGTCAGTTAACGCAAATTTCTTTTTGGCCACGGGATAAAAACTAAGTGATTAATGTAAAAGATAGCGTTAGTGTAACGTTAACCCGTCATACTTCAAGCTGTAGATGCGTTGGCTGCATGCGTTCACCCGAATCACTTACTTGAGTAAGCTCATCGGGACTCACTTACTTGCCGCCTTTCTACAACTTGAATTATTTTGGGTTATATATTTGTCATACTTCAAGCTGTAGATACGTTGGCTGCGCGCGTTCACCCGAATCACTTACTTGAGTAAGCTAATGGGGACTCACTTACTTGCCGCCTTCCCACAACTTGAATTATTTTGGGTTATATATTTGTCATACTTCAAGCTGTAGATGCGTTGGCTGCACGCGTTCACCCGAATCACTTACTTGAGTAAGCTCATCGGGACTCACTCACTTGCCGCCGCCTTCCCACAACTTGGGGTTATATATTTGTCATACTTCAAGCTGTAGATGCGTTGGCTGCGCGCGTTCACCCGAATCACTTACTTGACGTAGATGCATAAGCTACGTTCTGTTAGCGGGCAGAGCCATTTCAATTGATTGTGTGAATATAACATAAGAATAACCGGTGATTGAGGCTGATTTGTCGCTCGCTTCATGGCAAACTATATCGCTATTTCCAAGGTGCATTCCCCCCCGGAGGGTTAGTTGGACAAGATTTCTGTTGATGAAGTTGTGAATGATATGCATACCATTCAGGATATGCTGCGCTGGTCCGTTAGCCGTTTTAATGCGGAAAATATTTATTACGGTCATGGAACCGATAATCCATGGGATGAAGCCGTTCAGTTAGTGCTCCCCACCTTATTTCTTCCGCTGGATATTCCGCCGGAAATGTATCTCGCTCGTTTGACCGTGAGTGAACGTCATCGCATCGTTGAGCGGGTTATCCGCCGGGTTAATGAACGCCTCCCGGTTGCCTATCTGACCAACAAGGCCTGGTTTGCCGGTCACGAATTTTTTGTTGATGAGCGCGTGCTTGTTCCCCGCTCACCGATTGGTGAACTGATCAACAACCGTTTTGATGCATTATTGCCTCAGGAACCTCAGGCTATTTTGGATATGTGTACCGGCAGCGGCTGTATTGCCATCGCCTGTGCTTACGCTTTTCCAGAAGCCGAAGTTGATGCCGTCGATATTTCTATTGATGCATTAGCCGTTGCTGAGCAAAACATTGAAGCCCATCGTCTTGAGCACCAGGTTACGCCGATTCGCTCTGATTTATTCCGTGATATGCCACCGGTTAAATATGACTTAATCGTCACTAATCCACCTTATGTGGACGCTGAAGATATGTCCGATTTGCCAAAAGAGTTCCGCTTCGAGCCTGAGCTTGGCCTAGCCGCAGGTAGCGATGGTCTTAAACTGGCCCGCAGAATTCTGGCCTGTGCGCCTGATTACCTCAACGAAGACGGCGTGCTGATTTGCGAAGTGGGTAACAGCATGGTGCATCTGATGGATGAATATCCTGATATTCCGTTTACCTGGATTGAGTTTGAATTCGGCGGCAACGGGGTATTTATGCTAACGCGGCAGCAGTTATTAGATTGCAGCGAGCATTTCAGAATTTATCGTGATTAATCTTTCTGTGGCAGCCAGTTTGTTGCAACAGGCACTTTTACCGGGCTCTTTGAATGCTCATTTCTGTATGAATAACGGCTAAGGAGCTGTGATGGCAGGGAACAGTATTGGACAATTATTTCGTGTAACCACCTTTGGTGAATCTCACGGGGTTGCTCTTGGATGTATCGTTGACGGCGTTCCTCCGGGTATTCCTCTGAGTGAAGCGGATCTACAGCATGATTTAGATCGCCGCCGCCCGGGAACCTCTCGCTATACTACCCAGCGCCGGGAGCCCGACAGCGTACGTATTTTATCGGGCGTTTTTGACGGGGTGACAACCGGTACCAGCATTGGTTTATTGATTGAAAATACTGACCAGCGTTCTCAGGACTACGGTGAAATCAAAGATCTGTTTCGCCCGGGTCATGCTGACTATACCTATGAGCAAAAATACGGCCTGCGCGATTATCGCGGCGGTGGTCGCTCTTCAGCCCGTGAAACGGCGATGCGCGTCGCGGCAGGGGCGATTGCTAAAAAATATCTACATCTGCAGTTTGGCATTCAGATTCGTGGTTATATGTCCCAAATGGGCGATATTAGCTGCGAGCTTAAAGACTGGGAGCAAGTTGAACAAAACCCTTTCTTCTGCCCGGATGTTGATCGTTTGGAACAGCTCGATGAATTAATGCGTGAATTGAGAAAAGCCGGTGATTCAGTGGGAGCTAAAGTCACTGTAGTGGCTGATGCTGTTCCTGTCGGATTAGGTGAGCCAGTTTTTGACCGCCTTGATGCAGATTTAGCCCACGCTCTGATGAGTATCAATGCGGTAAAAGGCGTTGAGATTGGCGATGGTTTTGGCGTGGTCAATAAGCGCGGTAGCGAAAATCGTGATGAGATCCGCCAAGACGGCTTCCAGAGTAATCATGCCGGCGGCATTCTGGGGGGGATCAGCAGCGGGCAGCCTATTATTGCCAATATTGCGCTTAAGCCGACGTCGAGCATCACGATTCCCGGCCGTACCATTACGAAGCAAGGCGAAGAGGTCGATATGATTACCAAAGGGCGCCATGACCCTTGCGTTGGTATTCGTGCGGTTCCCATTGCTGAAGCAATGATGGCGATTGTTTTGATGGACCATTTATTACGTCATCGTGCCCAGTGCTATGACGTAAAATCAGACGTTCCACGCTGGTAATAAGGATATTTTTAAATGAAACATTGGCTTCTTGCTGCCGCTTTTATGATGTCTGCGTCAGCAACAGCGGCAACGCCGTGGCAGCAGGTTAAAGAACCGGTTGCCGGTACCGCCCAGTCGATTGGCGGGTTTTCTAACGGCTGTATCATTGGTGCTCAGGCATTGCCGCTTGAGCGCGATGGTTATCAGGTGATGCGTTCTCAGCAGCTTCGCTATTTTGGTCACCCGGATCTGCTGGCTTTTATCAAACGCTTGACGACCCAAACCAGTTCTAACGGCTTAGGCACGGTGATGATTGGTGATATGGGCATGCCTGCCGGCGGGCGATTTGCTACCGGCCATGCCAGCCATCAGAGCGGTCTTGATGTTGATATCTGGTTACAGCTACCCAGTTCACGCTGGAGTGCAACCCAGTTGAAGAACCCAAGAGCTATCGATTTGGTCGCCGGTAACGGGAAGGCGGTAGTAGAAAGTATCTGGCAGCCGCAGGTAGGGCAATTGATTAAGCTGGCCGCTCAGGACAGTGAAGTGACCCGGATCTTTGTTCACCCGGCGATTAAACAAAAGCTTTGTGATACCGCAGGCACTGACCGCACTTGGCTACGTAAGGTTCGTCCTTGGTTCGGACACCGTGCTCATATGCACGTGCGTCTACGTTGCCCGGCATCCAGCCTGGAGTGTGAAGAACAGGCTGCTATCCCGGCCGGTGACGGCTGTGGTGCCGAACTGGCCAGTTGGCTGGAAGCACCGAAAAAGTTACCTAATGCTAAGCCAAAAGATCCTGTGATACCTGAACCGCCGGCGTCTTGTAAGGCTTTATTAGCCAATCATTTTAAGGCTAAATAATTCATGGAATGGTTTCCGATCGGCGTTGAGATCTATGTCATCTTGTTTTTTGTCGCAATGCTGGCCGGTTTTATCGATTCCATTGCCGGCGGCGGCGGGTTAATTGGCCTGCCGGCGCTGTTAGCCGTGGGCCTGCCTCCTGCTCAGGCTTTAGCAACCAACAAGCTCCAATCGGTGGGCGGATCGTTTTCCGCCAGCCTGTATTTTATCCGCCAGAAAGCCGTTGATTTAAAAGATCAGCGCTGGACTATTCTCTGTACTTTTATTGGTGCGATGATTGGCGCCATTCTTATTCAGCGCTTAGAGGCGGAGTTACTACGTTCGGTACTGCCGGTACTGGTGATTGCCATTGGCTTGTACTTTTTGTTCAGCCCTAAAATTGGTGAAGTAGAAAGGCAAAAGCGTTTATCCGCATGGCCTTTTGCGCTAATAGCCGGAATGGGCATTGGCTTTTATGACGGATTCTTTGGGCCCGGTGCCGGCTCATTCTTTGCGTTAGCTTACGTGACGCTGTGTGGCTTTAACCTGACCAAATCAACGGCGCATGCCAAAGTGCTTAACTTCACTTCTAACTTTGCTTCCCTGCTATTTTTTATTCTTGGCGGTAAAGTTATCTGGAGTATCGGGCTGGTGATGTTATGCGGGCAGGTTATCGGTGCCAGAACGGGGGCTAAGATGGTATTAACCCGCGGACAGAAACTGATTCGACCTATGCTGATTACGGTGTCATTCGTCATGAGCAGCAAATTAATTTATGATAATCACGGTGACCAAATTCACCAGTGGTTTTCAGGCTTCTTTTAATCCATGTTTATAAAATCAGAGTTAATTTAATTGACCAGACAACATAATCCACAGGACCTTATCGATCTGTTTGAGCACACTTTTGGTGCTGAGTATCAGACTAAACTTGTTAACGACGGTGATGAGCCCATTTATTTACCCGCCGATGAAACGACCCCGTATAACCGTATTATTTTTGCCCATGGTTACTATGCCAGCGCGTTCCATGAGATTTCTCATTGGTGTATTGCCGGTGCTGAACGCCGTAAGTTAGTTGATTTCGGCTATTGGTATTGCCCTGACGGACGTAGCGCAGAAAAGCAGGCTGAATTTGAAGTGGTTGAAATTAAACCTCAGGCATTTGACTGGCTGTTCAGCGTGGCTTCAGGTTTTCCATTTAATGTGAGCTGCGATAATCTGAACGGTGATTTAGAGTTAGATCGCGTTGCTTTCCAGCGTAAGGTTCATGCGCAGGTGGCTGATTATTTAACTAACGGCTTACCTGAACGCCCGGCCCGGTTTATTCAGGCACTACAGGATTTTTATAAGACAAAGCCATTGAGCATTGAAGATTTCCCTTATTCGGAGTATCCGGAATAACTGTTTACCGATACTGTTATTGACCGTTAATACCCCTTTAAAGCCGACCTGATTGAGGATTGTGAATGATCGCAGAATATGAAAGCCGCATTTTGGCGTTAATTGATAATAATGTTGAACACGCCAATGATGATGAACTGTTTGCCGGTGGGTATTTACGCGGTCATATCACTTTAGCGGCTGCTCAGGCTGAAGAGCAGGGCAGTCAAGATTTGGCATCTTATGCTCAACTGATTGAAGCCAGCCTTGATAAGGCGATAAAAGCCGGTGAGCTCTCTCCTCCGGATCAGGTTTTAGTCTTCGGGCTATGGAATAAGTTACATCAGCAGGTTCAGTAGCCTTTTTTGAATTATTCGCTTCAGTTTCTGTCCATTGGTTATCGTCATTCGGTAAAATACTGGCTGACGATAACCAAGCCACGCCATTAATTCACCGGCCTTCCGCGTAGTAATCTTCTGATCCAAATCCTGTTCGGACTTAATGCCGCCAGAATATCCGCCGATAGCGGCAGAGGCTCATCGAATATCTGACCGGCCAGCGTTTCAGCCAGCAGTGGTGCGGTGCACAGGCCGCGAGACCCTAAGCCTGCTATAATATAGAGTTCAGGCCAAATCGGGGCATTGCCTAACGGCTGCTGATTTCTGATTTTAGCGTCTAACCCGTGATAAACCTCTAGTAGATGAGGGTAATCAGGTACTGCCCCAATCATCGGAAAGTGATCTCTGATGCTACTGCGTACGCTGACTCTGGCAAGTTTGCCGCTGATATCGAGCTCTTTGGGCCAAGGGGTGTTCGGCAGGCAATTTATCAACCGATTCAGGTTATCTTGCTGCTCGGCCTGTTTATATTCAGTATCTCTCTCTTCCCGACAATAGCTGGCACCCAGACAGTGAAACTGTTGCTGACTATCCGCAGGGGTGATGTAGCCGTCATAGCAAATAACCTGTTTTAACCGGGTAGATAAGGATGAGGCGGGAACCTGTGTGACTTGCCCTCGTACCGGTGATAACGGCAGTTTTTCGGTCTGTAAAAAATCAATAGCATTATGCCCGTTAGCCAGCACCACCGTCGGGTGAAAAGCTGAATGACCCTGCTCAAAATCGAGCTGCCAGCCGGATGTCGTTGGTGTCAACTGAGTGAGCTGGTGTTGATAATGAATCACTAAGCCTTGTGATTGAGCCTGCTTAATCACCTTCTCGGTTAACTGGCTTGGCGACAACCAACCGCCCATCGGGTAGTGAATTCCTTCGCACCCGGTAGGTAAGCCACAGGCCTGTTCCAGCCGTTGCTGTGACTGATGGTGAACAATTTTAGGGTTGTTCACTAATGTCACTATTTCGGCGTTTTTATGACTGTTTTTAGCGTTATAACCCAACTGACTGACGCCGCACCATTGATGATCAAAGGTGATGTGATGGTCTAATAAGCTGTCATAGGTTCTGCGGGCAAAGGTAAATGCTTGCATGAAAAACTGGCTTAGCAGCGGCTCTTCCGCACTTAACAAGGGATAGAGCACGCCCTGAGCGTTGCCCGATGCGGACTGGGCCGGTAATGAGTCCGCACAGTAAAGCGTTACTTTGGCGCCCCGGCGCAGCAAAGAAAGGGCAAGCATGGCTGATGAAATACCGCCGCCAATAATCGCAATATCAGAAAGGTCTTTGGCGGCTGGCCTTGCAAACCACGGCGAGGCAGAGGGCTCCGGTTCGGCACTCTCTGCAGGTAATATGCCGGTTAACATATTTCGCTTATGACCAAATCCTTTTATTTTTGATACTTCAAAACCAGCCTCCTGTAACCCGCGACGCACAAAACCGGCGGCGGTAAAGGTTGCAAAAGTGCCGTTTACAGCGGCCAGCTTTGCCATATGTCGGAACAATAACGGGGTCCACATATCCGGATTTTTTGACGGTGCAAATCCGTCCAGAAACCAGGCATCAACTTTACGATTGATGGTTGAATCAAGGGCGGGTAATAACAGATTGACATCACCGAACCATAAATCCAACGTCACCGTTTCATTATCCAGCAGGAGGCGTTGGCAACCGGGTAGGGCTAACGGCCACTGTTGCTGCAACTGGGCACTGAGTTGTTGAAATTCTGGCCACGAGTGATGCACGTTGCTCAGGTCTTCACGCTTTAACGGGAATTTTTCAAAGCTGATAAAGTGCAGCCGTTGTAACTTAGCCTGAGGATACTGCTGTCTGAACTGGCGAAAGGCATGCCATAGCGTCAAAAAGTTTAAGCCGGTGCCAAATCCGGTCTCGGCGATTGTAAAGTTATCCCGTTGGTGACAAACAAATCTGGCGGGTATTTGATTACCATTCAGGAACACATAACGGGTTTCTTCCAGCCCATTTTGGTTAGAGAAGTAAACATCATCAAACTCTCGGGAAACAGGTGTACCCTGTTCGTTCCAGTCGAGTAAGGCATTTTCAATGTGTGTGTCATTCACGATAAAAGACCGACTGTTCAGGTGCTGACGTAATATTAAAGGTGGAAGCCTGATGTGGCAATTAACATCTCTTGTTGCAATATATTTTGCTGATCGGACTTGTTCAGCTTACAAGTGTAAGCTAATCTGTAAGCGAAATCCCGCCAAGCAATAAAATGTAGAAAGAGGTATTAAATGAAACGTGCAGTCATCACCGGTCTAGGTGTTATTTCGAGTATCGGTAACAATAAGCAGGAAGTCTTAGAATCTTTACAGATCGGGCGTTCCGGCATTACCCATTCCTCGGAACTGCAAGAAGCAGGCATGCGTAGCCATGTCTGGGGAAATATCAAACTGGATACAGATGGATTGATCGATCGCAAAATTGTTCGTTTCATGAGCGATGCATCAATCTATGCTTACCTTTCTATGCAAGAAGCGATTGCAGATTCCGGCTTAACTGACGAACAGGTATCTAATATTCGTAGCGGGCTGGTCGTCGGTTCTGGCGGCGGTTCTCCGCGTAGCCAAGTTGTAGGTGCTGACGCCATGCGTTCACCACGTGGTGTACGTGCAGTAGGTCCATATATGGTCACTAAAGCTATGGCATCTGGCGTATCAGCCTGCCTGGCGACTCCGTTTAAAATTAAAGGCGTGAACTATTCAATTAGTTCGGCCTGTGCTACTTCCGCACACTGTATCGGCCATGCGGTTGAACTGATTCAACTGGGTAAACAAGATGTTGTTTTTGCCGGCGGTGGCGAAGAGCTATGCTGGGAACTGTCTTGTGAATTTGATGCCATGGGTGCACTTTCAACTCAATATAACGACACGCCAGAAAAAGCGTCCCGTACTTATGACTCTGCCCGTGATGGTTTTGTTATCTCCGGCGGTGGCGGTATCGTTGTTGTGGAAGAGCTGGAACATGCATTAGCGCGTGGCGCACATATCTATGCTGAAATCGTTGGCTACGGCGCAACTTCCGATGGTGCAGATATGGTTGCTCCGTCAGGTGAAGGCGCAGTACGCTGTATGCAGATGGCAATGGACGGTGTTGATACTCCGATTGACTACCTGAACGTACACGGTACATCTACTCCGGTAGGTGATGTCAAAGAACTGGGTGCTATTCGCGAAGTCTTCGGCGATAACACACCGGCAATTTCTTCGACTAAAGCGATGACCGGTCATGCATTGGGTGCCGCCGGCGTACACGAAGCGATTTATTCATTATTGATGGTTGAGCATGGCTTTATCGCCCCTAGCATCAACATCGATAATTTAGATGAAAAAGCGGCGGGTATGAATATCGTGACTGAGCCGACTAAACGTGAATTAACCACCGTTATGTCAAACAGCTTTGGTTTTGGTGGCACAAACGCAACCTTAGTGATGCGTAAATACCAGAAGTAAGCTTATCGGGTGCTGATTGCCCGCGATAACCGATTAAGAAAATGCCGCTGATAATCATTCAGCGGCATTTTTTATTCTCTGTAGGGGGTAAAATATGCCGATGTATTCGGGTATCATAACGGCATCTTCATTATATTTTGTCTTACAGGAATAATAACTCTCTGGCTTATTTAACCTTAAGTGTGGCCAGCGAAGGTATAAAAATCTATGTCGTTAAAAGAGAATAAATCATCTATTGTGCTGCCAATCGTGCTGCTTTTAATCGCTATGTTGTCGATTCAAAGCGGTGCTTCGCTGGCAAAAAGCCTGTTTCCATTGATTGGTGCTCAGGGGATGACGGCCCTGCGCTTAGGGCTGGGTACGATTATTCTGATGATTTTTTTGCGACCATGGCGTAAGCATAAAACACGGGTTCCCGCAGCGGGAGCAAGGTGGTGGTTGCTGGCCTATGGCCTGTCTCTCGGTGGCATGAACCTGCTGTTTTATATGTCACTAAGAACGGTGCCGCTGGGAATTGCCGTTGCCCTTGAATTTATCGGGCCATTAGCCGTGGCGATGTTTTCATCACGTCGGATCGTCGATTTCCTGTGGATCGGTCTGGTGATTATCGGACTGGCGCTTTTATTACCGCTCAATCAGTCAGTCGATGGCGTTGATCCGGTTGGCGCTTGTTATGCCTTAGGTGCCGGGGTTTTCTGGGCGCTGTATATTATTTTTGGCCAGAAGGCCGGTGCTAACTATGGCACCCGTTCGGTAGCATTGGGGGCGTTGGTAGCAACCGCGGTTGCTTTCCCGATAGGCGTGGCATACGCCGGGGCCAGCATGTTCTCTTTGGCTATTCTGCCGGTGGCTATTGGGGTGGCAATTTTATCGACGGCACTGCCTTATTCACTGGAAATGGTTGCGTTAACCCGCTTACCGGCCAAAACGTTTGGCACACTGACCAGCCTGGAACCTGCTATGGGGGCACTATCCGGGCTGATATTTCTCAATGAAACATTATCCTTTATGCAGTGGGCCGGACTGGCAGCAGTGATTATTGCCTCTATGGGGGCATCAATGACGATTAAGCCGAAGGGGAAGTTAGAGTCAGTCGCAGCCGGTGAGGGCAACGCCGCTTAAGTGCTTTTGCACCTTCTGCACCTTTTACATATTGCGGCGGCGTTTTAATCACAGAGCTTTTAGGGCAGAAACAGCGTGGTGATAACGTCACGCTGTCAGAGATTGTCTAGCATTTCCCGATACTGAGTCACATCACCAATATTGGTTTTAACCCAATCAGCGTTGTAATAAGTGTCCAGATAGCGCTCCCCGCTGTCGCACAGTAGCGTCACAATTGAACCCGTTTCGCCACGGTCACGCATGCGTTTTGCTAACTGTAGAGCACCCCATACGTTGGTTCCGGTTGATGCGCCTGTTTTACGGCCAAGAATAGTTTCCAGCCACTGGATGGTCGCAATGCTGGCGGCATCAGGTACGCGAATCATTTCATCAATAACTTTGGGAATAAATGACGGCTCTACGCGCGGGCGGCCGATGCCTTCAATACGGCTACCGCAGTGTCCGGTTTGTGTTTTATCGCCAGAGTGGTAATAGTCATAGAATACTGAGTTTTCAGGATCAACCACCACCAGTTCAGTATCATAGCCCTGATAGCGAATATAGCGGCCCAGCGTGGCCGATGTGCCGCCGGTTCCCGCACTCATCACAATATAATTAGGCGTCGGGGTTGGCTCACGTTCCATTTGGCGGAAAATACTGTCTGCAATATTGTTGTTGCCGCGCCAGTCGGTAGCCCGCTCTGCATAGGTGAACTGATCCATATAGTGGCCATTAAGTTCTTTAGCCAACTGTTCTGATGCCTGATAGATTTGGGCCGCATGATCAACAAAGTGGCAGCGGCCACCGTAAAATTCAATTTGCTCCACTTTGCGCTTGGCGGTACAGCTTGGCATCACGGCGACAAAGGGTAATCCGAGCAGGCGGGCAAAATAAGCCTCAGAAACAGCGGTACTCCCTGAAGATGATTCTATAATAGTGGTATCTTTTTGAATCCAACCGTTCGACAGGCCGTATAAAAACAGTGAACGGGCCAGGCGGTGTTTTAAGCTACCGGTCGGGTGTGTGCTTTCATCTTTGAGATAAAGATAAATACCGGGAAACTGTGGCAGACAAACGCGAATTAAGTGAGTGTCGGCCGAACGTTGGAAGTCGGCTTCAATTTCACTGATAGCTTGTTTTACCCAATGACGTGACATAATTTTTTCCCATAGCGGTATGACATTCAGTGTTAATAGATTACCGACTATTAGAGAAAAAGTTATTGCTATTTTTGTTGCTGAATCGCTAAATAGGAGAAATATTTTCTCCCTGGTGTTCATATGCTAGATAAAACTGACCGTAAATTGCTGAGTTTGTTACAACAGGACTGCACGTTGTCCCTTCAGGCACTGGCTGATGAAGTCAATTTAACCTCAACGCCCTGCTGGAAACGGCTAAAAAAGCTGGAAGATGACGGCTATATTCGCAATAAGGTTGCGTTACTGGATGCGGAAAAGTTAGGGTTGGATCTGACGGCATTTGTACTGATTAAAACTCAGTGTCACAGCAGTGAGTGGTATCAGGTTTTTGTAAATCAGGTCAGTGAAATGCCGGAGGTTATGGCATTCTATCGTATGGCCGGGGAGTATGACTATCTGATGCGTGTTCAGGTCACCGATATGAAAAGCTTCGATAGTTTTTATAAACGGCTGGTGAACGGCGTGGCAGGTTTAAGCGATGTCACATCCAGCTTTTCTATGGAAGAAATTAAGTTCACAACCTGTTTACCGATCCCGGAATGACTTTCAGTCTAAATGAGAAATAATTTCATTTAGACCTGACGAAAATGATATTCTACGGATAAGATTTAACGTCAATTTTAATAAAGTATGGTGATTTTTTTGCCATAACTATCGGATTAATAATGTGAAATTGTTTTCTCAACTGCGCTGGTTCTTTAAATTACAGTGGAAACGCTATTTAGGTGCAGTAACACTGCTGGTTGCGATCGCTATGTTGCAGCTGCTTCCGCCTAAATTGGTCGGAACTATTGTTGATGGCATCACCCGCGAGCAGATGAGCGGGCGAACATTGTTAATGTGGGTCGGCCTGATTATTGCCACCGCGCTGACTATTTACCTGCTGCGCTATGTATGGCGAATCTTACTGTTTGGCGCGTCCTACATGTTAGCGGTAAAGCTGAGAGAAAATTTCTACCATCAATTGAGCCGACAGCACCCCAATTTCTATTTACGTCACCGTACCGGCGATCTGATTGCCAGAGCAACCAATGACGTTGACCGGGTGGTGTTTGCCGCCGGTGAAGGCGTTCTGACGCTGGTCGATTCGTTGGTGATGGGATGTGCGGTGTTTATCATTATGAGCATTCAGATTAGCTGGGAGCTCACGCTGTTTTCACTGTTACCCATGCCGATTATGGCCATCTTCATTAAGCGATTTGGCGAACAGCTGCATAACCGCTTTAAAACGGCCCAGGCGGCATTTTCCTCACTAAACGATCGCACTCAGGAAAGCTTAACCAGTATTCGAATGATCAAGGCTTTTGGGCTGGAGCGCTATCAGTCTCGCCTGTTTGCCGAAGTCGCTAAAGATGCCGGCAGCAAGAATATGTTAGTGGCTCGCGTGGACGCCCGCTTTGATCCGACCATCTATCTGACCATTGCCTGTGCCAATATGCTGGCCGTTGGTGGCGGAAGCTGGATGGTAGTCAATAACCAACTGACGCTAGGCCAACTGACCAGCTTTGTAATGTATTTAGGCTTAATGATCTGGCCGATGCTGGCACTGGCGTGGATGTTTAATATCGTCGAACGCGGTAGCGCGGCCTATAGCCGGATTTCGAGTTTATTAACGGAACAACCGGAAGTGGCCGACGGCGATCTCTCTGTTCCTGCCGGGCGCGGAGTGCTGGAATTTAATATTGGTCAGTTTACTTATCCGCAGGCAGAGTCCCCGACCTTAGAAAATATTCAGGCCAGGTTGGCTCCGGGGCAAACCTTGGGGCTGTGTGGCCCGACGGGATCGGGTAAAAGTACCTTACTGGCCTTGGTTCAGCGTCAGTTTGATGTGACTGACGGTGATATTTGTTTCCATTCACTGCCCATTCGACAGCTAAAACTGGATGAATGGCGTGCCCGTTTGTCAGTGGTTAGCCAGACGCCATTCCTGTTTTCTGCCAGCATTGCTGAGAACATCTCACTGGGTAAACCGGACGCGACTCAGGATGATATTGAGCGGGTGGCGGCTTTGGCCTGCGTTCATGAAGATATTCTTAATTTGGCTCAGGGATATCAAACCGAGGTCGGAGAGCGGGGCGTTATGTTATCCGGCGGGCAAAAACAGCGGATTTCAATTGCCAGAGCGCTATTACTAGACTGTGAAATTTTAGTTCTGGATGATGCTCTGTCGGCCGTTGACGGGCAGACCGAATATCAAATTTTACAGAATCTTCGCAGCTGGGGAGAAGGGCGTACGCTAATCATCAGTGCTCACCGGCTTTCCGGCCTGCTGAATGCCAACGAAATTCTGGTATTACAGGACGGGCGCATAGCCCAGCGAGGCTCACATGCGCAGTTGTCAGAGCAGTCGGGATGGTATCGCAATATGTATCGTTATCAGCAACTGGAAGCGGCTTTAGATGAGTGACATGAATCCTAAAACACCCCAAAAATTCCAGCAGCTGTGGCCAACGTTAAAACGACTGCTGACCTATGGATTACCCTACCGCAAGCCGTTAACCATTGCGGCGTTATTACTATGGCTAGCGGCAGCAGCCGAAGTCTGTGGCCCGGTTATTATCAGTTATTTTATTGATACCATGGTGGCTAAAAATACCATGCCGATGGAGAAAGTTATCGGGCTGGGGGTCGTCTTTTTATTGCTTCAGATACTGGCAGCAACCTTACGTTATAACCAGGCATTACTGTTTAACAGTGCCGCGGTTGGCGTTGTACAGACTATTCGTAGCGACGTTATGGATGCCGCGCTTAAACAGCCGATCTCAGTCTTTGATACTCAGCCGGTAGGGCAACTAATATCAAAAGTAACCAATGATACCGAGGTGATTAAAGATCTGTACGTTACGGTGGTAGCCACCGTATTACGCAGTGCTGCACTGGTAAGCGCCATGCTGATAGCCATGTTTAGCCTTAACTGGCGTATGGCATTGATCGCAATTACTATTTTCCCGGTTGTTGCCGTTTTGATGACCATCTATCAGCGTATCAGCACGCCGATTATTCGCCAGGTGCGTAGTTTACTGGCCGATATCAATAACGGATTTAATGAAGCAATCAGCGGTATGTCGGTGTTACAGCAGTTCCGCCAACAGGCTCGGTTTGGTCAGCGCCTGAGTGCGACAAACCTGGCTCACTACCATATGCGGATAAAAACGCTGCGTCTGGAAAGTCTGCTACTCCGGCCGTTATTGAGTTTGATCTCTGCTCTTATTCTGAGCGGGCTGTTGGTGTTATTTGGCTTTAGTCCGCAAGGTTCAATTGGCGTGGGCGTGCTGTATGCCTTTATTAATTATCTCTCCAGGCTGAATGAGCCGTTAATCGAACTGACATCGCAACAGTCGATGATGCAACAGGCGGTGGTTGCCGGTGAGCGTATTTTTGAACTGATGGACGGTGTCCAACAAGAATACGGCGCAGATACTCGACCCCTGTCATCCGGTAAAATTGATATTTGTGACGTCAGCTTTTCATATAACCGTTCAAAGCCGGTTCTGCAGGATATCAATTTGTCGATTCCTTCCCGCAGCTTTGTGGCATTGGTTGGTCATACCGGTAGCGGAAAAAGTACCTTGGCGAATTTATTGATGGGATATTATCCCCTTAGTCGCGGTGAGATTTATTTAGATGACCGGCCATTAAATTCCCTCAGTCACGAAACTCTACGTTCCGGTATTGCTATGGTCCAGCAGGATCCGGTGGTTCTGGCTGATACCGTTTATGCCAACGTTGCCTTAGGGCGGGATATCAGCGATCAACGGGTGACTGAAGCCTTGAGAATTTCTCAGTTGGATACGCTGGTTAATTTAATGCCAAAGGGAATGGAGAGTATTCTGGGTGAGCAAGGAAATAACCTATCCGTTGGTCAGAAACAGTTACTGGCGTTAGCCAGAGTATTGGTACAAACGCCTGAAATTCTGATTTTGGATGAGGCAACTGCCAATATCGATTCGGGTACTGAGCAGGCAATCCATCGCGCACTCAGCGCAATTCGTCATAAAACTACCTTAGTGGTGATCGCTCACCGACTGTCGACAATTGTCGATGCTGACCAGATCGTAGTGCTTAACCGTGGCCAGATTGTTGAGAGGGGAACTCATCAACAGCTGCTGGCAGCCAAAGGCCGATATTATCAGATGCATCAGTTACAGCTGGCTGCTACAGAGTTGGAGTACCAGTCGTAGCCGACTGCCTGTCAAATATCAAAAACTGATTCTGTGGCTAACGCTTGGTCCGCTGGTGGCGATAATCCTTAAGCGGACCAAGATAGTTGCTGGCTGGTTAAGGTGTAAACCCTATCAAGACCGATCCCGGTTGTTGACTTAATGAAGAACCGGCATCGGTTTAGGATCTTTTCCATTACCAATATCGATATCAAACTGGGCAAAATTCATCTCAATTCCCGGCCAGTTGATCGCGTTTTCATTGCCCGGCTGGCCGGGGTTAAGGCCATTTAGCGGATGATTAAGATAATTTTGGCGATTTCCCAGCAGGAATTTATCTCGGGTATGATAACCGACGCCGTAGCTGTTAAAATCTAAGTCGGTGTAAAACATAAACTCTTTTCCGGTTGAAATTGAATAGACGTTGTCAGCCCGATGAGTCACATTTCGACCATAGATTTGATAAATCTCCAGGCCACCCCAGGTATAGAGCTTGTTATCATTGGTAATAGCAGCACTGCCAACGTATCGGGCATGAAGGGTGCGAACGTTATGCATGATAACAATAGGCTCTTCAACCTCAAGATTGGTATAAGGCGTTGTAATGGCCGGCGGGTAGGTATAACCCTGGCCCAGATGGACGTGGGCTCCCCAGCCAATTACCGTGCCATCTTCCAGCAGGGCTTCACCCCAGCCGTCACCCCCACCGATATACACGATTTGATCTGCGTACTTATCTAACCCGGTAATACGACGCGGAGAGCGTGATAGCCCGTTATAGTCTTGAGTAGGGTAGCGACATTGTGAAAACTTACCGTTGATATCGGTCTGGCCAGAAACGTTAGTTTGCGTAAAACCTAAGCCGCATCCTTCATTATCACCAAACCCCCAAACGGAATACTTGCCTTTATTATCGACGGTGATGGCAAAAGTCCCTTCATAGGCGCTGCCAATAAGAGTTACTCTTTCGCCATCAAGGTTGATTTGCTCAGGTACCCAACGAGAGCGGCGATTGGTCGGATCGCCGCATTGGCTATACAGGCATTGGCCCATAAACCACAAGGTTCCGTCTTTTTTCAACAACGTAGTGACATATTCACCGCTAGAGATATCTGCAACGTTACTTAATACCTTACATGGCGTTGGGTTGGGGTTACGGTTCTGGCCTTTACATACTGCGGAACCGGCTTCGCCGTACAAATCCTGCCCCCACGCCCATGCGTCGCCGTTGCTGTCCAGCGTAATCAGATTGGCATAACCGCCGGCATACTTAATATTTTTAACCTGATTGAGCGGATCGTTAGGGGGAATCATCACTTTTTGAGGTGGCTGGCTGTCGGTAACATTGGTAACACCGTTACCCTGTTGCCCGGTGCCACGAAATCCCCACATCCAGATCCCGCCATCGTGGTCCATACCGATACCGGTCATATCCAACGTTGTTTGGTGATTCATCAGAATGCCTTTGCCGGACGAGGTCTGGCTATATTCAGGACTTAAATAACTGATTTTTTGTTTGTCACTAAAGCCCAGTTTAGTTAACGGCAGAAAAACCTGAGTATCAATTTGAGCGGCAGCCAACTGCTGATAGTGGGTTTTACCTGAGTTCTGTTGGGTAATTTCGATTTTAATCGCGCTGATAAGGGTTTCATCATCGGGAAACGAGTGGGCAAGACTGGCATCCAGTACCTTTTTACTTTGGTATTCACTGGTGTAGCTATGTGTGCCGGTACTGACCAGACTTTCGGTGACAATATCAGCCAGGCGAGCCTGTTTAGCCAACAGATTGCTGCTGTCGATGGATAAGGAGAGAAAAGCCACCAGTAGCGGTAATAACAGGGCATACATAATGGAAAATGACCCTGTGGAACTTCGGGTTAATGCTATGATTTTTTTAATTATACTGCAGAGGAACACAATAATATTCCTTATTATTTATGTTAAAAAAACACTCTGACAAAAGATTTGCCAGAGTGTTTGAAAGGATTATTTTTCTGGCGTTGGCTTAGGATCTCCACCGCCGGTATTGAGATTAAACTTACCGAAATCCATTTTGATTCCCGGCCAGTTTATGGTGTAGATATTGCCCGGATTGCCGGGCCTTGAACCGTTGAGCGGGTGGCTGTGGTAGGCTGTTTCAGAACCGAGTAAAAATTTATCGTGGATGAAATAGCCCACGCCGTAGCTTTCATCATTCATATCGGTATAAAACATAAATTCTTTACCGGTAGACATAGATTTAACGTTATCAGCCCGGTGGGTTACATATCGACCATAAACTTGATAGAGTTCGATACCCCCCCATGTATACAGCTTATTGTCATTAGTGAGAGCAGCGCTGCCTATATAGCGTGCCTGCAGCTCTCTGACATTTTTCATGATGACAATAGGCTCATCGACATCAAGGTTGGTTGCGGGTTCATGGGGGGCATCACCATAGGTCCAGCCCTGACCTAAGTGGGCATGGGTTCCCCAACCGATAACCGTACCATCTTTGAGTAACGCTTCAGACCAACCGTTGCCGCCGGCAATATAGACGATATCCTTGGCATACTTCTCAAGGCGTGGGATCTTGTAAGGGGTTTTGGTTCTACCTCTATAATCTTGCCAAAAGTAATGGCACTGCGATTGGGTACCGTTTTTAGCCGTTTCCATCGGAATAAGTGAGCCGCCTCCCGCATGAGATTGGGCGGTACCGAGGCCACAGCCTTCGTTATCTCCCCATCCCCATACGCTGTACACCCCGTCTTTATTTTTGGTAACCGCCAGGCTACCTTCGTAGGCACTGCCGATCAGAACAACAGTTTCCTTTTCTATTTGGCCATCATTCTTATTTCTGGAAGTCAGACTCACTTCGGTTGGTCTCAGGACATAGGTAGGGTTGCTGCCATTGCCGCACTGGGCATACCGACATTCTCCCATATACCATAGGGTACCGTCTTTCCTGAGCATAAGCGTCGCATACTCGCCCATGGTGATATCAGCAACGCCGCTAAAGGCTTTACACGGCGTTGGGTTATAGGTCACCCTGCTGCCATTGCAAACGGCAGAGCCGAGTTCACCGTAGAGATCTTGGCCCCATCCCCAAACGTCACCGTTTTCATCGAGGGCTAATATACTGGCGTAACCGCCGGCATATTTAATATTTTTAACTTGATTATTCGGCTGACCCGGAGGAATTTGTACCCGAGTAGGGGCTACGTTATCACCTACAGAAACGGTCCCATTTCCCTGCTGGCCGGTTCTACGCCAACCCCACACCCAAATGCCACCGTCTTCATCCATACCGACGCCGGTCATATCCAATGACGTTTGATGCGTCATTTTAATGCCCAGATTATGCGAGGTTTGGTTGTATTTAGGACTGACATAGGCCACCTCTTCAAAATCCTTAAAGCCAGATTTAGTCAGCGGAAGAAAGGTTCGGACTTTAATAATAGCGGCTGCAATTTGTTTATAAGTCACCGTGTTGCCGGACGAACGCTGTATATCAATTTTGACCGTTTTTTTAGTTACCTGATCCTGAGGGAAGTGATATTTCAGACTGGACCCTAACGTTTGGTTACTCCGGGTTTCATCGCTGTAGCTGTGGGTACTATTGCTAACCAAACTTTCAGTCACTACGTCTGATAGCCGAGCCTGTTTAGATAATAGATTACTACCATCGATAGTCAGCGCCAGTAGTAGGGCCAAAACCGGAAGTAGCAGGGCATACATAATAGCGAATGCTCCGCTGTCATTTTTAATAAATGCTCTGAAGAGCTTTATTATTCTGATGTCGGACATAATTCTGCTTCCTTATTGCCGGTGACCGCATAATCCCGTGTTTGCGGAGTATTCTTTGGCCGGTGAGATCGCTCGCCGGCCAACTTGTTATAAGTTAGGTAAAACGGAGCCCTTAGCGAGGCATGACCACGTTGGAGATAGTTATGCTTGCCGGCATATTAATCATTTGCCCTACAAAACGAGAAAAGCCGCTGAAGTCATCTCGTTCAACGCAGACAGTGACCCGATAAACAGGCACCCAGCCCCAGGATGAACGTTCACTCCAAAAGGTCATGTTTTTCAGCTCAGGTGTATTTTTAAGCGTATTACCGGCAGCTTTGCATGAGCTAACGGAGCTAAATAATGTGGAATAGGACACGCTCATAGTGTCATCGATAGTGGCGCTGTTTTTATTGGCGTTATCGAAATAGAGCGTTTCAATTTGAATGGCGACATTTTTTCCCGGAAAGGTATCCCCCAATAGCCTTTTAGCTACATCGGCCATATCCTCAACGTCTTGGCGGGTAAGCAGATTTTGACTGTTGTACAGATATGTTCTTTCCCGAACAATAGAGGCTATAGAGTGGGCGACTCGTTCAACTTTTCCTTTATTCAAGATCAGTTTACTTAGGTCAAAAACGAAAAAGATCAGCATTATCATGCAGACAAAAACGCCGGCGGCTTCAAGAGTCACGGCACCACTGTCGCTTTTTAAGGTGTTGATTCCCTTCTTAAACATGTCCGTGTCCATCCTCATTGAACTAATTCGTATTGCTGAACATAAATAACTTCACGCTTTAACATGCTGTTATTGAAGTTATTCATCAGGAGTAATTTAGCCAAAACGGGGCTGTAGGCATATTGAATGCTATAAATAGCTAATACAGAGCCAGAAGGTGACTGCGTTGAGCTGCAGGTGTCATCAATCAGTTGTTGAACGTCCAGACAATACTTGACGGGTTTTATCTCAATATCATCATCGTTGCCAAGAAATGGCCAGAGTCGACTATTTTCAGCCAAGCTCTTTTTAAATACCGCGGTGTAATTCACTGCGGCATTGCTGTCAAAGGAGGCTGCTCTGCCTGACTGCGCAACGGCGAGATCCAGCGCCGCTGAAATAAAAATGACGCGGCACAGTTCGATAAAGAAGAACAGGATGATAAGAAAAGAGGTAATGAAAAAAGTAAACTCAAGGGTTGTCGCCCCGGATTCATTATTGAAAGAAGAACCCAGCTTTATTAACCGATTGAAACGTCCTGTGTTGGTACTCATTGAATGTCCCTAATAGCCTGTTTTATTATTATATTTATAATGTTATGAGTTATTTTCCTCATCAATAAAGTTATCGCTTATGAGGATTTTCTTAAGCGTTAGAACTCACCAGATGAAGTTTATTTTATGCTGATAATCACATCTTAAAACAAGTATCTAAAATAATTCTTTAGTTTTGAAATGAAGTCAACACGCATTTGTTGGTTATTTGTTATTCTATTTTTGGTCAGTTAACAATAAGGATTGATAGATTTTGGGTAATATAACTTCAATATCAATATGGTTTCAATATCTATTTTTAAACATTATTTGACTATTAATCACAACCGTTATCGGTTTTAAATAAAATGATATTTTTTTCATGGTGTTGCGTGCTGTCGCTATAAATATATATATTTTGTTATGAATTTTTTATTTTTTTGATTGACCGTTATCGATGAGCCTATACAATGTTTTTTGTTTGTTATGTATTAACTTTTTTTCTCTGATTATTAATTATCATTTATTTTTTTGTATTGGTTTTTTGTGTTTTTTTGTCACCATTTTCAATGAGTTGACATTTTTTTTGTACCTGTAATATTTTATTGTTAGTACCTTTCCGTCCATTGTAATGTGTTGTCTTTGGATATTGATTTATGTAAAGTGGTGCGGATTTATGCTAAAAATTTAATGTAATATAGTTTTTCGCTATGATATTTAAAGAGATTGATCGATTTTATCTATTATTCTCTAATAAAATAAAACGAACAAGATTGTGATGATTTAATAAATTATTTTAATGATTTTAAGTAGTTGTGAATCAGTTATCAATTTAGTGTTCTTATCATGTCTCTATTGGTGTAAATAACTCTTTCATATAGTCATTGAAATAAACGTCAGATAAAGATATCAATGCATTATTTATATCGTTATGTTTTTTTTATGTTTTTTTCGACAGAAGTACAAGTTGTAATCAAATAGTAAAGCACTTGTTATCATTGGGAATTTAATTATGGAATATTTTAACGGAGTTAATCATGTTGTTATTACGGATTGATAGAAAAGGAAATATACAAAACCAACTGGTTACCAATATTATTGATTTAATCAATCAGGGCGAATTGAAATTTGGTGACTACCTTCCCTCAATAAGGTCTATGAGCGATCACTTCTCAATATCACGCAGTTCTGTTATCGGTGCTTATGAAAAACTAGCCAGTCTTGGGGTTGTTCAAAGTAAAGAGAGAAGCGGTTTTTTTGTTGCCGCTATTTTTGATCGTGAGCTACACGAAAAGGCGAAGGATGTACTCTTTATTGATAACAATCAAAGACCCAATGATGGTAAAGGACTGTTGGAATATGTAGATGATACTAATATTCCCGGGGCCTTTATGAAGAAATACTTTCTTGACCTGCATTTGAATAAAACGGCTGACGCTGAACATTTTGATTTGAAAGAGAATATCATCAATACCGTACTCTCTCTGCGGGGTATGAAAATGAAATTCAGCAATACCGTCGTATCCAAAAGTGCGACATCGCTGGTATTTTCAATCGCTTTAGCGATTAAAAATCACAATCCAAATCCTTGCGTAGTGCTAGAGTTTCCTTGTAATCAATTGATCTATGAAATATTTAATTCGTTCAACTTCGATATCAAGCTTGTTCCTGTAGACAGCAACGGCCTGATGGTTGACCAACTGCCTAATGAACCGGTTGATTGTATTTATGTGACGCCATCTTACCAGTTTCCTACCGGTGGAATCTTAAATCAGGAACGGCGAGCTTATTTGACCGAGTGGTGTTTAAAAAACGACGCTTGGCTGATTGAGGATGACTCCTGGGCTATCATGAATTTAGGCAAAAAAATCACCAGTCCGATTTACCTTAATGGCCAGAATGATCGCCTGATTTATGTGACTTCTCTGGGGCTTATTCTTGGTAGTGAAACCAGTGTTGGTATTGGGGTCTTTCCGGAGGCTTTACTGGACAAGGTACAGGATATTGAAAACATCGTTAATAATGAATCTTCAGTGATGTTTTCTAAACTGATTTCAGACTATCTGGGTTCAAATAGAATTATCAGGGATATTGCCAATCTTGCACAAAAAAGAAGGGAAAAGTATCAGTTGGCCATAGAAGGGGTTAATCGGGCATTTGACGATCCTGACGTGTGGGGTGAACCACGGTCGACCTATTTTTCATTTAATATGCAGGATGTCGGGTTGCTGAAAAACAGTGAGATTCTAAATAAGATAACGCTGATTTCAGATCGCTGTAATTGTACTGATTATCCTGAGTTTAAGAATCGGGTCATTTACCCGTTTGCATCACTTAGCCTTGATGAGATTGGTCGAATTAATCAGCAGCTGGCTTTGAATAGATAGTTTTATTTTATTGAATACAAACGTATTCCTTATTAACCATTTATAGTTCAACTTATAAATGGTTTTTGTCGTTCCTATTTATAGGATATGAAAAAATTTTCATATCACTAATATCATCTGATTAACCCCTGCTCTGGCTGTTTTATTGATGTTTGTTTTTATATTTATGCTTTTAATGCGTTGTCTTATGGTGTTTTTTATTTCAATGATGGCTGTGTGAAAAGTATTTTTTATTTTGTCTTGGTTATTTTTTATTTTTTTGTTCATGGTTTTTATTTCTGTTTGATGTCATGAAATTTATCCCTTTGGTGCTACATAAATATTATTGTGAAAATATAATGCTCCGTATTACTGGTATTGCGCCGGTGATAAGTTATCCAGTCAATAATATTCACTACTTTAAAATGTTGGATACTGGCTGGATAGATGAAATTGTTTGATTTATATATCATATAAGGGAATAGATAATGTTTGGTAAAATTTCTAACGCAGTATTAGGCGGTTCTGTATTTGTTGCTGTTAAAACTCAACAAAAATTTAAAGAGCTGATGGCTAATGAGAACGGCGTTACCGCAATTGAATATTCAATGATTGCCGTTGCTGTTTCTGCAATGCTGTATATCGTTCTGGGTGATGGTACTTCAGGTGATAACTTCTTAGGTAAGATTATTGAAGCCTTTGGTAAAATTAAAGATAGCTTAGATAAATCTATCTCAGCTTTCCCTGCGTAAGTTAGGCAGTTAGCTGTTATCTCTGCTGGTTAATTACCAGCAGAGATCTTAGGTATGTATAGCGAAAAATAATAAGAAATAAATAGCTATGCTATTAAATAGATAATATCAAATTGCTATGATTTTAATTTGCAGTGGTTATCACTTGTTGCCTTATAAAAATAGCTAAATGATATTAAATCAGGGGTGATGTGTGTGGGTTTTAATTGGACTGATGCTTCCTTGGTTTTTTATCTTGATAAGAATCTGTTACACAGATATTCGTTATCGGTTGATAAAAAATATTGATGTGGCATTTGTTCTTTTGTTAGTTATTGCGACTCTATTGATTACCAGTCAGTCGCCTAATTTTTTAGCTGCGCTGATTATTTTTGCTATTGGCTTTATTCTGGTAGCCATTAACATTGTTGGTGCAGGAGATATCAAACTGTTATCCGTTCTCGCATTAACAATTCCTCGAGGTGATGTTGTAAGTTATTTATTACTAATGTCTATCATTGGTGTGTTTTTAGCATTAATTGAATTTTTTTTGAGGCGCTTTAATAAAAAACATGTGGCTCGAGGGCTGCCTTATGGTGTTGCAATATCAGGAAGCTATCTATTTGTTCTTATAGGAATATTAGCACAAGTTAATTACTAAAATATCCGCTATACAGGGAGTTAGAAATTGAATCAGAAAATGATCATGGGAATGGCCATTTTGTTAGTTATTGTTGGCGGGCTTGGGCTACTTCTTTTTTCAGACTCCAATAATAACCCTGCACAACCCCAGGAAATTGCGACCAATAGTGGCGTAGAAAAAGTCAGGGTGGTTTTTGCGGTAGCTAATACCAATCTCAAAGAGGGGCAGATAATCACCGCCGGTGATTTTAAACTTCAATCTTTCGATCTTGAGCCCGGACAGTGGACTAAAGAAGAGTCTGATGCTGGTAGCATGCCGCTAATGGGTTATGTGGCCCTAAGTGATATTACCGCCAATAGTCGTATCCTGACCGGGCAGGTTGCTGCTCCTGGTTCAAATGCCTATTTGGCCCGTTTAGTCTCACCGGGTAATAGCGTATTTTCTTTTCAACTCGATAGCCGTCAGGCTGCCCAACTGGTATCGATAAAAGCCGGCGAACACCTGGATATCTATTTTCGTTACAACCTCATTCAAAACGATTATCAAACGCGAATTCTGCAAAATTACGATTTGGAATTAAAAAAGCTGGGTGATTTTAATCAAACCAAGCTGCTACCCGTTTTAAATAGCAAAAAACTACTCTATATCGATGCCAATTCAATGAGTAAGCCGATCTCTGAAATAGCCAGTACGGTTAAGAAAGCCACGAAAACTAAAGAGGCAGATGAGTCAGCTATCGAAGGTGGAGTGACGGCCTATGTTGAACTGACTGATAAAGAAATTAAGAGCATATATTCGATTGAACCCTTTGGCACTTTCATTTTATTTCCAGCCAGCTTTAAGGATAACCGAGCGATTTCCACGGATGAAACTTTGCCTGAAAATATCCGGCAACTAAGAGGTAAAAAAAGATAATTTATGAATACCAATAAAACGGCTTCTTGGTTACAGATACAAAAACTATTTGGTTCATTGGTCTGTATTTCAATCATATTTATTTTCACTTCAGCTTGGGCTAACGCTAAGTCAACCTATATTAAAGAAGGGGAGGCTCGTACGTTTAAAGTGACACAGGATATCGGTACGGTATTTATCTCTAATCCTGAAATAGCTGATTATGAGCTGGTTGATAATAGACAACTGGTAGTTTTTGCTAGAAAAAATGGACGTTCTCAACTGGTTGTTTATGGCGGTGAAAATGCAACCCCATTGATATCTATGGACATTGTTGTTGACCCTTTGCTTGGCAATATCGCCGATGATATTGCAGCTGAATATCCGGGAAGCCAGATTGAAATTAGCCAGTATGGCAAGGGATATGTGGTATCGGGTACCGTACCGAGCGAAGAGGCTCGTGATGGAATTTATATGACGGTTGGTGAGGCTTTAGGTTTAAAGAGAAAAATCAGAGAGCTTAAATATACCACCGGTGGCGGAAAAGGCGGAGATAGTAATGAAGACGTCGGTTTTATGGAAAGAACGACGTTTGAAGGGTTAGTTAACCGTATGAAATTACCGATGGCTAATCAGGTCAACGTTAAGCTAAGCGTGGTTGAAGTCTCAAAAAAGTTTATGGATAACGTTGGCATTGACTGGAGTAATGCCGGTTTGCCTACCGGCCAGTTTAGCCTGACTAAATTTAAATTTGATGCCACGACCTTGAACAACATGATTTATGCCATGAAAAATGATTCGATTGCACGCGTATTGGCTGAGCCTAATTTATCGGTAATGTCCGGTGAAACGGCGGACTTTTTGGTCGGCGGCGAAATTCCTATTGTGACGACTAATAGCGACGGCGTTAGTGTGACTTACAAAGAGTTTGGGGTAAAGCTAGGCATCGCGGCAAAAGTTGAAAACCAAAACCAGATAAAGCTCAGACTGTCTGAAGAGATCAGTAATCTTGACGGTGAGTATCAGATGGGAATTTTTAACATTCCTAAACTAAAAAGCCGCAAGGCGAGAACCACCGTTGAACTGGCTGATGGTGATAGCTTCATTTTAGCCGGGCTATTAAATGAAAATGACCGGGAAACACTTTCCGGAATACCATTCATTAGTGAAATACCTATTTTAGGTTCACTTTTCCGTCATGCTACGACAGAGAGAGAGCGTACTGAGCTGGTTGTCGTTGCGACAGTCAATTTAGTTAAACCTATTTCATCCCGAGATGCTGTATTACCTGATTTTTCACGTAGTACCGTTGCCGAACGCTTTTTTAATCTGAGCTCAGTCAGCGAACCTAAATCGAGAAAACAGGTTGCAGAGTTTCTTAGTAAAGGCGGTTTTGCACAATGAAAAGAGCTATTTTTTCGATCTGGATTTTTTTCGGTGCTATGGCGATGTCAGGCATATTGGCGGCTGCGCCTACGGTGACCTGGCATGATTCAGCTTTAGCATCTGATGATAAGTTTGATATTTCACTGTTAAAAAACGCTGAAGCTGACAAAAAACGCTTTGTTAGCGATACGCTACAGCGCTTTAGTATGATGGCTGAAAGCACCTTATTACTGACGTGGTATAAGGCGGAAAATAAGAACCTAGCCTATGACATGCGTTCTCGCTTAGTTAACGCTGGCATTGATCCATCACTAATTGTTATGGAGAAAAAAATAGGGGGCGGGAGTAGTTTGGTTAATCTCTCTATCGGCAAGGATACAACAGTATTCCACACCTGTAATTATCATCGACAAGACTATAAATACCGTGACCGAGATAAAGTGGGTTGTTCGCTGGATAACTTACGACGTGCCAGTGTGATCAATAAATAACTTTAAAATTAAGCATATATCATCCGATAAATTATAGGTTGTAGGTTTATGTTATTATTTTCAAATGCAGATAAATCAAAGGGATCTGAAGGACAAGAGTACGTTGTCATTGTCTCTTCGCGTCCTGATTGGATGAGTGATATTTGCAGCCAACTGGTATTAAAAAATATAGAACCACTATTTCAGGTCAAGGCAAATTTCTTAACCGCAGACGTCCTTGATCTACCTGAATATATTAGTGCAATTATTATTGATATTGAGAAGTCTGATAATTGCGCTCTGCTGCTAAATAAAATTACTACGTTATTACCCAGCTCGGCAAAGTGTCTGGTTGTAGGGGATACTGACTCCATTACATTATCCCAGCAATTTATTGCCGGAGGCGTCAGCTATTTACACTATCCATCCCAGTTAGTTAACGTGGTCCAGAACGTTAAAGATTCATCGGCAGAAATGAAAAATCGCCGTTCTGCTATCAAAATATCTATCTTAGGCTGTAAAGGCGGGATTGGTAATTCTCTTATTAGTTACCATGTCGCCCAGCATATCGCGACTAAAAACCGCGTTCCGGTGCTCTTAGTTCAGGGGGCGGGTGGATCTCAGGATATCGATCTGATTTCTGATAAAGCACTGGAAAAGGACGTTAGCGAGTTAACGACTTACCTGTCTGTGAAACCGGGAAATGCCAAATACACTGATGACCTCAATGATAAGGCGCTTGAACGCTATAACTTCGTAGTGTTTGATTACCCTATTTTCAATCTCAATAAAGAAGATATTGAGTTTGTTCTAAGCTCATCAGATTGTGTCGTGTTGGTCATCGGCCATGATTTAGCTTCACTACGTGTGGCAAAGTCAGCGTTAGACGTTAACCGTTTTCTGAGAACGGTTAGCGGCGGTGTAAAACGTGAGTTTGTTTGTTTAAACCAAATTCGACCTACTGCTAATGGTGTACTAACCATTGGCGATTTAACTTCGCTACTTGGCGGAGATATTTCATCTCATATTTTATATCAGCGTCCTCCGGGCGATCCTTCTAAGCCTCTGCGTTTTTTAGCCAAACAAAATAGTGCGGTATCGGCTCTGGCTAATCAGGTGTTAGGACAAAATATGGCCGCTAATAAATCAACCGGCAGCTCTATTTCACGCTTGCTGAATAAATTTAAAAAATAATTCAGTGCAGTAGGGTAAGTACATATGGAACGTGATGACAGCTTTAATGAAACTCAACGGGTTATACGCCAGCAAGTTTTAGAATCGATTGATCTGGACCGGGTTGATAGCCTTGTCGGTAATCGCTTTGCGCTGCTGCGTGAAGTTATTGTCATGGTTCAGAAAACCAGTCAGGCAATGAACCGCTACATATCGAAAGACGATCTCGACGTGTTAAGTGGGGCAATTACCGATGAGATTCTTGGCTTTGGCCCCTTACGCGAACTGCTTGAAGACGAGACGGTCAATGATATCTTAGTTAACGGCCCGGATAATATTTTTGTTGAGCGCAGAGGAAAGCTGGAAAAAACCAATCTTAAGTTTTTAGACAACGACCAGCTTACCGATATTGCTAAGCGTTTAGTTGCAAGAGTAGGGCGACGAATTGATGAGTCACAACCGCTGGTAGATGCCCGTTTACAGGATGGTAGCCGTTTAAACGTCGTTATGAATCCGGTTTCACTGGACGGAACTTCAATATCTATTCGTAAATTCAGTAAAGAGTCAAAGACCTTTAAAGATCTGATTGCCTACGGAACGCTTGACGAACGGTTAGCTAATTTTTTAATTATTGCCGGTAAGTGCCGGGCAAATATCGTGATTTCCGGCGGTACCGGGTCGGGTAAAACCACCTTGTTGAATGCGTTATCACAGCATATTTCCAGCGATGAGCGAATCTTAACCCTGGAAGATGCCGCCGAATTACGCCTGCAACAGCCTCACGTAGTTCGCCTTGAAACCAAAATGGCCAGTATTGAAAATACCGGCAAAATTAGTATGCGTAACTTGGTGATGAATGCACTGCGTATGCGCCCGGATCGAATAATTGTCGGTGAGTGCCGAGGTGAAGAGGCCTTTGAGATGCTACAGGCAATGAACACCGGACACGATGGGTCAATGACCACGCTGCATGCTAATACTCCAAGGGATGCCGTTGCTCGTTTAGAGAATATGGTGATGATGGCCGGTCTTAATTTGCCGGTTGAAGTTATTCGTCGCAACATCGCTTCTGCGGTAAATTTGATCATTCAGGTTTCACGTATGAATGATGGTTCGAGAAAGATCATGAATGTGTCTGAAGTCATGGGCGTTGAAGGGGACGTCATTGTTATACAGGATATCTTTAGTTTTGTTGTTGATGGTGAAAGAGATAGTCAGGACAGGATCGTCGGGAAATTTGTTTGTCACGGATTATCTCAACGCTCTGCTTTATATGCTCAGGCTCGGATGATGAATTTAGAGCATTTTCTCAAAATTATTTTTGAGAGGTAATGATGATTAGACTTTATGTGCTCATTTTATGTTTTGGCGTATTGCTGCTTTATCTGGTTGGTAAACGCTGGCAACTAATGCAAAAGAATATCAGCTTAGGTGAGGCAAATAGCCTGCTGAAAACAACGCTGAATCAAAATAATACCCAGTCTACGGCCCGTCGCTTAGTTTGGGGGGCCAGAGGTTTTGTCCAAACCTATATTGATCTGTTCTATCGCCGCCAGCGTAAAGTTTTAATCCGTAATATTGTTATTGTTATTGGCGTTATTATGGGAGCGCTGATTTTTAATAAGTTTGTTACTCACCAGGATGAGTTGGGTGTTATCGGTGCAGGCTTTATTCTTTCTTTACTGGTGTTAGTCAGGGTTGAAAAACGCATTTTACAGAAGTCTTTCTCCAGGGTATTCCCAGAGGCGTTATCGGTGATAAATGGTGCACTTACCTCCGGCACGAGTATTTCTCAAGCGCTGGCTGACTGTGCACTGATTATGCCTGAACCTTTAGGTGAGGAGTTTGGTCGGATTAGCCGTAGGCTGAACGTTGGTGAGGCTCCTGAGCGGGTGCTTAAGGCTTCTTATAAGCGTCTGCCTTTTAAAGAATATTACTTCTTTACCGTTGCTATTCTTATCAACCTTAAAAGTGGTGCACGACTGCGTGAAGTTTTATTGCGGTTAGGTAAAACGGTTGCTAATGCAAAGGCAATTGAAAGTAAAAAAATGGCAATGACCTCGGAAGTGCGGATGTCATCGAAAATTACAGCCATTATTCCGTTTATGTTTCTCATCGGCCTACAGTACCTTAGCCCGATAAATTATGAATATATCATGAACGATCCTGATGGGCGGGGAATCCTTTATTACTTCCTCGGTAGTGAAGCCTTTGGCATGGTGTGTGTGATGTTTTTAATGAGGAAACTGTAATTATGACAATTATTTTTTCCACCATTCTTATTTTGGGACTGATGTTTGTTTTTTATATGTCGATAAAGAACAAACAAATATCCCGAATGAAAGAAAAAATGACTCAATTGTCAGACTCTGATTCAGAGCTTATTTCGGTGGTAGTTAATAGCGCTGATTCTAAAGCTGAAAAAGTGCTTGCAGCCGGAAGCAGCGCTCTGCAACTTTTAAAGTTATTTGATGAGAAAGGGTTAGGTAAAGTACTGGTTTCGGCTTTTCTGGTCATTATTCTAATGGCCGCCGATATTGTATTTAAGTTAGAAATAAAAAATAACAATATGATGGTGCTTTGCCTGTTTATCATCATTGCGGTGATCGTGATTCCGGGCATGATAAGAAAAGTTATTGTAGGTAATAGGATCAGTAAAATAGAAAAAGATATGCCGATGTTTGTTGACCTGTTGGCTATTTGCGTACAGTCAGGCCTAACTATTGAGGTCTCATTAAAGTTCTTATCCGAAAGCGTGGGTGATGTTAACTCGAGCTTTGTACCCTTCTTGACTCGTCTGGTGAAGAGGATTGACGTTAATGGTCTGGAGTCTGGGCTGAGTCAGTTACAGCATGAATTACCCAGCCGAGAAGTGAGTATGCTGTGTGTCACCCTGAAGCAGAGCCTGCGCTATGGTTCTTCCATTTATGAGTACCTGATGGAGCTTTCAACGGAAATGCGTGAGCTCCAATTATTAAAGACCGAAGAATTGATCGGTAAGATTTCAGCAAAAATGAGTGTTCCACTTATTCTATTTTTTATGTTCCCGGTCGTGATTATTATTGCGGCACCGGGCGTTATGCGTGTTATGGCTCAGGGGTAAAAGGATGTTAATGTCTACGCGAATTTTAATTGGACTTTCGGTGTTGTTGCTCAGTGCCTGCCAACTATCACCATCTTATAGGTTTGCAGGTAATAGTGATTACCAAACGAAAGATACGGCTGAAAAAGAATTTATTTTGCAGAATGCCAAAAATTATAATGGGCTAATTGCTGTTTATAAACAGCGGCTGCAATATCGTGAAGATAAAGAGACCCGTTTAAAATTAGCTGAATATTACTATCTGGCCAATGACTATAATTCATCTCTCCACTATTTGTCGGTATTATTAGAGAATTCGCCATCAGAGCCAGCTTATTTATTGCAGGCTAAAAATTTATCGGCTCAGCATCAATATAAATCGGCTATTGATGCTATCAATATGGCAATAAGTAGCAATCCTAAATCCGGTGAGGCTTATAACGTTAAAGGGATTATTCTGTCAGAAAGCGGGCTGCTGCCTCAGGCAAAAGAAGCTTTTGAAACAGCACGAAATCTGTATGTAAAAGATGATGTGATTAATAATAATTTAGCAATGGTAGAGATTTTCTCTCAGCGTTATCAGTCAGCGGTGCGTTACCTGCTACCTCTGTATCAGCGTGGATATAAAGATGCTAAGTTGACCCACAATCTGGTGTTTGCTTTGGTTAAATCAGGTGATTATGGTTATGCCAAAGAAATTGTGCTGGTAGAGAATCTGGCCCCTTACCCGGATATTTTCTTAGAAGCTTTAGCCGATGTTAGCATTCAGCCTTATGCGCCTGACGGCAGCGTTGGTCAGACTGTGATGCTGAGCGGGGCCAGAGAAAACTCAGAATCCTTTATTGTGCCGGCTCAGCCTTCAGCAACGCCATTTATCGAACCGGTAGTAGCCACGCCGGCAAAGACAAAAACAGTATCCGTTAAGCCGGTCGAAGCAAATGAAGCCGGTAATGACGTTGTTGGTTTAAGATGAAGTCTGAAATAAAACTGAGCGTTCTATTTCATACGACATGCCAGTAGTGATATAGAGAATAAAACGGTGACTGGCGAATATGCCGGTCAGCGTAATAGTAATTAGCAAAACAGCTTTAGTCATGATGAATATAGTCGACTGAGTGCTGTAAATAGCGTTCTAGCTGCTGTTTATCAAAGCGGGATTATTGAATGCTGCTACCTGCCAAAACGTAGCAACATTGCTGTAATCCCATAAATAGGTATCCTGATACGGTTCCACTATTGTCAGATATCAGTAAGCACACATTGTGCAGCGTGATTTTTTGTCGACCCTTCTAATAGCAGTACTAACTTCCCCCCTTTAGTGATAAACATGCCGGACTCCCGCTATGCATAACCATTTGTTTTATACAAATACAATTTTAACAGTAAATATTGACAATTTATTAATGGCGTTACAAGTCTATGCTGTTTTATACGTGATATATATTTCTAAGTAATGATTATCTTTATTATTAGTGACAGTGGTTTTTTATAAAATTGTTCAGTAGGAATAACGATTGGTCTCAGGTAGGAGCTGTTAGTAAATATTTTATATGTTAATAAGTGATTCTATGTGTATACAAGAAAATAGATGGCATCATTTATGCAGAATGACGGTATATTCCTTGAGTTTTATTTTACCTGTTGATTAGTAATGATTTTATTATTCCCGTCATGGTTAAGTTAATGATTTCTTGTGTTACATGTAATTTACACGCTAATTACTTTTGTTTTACCGTCATTGACAGAATCAGGCCTAGAATTCATTTCAGATTCAACGATAAGAAATCACTTTGTCAGTTGATTAACTCACCGCTGAATACTCTGAATAAAAACGTTATTAACTTACTTAGGGGTATACCAAATGAAAAGACTATTATCACTGGCTGTAGCAACAATGTTTGTTCTGTCCGGTTCAGCGTTTGCGGCTGAAACAGCAACTCAACCAGCCAAAGCGACGACTGAACAATCTTCAGCTACTCCTCATAAGGCCAGTGAGCAAACTAAGCAGCATAAGAAACACAGTAAAGCTAAAAAAGAAGTTAAAGACGCAGCAAGCCAACCTGCAGCTAAATAAGCCGCTTAATTAAATTTTATAATCAGGGTATCTAAAATGAAAAAACTATTATCACTGGCTGTAGCAACGATGTTTGTTCTGTCCGGCTCGGCTTTCGCAGCTGAAACAGCAACTCAACCAGTAAAAGCAGCGACTGAGCAATCCTCGGCAACCCCTCATAAGGCCGGTGACAAAACTAAGCAGCATAAAAAACACAGTAACGCTAAAAAAGTAACTAAAGACGCTGCTGGTACCCCGGCTGCTTAATAAATTTCTGATATTTAGTTTACCGATATACACAAATTGAGAACCCCGGATTTCCGGGGTTTTTTACGGTGCAATATTTATTATTAATTTATCGGTCAATACTTTTGTGCCTCCTTCTGAATCAATTCACTCACTTTTATGCACTGTTTTAGTGCAGCGCAATCTCTGAAGTTGGCTTATTCATTTATATCTTGGTCTGTATTTATGTAATTATGAATGCGGATGAGGGCAGACAAAAAAATAATTTATTGACTGAAACTGACCAGGTAGCTTTGTAATTCAAATGTAATTTTATTGTTATAAAACCTATTGATATAAAAGATATAATTAAACTTTAAATCATCATTTAATCTACTATATATCGCTTCAATTCCTTCTGCAGAATACCCATTTCTTCCCCGGCTATCTAATCAGAACACTAAATTGGCATGCTACTTGCTCTGTTGTAATCGTTGGCAAATTACAATTTGAACGCGTTAAGCGTTAGTCCGTTTATCTGAGGAGAGGCATATGAAACTTGTCACTGTAGTGATCAAACCCTTCAAACTAGAAGATGTGCGCGAAGCCTTATCTTCAATCGGTATTCAGGGGCTAACTGTCAGCGAAGTAAAAGGATTTGGCCGCCAAAAAGGCCACGCAGAGCTATACCGCGGTGCGGAATATAGCGTCAATTTTCTGCCTAAGGTCAAAATTGATATTGCCATGTCTGACGACCAGGTCGATACGGCAATTGCTGCGATTACCCAGTCGGCCTATACCGGAAAGATTGGCGATGGGAAAATTTTTGTCACTGAACTCCTTAGGGTTGTTCGTATCCGTACCGGCGAAACAGACGACGATGCGCTGTAAGTTATTACCCGTTCAAATTTGAAGAAGGATGCATAGCGATGAAAAAACTCTTGTCCACACTGGCGATCGGTCTGCTGGCTATATTACCCGGGGCGGTGATGGCCGCTGAAGAAGTCGCGGATAAAGCAGACAACGCATTTATGATGATTTGTACTGCGCTGGTGCTGTTTATGAGCATTCCGGGGATTGCCCTGTTTTACGGCGGGCTGCTGCGCTCTAAAAACGTATTGTCGCTGATGACCCAAGTGATAACCACCTTTTCACTAGTCTGTGTGCTCTGGGTGATCTACGGCTATACCCTGGCTTTTGGTGAAGGAAATGCATTCTTTGGTAGTTTTGATGGACTGATGCTTAAAAATATTCAACTAACGGATGTGACAGGAACATTTTATAAGCTTATCCATGTCGTTTTTCAGGCTTCTTTTGCCTGTATTACCGTAGGATTGATCGTTGGCGGTTTCGCGGAGCGGGCCCGTTTTTCTGCGGTAATTCTTTTCATTGTCATCTGGTTCACTTTTGCCTACCTGCCGATGGCACATATGGTATGGGGTGGTGGATATCTGTTTACCCTAGGTGCAATCGATTTTGCCGGTGGTACTGTGGTACATATCAATGCCGCGGTAGCCGCTTTAGTCGGGGCATATATGGTTGGTAAACGTAGCGGGTTTGGCCGCGAAGCATTTAAACCGCATAACCTGCCGATGGTGTTTATTGGTACCGCTATTCTGTATATCGGTTGGTTTGGCTTTAATGCCGGTTCAGCCAGCAGTGCCAATGAAATTGCGGCTCTGGCTTTTGTGAATACGGTGGTAGCAACGGCGGGTGCGGTATTGTCTTGGGTCTTCGCTGAATGGATGGTGCGTGGGAAGCCTTCGCTGTTAGGTGCCTGTTCGGGTTGTATCGCTGGGTTAGTAGCTATCACTCCAGCCGCAGGCTCAGTTGGTATTGGTGGTGCATTAATTCTGGGATTAGTTGCGGGTATCGCAGGGCTTTGGGGCGTGGTTGTGCTTAAGTCTTGGTTAAAGGTTGATGATACTTGTGATGTGTTCGGGGTGCATGGCGTATGCGGTATCGTCGGCTGTTTGGGAACCGGTATTCTGACCTCTGCCGCTCTGGGGGGGACAGGTTATGCCGAAGGCATTACCATGCTGAAACAGGTTGGAATACAGGCTGCCAGCATCGGTGTATGTATTCTATGGTCCGGTATTGTTGCCTACGTTGCTTTTAAAATCGCGGATGTCTGTGTTGGTCTGCGGGTCTCTGAAGAGATTGAACGTGAAGGTCTGGACGTCAACAGCCACGGGGAAAGGGCGTATAACCAATAAGATTTGGTTTCAACTCTGAAAATAAAAAAAGACGGCTTATGCCGTCTCAGACTGCTGACGAACCCCATGTTTTTACGTGGGGTTCGCTCTTTCTAGCGACCGAAGGTCGCGATCGCGATATTTTTTTGCCTACATTCATTTTGTCTGTTTAGAGCCCTTGATAGCTTCATTATCAGCTGTAACCTCATCCAGTACTGCTCATAAAGCCAAAAAAACGCCACCATCAGCGCTATCTTCTTCATATTCTGCGCTGCAGCCGCCAGAAGACACTGCATCTGCACTTTCATTAGTCCACGGAACCGGGCATAACGATGACCATGATGTTGTTTTGCATCCGCGAAGCTGCGTTCTACTGTTTCCTTGCGCCGTTCATATATCTTTTTGCCCCATTTGGTTAGCCGTAACTCATTCGCCGTTTCCTTCGCCTCTTCCCACACATGTCGGGTGATGGTTTTTTGAGCTTTTCTATTTTGGGTGCATGAACTTCTACGCTCACACCACTGGCACACTGACG
>NZ_ATYS01000025.1 GCF_000427805.1 Budvicia aquatica DSM 5075 = ATCC 35567 | reverse complement strand
ATCGAATGGAAGTTACTGTGGGTCAAACAGGAAGGAAAAGAGTTGCCGAAAAAGGCACCGAACCTGAAATGGGCGTATCTGTCGTTGGCTAAAATGGGTCACTGGCATGATAGCAAACGCACGGGACGGGCTGGCTGGATAGTGATATGGGAGGGGTGGTTCAAACTTCAGGATATAGTTGAAGGCTACAGGCTGGCGAAGTCTCTTGATCAGGAGATCTGATCAAGAGACAGGTTGAAAAACGGGGTCCGGCCCTTAAGCCAAATACTCACTGGTTATAAAACCGGGATGATTCGCTGCGCTCACCCTGCGAGCAATTCGCTATGCGAATGTTTGCTTCACCTACGGCCCGCGTTCCCGTTTTCATGGGGATGAGCAGACCGGGGAATCATCCCGAGGATCAGGGGTATAAATTCCAACGCCCAATATTTACTTATTGGTAAAACTGACCGTCATCGGTATCTGTTGCTTGCCTAACTTATCTTTAAGAGTGACATTCACTTTCCAAACGCCTTTAGGATCGCCCTCTTCGCTGGTAAAGCCGATCACCGGAATAGCCATCGTCAGATCGGTCACGTTACCAACCAGCATGCCTTGAAAACAGGCTACGTCTTTCTTACTAAATGACGCACTGCCGTCGGGCTTAACCAACTGTAAATCACAGGCAATATCAACGGCCTGGTACTCATTAACGGTCGGATTAGAGAAAAAGGTAAGCACAAAAATCTGTTCACCCTTAGTCACGTTTTCAACCCGATGAAAATCAGGCAGTGCATCTGGCACGATGGTCCAGTTATCATCCCATTCAGAATTCGATGTCGCCACCAACATCCCGCTAAAACCGCTGCCAGAGTGCAATGCCCCGACATATTTAGGGAAAACGACGCCCTCTCGCCAATCCGTTTGCGCCAAGGCCAAACAGGAATAAAAACAGAGAGAAAGAGCTACTAGCAAGCGTGATGTCATTAATGAATATCCTTTTTATTTAACAATAGGGGAATAAGTGTGTTGTTTAACTACGTTAACCACTACGCAGGAAAAAAGGTATGGCATAAAGAATATATACTATCCCCGAAAAACCTCACGATGGTGCCAATAAATAAATGAATCCTGAGGATAATCCCCTTTATTTTTTGGTAATTCAATCTCTTTACCAGCAAAATCCCAAAATAGACGTTCAACAATATTATTACCATTAACGCCTTGGGATACGAGCAACTTCATATGTTCATCAATAGCAATGGCTCCCATATCAAATGCTGCATGGTGCAGTGAACATAATGCCAGACCATTATTAACTGAACAGGGGCCACCAGACTGCTTCCATTTGATATGCGCTGCTTCTAACCCAACAGGAATACAATCATGCTTAAGATTATAGCCGCATACAGCGCACTGATAATTATAGGCGCGTAAAACCGACTGTCTAAATTTAGGATCGCGCTCCTTACGTACTTCCGTCAACGAAAAACCTAACCGATTGGCAATAATATCCTGAACACTCTCAGGAAAATGCGCCTCTAATAGGTACTGAGCTAATTTATCAAGAAGCTTTGGTTTATCCTTCAATAACTGATAGGCAGCCTCATCAAAGCCGCCCGCAACGCCAAAGTCTATCAACTCCCGTTTTGGAGGCTCTTTGCTCCCAATTCGGGGGGAGCAACGCTCTGCATTCTTAAGCGACCAAAAGCCATCCCCCTGTAAACGCCAGAATGGCATTGCAGGATAGTGAGATCGCCGGCTTGGTCCAAAACTATTTAATAATTCTAGTAAAGGCCCCTGGATTTCCGAACCAAAATCAAAAAAACGCTGATGCCCTTTTTTATATTCAGATAAGACGTACAGTAACAAAAGAGGCTTGTGAGGAGCTCGTTGCTCACCCTTTTTCCATATGGTTATTCTAGAAAATGCTTCTTGTAAGCTTTGTTTGTTCATAGCACTCCAGCCGACAAATTCTATTACACCTATCAACGGCAATAATAAGTGATCTCATACCCAAATATTTTTAAGATACAAGATATTGTGCAGTATCTTATGCGATACAACGCCAAGAAAATACCGGCTATTTAAGCTTTCTCATCAAGGATGAACCAATACGCTCAACGCGAAACAATGTTAACCAGCTCAAAGAATCCATTTAATGGTATTGCAAAGGTATTACCAAGTGGTATTGTCATAAGGTACCCGATAATACCTATTGCCAGTAACATGGAAGGAATGAAAGATGAATAAAATAACAGCAAAACTCTCATTCATGATGTTCATTGAATGGTTTATATGGGGGGCCTGGTTTGTCCCTCTTTGGCTCTTCCTGAACGGAAGCGGATTTACTCCCTCTCAAATCGCTTGGTCTTACGCCTGTACGGCGATTGCCGCGATTATCTCCCCTATTCTGGTGGGATCAATTACCGATCGATTCTTTGCCGCCCAAAAAGTCCTCGCCGTACTGATGTTTGCCGGTGCTATTCTGATGTTCTTCGCCGCTCAGCAAACCGAGTTCAGAACATTTTTCCCGCTGCTGCTGGCCTATGCTTTGACCTATATGCCAACTATCGCATTAACCAATAGCATTGCGTTTTCAAACGTAGAAGACGTTGAGCGTGACTACCCGCGCATTCGGGTAATGGGCACCATTGGCTGGATTGCATCAGGTATTGCCTGCGGCTTCTTGCCTGCAATGATGGGCTTTGGTGATATTTCAGCGACCAATATTCCGTTGCTCGTTACCGCGGCCAGCTCTGCTCTGCTGGGAGTATTTGCCCTCGTCCTGCCAAACACCCCGCCGAAGGGAACAGGAAAAATGAGCATGAAAGTCATGCTGGGTCTGGACGCCATCGTATTACTCAAAGACCGCAACTTCTTAGTGTTTTTTGTCTGTTCATTCCTGTTTGCTATGCCGCTGGCCTTCTACTATATCTTTGCCAATGGCTACCTGACCGAAGTCGGTATGAAAAACGCAACCGGCTGGATGACGCTGGGACAGTTCTCTGAAATCTTCTTTATGCTGGCCCTGCCGTTCTTTACCAAACGTTTTGGTATTAAAAAGGTATTACTGCTGGGCTTAATTACTGCGGCTATTCGCTACGCTTTCTTTGTTTACGGTGGCGCAGATCATATCTTCACCTACGGCCTGCTGTTCTTAGGTATTCTGCTGCACGGCGTTAGCTACGACTTCTACTATGTGACCGCCTATATTTACGTTGATAAAAAAGCGCCGATTCATATGAGAACCGCGGCTCAGGGCCTTATTACCCTCTGCTGTCAGGGGTTCGGTAGCCTGCTGGGTTACAGCCTGGGCGGCCAGATGATGGAGAAGTTATTTGCCAACGCAGAACCCATCAACGGTCAGACATTTAACTGGGCTGGCATGTGGGGATTCGGTGCCGGCATGATTGTAGTGATTACCCTGATCTTTATGCTGATGTTTAAAGAGTCTGACGGTGATATCAAAGAGATTGATGTTCCCCAAGACAACGGTAAACCCGCTACAGCCTGATTAACCAGACCGTAAAATATTATCCGTTTTTATTTGCCGCTCTCAGGCAAATAAAAACGCAGCAGTCAGTCAGAAACTAAGGATTTATGATGAACAAAGAGAAGCGTATTTTAGGCGCCTTTTATGGCCAGGCTTTAGGTGATGCGATGGGTATGCCATCAGAGCTATGGCCCCGTTCTCGGGTCAAATCATACTTTGGCTGGATAGACAGCTTCTTGCCCGGTCCGAAAGAAAATAACGCTGCCTGCTACTTTAATACCGCAGAATTCACCGACGATACCTCAATGGCACTGGCACTGGCCGATGCCATTATCGAATGTCACGGCAAGATAGAGCCTGAAATTATCGGTCGGAATATCATGCGCTGGGCAGAAAAATTCGATGCCTTTAACAAAAATGTACTCGGCCCTACGTCTAAGATCGCCCTGAATGCAATTAAGCAGGGAACGCCGATTGCTGAATTAGAAAACAATGGCGTGACCAACGGCGCCGCGATGCGGGTGTCACCGCTGGGCTGCCTGCTGCCAACCCGCTCTCTGGACGATTTTATCGATCAAATCACCATCGCCTCCAGCCCCACCCATAAATCTGACGTGGCTATTGCCGGCGCGGTGGCCGTAGCATGGGCAATCTCTAAAGCTATCGACGGTATAAACTGGGCGCAAATTTGCGACCAGCTACCGGCGGTTGCCAAAGCAGCGCAGGAAAAACGCGTAACAACCTTCAGTGCATCAATGGCCGCCCGAATCGAGCTGGCGCTGTATACCGCAAGAAATGCCACCGGTATTGAACAAGGTATGGAGCAGATTTATCAATTAGTCGGGGCAGGAACCAGTACCATCGAGTCAGTGCCTGCGGCGATTGCCATGGTTGAACTGGCCGGAACGGATCCTAACCGCTGCGCAATACTGTGCGCTAACTTAGGCGGAGATACCGATACAATCGGCGCGATGGCAACGGCTATTTGCGGTGCTTTGCACGGTATCGATGGTATCGATATGAAACTTAAGCAGCAGTTGGATCGGGTCAATCAGCTTGATTTCACCCGCTACAGTCAGTCATTTATGACACTGCGAACCCTCAGGGAAAAGGCTTATGACAACGTCTAAACTGATTAACCAACTGCCTACGCTGGCTAACCGCCGCCCGGTATGCGTAGTGGGCGCGGCGGTTATCGATGTTATTGCCGATGCCTATTCACTGCCCCATCGGGGCAGTGATATTGAGCTACACCAGCAGGGCGTCAATATTGGCGGCTGTGCGTTGAATATTGCAATTGCTTTGCATCGGCTGGGGATGACATCCCTTAATGCCTTACCAATGGGAAAAGGTATTTGGGCGGATATTATCCGTAAAACCTTGGCAGAAAATGAGATCGTCTCAGCCATTGAAACCGACAAAGGTGATAACGGTTGGTGTCTGGCGCTGGTTGAACCCGACGGGGAACGTACCTTTCTTTCCATTAGCGGAGTAGAAAACCAATGGGATCGCCACACGCTGGATAACCTGAAAATTCAGGCGAACTCTCTGGTTTATCTTTCAGGTTATCAGCTTTCTTCGTCCTGCGGAGAAGTGCTGATTTCGTGGGCGGAGTCACTACCTGACAGCATCGATCTGTTTATCGACTTTGGCCCGCGTATTTCAGACCTGTCGGCTGAACAACTTGCTCGCTTAATGGCCTGTAAGCCAATGGTTTCACTAAATCGCCAGGAAGCTGAATATATTGTCGCAACGCTCTCCGGCACGCCGGGTAAAGAACTCGATACCGAAGCATTGGCCGAAGACTGGTTCAAACATTACGCCAGTCCGTTAGTGATTCGAGTGGATAAAGAAGGGGCATATTACCGTGACAGCCTGACTGCCGGCTGGGTCGCCCCGTTTGAAACCACGGTAGTTGATACTATCGGTGCGGGTGATAGCCATGCCGGCGGCGTTCTGGCCGGGCTGGCTTCCGGCTGGCCGCTCAGCGAGGCGGTTATGCTGGGCAATGCGGTGGCTTCATACGTTGTCAGCCATCGGGGTGGCGACTGTGCGCCGCTAAAAGAGCAACTTATCGACTATTTAGCCCGATATTAATCACACGGCTGAAAGATAAGGGAATATCTTTCTCAAACCGCTGCCCTTAGGCGCTCTGGACCCGTAGCCCTTTGGACTTAAAGACACGGCCGCCCGGTTACTCTTCAGAAACAAAGACATACATATCGCTACGGCACTGATTAATACTGTACTCAATCGGTATATTTTGGTGATCGAAGGCGACCTGCTTAATCACCAGCACCGGAACTGAATTTTCCAGCTTAATATGCGACTGGAAATCAGCATCCGGCATACGGGCACTGACTTTGCTTTTGGTACGCTGAGGAAAAATATTCTGGCTGCGGAAATAGTCATACAGCGACAGGCCGATATCATCGACCTCTTTAATCAGCGCCACCGGTACGTAGGACTCTTCAATCGAAACCGGCTGATTATCCACATAGCGGATGCGCTTTAGCATAAAGACATCGCTGTTCGACGGGATCTTAAGCTCTGCGGCAACGTCTTCCGAACATCTAATCACACTCTTATTAACCCACAGGGTATCGGGCTTTTTCCCCCGCAAAACCACCTGTTGAGAAAAGCCTTTGGCTTCTTTAAGCGAATACTCAAACTTATCGCTGATCTGGGTACCGTAGCCTCGGGAACGAATAATTACCCCTTCCTGATCGAGCAGTTCCATTGCTTTGCGCACCGTAATACGCGACACGCCGGTTTGCTGGCTCAGCTCCCGCTCGCCGGGCAACATATTTCCCTGATGTAATACGCCGGTGCGTACTGCAAATTTCACCGTATCGGCAAATTTCACGTATAAGGGTGTATTATCGGTTTGGGAAAGCCGCGTACAAAGCTGTTGGATCAGTGATGAATGTGCTGGGTTCATATCAGTCTGGTTACCAGAAAAAGTGTATAACAGTCGACGCAGCTCTGGGCTTAGTCAAAGTAATACCATTATACTACCACTGGTTTTATCGGCGTTGATCTATCCCGCAGTTTTATTATGTGGTTTAGGCAGATAACTATCAGGTATCCTTCACTTTGGCTGATTAGGGCCGGAAGATAAGCAGCGTCAGATCGCCAGAACTGCCGAATAATTTCGCCAAAAATCGATAAAAAGTACTAACGCGGATGGCTCCTATGCTTTCATCTCATTCTTATCACTGGTATCAGTACGCTCTGTTTCCTTTTCTGCGCCCGGATCGCAACAGGCTCAGCCAGCAGCTCAACAATAAAACCATACTAATCACCGGTGCCAGCTATGGTATCGGTGAAACGCTGGTCGCTATGCTATCAGGAATGAATATCCATTTGATTCTGGTTGCCCGCACGCAAGAGAAGCTGAGTCAGCTAAAACAACAAATAGAACCCCATGTCGCCAGCTGTCAGATTTTTGCCGTTGACCTGACTCAGCAGGATCGGACAGAACGGCTGATTAATGAAGTTAAGCAGCGTTATGGCGGTATTGATATTCTTATTAATAATGCCGGGAAATCCATTTGCCGATCTATTGCCGATTCAACTGACCGACTGCATGACTTTCAACGCACAATGGCGCTGAACTATTTTGCCCCGGTTCAGCTCTGTATGGGGTTACTGCCACAGCTGAAACAGAATCAGGGGCAGATAATTAATATTTCGGCGGTTAACGTATTACTGGCGCCGGCACCTTACTGGGCTGCCTATCAGGCATCTAAATCCGCATTTGACCAATGGTTTCGCTGCGCGGAACCTGAATTACAGGTATCGGGGGTTCAGTTAACCTCTATTTATCTTCCGCTGGTCAATACCCGAATGATTCAGCCGACGTATGCCAATAAGTCCGTTCCGGCAATTTCCGCCCCTCAGGCGGCAGAGATTATCTGTCGGGCAATCCAGACCAGAAAACCCTGCTTTAAACCGCTATGGACGATTTTTGGTCAGCTGGGCTCGGTAATATTTAACCGTTGGTGGGTGATGGGTTGTGCTCACTACCTGAAACGAAAAGTCTGAAACGGAAAGTTTGAAACCAAAAGTCTGAAAAAAAGCCCTAAAAACGCTAATGGATAAATATGATAAATAAACTCCGGCTACTGATTAAGTTAAATATCCTCACTCCGAACGGGTTATATACTTTAATTCAGTCAATTCGGGCTAACGGTATCAATCTGATGGCCCTGCTCGGTTTCAGCGCCAGACTTTACCCGCAGCGTATTGCGGTGCAAGACGACAGCGGCACCCTGACTTATGCGCAACTCTACCAACAGAGCAGGAATATTGCGTCAGCCCTTTGCCATCACCACCGGCTAAAGCCCGGTCATAAAGTGGCATTAATTTGCCGCAACCATGCCTTATTGCTGAAATCACTGTTTGCCTGTTCCTACGCAGGGGCTGATATCTATTTGCTGAATACTGAAATAAACCTGCGGCAGTTCTCTGCTTTTATCGACAAACATCAGTTTGATCTGATTATTCATGACGCCAATATCGCCCCGCTACTGGCCGAAGCCGGTTTCAGCGGGACGGCTATTCCGGCAGAGAATAGCGACAGCGTATCTATTCAATCTTATGCGCATACTTCAGGCTTGCTCGCTAAGCAGATCAAACATGGCCCGGGAAAAATTATTGTGTTAACCAGCGGCAGCACCGGTGACTTCAAAGCCGCTGCACGAAAGCCGTCGCTGTTTGCCTTTCTTAATCCACTGTATGCCCTGCTGACTAAGCTTGAGCTATTTCACTACCGATCAATTTATATAGCCACGCCGGTGTATCACGGTTTCGGCTTAGCAACGCTCAGCATTGCCACGTTAATGGGAGCCACGGTCTACCTGACGCGTAAGTTCGATGCCGATAACGCCAGCCATCTGATTGCTGAGCATCAAATTGAAGTCATTACGCTGGTTCCGCTGATGCTCAGCAGAATGCTCTATCGCTCAGCCGATAAGTTGCTCTGCTTGCGCTGTATTATTTCCGGCGGCGCTCAGTTACAACCGCGCTTGGTGGCCGATACCCGTACACAGCTGGGCGATAAATTATTTAACTTATATGGCACATCTGAAGCCGGAATCTGTACTATCGCCACCCCGCGCGATTTGGCTCACAGTGCCAGTACTATTGGTATTCCGATTGAAGGGCTGACCATTCAGTTGTTGGACAATCAAAGCGGATTGCCGGTGTATCAACATCATGTGGTCGGCAGATTAGCCATTAAGTGTCCGTGGGCCGCTCAAAATAACGGCGATCTGATTGAAACCGGCGACCTTGGGTTCCATGATGCTGACGGCTATTATTACTTAAGTGGTCGGGCTGACAGCATGATAGTTTCCGGCGGAGAGAATGTGTATCCCGTTGAGCTGGAAGATGCGATAACTCAGCATCCGATAATCAGCGAATGCGTTGTTATCGGTATTCCAAATGCCGAGTTCGGGCAGCGACTAAAAGCCTTTATTGTTACTCAGCAACCCGATAGTCTTACCGCGGAACAGCTCAAGCTGTGGCTCAGCGAACGAATTGCCCGCTATCAAATGCCTGAAGAGATTGTATTTCTGCATGAAATCCCGTTAACGCCAATCGGTAAGCCGGATTTAAAGTATCTGAGCCAACAAATCACATCAGAGAAGCAGCCAAACGGGCAAGAATAACGTATCTGTGTGATAATATTTATAGCGTTAATAAACCATAGCCAAATGCTTCAAGTTGCAACAATTTGAAGTATGACGGATATATAAGCGAGTGTTGCCATTGAATAATAAATTATCCTCGGTAGGCCTAAGAACAATGCTTATGTTAGCGTCGTTGGTCATTATTTTATCTGGCATAAAAGCGGCCTCCCAAATAGTTATTCCTTTTTTATTGGCGCTGTTTCTCTCTATTGTGCTCTATCCGGTCGTGCGTTTTATGGCGCGGTTTCGCATCCCTAACGTGATATCCGTTATCTTGATTGCACTGGCGATAGTGATTGGCTTTCTGGCGACCGCCAGCGTTGTCGGCTCATCGCTCAACGACTTCACCCGTACTTTGCCTCAATACCGCGGATTAATAGGCGAACACCTGCGGGATTTGCAGTTTTATGCCGCTCAGCTAAATATTCAAATTTCCAGTGAAGAGCTGATGCAATACTTTGATCCGGCGCTGTTAGTCAGCTTTCTCACCACCATGCTTTCCAGCTTTTCCGGCGTCATGACCAATATCTTTTTGCTGCTGATGACCGTTGTTTTTATGCTGTTGGAAGTTCAGAGCTTGCCCCACAAGCTCAATAAGTCACTGAGTAATCCGGTTCAGGGCATGATTAGCATCAATAATGCGATTAATAGCATCAGCCGCTATCTGGCGATTAAAACCGTTATCAGCATCATTACCGGTATGATTATCTGGGGATTCCTCTCATGGATCGGTGTGAAATACGCCATGCTGTGGGGCGTTCTGGGCTTTATGCTTAACTATATTCCCAATATTGGTTCATTTATTGCTGCCGTTCCCCCTATTCTGCAAGCCCTGTTATTTAACGGTTTTGCCGACGGCTTGGCGGTGCTGGGCTGCTATATTGCCGTCAACCTTATGATTGGCAATATTATTGAACCCCGGATCATGGGGCGCGGGCTGGGCCTGTCAACGCTGATTGTCTTTTTGTCTTTGATTTTCTGGGGCTGGCTGCTGGGGCCGGTGGGCATGTTATTGTCCGTTCCGTTAACTATCGTCGCGAAGATTATGCTGGAAGCTAATCCGGGAAGTCATAGACTGGCGATTATGTTGGGGGATGGTAAGTAACCATAAAACTACAGACGAAACGATTTAATTTAGTTTTATCGTCAGCTTCGTCCGTAAAAAGAACGTCGAAATATGACCTTTTCCTCGCGGCCGAGGGGGAGTTCTTCTTCATCCCGTTGAAAAATGGGATCCAGCCCTTAGGCCCGGAGCTCGTTTGTGAGCTAAAACCGTGGATGATTCACTGCGCTCAACCTGCGGGCCATTCGCTTTGCGAATGTTTGCTTCACCTACGGCTCGCGTTCCCGTTTTCACGGCGATGACGAGGGGGAGTTCTTCGTCATCCCGTTGAAAAACGGGATCCATCCCTTAGGCCCTGCGTTCATTTGTGAGCTAAAACCTTGGATGATTCACTGCGCTCACCCTGCGGACCATTCGCTTTGCGAATGTTTGCTTCACCTACGGCTCGCGTTTCCGTTTTCACGGGGATGACAAGGAGAAGAGCCGCGATAACAAAGGTGAAGGCTTCTTGGTTATCTTAATTTCCTTTATTTTCCATATTCCCCTACCTTTACAAATGTTAACAAAATGTTGATGAAATTTTATGTTATCTTTAAATAGCGTACTATAAAAAATCCGGCGGATACCGGAACTCTCTGATAATCAACGGAGGAGCTATGTCATCAAATCTACGTGAACAGAGTCTTGCCCGACTGACTGTGTCACATCAAGAATATCATTATTACAGTTTGCCCAAGGCCGCCGCTCAACTGGGCGATATTCAACGGCTGCCGAAATCCCTCAAAGTACTGTTAGAAAACCTATTGCGATTTATTGACGGTGATACCGTGCAAGAGTCCGATCTGTCGGCATTAGTTGAGTGGCTAAAAACAGGCCATGCCGATCGGGAAATCGCCTATCGCCCGGCAAGAGTATTGATGCAAGACTTTACCGGCGTGCCGGCCATTGTCGATCTGGCCGCCATGCGTGAAGCGGTTTTGCGGCTGGGGGGCAACGCATCTAAAGTTAATCCACTGTCGCCGGCGGATCTGGTTATTGACCATTCCGTTACCGTCGATGAATACGCGACGTCTCAGGCTTTCGGTAATAACGTCAGTCTGGAGATGGAGCGCAATCATGAGCGCTATGCTTTTCTGCGCTGGGGGCAAAAAGCCTTTAGCCGCTTTAGAGTAGTCCCGCCGGGAACCGGTATTTGTCATCAGGTTAATTTAGAGTATTTAGGCCAGACCGTCTGGCATGAAGAGCTGGACGGCAAAAATTGGATTTACCCGGATACGTTAGTAGGTACTGACTCCCATACCACCATGATTAATGGTTTAGGTATTCTCGGCTGGGGCGTCGGCGGTATTGAAGCCGAAGCCGCTATGCTGGGGCAGCCGGTGTCGATGCTCATCCCTGACGTGGTCGGTTTTAAACTCACCGGCCAGCTTAACGAAGGCATTACCGCCACCGATTTAGTACTGACCGTCACTCAAATGCTGCGTAAGCACGGCGTAGTCGGTAAATTTGTTGAGTTTTATGGCGATGGTCTGGCCCGCCTGCCGCTGGCAGACCGGGCGACTATTGCCAATATGTCACCGGAATTCGGGGCGACCTGCGGATTCTTCCCGGTCGATGAAGAAACCCTGCGCTATATGGCGCTGTCTGGCCGCACCTCACATCAAATTGAGTTAGTAGAGGCTTACGCCAAAGCGCAGGGCTTATGGCGCTATCCCGGTGATGAACCGATTTTCACCAGCTCATTATCGCTGGACCTCTCCAGCGTTGAAGCCAGCCTGGCCGGACCTAAACGCCCTCAGGATCGGGTAGCCCTGGCTAAAGTGAAGCAGGCCTTTGACGCAGCAATGCATCTGGATCTGACCTCAACCCAGCCTAACACCGACAGCGTGCCGATGGTGTTAGACGGTAAGAATCTAATTTTGAGGCAAGGTATGGTGGCTATTGCCGCCATTACCTCCTGTACTAACACCTCTAACCCCAGCGTGATGATTGCTGCCGGTTTACTGGCTAAAAAGGCGGTAGAGAAAGGTTTACAGCGCCAGCCGTGGGTTAAATCATCCTTGGCTCCGGGTTCAAAAGTGGTCACTGAATATCTGGACGCTGCCGGTCTGACGCCTTATCTGGAAGCACTAGGATTTAATCTGGTCGGCTATGGCTGTACCACCTGTATCGGTAACTCAGGGCCACTTGCGCCGGCTATCGAAGCGGCGATTAAGCAAGGCGATCTGACCGTGGGTGCCGTGCTGTCGGGTAACCGTAACTTTGAAGGCCGGATTCATCCGCTGGTTAAAACTAACTGGCTGGCATCACCACCGTTAGTGGTCGCTTACGCACTGGCCGGTAATATGAGAACCGACCTGACGCAAGAGCCGCTAGGCCAAGATAGAACCGGTGCGCCGGTGTATCTAAAAGATATCTGGCCTTCAGCGCAGGAGATTGCAAAAGCGGTTGAAGGCGTAAATGCAGAGATGTTCCATAAGGAATATGCTGAAGTATTTAACGGCGATAAAGAGTGGCAATCGATTAAGGTTGATGAATCTCAGACTTATCGCTGGCAAGAGGATTCAACCTATATCCGCCATCCGCCATTTTTCACCACTATGCAGGCTGAACCTGATATCGTTCAGGATATTCACGGGGCACGTATTCTTGCCATACTCGGCGATTCGGTGACTACCGACCATATCTCTCCGGCCGGTAATATCAAAGCCGATAGCCCTGCAGGGCACTACCTGAGCAACCACGGTATTGATAAAAATGACTTCAACTCCTACGGTTCTCGCCGCGGAAATCATGAAGTGATGATGCGCGGTACTTTCGCTAATATCCGTATCCGTAATGAAATGGTACCCGACATTGAAGGTGGTATGACCCGGCATATTCCGTCGCAGGATATCTTGCCAATTTACGATGCTGCCATGCGTTATCAGCAGGAAGATATCCCGCTGGCCGTGATTGTCGGTAAAGAGTATGGTTCCGGTTCCAGCCGCGACTGGGCGGCCAAAGGGCCAATGCTGTTAGGGGTGCGGGTCGTCATTGCTGAGTCTTTCGAACGAATCCACCGTTCCAACCTGATTGGAATGGGAATTCTGCCGCTGGAATTCCCGGAGAATACTAACCGTAAAGTCCTTGAGCTCTGCGGCGATGAACTGATTTCAGTGACCGGACTGGCCTTTATTAAACCGGGCCAGCAGGTTCCGGTGACCATCACCTATGCCGATGGTCATCATGAAATCATTAATACGCTATGTCGTATCGATACCGGTAATGAGCTGACCTACTACCAGAACGGCGGGATCCTGCATTATGTCATCAGGAAAATGCTGTAGTGTTAGTTCAATAGAAAAACCCCCGAAGAAGTAGCACCCTTCGGGGGTTTTTATTGCATTCCTATCGGGCAAAACCCGATATTAAAGACTATTTATTATCGCTAAAGAATGCGCGCTTAATCGCCAGCTCAACGCCGCGAACTTCAGCCAGGCCTTTCAGGCGGCCGATAGCAGAATAACCCGGGTTGGTTTTCTTCTTAAGATCGTCCAGCATCTGGTGACCGTGGTCAGGACGCATTGGAATAGCGCGGAAGTTTCCGGCTTTCTGACGGCGGTCTTCTTCAGTCAGAATGGCTTTCACCACCGAATACATATCAACGTCGCCCTGCAGGTGTGCACCTTCGTGGAAGGTTTTAGGATTCTCTTCCCGGCAGGTTGAACGCAGGTGAGTAAAGTGAATACGGTCACCAAAGGTTTCGATCATCTTCACTAAATCGTTATCACCGCGTACGCCGTAAGATCCGGTACACATGGTAAAACCGTTATGGATACTGTCGACGGTATCTTTCAGCCACTGCATATCTTCAATAGTAGAAACAATACGCGGCAGGCCAAGGATTGGACGCGGTGGATCATCCGGATGAACCGCCAGCTTCAGGCCAACGGCTTCGGCAACCGGTACGATTTGGCTAAGGAAATAGCCCATGTGCTCACGCAGTTTAGCTTTATCAATACCGTCGTAAGTTGCCAGATGAGCGCGGAACTGATCTAACGTATAGCCTTCTTCTGCACCCGGCAGACCGGCAATAATATTACCGGTTAACTTATCAATTTCCGCCTGAGACATGGCGTCAAAATAAGCTTTAGCCTGCTTAACTTCTTCTTCAGAATAATCAGCTTCAGCACCCGGGCGCTTAAGAATATGCAATTCAAAGGCGGCAAAGGCAATCTGGTCAAAACGCAGCGCTTTAGAACCGTCCGGTAATTCATATTCCAGATCGGTACGGGTCCAGTCCAGAACAGGCATAAAGTTGTAGCATACGGTGTCGATACCACAGGTCGCCAGATTACGAATCGACTGCTGATAGTTGGCAATATGCTGTTTATAGTTGCCGGATTGAGTTTTGATCTCTTCGTGAACCGGAATACTTTCGACCACGGACCAAGTTAACCCTTTCGCTTCCAGAATGGCTTTGCGCTTTTGAATCTCTTCAACTGTCCAGACTTCACCGTTTGGAATATGGTGTAGTGCGGTCACTACGCCTGTGGCTCCCGCCTGACGGATATCGTCAAGAGAGACCGGATCGTTAGGGCCATACCAACGCCATGTTTGTTCCATGATTTATTCACCTTTTATATTGGAATTTCATCTCAAACGGCTATTCACAACGCTCTGTCCGATATATTCCAAATCGCAGGAAAGTAGCTGATAAAGCCGTCCTGATAAACTTACATCAGTAAGCGGTCAGGACAATCGAACACAGCTAATACACCGTTAACTTGAAGTATGACGGGCATATCAGGCGCTAACCCGATGAACCGCTGTATTGATTAATTCTGATATTCCAGGTGTTCAGCCATTACAACTTAGTCACTGGGACAGAATCAAAAAGATAACCGTCAAACCCTAGATCGTCACTATTAGACAGTTCTAACAGCGTCAATTTTACATTCTCTAAATGTTGCCACATGGCATGCTTGGCCCCTTCCGGATCCCGATGCTGTAGAGCCAGCAAGATCTTACGATGGTCTTCAAGCCATTTGCGCCGATAACTTTGGTCCACAATATGGGTATGTAGCTTCTGCCACATCGGGCTATTCTGTCGGCGAACCCACAGGTCGTGAACCATACTTTCCAGCACTGAATTCTGTGTCGCGCGAGCTATCAACATGTGAAAAAGCTCATCGTCGTCATAATCTGTCCGGCCACTTTCCAGCGCCTGTCGCTCAAGTTCCAGAGCATTCATCATGTCAGCAATATCTGACTTGATGAGCTGTGTTGCAGCGAATGCAGCTATATTACTTTCAAGCAATTGTCTTGCCTGAAGTAATTCAAAAGGCCCGATATCATCATCTGTTGTTTTTAAGGCACTTTTTTCATCGCTGACGGTATTAATCACATAAACGCCCGAACCCTTACGAACATCAATCAGATTTTCCAGTTCCAGCATGATTAACGCTTCGCGTACTACGGCACGGCTAACACCAAACTGTTCCGCTATATCTCTCTCCGGCGGTAAACGAGAGCCTACCGGATAACGCCCCGAACTTAGTAACTCTTTGAGTTTTATACCGAGTTCCTGATAGAGGCGCTTAGCATTAAGCATAATAGAAATCCTTCTTTGGCTGTGAATTAGGGTATATACCGGGCTGAGTAAAATACCATACCAACCAAATTATTGACATAACATAGCCTATAGCCACAACATTGGTCAACCAATTATTGACATATTGATTTATCCATTATATTCAATGCATTAAGAATAAATACCCCATATAAATAGGATAAAATCCAGATAAAAACCAATTTTAATGCTTATTATTTGATTTATGTGGTTTGGATCTCAAAATTGGACTGACAACTATGATAACTTTCACCGCCTAAAGGTAAACCAGTCAGATAAAAACTCATCGAAAAATATCACTATCACCATGAATAATAATATTAAAATATCTTTTTTTATTTTGGTATGACCGCATTAACAATCTAAGAGGGATATCCCTATGTTAGGAAAAAGTTTATTACCACAGTCCGTTCTATCTCCGGAATACGATCGTAAAAAGCTGCAAACTCGCATCGTTCATTTAGGATTTGGTGCCTTCCATCGCGCGCATCAAGCGTTGTTAACCGATCGCGTATTGAACCAAACCAAAGGTGACTGGGGTATCTGTGAAGTTAACTTAGTTGGCGGCGAATCATTGATTAAATCACTGCGCCAGCAAGACCACCTCTATTCCGTGCTGGAAAAAGGCGCTGAAAGCAATAAGTGCATTGTTATCGGTTCAGTTAAAGAGTCATTACATCCGGCAATAGACGGCATTGATGCCGTACTGGAAAAAATGGCTGAACCACAGGTCGCTATTGTCTCACTGACCATTACAGAAAAAGGCTACTGTGTATTACCCGGTGGTGGTGGCTTGGACCTGAATAACCCGGCAATTCAAGCCGATTTGGCTAATCCAACTAGGCCGTCAACGGCGGCGGGAACCATCGTTGAAGCGCTGTATCGCCGCCGAGCCCGTGGACTGGCTCCGTTCACCGTCCTTTCCTGTGACAACATTCCAGAGAATGGCCATATCGTGAAGCAGGCTGTACTGGATCTGGCCAAAGCCCGCGATCGAGACTTAGCCGAATGGATTGAACAAAACGTCAGTTTCCCTAGCACCATGGTTGACCGCATTGTACCGGCGGCAACGGATGAAGCCCTGGCTGAAATTAGCCAAGCGCTCGGCTTTAGCGACCCTGTTGGTATTGCCTGTGAGCCCTTTATTCAATGGGTGGTTGAAGACAATTTCGTTGCCGGTCGCCCTGAATGGGAGTTAGCCGGTGCTGAATTGGTAAAAGACGTTCTGCCGTATGAAGAAATGAAACTGCGTATGCTAAACGGCAGCCACTCCTTCCTAGCCTATTTAGGCTATCTTGCCGGCTATCAGCACATCAATGACTGTATGACTGACGCATCATATCGCGCAGCGGCACATCATTTGATGTTAAAAGAACAGGCTCCGACGCTGAGCGTAGATAACGTTGACCTCGCGGCTTACGCCGACCGTTTAATTGAGCGTTATAGCAACCCGTCTCTTAAACACCGCACTTGGCAAATTGCCATGGACGGTACCCAAAAATTACCCCAGCGGATGCTGGACTCTTCCCGTTGGCACTTGGCACATAACAGTAATTTTGACTGTTTAGCGCTGGGTGTTGCCGGTTGGATGCGCTATATCGGTGGTGTCGATGACAACCAACAACCGATTGATATTCGTGACCCTATGGCCGACGTTCTGGCCGATATCGTTAGCCGCTCGCAGGATGGGACAGAACGGGTTAATGCGCTACTGGGCCTTAGCGCAGTCTTTGGCGATCGGTTGCCAAACAACCCACGTTTTGTCGAGAAAGTAACAGAAAGTTACCTGTTCCTGATGCAAAACGGCGCACAAAAAAGCATAGAGAATCTTAAATCGCAGGGAGTAATTTAATGAAGCCCTTTATGAATGATAGCTTTCTGCTGAGCACTTCAGCCGCAGAGCGACTCTACTTTGACTATGCTGCACCGCAGCCTATTTTTGACTACCATTGCCATTTGCCGCCAAAAGATGTGGCAGAAAATCGGCAGTTTAACAATTTAGCCGAAATCTGGCTGGCCGGTGACCATTACAAATGGCGCGTACTACGCACCGCCGGCGTTGATGAGCAATTGATCACCGGCAATGCCGATGACTATGACAAATATTTAGCCTGGGCTGCCGTTGTTCCTAAAACATTAGGTAACCCGATTTATCATTGGACGCATCTTGAGTTAAGACGCCCTTTTGGTATCGAAAATATTCAATTTGGCCCGCAAAATGCGGAAAAAGTCTGGCATCAGGCGAATGAACTGCTGGCTACGCCAGAGTTCTCAGCCCGCGGCATTATGCAGCAAATGAATGTGAAAATGGTCGGTACAACTGACGATCCTATCGATTCACTGGTTCACCATCAGGCGATTGCTAAAGATGCCAGTTTTGATATTCAGGTTCGTCCTAGCTGGCGCCCGGATCGGGCTTTTAAGATTGACCTGCCGGGCTTCACTGACTATTTACCGCTGTTAGAAAAAGCCGCGGATGTTTCTATTAGCGGCTTTAACGACCTGCTTAGTGCCCTGGCTAAGCGCCTCGACCATTTTGCCCAACACGGCTGCGTTGCGGCTGACCACGGTATTGAAGTAATCCGCTATGCACCGGTACCGGCTACCGCTGAACTCGATCTGATCTTGCAAAAGCGCCGGGCTCAACAACCTCTGTCTGAGCTGGAAATCGCACAGTTTAGTACTGCAGTTCAAGTATGGCTTGGTCGTGAATACGCTAAGCGTGGTTGGGTTATGCAATTACATTTAGGCGCTCTGCGTAATAATAATCAGCGGATGTTTAAGCTGCTTGGTGCAGACGCAGGCTTTGACTCGATCGGCGATCGTCCGGTAGCAGAAGCCTTATCTCAGTTGCTCAACGCACTGGATATCGATAATCAACTGCCTAAAACTATTCTCTACTGTCTCAACCCGCGTGATAACGAAGTACTGGCCACTATGTGCGGTAACTTCCAGGGCGGCGGTATTGCCGGCAAAGTTCAGTTCGGTTCGGGATGGTGGTTTAACGATCAGAAAGACGGCATGCAAAGACAAATTATGCAGCTGTCTCAAATGGGGTTACTCAGCCAGTTCGTCGGCATGCTGACAGATTCCCGTAGCTTCCTCTCTTATACCCGACACGAATATTTTCGCCGTATTTTATGCGAAATGGTGGGTAAATGGATGGATGATGGCGAATTACCCCATGATTTTGAACTGGTCGGGCAAATGGTAGCTGATATCTGCTACGGCAATGCATCCCGCTATTTCGCCAATTAAAAAAAATAATAATGCCGCAATACGTATTTGCGGCGACTTCAAACATTATGGCTTGTCTATTGGTAGGCTAGCCATTACGGGCATAGAGAATTCCTGAGGCTTTTACTTATGAAGATAAAAAATCTTCGCTGGTGGATCATATCGTTAGTTTGTTTAGTCACAATAGTTAACTATTTGGCTAGAAGCTCATTAAGCGTTGCTGCGCCAACATTATTTACAGAATTACATATTACCGAACAGCAATATTCCTGGATTATCAGTGCATTCCAACTGGCTTATACCGTCGCACAGCCGATTTGTGGTTATATCCTCGACGTTGTAGGTCTGAAAATTGGTTTCTTCATATTTGCCGTAGCATGGTCACTGGTCAACATGGCTCACGCCTTTGTCGGTACTTGGCAAGGGCTGGCATTCCTGCGTGGTTTAATGGGCTTAACCGAAGCGTCTGTTATTCCTGCCGGTATGAAAACCTCTGCTGAGTGGTTCCCTGCTTCCGAGCGTGGTATCGCCGGCGGTTTGTTTAACGTCGGTACCTCTATCGGTGCAATGTTAGCTCCGCCGTTAGTCGTGTGGGCCATTCTGACCTTTAACTGGGAAGCTGCTTTCGTTATTACCGGTGGTATTGGCTTAGTTGTCGCCATAATTTGGTATCTGGTTTATAACTCACCGGAAAAGCACCCGGCCCTTACTGACGAAGAAAAGAAGTACATCTTTGACGGTCAGGAAAAACACCTTCAGTCTACTGAGAATGAAAAGCCGGCAATGGGTGTCATTCTAAAGCAGCGTAACTTCTGGGGTATTGCCGTTACCCGCTTTCTTGCGGATCCGGCCTGGGGTACCATTAGTTTCTGGATGCCTTTATACCTAACTCAAGTGATGCATATGCCGATCAAAGAGATCGCGATGTTTGCATGGTTACCGTTCCTGGCCGCTGACTTTGGTTGCGTTGCCGGTGGCTTCCTGACCGCATTCCTGATTAAGCGTTGTAATATCACTACGGTTAACTCACGCCGTATTGGTTTTACCATTGCAGCAGTATTGATGACCGCTATCGGCTTTGTTAGCATTGTTGAAAGTGCTTATGTGGCGATTGCGCTGATCAGTCTCGGTGGTTTTGCCCATCAGATGCTTTCAACGCTGGTTATTACTCTGGCTTCAGACCTGTTTAAGAAAAGTGAAGTAGCTACCGTAACCGGTTTAGCCGGTTCAGCAGCCTGGGCAGGACAGCTGTCCTTTAACCTGCTGATGGGTGCGTTAGTGGTTACTATCGGTTATGGCCCGTTCTTTATTATTCTGGGATTCTTAGACTTGATTGGTGCGGTGGTTCTATGGACGGTGATTAAGGATACCCATCCGTCTGAAACCAATAAGTCACCGAAGCTGGCGACACAGAGCTGATATTAGTTTTAGCATAGAAATTGGTTAACCAGAGGAGCTTCCGCTCCTCTGTGGCTCCACCGTCATCCCCGCCAAAGCGGAGATCTCAGGTTTTAGCCCACAAATTAGTACTTAGCTTAAGGGCTGGATCCCGTTTTTCAACGGGATGACGACATGGCTACTCTCTCGTCATCCCCGCCAAAGCGGAGATCTCAGGTTTTAGCCCACAAATTAGTACTTAGCTTAAGGGCTGGATCCCGTTTTTCAACGGGATGACGACATGGCTACTCTCTCGTCACCCCGCAAAAGCGGAGGTCCAAAATTTTAGCCCACAAATTAGTACTTAGCTTAGGGGCTGAACCCCGTTCTTCAACGGGATGACGACAGGGTCACCCTCTCATCATCGTTATTCATTTCCCTAGACTGACAAGCATTAGACTCTATATCGAGGTTTCGTATGGCCAGTTTTTTCAAAAAGATGTCTGAACGTTCTCAGCTAAAAAAGTTTCTTAAGAAATATCGCATACCTGGAAAATACCAAAAATACATGGCGTTAGGTGCGGCATTTATTTCTATAAATGACTGTACTGAAAACGTGCTGGCGCTGCGATTGGATCAAGAAAAAATTACCGGGATGTTAGAAACAACGTGGAAAATTACCGATCGGGAAAGTGCAATAAACACCATCGATCAACTAATTGAAAACTGTTCCAGGCCGATAACGCTCGATGCGGAAAATGGTGCCGTCAAAAAGTTATTAGACCAATGTGAACACTATTACATCAAGCAAGATGCCATTCTCAGTTGCACCAATAGCGCCGGGCTGAATCTGGAAACCGCCGCATTTTTAGCCAGAAACTGCTTTCATGCCGGATACCTGTCCGATGAACAGACTTGGGAATATTTAATTAAGAAAATCCCGCCGGTCGCAGTGTCTCTGTTTGATAACTGGACCGAATATGGCGCCTCGGTGTTAGTCGGGCATACCGTAGTTCACGGACGAGAGCCAAAGAGCATTGCTTATGCTATCTCCCGGCTGCTCAATAATTCACGCTTTAACTCAATATGGCGCAAATGCCCGTTGAATAAATTATCAACGGTCAATCCGGGCTGACGATATTTATTATATCGCGGAGATTGGCCAGCTGCGGCCCTCTTTCTCTAAGCTAAGAGCCCGCTGAGAAGAGTTAAAAATCATCTGAGTTGAGATATAGCGACAAAGTTCAGCGTCGCGCAGTCGGATAGCATCTATCAACTGGGCGTGGGTTTCTGCCGACTTGTAGCGTTCTTCCGGTTCATCTAACGGGCAGGTTATCTGAATCGAGCTATTAACCGCGGCGTGCATGGTTGGCGCGAGTTGAATAAAGATCACATTATGCGTGGCATGAATCAGCGCATAGTGAAATGCTAAATCGGCTTCGTTATAAATTTCTGTCTGATGGATCTCACAGTTGGCCTTCATAATGGCGACCGCTTCTTCCATTCGCTTAATATCATCAGCATCGGCACTTTCTGCCGCCATCGCGGCAACGCTCGGCTCGATCACGCGGCGAAAACGCTCCAGCTCACTGATTTTAAACAGTTCAATACCTGCTTCATCGGCTATGTCTAATAATAACGAGTCCAGTATTTTCCACTGTAGACGGTCGGCAACAAAAGTACCGGCTTTCGGACGAGAAATAACTAACCCCATATTACGCAAACTGTGGAGTGCTTCACGAACGGACGTTCGGGAGAGGCCATATTCCAGACAAAGTTCCTGCTCTTTTGGCAGCTGAGAACCAATCGGATATTCCCCCTTAAGGATCATGGTCGCTAATGTGCCAAGCAGTTCATCATAAAGGTATTTTTTTGAGCTTTTTAAATTAGTTTTCATGGTATACCCAAGCGGACTCTAATCAACATCGGTGGCAACTAACACAATTGTCCAGTAGCGTATTTTCCGAAGTCAAAGAGTCGGGTCCTTGCCCTATCTCATCGTAAAGATGACAATACTACCATACTGTCTAACGTGCCCAATATCCTTGTCTAACATGATAATAATCTCTTATGGAAGCGGGTACTGGATACCGCTTCCATGCGCAAGATAAGTTTAATTCTTGTCTATCCCGTACCGCAGAGATCGATGGCTAAGCCATTCGTTCAATAACCTGAGCGGCTCGCGGGATCGGGCTTACCGCACCATAACCCATAACGCTTAATGCGGCGGCCATATTGGCGTATTGCAGACAGTATTTTATCTCTTTACCTGCCAGATAGTTATGGCAGAAAGCGCCGGCAAATGTATCGCCGGCACCGGTGGCATCAACCAGTTCAACCCTGTTCCCCGCCATCTGAATACGTTCCGATTCCGTTGCGGCAATCGCACCTTCAGCGCCTAATTTCAGCACCACCAGCTTGGCACCCAGCTTCAAATAATAATCAATAATTGCCTGTGGTTCACTAATACCGGTCAATAATGTGGCCTCATCGACACTTGGAAAACAAATATCAGACATGCCGACCGTTGCATCAATTGTCGCCCGCGCTCTGGCTTTCGACCATAGCTTCAGCCGTAGGTTAGTATCAAAAGAAACCAGCGTTTGGTTGTTTTTAGCTATCTCAATGGCAGCAAATACCGCATCAGAAGAAGACGCGCTAATGGCATGGGTAATTCCACTTACGTGAAGTAATTTAGCGCCGGCAATCGCCGCCTCTGGTAGCTGAGCCGGGGTGATCAAACTGGCCGCAGAGCCCTTGCGCATAAAGTCAAAGTGGTGGCCCTGACTGTCATAAGTAATAAAATAGACTGCGGTAAAAGCCGCCGGATTAATCACTACATTCTCGGTACTAACCCCTTCGCTCTGCCACAGGCTAATAAATTCTTTAGCAAACATGTCATCACCCAGATGACATAGCATGCCGACTTTAGCCCCCTGCCGCGCCGCGCTAATGGCAAAGTTAGAAACATCGCCGCCAAAACCACTTTTAAAATCTCCGTCGCCCGTAACCTGCTTAAGCTTAGAGAATTCATACATTGGTTCACCAAATGCCAATATTTCAGGATACATGCAACACCCCCTTAGGTTAAAAAAAGAACTATCTTGTATAACTTAATAATAAATAAATCCAGATTAAAGACAAGGTTAATGTGATCGAAATTACTTATTTTCATGATAAATAACGATTTTATACTTAAATCAAATCAAAACATCGTTTCATTTAAATCACATTTTTAGAAATAAAAGTAATATGTATGACATGGATCACAGTTAACAGGCACATTAATTCGCTAGCATGCAGCCATCAAAACAGACTTAAAAAATAGTAATCGAAAATACCTTATCTGGGTCAATGGAGGATTTATGAGTAACATTCTGGTTCAGGCGGATACGCTTAAGGCACTGGCAACTGAGCAGTTAGTCGCTGGTGGACTGCCCGTCGAATCTGCAGAGATCGTGGCAGATGTCTTAGTTCACGCTGATTCAAGAGGAATTCATTCTCACGGAGTAATGCGCGTTGAGCACTACTGCAAGCGTCTGGCGGCTGGGGGTTTAAATCCGAATGCGAATATCACTTTAGACCAACGAACTCCGGTGATCACCATTATGGACAGTGATAATGGCATGGGCCACGTTGCCTGTAAGAAAGCCACCGAGCATGCGATTGAAACCGCAAAAACTCAGGGTATTTCGATGGTGATGGTGAATAAAACGTCACACTGCGGCGCTCTGTCTTATTACACCGAGATGGCCGCAAAAAATGACATGGTAGCTATCGCCATGACTCAGACCGATAAGTGCGTAGTTCCTTACGGCGGCGCTGAACCATTCTTCGGAACTAACCCGATTTCGTTCTCATTCCCGTCGGCAGACAGCGAGCCGGTGATTGTTGATATGGCAACCTCAAACGCAGCCTTCGGTAAGATCCTGCACGCACGCGAAAATAATCTGGAAATTCCTGATAACTGGGCCGTTGATGCTGAAGGTAACGCCATTACTGACCCGACGAAGTTTGCCGCCCTGCTGCCTTTTGGTGCCGGTGCTAAAGGTTACTGTATTGCATTAGCCATTGATGCCCTGACCGGTGTGTTGATGGGCGCTAAATATGGCCCGCACATTACCCGTATGTACGATGAGTACGACAAAATGCGTAACTTGGTCAGTATGATCATCGTGATCAATCCGGAGTTCTTTGGCGGTATTGAAGTATTTAAATTGCTGATGAAACAAATGTCCGGTGAGTTACATGCGTCTAAACCACAGCCGGGTTTTGAAAGAGTGATGGTGCCGGGCGAACCAGAAATGCTTAACGCTCAGCGCAGCAAAACCAGTGGTGTACCTGTAGCAAAAAGCGTTTATGAGTCATTAACCAAAAACGCAATGGCTCAGGCATAAGGAGATAATCATGATCGTTACCAACGTTAATGACTACCAAGAAACCGTTTACTTATCAGCTCAAATGAAAGAATTGATCGGTAAAGCTTTGGCCATTACTGCCTCAAATCCGGCTGATGGCCGCCATAATATCGACGGTGATTCTGCTTTCGTACTGATTTCCAGCCCGATGACTGAACCTCATGAGAAGCGTTTAGCTGAAATTCATCAAAAATATCTCGACGTTCAGATTCTGCTGTCCGGTAAAGAGGTGATTGGCTACGGTATTGAACTGACTCATGATGCCGCAGACCAAGACTATCTGGCTGATAAAGATATCGCTTTTTATAAAGATATTCCGAATGAACAATTTGTTTCACTTAATCCGGGTGACTTTGTTGTTTTCTATCCTTATGAACTTCATCGCCCATTATGTGCAGCAGATAAAGAGCAACAGGTTAAGAAAGCCGTAGTAAAAATAAAAATCGATTATCTGAAATAAAATTAATTTTAATTAAAAGTGAAAATCAATCGAGATTGAAACTAGTTAAACGTTAATTACAGATAATAAAATTATTTAGTTAATACCACTTCGCTTTTATTTAAGGTGCTCATTACCTCACCCTGAATAAAGCGAAGTGATTAGAAAATGATATTATTTACAAGGAATAATAATGTCTATTACGTCAAATAGCACTCAGCTTGCTGATGATGTTCAAGTCCCGAATTATGACCGTAAGGCACTAAAAAGCCGTATCGTTCATCTGGGTCTTGGCGCGTTTCACCGCGGGCATCAGGCTGTCTATCACCATGAACTTTTAAATCAGGCACCTTCTGACTGGGGCATTTGCGCCATCAATCTGGTTGGCGGAGAACAGCTGATTAAAAGCCTGAGAGAGCAGGATCACCGCTATACGGTTCTGGAGCAGGACAGTGAAAGTCAGAGCTGGAAGAATATCGGTTCTATTCACGCCACCCTCCACCCGGAACTGGACGGACTTAACGCGGTACTCGAAAAGCTGGCTGAACCCCAAGTTGCTATTATTTCGCTGACCATTACCGAAAAAGGTTACTGCGTCCAATCCGGTAACGGTGCTCTGGACTGGAATAACAGCGCAATTATTCATGACCTCAACCACCCGGAGCAGCCGATTTCGGCGCTTGGCGTGCTGGCTGCAGGATTTAAACTTCGTCAACAGCGTGGGTTAACCCCGGTGACAGTGCTGTCCTGCGATAATATTCCTGAAAATGGCCAAGTCATCGGCAGAGCCCTGCTGGAATTCTGTGACCGACAGGATCCTCAACTGGCCCAGTGGATTCGCTCTAACATTACCTTCCCAAGCACCATGGTAGACCGAATTGTTCCGGCAATGACGCCGGCGGCCCTTGAATTGGTCAGCCATAAATTAGGCGTTGCTGATGACTGTGCGATTGTCTGCGAGCCTTTCAGACAGTGGGTTATTGAAGACAACTTTATTGCCGGTCGCCCGGAATGGGAAAATGTTGGCCCTCAGTTAGTAAAAGACGTTGTACCTTTCGAAGAGATGAAGCTGAGAATGCTCAACGGCTCCCACTCGTTTCTGGCCTATCTGGGCTTTCTGGCCGGATATACCTACATATATCAATGCATGGAAGACCCGGCGTTTAAGCGCGCAACGCTTAAGCTGATGTTACAAGAGCAGGCGCCGACATTAACCATCGGCGGCGATGTAGATTTAGAGGCTTACGCCCAAACGCTGATTCATCGTTTTGCGAATAAAGAAGTTAAACATCAGACCGCCCAAATTGCCTGCGATGGCTCACAAAAATTACCTCAACGTATTCTGGAACCAATGCGCAAGCTGATTGCCATGGGCAAACCTTTCCCTTGCCAGGCGATGGCCATTGCCGGATGGCTACGCTATCTGAGCGGAAATGATGAAAACAATCAGAGCTATCAGGTTAACGACCCGTTATTTAGCAGCCTGAGCCAAACCTTATCCGGAGCAGAAACCCCGGAACAAAAGGTTCTGGCGTTACTGTCATGCCGAGACATATTCCCTCAAGACCTGGCCACTAATCCGGCAGTGATTGCGGCAATAACCGATAGCTACCGTCAAATTATGACAAAAGGCACCGCTGCGGCCGTCGCGAGCCTGAGCCTCTGATTTTAAATTAAGACCAAGGACATCATTATGAAAGCGCTAGTTTTGCATGAACCGTTTAAATTTGAATATGTCACGATGCCAATACCGACTCCGGCAGAGGGTGAGCTGTTACTCAAGGTTAAAACCGTCGGGATTTGCGGTACGGATATTCATGCTTACTCCGGCAAGCAGCCGTTCTTTAGTTATCCAAGAATTCTGGGGCACGAAATCTGCGCCGAAGTGGTTGACGTCGCTGACCCGAATAGCACGATGAAAGTCGGCCAACGTGTAGCCGTTATTCCTTGTGTACCTTGCTATACCTGTCATGCCTGCCAGCAAGGCAGCACTAACTGCTGTGAGAAAGTATCACTGTTCGGCGTACATCAGGACGGCGGATTCCGCGAGTACCTGACCACACCGGAAAAAAACGTGGTTCGGGTTCCTGATGAAGTCTCTGACAGCGCTGCTGCGCTGATCGAACCTTTCGCCATCGCCGCGCATGCAGTCGCTCGGGGGGGGGTTCAGGCCAATGAAGATGTGCTGGTGATTGGTGCAGGCCCTATCGGTATCGGTATTGCTGCTATAGCGAAAGCCTACGGTGCCAACGTGGTAGTGGCCGACACTCAAGCTTCACGTCGCCAACACATTGAAAAAGTGCTTGCCCTGCCAACGGCCGATCCACTGGCTGACGATTTTAATCAACGGTTAATGGCGCAGTTTAACGGCCAGATGGCAAAAACCGTGATTGATGCCACCGGCAACGCCGCCTCGATGAATAAAGCGGTCACCCTGCTGCGCCATACCGGCAAGCTGGTGTTTGTCGGGCTGTTTATCGGTGAACTCAACATTAACGATCCTGAGTTCCATAAGCGTGAAACCACGCTGTTCGGCAGCCGTAATGCAACCCGTAAAGATTTCGAAAAAGTCATTGAGCTACTGCAAAAAGGACTGATCGACGAAAACATGATGAAGAGCCATGAGTTCTCTTTTCAGGACTTAGGGGATTACGAAAATACTGTAGTAAAAAATAAAGAACTATTAAAAGGCGTGATTCGCTTTTAATTGAAAACCAACGCGATCAGAAGGAGCTAGCCCCTCTTGACTGAAAATAATAAATAGAGAGTAGGAGAATTCGCATTTATGACTTCATTATTTTCCATGACAGCCATAAATAACCACTTGAACCCATTAGATTTGTTTTAAATGAATTATGAACGACCTGAAAAATAACAGTAATCATGATGACCGTAGTTAATTTTATTAAGTAATTACTTTCATTAAAAATAATCGGCGCTCTTCAAATACTCATTTGAAGAGTGGCCTAAAGCAAATATTCAATTTAGGTGGGAATTATATGAAAATTAAACAGGCCATAGACAGAATCCCCGGCGGGATGATGCTAGTACCTCTATTTTTGGGGGCGCTATGTCATACCTTATCTCCTGGTGCAGGTAAATATTTTGGCTCATTCACCAACGGATTGATTACCGGCACCGTTCCCATTTTAGCCGTGTGGTTCTTCTGTATGGGCGCGTCAATTCAGCTAAGCGCGACCGGTACGGTATTACGTAAATCCGGTACGCTGGTTATCACCAAAATCGCCGTTGCTTGGGTTGTTGCCGCCATTGCGTCACAATTTATTCCTGAACACGGCGTAGAAATCGGCTTCTTTGCCGGTATGTCAACGCTGGCTTTAGTTGCCGCGATGGATATGACTAACGGCGGACTATATGCCTCCATCATGCAGCAATACGGTACCAAAGAAGAAGCCGGTGCATTCGTTCTGATGTCGGTTGAATCAGGTCCGTTAATGACCATGATTATCTTAGGCACTGCCGGTATCGCTTCGTTTGAACCACAGGCGTTTATCGGTGCTGTTCTGCCGTTCATTATCGGCTTTATTCTCGGCAACCTTGACCCTGACCTGCGTGAATTTTTCAGTAGAGCTATTCACACCCTGATCCCGTTCTTCGCCTTTGCTCTGGGTAACACCATCAATCTGGGCGTTATCCTTGAAACGGGTCTGTTAGGCATTCTGCTGGGTCTGGCCGTTATCGTTGTAACCGGTATTCCTCTGATGCTGACCGATAAGTTTATAGGAGGAGGAAACGGTACCGCCGGTATTGCCGCCTCCAGTACAGCCGGTGCCGCAGTGGCAACCCCGGTGCTGATTGCTGAAATGCTGCCTCAGTTTAAACCTGTTGCTCCTGCGGCCACCGCCTTAGTCGCAACCTCGGTCATCGTGACCTCGGTATTAGTGCCAATTATTACGGCCATGTGGTCAAAGCGAATGAAAGCCCGCTATCCACAGCCGGCTGAAGCTGCACCAAATTCCGGAAGTGAACAGGTATAGCTAACAAGCGTATTGTCCGGCTCAAATAACGTAATTAATAAACTTTAATATTAGGATATTAAGATGAAAAAATTATTAGGTGCAGCACTGTTTTCCCTATTACTAAGCGGAACCTGTTTTGCTCAAAGCGCAGAGACTAAAGCCGTCACCGACGCCGTTGAAAGCATGCGTCAGGCAATGGTTAGCGCTAAAAAAGCTGAACTGGAAAAAGTAGGCTCACCGGCCCTAAGCTATGGCCATTCCAGCGGCAGAATCGAAAACAATGCCGAATTTGTTGACGCCATTGTGACCGGAAAATCGACCTTTGTGACTTTAGATCTGAAAGATCAAACGGTTCAGGTTGATGGTGACGTTGCTATTATCCGTCACATTATGGAAGCAAAAACCAACGACAGCGGCAAGCCGGGCGAAGTCAGAATCGGCGTAATGCTGGTGATGAAGAAAGACAAGGCCGGTGAGTGGAAACTGTTAGCCCGTCAGGCTTACAAGCTTCCACAATAAGATATTCCTACGGTCGGTAACACCGTATACGTAGAAAATTTAGCCGCCTTTCCCGTTGGGAGGCGGCTATAATCAAAGGATATTATTCCTGACAAAACCAGTGGATTTTATACCCTAAACATCATACTGCGATGGCAGCAGTGGCATACATAATCCCTGTTATTCATATTTAAAAGAGGTTCTACTATGGAAGTTCGTCAAAGCATTCACAGCGAGCACGCTAAAAGACTGGACACCACAGAACTCCGTCGCGAATTCCTGATTGAAAAAATCTTCGAAGCGGATCAATACACCATGACCTATAGCCATATCGACCGTATTATCGTCGGTGGCATTATGCCGGTCAGTAAGTCGGTCGCTATCGGAACCGAAGTCGGCAAACAGTTAGGCGTGAGCTACTTCCTTGAGCGTCGCGAATTCGGCGCCATCAATATCGGTGGCGCAGGCATCATTACGGTTGATGGTAAGCGTTATGAGATCGGTAACGAAGAAGCTATCTACATTGGTAAAGGCGCGAAAGAAGTGAGTTTCAGCAGTGCTGATGCGGCTAAACCAGCTAAGTTCTACTATAACAGCGCGCCGGCACATATGGCTTATCCGACCAAGCTGATTACCCGTGCGGATGTGACCCCAATGACCGTGGGTAGCGCTGAAACCAGCAACCTACGCACCATTAACAAATATCTGATTCCAGAAGTGGTAGAAACCTGCCAGTTAAGCATGGGCTTAACCAAACTGGCCGAAGGCAGCTTATGGAACACCATGCCGACTCACACTCATGAGCGCCGTATGGAAGCCTATTTCTACTTCAATATTGATGAAGAAAATGCCGTATTCCATATGATGGGTCAGCCACAAGAAACCCGCCATATTCTGATACATAACGAGCAGGCCGTTCTTTCACCAAGCTGGTCAATACACTCCGGCGTGGGCACCAAAAACTATACCTTCATCTGGGGCATGATTGGTGAAAACCAAACCTATGATGATATGGATCACGTGAAGATCAAAGATATTCGCTAGTAAGTCCATCTCTTATCGGCCGGTAATAATACCGGCCGCTTTTATATCAAAATGAACCGTTGAAAGGCGGTTCAGCAGGGAGATTATTGTCATGATTTTAGATTCCTTTAATTTGAAAGGTAAAGTTGCGTTGGTCACCGGTTGTGATACCGGCTTAGGTCAGGGTATGGCTGTTGGCCTGGCTCAGGCCGGCTGTGATATTGTTGGTGTTAACATCACCGCCCCAACGGATACCATTAATAAAGTAGAAGCATTGGGCCGTCGTTTTTTAAGCCTGACTGCGGATTTAAGCAGCATTGAATGTATTCCGTCCTTGCTGGAAAAAGCGGTAGCTGAGTTTGGCCAGATTGATATTCTGGTTAACAACGCCGGTATTATCCGCCGTGAAGATGCTATCGATTTCACTGAAAAGAACTGGGACGATGTGATGAATATCAACATCAAAACCGTGTTCTTTATGTCTCAGGCCGTTGCCCGTCAGTTTCTTAAGCAAGGCAAAGGCGGGAAGATTATTAATATCGCCTCAATGCTCTCTTATCAAGGCGGCATTCGCGTACCTTCTTATACCGCGTCTAAGAGTGCCGTTATGGGCGTAACCCGCCTGCTGGCAAACGAGTGGGCTAAACACGGTATCAACGTTAATGCTATCGCACCGGGCTATATGGCAACCAATAACACTCAGCAAATACGGGAAGATCAGGATCGCAATCAGTCGATCGTAGAGCGTATTCCTGCGGGTCGTTGGGGATTACCTGAAGACCTGATGGGGCCGGCAGTATTCTTAGCCTCACCGGCATCTGATTATATTAATGGTTATACGATTGCCGTTGATGGTGGTTGGTTAGCGCGGTAATGAGTGCACGGCATAGGTAGGCATTATGCTCTAGCCTATTTATGCCGTTATCCCTAAACCATAGCCCCAAGATCGTTATTGAGCCAAAATCACAATATTAATGACAGGCACTGTCGCGAATCATCCTACCCTTAACCAAGCGCAAATTTGTTAGCTAAAACCGTTACCTGCTAAGAACAATACTTCAGCATCGGGATTAATTATCACGCCAATCCGCTAAGGCGGGCTTTAAACTCGGGTTGCAGTAAATATTCAACGGCCCACTGACGAACCTTTCCCATTCCATCTGAACGATAGGCTAAAAACATTTGAGTAGCGTGTTTGTGTTCCTGCATCGGTTTTTTGACCAGCTTACCGTCATTTAATAACGGCTGGCTAAGATGGTGAGGAATATAGCTAATACCGACACTGCGTCGGATCAGCTCAACCGCCGTATGAAAATCCGGTACAAAAATCGGTTTCTGCCCTTCCAGTAGCCACGCTTGCTGACCAATAAAATTCACCGACGTATCGCGAATGCAAATCGCCGAATACTTTCTTAATTCTGAGTTCTGTAACGGCTGCATCTGAACTGCCAGCGGATGTTCGGGGCTAACGACAAAATCCCAATCAATCTGACCTATCGGCTCACTGATAATGCCTTCAGTGCTGGGAACCGAATGGGGCGCACCGATAGCTAAATCAGCCCGCTTACTGTACAGCGCATCCCAGCAGCCGTTATACACTTCCGTATTGACTTTGAGCTGGGTCGAAGGAAAAGCCCGATCGAATGCCGCAATAAACTCGACCAATGCGGCCGGTGCCACAATATTATTTACCGCGACGGTAAGCTCGCGTTCAACCCCTTCATACACCAGTGCCGTATTGCGCTTTAGCGCGTCCAGATCGTCAAGAATGGTTTTACTGTGGTGAATAAAATATTCGCCCGCCGGCGTCAGTTCAATATATCTGCCTTTGCGAATAAACAGCTCTACGCCAAAGGTTTCTTCCAGTTTTTTAACCGTATAGCTAATCGCTGAGGGGACTTTGTTAATCTGTTCTGCCGCCGTGGTAATACTCTGATACTCAGCAACCAGGCGGACAATTCGGATAGTTTCATCAGAGATAAACATAGTGGATTCCCGATAACGGTTATACAAGCAATAAGATAAATACGCCCAAAGATGATGGAGTAGTTGAACCTGAGATGCAACTCGATGTCAGAACAATGCGTCAGTTGTAAGCAGTTTTTTCATTCCTGAATATCAATGATATGAATTTATGACTAACTATCATCAACCTCCGTGAAATTCCGGCTTAAAACCCACAGAAAGCGTTGCAACTCATTGTGATTATTAATATTTTTCTCTGAGAACTCTCAGATAACTTGTTACACTCTCACACCACCGCTACTCGTTACGCTATAAAGCGATAAATACATGATTCAACATTTATGAATAAACTAAAGGCGTTATCGCAGCAAAATCTCTCATTGCTGTTGGCCCTCTATATTGGCATTTTCCTCAACCTATCCGTATTCTACCGTCGTTTTACCCTACAACTTGATGTCGAAAAACAACTAGAAGCCCTGACAGAAGTTGTCGTTATTATCTTATTTACCTTCTTCGTTATGCGCCTGCTGTCTCTTGGCGGCCGACTATTTTTCCGTGTTGTAGCCAGCCTGTTCGTGATTATCTCCGTCGCCGCCAGCTACTATATGGTGTTCTTTAACGTAGTTATCGGCTACGGCATCATCCTTTCCGTCATGACCACAGATATAGACCTGAGTGTCGAATCAATCGGCTTTAAATTTGGCCTGTGGGTTGCCGCTATCAGTATGATCCCGTTGTTGCTTATCTGGAGCAGCTCGCTGCGCAATACGCTGATTGAGCAATTAAAAAAGCCCGGCCATCGCATCTCTTCCGTGGTGATTATGGTTATCGCAGGCCTGCTGGTTTGGCTGCCGTTACGCATGCAAGATGCAGAGCAGACGGTGAATGAAAAGCTGACCAATACTGATATGCCAAGCTACGGTGGCGTAGTCGCCCACTCCTATTTACCGTCAAACTGGCTGGCCGCCCTCGGATTATTTACCTATACACAAATCGATGAAAGTCAGGATACGCGAGACCTGTTTGACCCGGCGAAACAGTTCACCTACGTTGCACCGGCGGATATAGATCAAACCTATGTAGTGTTTATTATCGGCGAGACCACCCGTTGGGATCATATGGGGATGTTGGGATATGAGCGGGAAACTACGCCTAAAATGGCCAAAGAAAAAAACCTGCTGATGTTTAAAGGCACCTCTTGCGATACGGCAACTAAGCTCTCTTTACGCTGTATGTTTGTGCGTGAAGGCGGAACCAAAGATAACCCACAGCGCACTCTGAAAGAACAGAATGTCTTCTCGGTGATGTCTTCTTTGGGGTTCAGCTCTGAGCTGTTTGCGATGCAGAGTGAGATCTGGTTTTACAATAATACCAATGCCGACCAATATGCATTCCGTGAAACCATCGCCTCAGAAAAACGCAACGACGGTAAACCGGTTGATGACATGTTATTAGTCAATGAGCTGGATAACTCATTAAAAAACCACCCGCAGGGGAAACACTTAGTCATCCTGCACACCAAAGGTTCTCACTACCTCTACTCTCAGCGCTATCCGTCCGGTTTTGGTCCTTACACGCCAGAATGCATGGGTATCGATGACTCATGCAGTAAAGCCCAGCTAGTTAACTCGTTCGATAACAGCGTGCTGTATACCGATAGCTTTATTGACAGCGTTATCGACCAGCTGCGCGATAAGAATGCGCTAGTGATCTACTCTGCCGACCACGGCGAGTCGATTGATGAAAATAGCCATTTCCACGCAACGCCAAGAGAAATGGCTCCGCCAGAGCAGTTCCGCGTACCGGTTATGGTATGGGCATCAGATAAGTTTTTAGCACAGCCCGAGCGGGAGCAGTCATTTGAGCAGCTGCGGGCTAAACAACGCAGCGGTGCCACACTTCGCCACGTTGAGCTGTTCGACTCGATCCTCGGCTGCCTTGGGTATACCTCACCGAACGGCGGGATCAATCAGGGGAATAATTGGTGTTCGGTGCCGAGGGATGCTGCCAGTGAAGCTGTTCCGAGCTAACCGGCAAGATAGTGAAAATAATATAGGGAGCCGCTGGCTCCCTATATTGCTAACAACCCTGATACCTGAATACTCCCCGAATCCTTTCTCTCGGATTCAGTTTCTACCCTAAGCTACCCACCACACACTTTAGTGATTTCAGCCACGCTCAGTTTTATCCGTTCATTGGTATAATTTTTATCTAAATGGTTAACATAAGTTAAAAATTGTGCCCCTACGCTGGAGTCACAGATGGTTTTTATCGCTTCGCGATTAAACACGTTGCCCTTATCACGGCCATTATTGATATAAAAATCATTGGTCACAATATTCCAGAGTTGCTCATCGCTTACGGTTATTTTTTCTTCCAGTAATTTATTGAGAAACAGCGCGAAAGCCGAGACGGCATCTTCGCTTTTTTCGTCAGAGCCGCCGCGTAACACTCCGGCGACACGGCCTGCGGCGTGGGCCAAAATCAAACTATACCCTCTACTGTAATAGAGATTTTCATCTTGCCAGTTAATCATCGGCAACACTGCCTGTAGGGTATTCTGGTTACCAAACATCACAATATAAGACAGTAGATTCGTGCCTCCCGGATAAAGTTTACCAATCGTCATTTGATGATTAAGTAATGAAGGCTGTGTTTTTAGTAGTTTGACTAACCTATCCGTTTCTCCTGCCAGCACATAACTCGCGGCGGTCAGTGTCTCACCGCTCGGTTGAGAATATTTGGCGAACAGTTGCATCGCACGAAGATCGGCATTTTCAATAGTGATATCAATAATTGGCCGCTTATCTTCTTTAGTTAGTGCCAACAGAGGGAATGCCGAGAGGATTAAGTCCGCTAGTTTGAGGTCGTCGTCAGACTCACGGGGTTTTTGGTAAAGCGGATTTCCCTTTCTGGCAAACGTCTCTTCCAGCCCTAGCCATGAGGGTGGCGCGGCATAGACAATATCCTGATAATGTTTAAGTTCTTCTGGCGAAGCCGTTTTAAACTCATCAATAAACACCTGTAAGGCGGTGAGATTTTTTTGATGAATCGCATCAAAAAAAGGGATTTGATAATAATTACTTTTATGCGCTACATAATCCAACGACCCTTGATCGTCCTTTAATGGGCTGCCCAGTTGCCCAATAAAATAGCTATAGATCTCTTTAGGCGCAGTTTTATCCATTATGGCAACTGAATACAGAGAATATTTTTCCTGCTGGGTTTTACCTTTAAACTGCGCATCAAATGCGCTTAATCCTTCGGCGTGATAAATATCCCAAGAATTTCTATTTTCTTGATATTTAAAACTATCAGAGATAAATGCCATCGGAGGATCAACAAAATAATTCAGGGCAAAGGCAAATAATAGCGCGGTGACAAGATGATTAAAGATATAGGCTCTGCCAGGCAACAAATTAACCAGAATAAAAGCCAAGAACAATGCCGCGGCCGCGGCCCAGGCAAGATAAACTAAAAATTCGTCAAAAAGAACAAAAACACCTAATACACCCAACCAGCGATAAACCGCTATGACGAGCATAGTGACAACTAGCAGCGTGGCGTTAATCAGCGTCATCCGCTTGCCAATCGCCTTCCCTCTCATCCACAAAGCGGCAAACAATAATGCCGATCCAACCACCAATCCTGGGATCACAAGGTAGACAAATATAATGATATACATTCCCAGACTATCCATCGTCGCCGCTCTTTATTTAGAATGTACCCGCAATAGGTACCAGTGGTTTTACATTCTCTCATATTTCTGAGTCTGGTGTGGCTGTTCCGAGCTAACCGGCAAGATAGTGAATATAATATAGGGAGCCGCTGGCTCCTTGAAATAAGCCAGCATCGATATAATTAGGCGATGTTGGCTTATCTATATTGTTAAGGTTAGGCCAGCGCCAAGCGCTTGAGTATCTGCTGTTTAAGACTTTTTGTTTTCGCGTATTGAAGCAGAACGGTCAGTATCTCCTTACCGCTACGTTTATGTTCTGCAATATACTGATGAAGGTACTTGTCTCCTGCTTTTATTAAGATTTCTACCTCATCAATGTGCTTGTAGTGGCTATCGAACGCCATCATCTGCTCTTCCAAACGATAATGATCTTCAGCCGTTTGCTCGCTGGTATCCTGCATAAACGCTTGGAATTTTAGAGTATCACCGCTTGCCAAGGTAAATAGATAAATGCTTTGGCCGCTACCAAAATATTGGTTCATCAGTTTTGACTTAGCGGCATAGAACTGTCCAAGGAACAACAGGGTATCACCACCGAGCATGGGGATACTGGCGTCAGCATGTTTCCATTTAGGCGGCCGGCGTAAGCAGCGAATTTTACCGATATCAAACATATCGCCCATTTCTTCGCAGACTTGATCGTTGGGCACGCTGTAAACACAGTTATTATGTTGAGCAAGTTGATATTCTGTTCGCGTGCTTCCCGTGTCGTCAACCACCAGTAGCTCATTGCGAAAGAGTTTTATGTTATTCCACATTTGTCCGGTATCAACCTTAGCCCCGAACACGGTAATACTGCGCGCTGATATTGCACCGTTCGCCTTCGCATCTTCGGCACTAATCTGAAGTTGCCCTAAGAGAATGGATGGAAAACCGCTAATGGTCGGATTATCGGAAATATTGTTATTTACTTCAGGCGATGGATGCTTAATCAAGGTAGTTGCGCTCCCTATTGAACCCGTAATGCTTAACGCTTATGTCGATTTAGTCGTGGATTGCACCATATTAAGCTAAGTGTGGTTAGTTAGCCAAAATCCGGATGATTCGCTGCGCGAGGATGACGGAGAAAGGAACCCTGTCGTCACACCGTTGAAAAACGGGGCCCAGTCCTTAAGTCGAGAGTTAGCTTGTTAGCTAAAACCTGGATCCACGCTTTCGCGAGGATGACGAGGGCGGAGGAAACTTCTTCGTCACCCCGTTGAAAAACGGAGTCCAGTCCTTAGGCCGAGAGTTAGCTTGTTAGCTAAAATCTGGATCCTCGCTTTCGCGAGGATGACGAGAACGGGAGAAACATCTTCGTCACACCGTTGAAAAACGGGGTCCAGTCCTTAGGCCGGGAGTTAGCTTGTCAGCTATAAAACCTGGATCCTCGCTTTCGCGAGGATGGCGAGGGTGGAGGAAACTTCTTCGTCACACCGTTGAAAAACGGAGTCTAGTCCTTAGGCCGAGAGTTAGCTTGTTAGCTAAAACCTGAATCCCCGTTTTCACGGGGATGACGAATATTTAAGTTTAAATGTGAATTTAGGCTTATTAGGTATCCATTATAAATAATAAACCCAGCCACCACCTAGGCAGTAACCTTCTTAGCGCCGCCAACCCGGCTCAGCACCATATAACAAATACAGGCCACTAGAATCGAATCTACCGAAGGGATAGTGGTTAAGGTAAATACGCCGTTGACCGTCATAAACCCGACCAGAGAACCAATAATCCAGGCCACGAACGTCAGCACTTTTACTTTTGGTTCACTGGCCAGCAATGCTTCATCATATCCGCCGCGGCGATACATAAAGAAGTCAGCAATATAGATACCGGCCACCGGCGGTGTTGCAATACCTAAGAATAATAGGAATGGAATAAACCACGCCATAATATCCATACTACCGACAATCGCCGCTAAAACGCCCAGCGCAATGGTAATCTGCCACTTAGGAAAACGCGCTAACAGAGTAGAAACTACCAGAGTACCTTGGAACATATTGCCGGCGTTGCCGGTGACGGTAGCAAAAATTAGTAACAGCGCAGCCGGTAATACCGCACCAAACATCGCCATCGCTCCTAACAGAGAGCCTTGACCGGTTAATGCACTTGGCATAGCGCCCGCCCAATAAAGCAGCGGATAAATCACAAAGAACGTCAGAACTGAAGCTATCAGCGCATGCTTACGGTTATGCACAAAGCTGCCAAAATCAGGCAAGGTAGCGACCAGAACAATAATGGTCCCCACCACCGATGAGATTGCGACGCCGGTATTCATACTGCTTAGCGTCTCAACAACAATAGGCTCGCCGTGAGTCGCAACGTATAAAATATAGCAAAGCATAAAGGCAATAACCGGAACGGCAAACTGGGCCACCTTACCTAAAACGGCAAAGCCGAATGCGGTAGAACAAACAAAAATCACGCAGCCCAATGCCACCAGCAAAGGAACCGGCAGGTCAATATAGGGAGCCAGCAAATCATGAACCGAATGGCCGAACATATTGGCCGTTACCGCAATCCAGCCGAACAGGCTGATAGCCATCAGGATATTGATCGCCACTGCGCCCTGCTCACCAAACGGATATTTAACAATACCGTAGGTCGGTAAACGGGCTTTTTCACCGACACAGATAGTAATAGAAGCAATAATGGCCAGAATAAATCCGCCAATACCCACGACTTTAATTAATTCAGGGCCAGACAGCTGGTTACCTAAACTGGATGACGAAAGCAGTACGGGCGTAACGGCAATACCCAGCATGATCATGGCAATACGATAGCCAGAAGCCGTGTCCAAATTTTCATTAGTCTTACGCATACGATATTCCTTCGTGTCGTTGTGCTCAGCTTAGTTGATAATGGCCGGTATATTTACGCCAGCAGCCTAAGTCGGTGATCTCTTTCTGGCCTTCAACTAACCAAGGTTCTGCCAGAACGCCCAGCACTTCACTACCGTCCTGTAGTTTAACCTTACCAATCGCCAGCCCGGCAGGTTCGCTGGCAAGCAGATCGGCAAAAGAAGCCATCGGTAGTTGCCAGATCTCCAGCGCAACGGACGTTCCGCCTTCAGTCACCCGAATCATGCCCGGATGACGATCGTTAATCGTCCATATACGGTAATGAGCATCGGTTTTATCTTCACGCACAAACACGCCACCGGCTTTTAGCATATTTGGGTTAAGTTCCAGACCGCGCATCAGCGTTCCGTTAACGGCTAACAGCGTTGTTGCTGCCATAATAAATCTCCTGTTAAGTCATGATTTAGTTAGCGATGATCCTCGCAAGGTCACCGCTGAATTTGTTGGTCTAAAAATTCGAACGAAAGGAGAGGATTACAGGCTACTTCCTGTAGCCTGTAATCCTAGCCCTGACGCTCACTAATCTCATAAACATCGCCCTTCGCCGCCAGAAAAAGTGAATATTCCGGCGCCTTTATTGCGGACGAAATCTACGCAAATATTCAATTGGCCATTTAGTCAGTAATTTTCTGAAGAACAGCGCTTCAAATTACGACGATATCCACGTCCCGGTTTTATGCGCCAACGCCCGCTTAATCGCCTCCGGGCTGGTAATCAAACCGCTACTGGCTTTGCCCTGTTTCTGGTTATGGGCAATAAAACGCATAATGGCTTCGACTTTCGGCAACATACTGCCGGCACCAAACTGGTTCTGATCAATCAACGCCTGCGCTTCATCCATGGTTAAGTTGCTTAACCAGCGCTGATCCGGCTGGCCGAAATTAACCGCCACCTGCTCTACGCCGGTCGGGATCAACAGCAGGTCTGCTCCCAGCTGTTCCGCCAACAGTGCGGAAGCCAGATCTTTATCGATGACTGCTTCAACGCCGCTCAGCTGTTTATCTGCATGACGGATAACCGGAATACCACCGCCGCCGCAGGCTATAACCACACACCCCTGAGCCAGCAAACTGGCGATAACACCGTGCTCAATAATTTCTAATGGTTGAGGTGAGGCTACGGTACGGCGCCAGCCGCGGCCCGCATCTTCCATCATGGTCCAGCCCAACTCTTGCTGACGCTGCTGGGCAGTCTCTAAATCGAAAAAGGCGCCGATCGGTTTTGTCGGCTGACCAAAGGCAGGATCTTCAGAATTGACTAGGGTTTGAGTAACTATTGCCACTACCGGCTTATTGATCCCCCGACGCTGAAGCTCGTTGTTCAGTGCCTTCTGGAACATATAGCCAATCGCCCCTTGGGTATCACCCACCGCGTAGTCCAAAGGTACCGGAGCGACTTCCGTTTGCGACATTTCAGAGCGGCGTAAAATAAAGCCAACCTGAGGGCCATTGCCATGAGTAATGACGAGGTCCCAGCCGGCTTCAATCATTTCAGCAATATGCTGAACGCTTTCGATTACCGACTGATACTGATCCGGAATACTGTTGTGCCGATCGTCAAGGATCAGGGCATTGCCGCCGACGGCCACTATCGCTAAAGGTTTAGTCATGATGCTTTCCTACCGTTTTTCTGATCATGCTCTCTGACCTTTTCGGCCAGCGCCATAATGGCTTCAACAAAGCCCGGCATCGGTGCGGTAGTAATTCCTGCACCAATCTGACCTACGCCAGCCATCTTATGGGCAATACCGGTATTGATAATCGGCAGAATGCCGCGGTCGACCACTTTGCGTGCATCAATACCGGCAGCCGTTGGTGCAAAGTTCAATGCGGGTAAAGTGAAGGCCGGATTTCCGCCTAAGGTGATTGCCTGCATACGGCGGCTATTATTGGTGGCGTCCGCCGGCGTTCCGCCAACAAACTTCACAATGGCCGGAGAAGACGCCATGGCAAATCCTCCTACCCCTGCGGTTTCAGTAATCGCGCTATCGCCCAAGTCAGCGGTGGCATCGTCTACGCTATAGCCCGGGAAGAACAGACCATCAATTGGGTTGGCCGGAGCCTGGAACCACTGGTCGCCGGTACCTGACAGGCGGATACCGAAGTTCACGCCGTTACGCGCCATAACGGTCACCATCGAACTGAACGGCACGTTAGCCGCAGCGTCCATCATCGACTTACAGGCTGCCATCGATAAATTAAGGAAGAAGTGGTCATTACTGACAAGAAATGCCATAACCCGCTGAAGCTGGTCGAGCGGTAAACCGCTGTCCAACAGCGCCGGGATCAGGCGTTTAATCAGCAGCCCGGTCGCCGCTGCATTACGGTTATGGACTTCATCGCCCATATGTAGCGCCTGAGCCATCAACGGTTTGAGCTCCAGCTCACCCAGAACCTGTACCGCTTTTTTCAGTGCCGGTGCCAGCTCATCGGCCATCCAGTGCAGACGATTAAGCACTTCATCGTTATTAGCACCAAAACGCAGAACTTTGCCTAAGCCTTCGTTGAAGTTACAGAAAGAGCGGCGACCGTTATTTTTATTTTCAATCACCCACAGCGGCATCGACGGGCTGATAATACCGGCCATCGGCCCGACTGCCTGATAGTGGTGACAAGGTTCAAGATCTATCTTGCCGTCTGTTATCAGTTTCTCTGCCGCTTGGTGGCTGGTCGCCCATCCTTCAAACAGGATGGCGCCGATGATGGCTCCTTTAACCGGGCCACACATATCCGGCCACGCAATCGGCGGTCCTGAATGTAGAATCAACTTACGCTGAGCCATTTCAGCAATGGCTTCACGCGCTAACATCACGTCGGTTAATACCGGCTGAGCACTGAGATATTGTTGGAATGCCTGTTGATTGGCCTGCTCGACCAGTGGGTGGCGCATTAACCAGGCTAAATCCAAACCCGCTTTGACATTACCCAGCGCCGGTGGCTGCCAACTTAGGTTAATCACATCACCGCCTGCCTGTTTTAAGTTATCGGCAAAGCTGGCCAGACCGGCGTTAATCACTTTCAGCGGTTGACTAAATAGTTCGTTCATCATGGACTCCGTTATTTGTTAGCCTGAAGGTGAGCAACGTGGCTGGCCCACAGGGCTGCCTGAGCATTACAACCGGCCACTAAAACGCCGGCCTGACACAGCGCTTCAATCTGGCGAGATCTGACCTGAGGATCGGCTTCAGTACCGCAGACGTGGGCAATCAGCAGAGGTAACCCTTTAGCTCCGGCCTGAGCCCGAACCTGATTTAATAGCTCAACCAGTTCAGTGGCCGGTTCAGCCGAAGCGCCATAGCCCAGCACTAAATCAAACAGCACCACGGCGGTTTTAACATCGATGAGTTCTTGATAAATACGTTGATTACGTAGCGTCGGGTCAATCATCGGATGCGGGCGACCGTTGGTAAAATCGTCGTCCCCCATATCCACCAGCGTATTGCCCTGACTATGCCAGATATCAGCCAGCTTGGTATTACCGGCCACGGGCGTATTTGAACAGGCAGCGAAGCCCTGCTGGCGGCAAATCAGTTGGCTTTCATAACAGAAAGTTCCGCCGGCAAATACGCCACGAATCTCTTGGCGTTGAGCGTCTAACTTCATGCTGCTTTCAGCCAGCATCGCTTGGTCTTGATCGGCGATGACCGCCACAGACTCCGGCAATGTGCGCTTATTGAGCAATGCCACCGCGATTTCAGCAGCATCCGCCAGCGTACCCGCAGGCGTAATGCCCGGCAGGCCGACTTCGTCAGCCTGCGCACCGAGGAAGTTGACCACAACCGGCTTACCACAGGCCTGAGCGCGTTTAAGAATTTGTTCTGCAACCGGGCGGGCCGGTGGCTTAGAGATCAGAACTATTACCTGAGTCTCAGCATCATTAGCCAGCGCATCCAGACCAAACAGCATTGAAATACCGCCGATCTCTTCATGTAAATCGTGACCACCGGTACCCAGTGCCTGAGAAATACCGGCGCCAAGCTGGTCGATTCGACAGCTAACCTCTTGTAAACCCGTGCCGGACGCGGCAACCACGCCAATAGCACCGCGTTTAACCACGTTGGCAAAACCCAACGGCATACCGTTAATAATGGCGGTTCCGCAGTCAGGGCCCATCACCAACAGGTGTTTGTCACGGGCCAGCATTTTGATCTGTTTTTCGTGTTCGAGGCTGACGTTATCGCTGAACAGCATCACGTTCATACCCAACTGCAGCGACTTAATCGCTTCTGCTGCGGCATAGTCGCCGGGCACAGAAATCAATGCCAGATTTGAACCGGCTTCAGTTTCCAGTGCCATATCCAGACTGACTAAGGTTGGCCGCTTGATACCGTCTCCCACGCTCTCTTCCGGCTTACTGTTCAGTCGCTGTTCTGCCATGGTTAATGCTTCATCACAGGCCGCGTCATCGCCCCGGACAGCAATAATTAAATCGTTCGGGCCGGCCTGACAGCCGTTGTCTAATCCCGCATCACGCAGTTGGATCAGATTATTGTCAGTCCCCATCACTACAGACGCTTGCTCAATGCCCGGCAATTTGCTGATTTGGGCTGATATCTGCATCAGGGAAACCGAATCCTGATAGAGATTGGCAAAAACTTTATGTTTAACGCTCATCGTTATTACCTGTGTTTCAGATGCCTGTTCACTTTCTTCAGGCAAAGTTATGGCTATGTTGATGCGCTGCCGTCTCTACGGAAGCGATTAACATACAGAATGTATTAGTGGTTATTTGCTACTTAACTTATTGATTTCAGACTACGTAATCCGTGTAATAAACCGGCCAGACAGTCCACTCCGGAAGAAGCGCCGAATTGCATTACTTGATAGGCTGAAGATGAAACCTCATCCGCTGATGCCCGCTTAAAAACGGCTGCCAGCAGTCGACTAACCGGCTCAGAGAAGTGTCCCTGTAATGCCTGAGTTAAATAGTGCTGACTAATATCGGTGGTTTTACCCAGTTGCCTGTGGATAATTTGGCTTAGCAAAGCCAGATGAGCAGCAACATCGGCCAAATGCTGCCAGGACCAGAGTGCGGCAAAATAGCCGACCAAATAATCATCTCCGTCCGGCGTTAAGCCATGACCAAAACCGATTAGCTGAGAGACCTGATACTCCAGCGCCTGACCATCGTCTTTCAGTGCCAAAATAGGTAATCGCCCTGTAGTAGGCCACTCAGGTAATAGCTGAAGGCTGCTAGTTATCTGGCTATTCAAACAATAAGCGACTAACTGATTCACCAGCGCCGGGTAGTGGCGCTGGGCCTGTAACAGGGCCTGATGATTAGCATTCGCCCTTAAAGGCTCCGGTCGCCAGTAAACGGCATGATTTAAATCGACGGACCAACCATCACCAAATAGCCCGTTGTTATGCGCTACCACAGTCTTGTCACGACAGCTCACCTGACCCCAGTTCCAACCGTCGGGCGCATTAACCCGAATAGCCGCGGGTAAATTTTGGTAGTGATGGCTTAACAGCGTCAGCAGGCTTCCGTCTTCCGCTGTCAGATTAAGCGCATGTTCAAAGCAGCTATGCACCTGAAAGCGATGGGTTTCCTGAACGGGAAAATTAACCAAATAGCCGACTGAAAGTACCGGTAACTTAGTAGTATCTATCATGGTTATATCTCCCGCTCTGACGCCGGTATTACTTTAGACCATCGACAATAGCGGCTGAATCACTTACCCAGCCAAAAATAGCGCCCTGAGCTTTAATCATCTCTAGTGCATACTTCTGGAATTCCGGGAAGTAAGAGCCGACGCAGTCTTGAGGAATAATGCACTCATAGCCACGGTCGTTGGCCTCACGTACGGTCGTCGTTACGCACACTTCGGTGGTTACACCACAAACGATCAGGGTTTTAATACCGTGGTTTTGTAAAATCAGGTGCAGGTCAGTTTGATAGAATGCGCCTTTACCCGGCTTATCAATCACCGGCTCACCGGCAACAGGATAGAGCTCGGGGATAATGTCGTGGCCGGCCTCACCGCGCACTAAAATACGCCCCATCGGGCCATCAGTGCCAATAAACGTCTGGCCACCACGGGTTAACTTCGCCGGCGGGCAATCGGACAAATCAGCCCGATGCCCTTCTCGGGTATGAATAACTAACATTTTGCTTTGACGTGCGGCGTCTAACACTGTGCCGCAGGGCTTAATTGCCGTACGCACCAGAGAAACATCATTACCTAGAGCCTCGCCAAAACCACCCGGTTCAACAAAGTCACGCTGCATATCGATCATCACCAGCGCAGTCGTTTTTACATCAAACGGCAGAGCAAAAGGTTCAGCACGGAAAGTGTGTTGTGTCATTTTGAAGCTCCTTAATTCCCTTGTAGGGAGTGGGATAATGAGAGTATTTCTATTTCTGTAGCCAGTATAGGAGCAATGACTTAATCGACCAGCTAAATGATTTACAGTGCTGCAACAAAAAATTTGATGCTGGAAAAATTACAATTAGTTAGCGTTGATACAATGGTGATTCACGTCATAGAGTCGATTATTAAATCAAAAAATATGATTATGAATTGAGTTTAAGAACTAAAAATTTGCATCAAGAATGTGAGCTGGGCAGGATATTGAACTTAAACATCGCTATTATCCTGTATCAGGTCAAATGAACGAGTCAAAGGCAGTGAACTGATTCGCCGTTTAGCCCTCAGCCATCGAGGGGGCTTGCGGCAATATTATCGGTTACCCGCCCTTCAGTCCGGTTGGATTGCCATGACTCATCCGAACAGTCCGCCATGCCCGGCACAGCGCTATTTTCTGATATCGCCTGGCATCACGGTTAAAAACTGGCTTTACTCCAACCTTATTTAGCCAAAACCTCACTGACAATTTGCATATTCAGCGTACAGCTCTCGCCCCGGCGTAATAGTTTTAACCCCGGTAGCTGAGGATGATTATGCGCATTCACCGGATGAGTCTGCGGCTCCAGGCAGATAAACGGCATGACCTGTTTACCGGCTGGCTGATAAACCATCAAATAGTCAGCATCGCTGTGCATTGTCAGGCTATGACCATAGATCTCATCGCGCAGGCTGACCGAGCCCGGCCAGTCAGAAAAAGCATTATTTATCCAGATATCGCCGGGGCTTTTCGGTAGCTGGAAGTCCAGAGTATCCGGCAATTCAGAACACCATTTTCCCGGTAAGTGGAACTCCCGCTCAGGCCAATAACCACCGCATTCAAACTGCAACTCGGCCGCCGGCGTTTTCATCAGAAACGGATGGAAGCCCAAACCGTATGGGAAAGGCGTTTCAGCCAGATGGGTTAACTGAAGCGTGGCATAAAATATGTTTTCAATCAGCCCGTAATGAAGATAGGCCTGATAGTGATACAGACCCTCAACACAAGACTCTAAAGCCAAACAGACCGTTGATTCTTGCTGCTCGACTAACGTCCAGGGTTTGAGCCAGCCATCACCGTGTAAGAAGAAGCGATCGTCCATCACGCTGTCCGGTAGCTTGTAACGGTGCCCTTGGCGAGTAAAGCTATTGCCCTCAACTCGATTAGCCAGCGGTAGCATGGGAAATAGCGCACACTCCCCGATAGGAGCATCAAAGCCCGGCGCAGGCCGCAGTAAAGGCCGTTTGCTTTGTTGGCCGTCGTATAGCCCTAAAACGGCAGCCCCCTGCAAGCGAAGTTGCAGGGTGAGAGATGAATGACTGAGTTCGATAATATCGTTCATGCCCGGTAGTGCTCCGTATTTCAGGTTTATTAGCCACTTATGCGACAAGATCCGCAAAGGGATCTTGTCGAGGGTCTATAATATGCAGCCAGACTACTTAGCTTCCGCTTCTTCAACCCCGTTAACCTCAACGGTTCGGTTTCCGCCCAGCAAAGTCTCCAGCGCTTCCAGCGTGATGCCTTTAGTCTCCGGCACCTTAGCTTTAATAAACATAAAGCCCATCAGACAAATTACGCCATACAGCAAGAAACTTCCTGAAGCGCCCAGGCTGGCATTCAGTAGCGGGAAGGTATAAGTCAGTAAGAAGCAGGCGACCCACAGCGAGAAAGTCCCTACTGCCATCGCCATACCACGAACCCGATTAGGGAAGATCTCTGACAGCAGCACCCATGTTACCGGCGCCAGCGTCAGGACATAAATCGCGATAGCGGCCAAAACCAGAATCAGCACCGGCAGCCCCAAAATACCGAACGCATAGGCGCTGGCAATCAGTGCATAGATAACGGTTAATCCTAACGATCCTATCAGCATCAACTTACGGCGGCCTAAGCGGTCAACCAGCGGCAGAGCCAAAATAGTAAAGATCAGATTGATTAAACCGGTGGCAACAATCGACTTCAAGGTGTCGTTAATATCAAATCCGGCTGAGGCAAAAATCTCCTGAGCATAGTTAAAGATTACGTTAATCCCGCACCACTGTTGGAATACCGCCAATACGATACCAATGACAACGATCGGCCTGACTTTCGGGTCCAGCAGTTCAGACATAGGTACTTTCTGCTTCTCTGAACCGATAGACTGGCGAATTTCAGCCAGAGTAGCGGCAGCATAAGCTTCATCACCAATGCGCTTAAGGACCTTTTTTGCCTGCTCATAACGACCGGCTTTCACCAGCCAGCGCGGAGACTCTGGTACAACAAACATCAGTAAAAGAAATGCCACCGCCGGGACAATGCCTGAACCAAACATGTAGCGCCATCCGGTCTGACCGTTCCAGCTATTAAGGATATCCATCTGAGTTGCCTGACTGGCCACCGGCTCAGCGATCATCAAATTGATCAGTTGAGCCGCCAGCACGCCAATAACGATGGTTAACTGGTTAACCGCAACAAACCGCCCGCGCTTGGCGGCCGGACTGATTTCAGCGATATAAACCGGTGACAGTGCCGATGCCAGACCAATACCAACGCCACCGACGATCCGATAAATAATAAACATATCGAAACTGCTGGCGGCAGCGGTTCCCCATGCTGAAACGGTAAACATCACCGCCGCCAGCAATAACGGTAACCGGCGGCCAAAGCGATCGGAAATCATGCCGGAAATAACCGCACCGAACACACACCCCACCAGCGCCGAGCTCATCGCCCAGCCGGAAACGGCCGGATCGGTAATGTGGAAATAGGCTTCATAGAAAGGCTTAGCCCCGCCGATTACCACCCAGTCATAACCGAATAACAGGCCACCGCAGGCGGCTACTAAACAGATCATCCAAACGTAGGGCATATTTAATTTAGTATTATTATTCATCTCATTATCCTTTTGGACAGAGCCGATTAGTTTCCACGGGCCAGCAAGCTGTTACCTAACAGGCTAAACAGGTGTGCCTTATCGTGATTTGGATTCAATGCCAATAATTGTTGTAATGATGCGTTGAACTGTGGGGTATTCCCCTGCCCCAGATAGGCCAGCGTTTTGACAAACAGGCAGTGTTGTTGGTGCTTGTGCTGCCCGTCACTGTCTAACACCACCAGATCCGGTAGCGACACGGCAAAGAAGTCGGCTTCAAACGGCCGATCTTTAGCTTTGTCGGCCCAATCAAGCATTTGAGAGAAGATCTGCTCAGCCTGTTGAGTTTGCCCCAACTGAGCCTTGGCCATTCCCTGATAGAACAGATAGTCTACCGGCTGATCGTTGTAGTACTTGCTCTCACCGATCTGCCCGCTTCCCTGCGCCGCTTTTTGATAGAAATCCCGGGCCGATGTACGATCGTTTAATGCCTCTGCGCAAACCGCCAGCCAGTAATAAAGATCGTTATCAGTCTGACCAACTAAACGCCCTTCACCGAAGTTTTCAGGATAGTGAAGAGCCTGCTGAAGCAGCGCCTGAGCCTGTTGCGCCTGACCGTTCATCAACAAGTCAAATGCCCTGCGCTGGAGATTAATCAGATACTGGCCGGTAATTTTCCCTTCTCCGCCTTCCCATGGGTGGAAGTCCCGTTGTGAAAGGATGCGGGCGGCGAGCTCGGGCTTACCACAGATATGCAACAGGCTAATCAGCTCCGCGGTTAAGTCGTCACGCTTAAGCACAATGCTCTGGTACGGTTCGAGGGCAGCCAAACGCTGTTGCGGTGCCAGCCCTTTCAACTTACGCAGATAGTCCAGCTCAAACAACAACCGGGCATCATGGGGACTAAGTTCAACCGCACGGCTCAGATATTGCTCAGCCTTATCGCCATTTTGCTGTTTATTGAAAGCGTAAACGCCAAGATTACGCCACACACCGGCAAAGCCCGGTTCCAGCTCGGCTGAACGCTCCCATAATGCAACGGCCTTGGCGTAATTACGCTTGCTATAGTAGAAGCAACCCAGTAAATACTGAGCGAAATAGCACTCTGTTAGTGCCGTCAGCATTTGGACTTCAATCAATGTATTAGGGAAGCGTACCCGGTGGCTAAATGCATCTCGGGCCTGTTGAAGTAAAGCCTGATACTCGGTCGCAGAGAGGTTCTGTTTACTCAGACTGGCGCGTAAATACAGCGGCAGAGTTTCCTGATTATCCAGCACCGTCAATAGATCCAAGGCCAAATCCTGTTGGCCCAGTTCGACCAGCCAGCCGGCAATAGATAAAGCATTGATTCCTCTGCCACCGGTTACCTGACGTAGTTTTTCAGCATCGGCTGCTGCACCGGTCACGGTCAAACGCAGGTAATAAAGGGCATAATTCAACGGATAACTTGCCAGTTGAAGGTCGATATAATTCAGGCTCTGTTCAGACTGCCCCAACTTGTGTAATAACAGGGCTTTTAGGGCAATCGTATGATAGTTCGCGCCATTGCATGTCAGGCTATTTTCAGTAAAGGTCAGGGCCTGTTGATATTTTTTCTGGCGGCTAGATATTCGTGCCAGACCGTAGAACCCACCCTCTTTGCCGTTACCGCTCCAAGTGGCCCGGTAGAAGTCTTCATAAGCCTGTTCAACATTACCCAAACGCTCATAGGCACAGCCGCGGATCAAACTGGCTTTACCGCACTGAGGATTAATATTCAGCCGATGTGCCCGCGTTAATGCACTGTCAGCGTAGCCGATTGCCTGCTCGAAATTCGCTCTGTTATATTCCAGCGTTGCCAATGCTAAATTACAGCGATAGTCGCCGGAATCCAGCTCCAGCCCGCGCTGATAGTAATCAAATGCTGAACGGCTGGCATGGTTATACTGATCTAAGTGCTGGCCAATAAAATAGGCTTCATCGGCGCTGGCAATCAACGCCGGTTTTAGCGGTACGCTTGCCGGACTCGGTAAGGGTTCAGGCTGAGCTAAATGTTCCAGATAGCGAAGAACTTCCTGCCCCTGTTGGTCTAGCAGAACGATGGTCAGGCGATCCTCAGTGGTTTGCGCCAGATTTTCCATTAACGCTTCACAGGGCGCCAGCGTCACCGGACGATCCAGTAAAATATTATCGCCGCGTTCAGTAGCAATAATTAAACGGGCATTGTTCAGTGGTGAAACCGCATATATTCCCCATACCAGTTGACCATTCTGACGTTCTAACTTAAGCGCCGCCTGAGTATTGGCATTCTGTACCATTCCCAACGTATTGTAAGGCAGGAAGTTTTGAACAAAGCGCTTCTCTTCATAGGCATCTAACCAAGTAAAATCAGGTTGGTTATCGGTAAATACGCCGGTCATCAGTTCAATATAAGGACCGTTCTCATCGGTCAGGCTGCGGTCCCATGCTTGGCCAAATTCACAGTTGCCCCATGTCCACTGCTTCTTTCCCGGAGAAACATGGTGGTCGGCAATATGCAATAAACCGCCCTGCTCATCATGGCTATATGCCCCGACGAAGTCATAGTCCGATTTACCGGCCATATAGGATGTCGGTACCGGAATATTTTTATAGCGAGAGATATCAACCCCGGCGGAATAGTCCACCTTATAGTAGGTACCCTGCGCAATGGGGAAAGAAGATACGTCACGTTTACCGTGATCGAATACTGCGGTTACGTCCGGCGGGAATACGCTTTGGTGGTCATCACCGCCTTTCACCGCCGGGTTAGCCCACCACAGGAAATGACGAGGGGTGTCGTTACCGTTGTAGACTTTGGCACTGATTTCAACCAGCGCTCGGTCGGGATAGAGGGTAAAACCCGTCATCACCTGAAGGCCACGCATAGGTTCAATTTCACCCAGCCAGACGGTTTGAGCACCATCATCATGCTGCTGAATTTGAACATCGATCGCCATATAGGTGGTCGGGCGATGGTGCTGGGGCCAATTAAACTCAATGCCACCGGAAATCCACGGGCCAATAAGCCCCACCAGAGCGGGTTTAACCACCTCGTTATGATAAACAAAATCCCGTTGTTTAACTTTGTCGTAAGCCCGCTGAATGCGCCCGCCTAATTCAGGCAACAGCATTATTCGAATGTAATCATTTTCTAAGTAGACTGCCTGATAGCGGCGAAGCGATTTCTCACCGGTAATGGTGTCTATCACGCCATAAGGGTAAACCGCACCCGATGACCCCTGATAAACCCGATTTTCTAAAAACATCGGGTTCTCATCCTGAGGGCCAACTTCATAGGTTGGAATATCAACACTTTGCTGCCAAACCTTAACCTGGTTCATACATCCCCTTAAATTTAACTATTGATACTAAAATTTGCATATATGGCAGTTTAATGGACACAATAAGAGGAATTACGCACAATGCTCACGCAATACAGTTAACGGAGTTTAGTGAAGTGTCACCCATCGGGCTAAATAATCATCGGATACGTCATTACAATAAAAGAATTTTACTGGAGATCCTGTATCGGGAAAAAATCGCCAGCAAATCTACTCTGGCCAAACTTTCACAGCTTTCTATTCCGGCAATCAGCAAAATACTGGATGAGCTTGAGCAAGAAAATAAAGTTTTACACCGGCAGGAGAACCTCCATTCCCGCGGGTTAAGCGGCGGTAGTTATCAGATTCGCCCACCCGATGGCTATATTCTGTGTCTGAATATCTCTCCATATATGATTGAAAGCGTATTAGTCGATGGCCTAATCACAGCCCAATCCCCTTTAAGGCTCACTGCAATTAAAGCCACAACGCCGGAAGCGTTACTTGAAGAGATAGAAAAGCTGTACCGGGAATATCACCATATGCACCGTCAGCTCCCGTTACGGCTAGCCCTATCGATTCATGGTCAGGTTAATCCGGTCACCGGCGTATCACAAAATATGCCACAGGCCCCGTGGGATACTCCGATTGAAATTAAATATCTGCTGGAAGAGCGGCTGAATACCGAATTGTTGATCGATAATGACTGCATCATGCTGGCGCTGGCTGAAAAATGGCAAAACGGTTCTAATCATCAGGATTTTTGCGTAATTAATGTAGATTATGGCATTGGCTCATCCTTTGTCATTAACCAGCAAATTTACCGCGGTAGCCTGTATGGCAGTGGTCAAATTGGTCATACCATTATTGACCCTGATGGCGCAGCCTGTGCCTGTGGTCGCTACGGATGTTTAGAGACAATTGCCTCTTTATCAGCCTTAAAGAAAAAGGCGCGCATGATATTAAAAAGCCACTCCAGAGGGCACCACCAGGATCGGGTATTAAGAACGCCGACTACCGATTGGTTAATCAAACATTACCATTTGGGAGATGAAGATCTTAGGCCATTAGTCAGCAATGCGGCAAAAGCCATTGGTCTTAGCCTATATAATTTTCTTAATATACTTAATATTAACCGGATATATTTTTACGGGCGTAGCTGTGGATTTGGTAATGAATGGTTAGATATTATTCAGGAACAAACTGGATTTAATCCATTTGATCAAACTGATGCAGTAAGAACCAATGCCACAAATATAATTTTCGGCCAACTGTCTCGCCAAAAACAGGTAATGGGTATTGCCTATTTATTTGTTGAACAGGCACTTAATGATATGAAAAGTATAAATAGCTTTAAAACTGAAATTCAATAACTCAAGTTATTGCCCAAGGTTATTATTAACATTGATACATAAAAGAATAGAATTATATTTATTTTGAGGAGAATTGGTCAAAAGCTGATTTACCTCATAAGCTTTACCGATTACATTCAGATACCATATCAGTTAGAAAAGCTAATTATTCATTATAAATCATGATGATAATTTAAATTAACTCTTCTTTTATATGAAAAAATTACATAGTAAAAGAATTAAGAATAGGTAGGGTTACAAAGCACCGCTTAGATATGAAATTTGCTACTTTAATCTAACAAATCTAACTCTATCGCTTTCTTTATTGCATGCTTGGCATTAGATACGTTTAGCTTATTGACTATATTTTTCATATGGAATTTTATTGTTCTTTCACGAATGCCTAATATTATCGCAGATTCAACATAGGTTTTACCTAAACTAACCCACTGTAATATTTCTATTTCACGGGAAGACAGAATGCATTGTTTATTAGCCAGTTGGTAATTTAGAATGGTTTTAATAATTTCATCATGGGTATAATTCAATAGCAATTGAATTTCTGCTTTATACTTTCTAATATTACAATGAAAATCTTGGTCTTCATCAATATTACAAAAACTCAATAAAGCCATATGATTATTGTTATCGTGAATAGTAAAAGTATAGCCATCAAAAAGGTTATGCTGTTGAGCAAACTTAAGCACCTCACCGCCTCCCCAAGGCTTGTCAGGGCTCGATATCTCACTCCATGCAAAAGGCAGAATAGTTTGCTTTGCCGACAAAAATACCGGATCTATCAAATAAAGCTCAGCGTCCATATAACCAGACACCCATTCGGTAGGATAATTAGATATCACTAACGGGGATGAATTGATGGATTTTTGTGATAAAAAGTAGGAATATCTTTTGATACCAAAGTCTTTCAGGCTTTGCTCAAGAGACTGTTTAATCCCCAAATCATATTTAAAAAATTCCATTCATACCTCTGCATTATGGCTCTGAATATAATTACGGCTATCAGTTACTCATCCTATAGCATAATCCTTAATGTGAAATGCGGATACTGTCATAATTACCAAGTTTTCAACTAATTTACTTTAAAACAGAAGTGAGCCTGTAGCATGGAGGTAATTCATACGTACAAAAAGCATTTAAACAACCGGACAGATCAATATCAGGTTAACTATTTCACAACGGACTATAAACTCCCTATTAGTTCATCAAAGAAACCCTGCATTTTCATTCAGTTATTTTGACTAACTAAATCAAATTTATAGACTGAATTATGTACAACTTTAGCTTATAAACTAATTTTATATCAAAAAATTAGAATTAAATTCCAAAAAGAAGCCATTATCGAGATTGACACAGCTTTAGCTTAAAACATTAATCTAAGTTCCTTATTTCGCAAAGAAAAATAAAATGTTCGTCGACTATTAAACTCAAAAAATTCACCTATAATTATACTTCCTCAACAGCAGATTATTAATTTGCTATTTTTATATTTTCACATACATTGAACTAATTTTTTCTGGTAATTAGATTTAATAGCCCATTATCAGATTATTAAACGGGATGACTGCCATGCTAGCTAACTTAAATCAACTATTCACCAGACTTACCGACCACCCTGATGGCGGTAAACTTCTGCTTAGAATCACATTTTCTGTATTAATGATTTTCCACGGCGTCGCTAAATTACAACACGGTACCGGCTGGATTGAAGGAATGCTGGTCAGTCAGGGCATTCCTGCCTTTGTCGCTTATGGCGTTTATATTGGTGAGATTGTTGCACCCGTACTGATCATATTAGGTATTTTCACCCGTCCGGCGGCCTTTATTGTGGCGATTAACTTATTGGTTGCAACCTTGATGGTCGGCACCGGCAAATTCTTTACCGTAACTAACGTGGGTGCCTGGGGACTGGAAGTTGAAGCTATGTACTTCCTGGCCGCCATTATTACCATGTTACTGGGCAGCGGTCGTTATTCTGTAGTCTCTCCGGCGTATAGATAAGTTCCCCCCAAAACTCAGAGGCCATCTGTTTTAGGTGGCCTTTTTGATTTCCTTGCAGCGTTCTCCCTCTCCCTTCTCGCAAGTTTTATCCCTGCGTCTATGCTGTAAAAGCTTAATTTTTGCAACACGTTTAACTATCCTGATCAAATAACAGTCCCTGAAGCGGTTGCTTCGTGTTAACTTTATTGGAATGAAAATCTGTCATATATAGCTAAAATAATTCAATTTTCAGAAAAACGGTAAAAAAGAAAATCGCCGGGATGATAAATCGGTCAGTCAAGTAAGTGATTCGGGCGAACAAGCGCAGCCAACAAAGATGCGGCTTGAAGTATGATGGACATATAGCCAAAAATAATTCGAGTTGCATTGCGGCGGCAAGGGAGTAACAAATCTGTCTGGAACAGATTTGAACGCTGCTTGCAGCGGCCTCGGAGAGGTGAGGCCCATGGATGGGCCGAATAGTCCCGGTGAGCTTACTCAAGTAAGTGATTCGGGCGAACAAGCGCAGCCAACAAAGATGCGACTTGAAGTATGATGGATATGGTTGCAATAGAGACAGGAGCCTTAGGTCATGAGTAAGAAAAAAATCCTCGTCATTATTTTAGCGTTGATATTACTGGCCGGTGCTGTTTACGGCTGGAATAGCTATACCAGCCGAAATAACCAGAACCTCACGCTCTACGGTAATGTTGATATCAGAACCGTTAACCTTAGTTTTAGGGTCAATGGTCGACTGGCCTCGCTGAACGTTGATGAAGGGGATATGGTTACTCCCGGCCAGCTTCTCGGGCAGTTAGATGATGCTCCTTTCCAAAACTCGGTATTGCAGGCAAAAGCCAATGTTGAAGGACTTCGGGCTAAGCTGGCCTTAGCTGAAGAAGGCTACCGGGCGGAAGAAATTGCTCAGGTTCGGGCAGCCGTCGAACAGAGCCAATCGGCCTCTGACTATGCCCAAAGTTTTTATCAGCGCCAGCTTGGGCTGTGGAAAACTCGCGCTATATCTGCCAATACGTTAGAAGATGCCAAAAACGCCCGGGATCAGGCCAAAGCTACGCTCCAGTCGGCGAAAGATAAGCTGTCTCAGTTTGAAAGTGGTTACCGTCCGCAAGAAATCGCGCAGGCCAGAGCCGCGTTGGCTGAGGCCGAAGCGGTGCTGAAACAGGCCGAGCTTAATCTGTCTGATACCCGGTTAATATCGCCATCAGCCGGTACTATTTTAACCCGGGCCGTTGAGCCCGGCAGCATGCTAAGCGCCAGTAATACCGTATTTAGCCTGTCACTGACTAATCCGGTCTGGATACGCGCCTATGTCAGCGAAATAAATTTATCTCGCGCAGTGCCCGGTACTGAACTCGAAATTTATACTGATGCCCGCCCAAGCCAGCCTTACCACGGCACTATTGGCTTTGTTTCACCTAATGCTGAATTTACACCTAAGAATGTAGAAACCCCGGAGTTACGCACCGACTTGGTTTACCGGTTGCGCATTATTGTCACCGATCCTGACGATCATCTACGGCAGGGAATGCCGGTCACCATTGCCTTCCCGTCTCATTAGGCCAAATGATGATAACGAAAACTTCTGCGACCTCCACCGGCCATACCATTGTGCTGGAAGGCGTTGAAAAATGCTTTAAAGGCATGGAACGCCCGGCGGTTGCCAGCCTGACAACCAGCATAGAAAGCGGCGCCGTTATGGGGCTGGTTGGTCCTGACGGCGCAGGAAAAACAACGCTTATCCGCATGCTGGCGGGTTTGCTCAAACAGGACTCAGGCACTCTCCGTGTAACAAACCTGGATCCGATTAAACAAGATCGTGAACTGCATGCCGTTTTAGGCTATATGCCACAAAAGTTCGGCCTGTATGAAGACCTGTCAGTGATGGAGAATCTTAACCTGTATGCTGATTTGCGCAGCGTTATCGGTGAAGAACGGCGGGCAACCTTCGAGAAATTACTCACCTTTACTGACTTAACCCGCTTTACCGATCGCTTAGCCGGAAAACTATCCGGCGGTATGAAACAAAAACTGGGGTTAGCCTGTACCTTGATAGGCCAGCCTAAAGTTCTGTTGCTGGATGAGCCCGGCGTTGGCGTTGACCCGATTTCCCGCCGAGAATTATGGAAAATGGTTCATGAACTGGCCGATGAGGGAATGCTGATTCTGTGGAGTACCTCGTATCTTGACGAAGCCGAGCAGTGCCGTCAGGTATTGTTAATGAATGAAGGCAAGTTGATCTTCAACGGCCCGCCGCAGGAATTAACTCAGAGAATGGCGGGCCGCAGTATTTTGCTCTCCGCCACTCAGGGGACAAATCGTAAGCTTTTACAGAAAGCCTTAACCTTTCCTCAAATCACCGACGGAGTCATTCAAGGAAAAGCCGTACGCCTGATTCTGCGTGAAGGTGAAGAGCACCAGCAACTGCCAGCGCTGCTCGACCAGCCGGGTGCTGAAGTGATTGAAGCCGAACCACGTTTTGAAGACGCCTTTATTGATCTGCTGGGCGGCAACCCGGCCAGCGAATCGGCGCTGGCTAAAATTATGCCGATAGCTGAAGGTCATCCGGATGATGTCGTGATTGAATCTCAGTCATTAACCAAAAAATTTGGCAGCTTTGCCGCAACGGATAACGTTAGCTTTCAGGTAAAGCGCGGAGAAATCTTCGGCCTGCTTGGCCCTAACGGGGCAGGAAAATCCACTACCTTTAAGATGATGTGCGGTCTGTTAGTACCCACTAGCGGTAAAGCATTAGTGTTGGGTATGGATCTGAAAACCAGCTCGGGAAAGGCCCGCCAGCATTTAGGCTATATGGCACAAAAGTTCTCGTTATATGGCAACCTGACGGTAGAACAAAACCTGAAGTTCTTCTCCGGTGCCTATGGTCTGCATGGCCAAAAGCAGCGCGATAAAATGAATGAAATGATAGAAGCCTTTAACTTCTCACCCATTCTAAAACAGGAACCTAATGCCCTCCCGCTGGGATTCAAACAGCGTTTAGCCCTTTCCTGCGCGCTGATGCATGAACCGGATATTCTGTTTCTGGACGAACCCACCTCAGGGGTAGACCCGATTACCCGCAGGGAGTTCTGGCTGCATATTAACGGGATGGTAGAGAAAGGGGTTACCGTGATGGTGACCACTCACTTTATGGATGAGGCCGAGTATTGTGACCGTATTGGCTTGGTTTACCGCGGTAAAATTATTGCATCAGGCTCCCCTGATGATTTAAAGCAGCAGGTAGCTACCGCGGATAATATCAATCCGACCATGGAACAGGCCTTTATTGATTTAGTTCAACGCTACGATAAGGGGACGGAAAATGACTGATAAATTGCCGTCAACGTTAAGTACCTACTTTTCCTTTCGTCGCCTGATTGCCCTGTGCCGTAAAGAGACTTACCAAATACTGCGCGACCCCAGCAGCGGATTAATTGCCTTCGTTATTCCACTTATGCTGCTGTTTATTTTTGGCTACGGTATCAATCTGGATTCCAGTAAGCTTAAAGTGGGTATTTTAATGGAACAGCAGACGCCGGAAGCCCGCCACTTAGTCGACGCATTTATCGGCTCGGCTTACATTGACCCAACGATCAGTACCGATAAGCGCATATTAATTCATAAGCTTCAGGCCGGAGAAATTCGCGGGCTGATCGTGATCCCGTCTGACTTTTCCCGCCGGCTGGCCCGCCCGCAGGATGATACACCGATCCAAGTTATCACCGACGGTAGTGAGCCCAATACCGCAAACTTCGTGCAGGGCTATGCCCGAGGAATCTGGCAGGTATGGCAATTAAATCAGGCTACCGATCTGGGTGAAAAACCACAGCAGCTGATCGAGGTTCAATTACGCTACTGGTTTAACCCTTCAGCTATTAGTCGTAATTTTATTATCCCCGGCGCTATCACCATTATTATGACGGTTATCGGAGCAATTCTGACTTCGCTGGTCATTGCTCGGGAATGGGAACGCGGGACGATGGAAGCCTTACTCTCAACTCAGGTTACCCGCACCGAACTGCTGCTGTCTAAGCTGATCCCCTATTATGTGCTGGGCATGATAGCAATGGCTTTATGTATTGTGGTGGCGGTATTTGTGATGGACGTGCCCTACCGGGGATCCCTGCTAATTTTGTTTGGGATGAGCAGCCTGTTTTTAGCCAGTACCTTGGGGATGGGACTACTGATTTCAACGCTGACCCGTAACCAATTTAATGCCGCAATGGTTGCCCTAAACGCCGGGTTCCTACCTGCGGTAATGTTATCTGGTTTTATCTTTGAGATAGACAGCATGCCGGAAGTGGTCCGTGCCGTGACCTACATTATTCCGGCCCGTTACTTTGTCAGTACCCTGCAAACGCTGTTTCTGGCCGGCAATATTGGCCCAATCCTGTTAACTAACCTGCTGTTTTTAATTGCATCAGCCATTTTCTTTATCGGGCTTACTGCGTTAAAAACCAAGCGGCGACTGGATTAGGGGCTATCAATATGTTACATCGCTTACTCAGCCTGATCGTTAAAGAGCTCCAGTCATTGCTAAGAGATCCCCAGACCAGAGCGATATTGATCCTGCCGGTGCTGCTTCAGGTTATCCTGTTTCCGTTTGCCGCCACGCTGGAAGTCACCAATGCCACTATTGCCATTTATAGTGAAGACAGTGGTAAATCATCAATAGAACTTACCCAGCGTTTTGCCAAGGCCAGCGCCTTTACCAAAGTCATTTTACTCCATGGTTCACAGGAGATTGAGCCAACGATCAACCAACAAAAAGCCCTGCTTCTGGTCCGTTTTCCGTCAGACTTCTCCCGCCGTATTGAGAGTGGTCATACGGCTCAGCTGCAAATCATTCTTGACGGGCGGCGCTCTAACAGCGCCCAGATAGCGGCTAACTATATTCAGCAGATTGTCGCGAATTACCAGTTAGAGCTGACTGACGGAATGCCAAGGCAGAATAACAGCGAGCTGGTGATCCGTAACTGGTACAACCCTAATCTCGACTATAAGTGGTTTGTTATTCCTTCGCTGATAGCCATGATTGTGACGATTGGCGTATTGATTGTGACCTCACTGTCCGTCGCCCGCGAACGGGAACAAGGCACCATGGAACAGCTATTGGTGTCGCCGCTCACCACTTGGCAAATATTTATTGGTAAAGCCGTACCGGCAATGATTGTCGCGATATTTCAAGGATCGATTGTCTTACTGATCGGTATGCTGGCTTATCAGATCCCGTTCGCCGGTTCTCTACCGTTGTTTTACGGCACCATGCTTATTTACAGCTTGTCTTTGGTCGGATTTGGTCTGTTGATCTCATCGCTGTGTGCCACGCAGCAGCAGGCATTTATTGGCGTTTTCGTCTTTATGATGCCGGCCATTCTGCTCTCCGGCTATGTTTCTCCGGTAGAAAATATGCCCGTCTGGCTACAAAATGTGACCTGGATTAATCCGATTCGCCACTTTACAGATATCACTAAACAGATTTACCTCAAAGACGCCGACTTCGCCATTATCTGGGGGAGTTTATGGCCGCTGCTGGTGATTACCGTTACCACCGGTAGCCTGGCGTATTGGATATTTAGACGAAGGATTTCGTAAGATTAATGCTGTAGACCCACATTGAGGGTACCAGGGCGTGAATAAATTGAGGAAAGTTTTACTGGATTACTTAATGGCGCCACCAGCGACAAGACCGATCACTCTGTCTAAATACTCGCTTCCAAGTCGACCAGCGTATAGGCAATCGTAGTGTCAGTGTCATTACAAAATTTCATCAAATATTAACGACTCACCTCGAACAGATTGCGATCCTCGTCTCTTTAATGCCAAAATGCGTCTATAACGTACAAATAATCACTAATGGACTCGCTATTTACATGGAACAGAAAAGTAAAATCACTATCGGCACCATTGCTATTGCTTTAGTCGCCATCATTTCTTTTGGCAAAATGGGATATAAAGCCTGGCAGTCGCATCAAGAAGAGGTTCAGGCAGAAAATGGATCTAATTTGCATGCCTATATGCTGCAGTTGATGCGCGAACGCTATAACAGAATTGACCTCTTTATTGCTGAAATGAATACCGAGTTACCTGTAGACGATATGGAAGGGAATTTCGTTTATACAGACTTCAGCCGAAAAGATAACGAAATGATAATCAGAATCACGGCAAAGCCAGATACCGGGCAAGATATTATCGTTCAGGATATAAAAAACGCCCCTCGTGATAACTGTGCCGACGATCAATATGCCTTTTTACTGTACGACGACTTCTCTGTTAGAACAATTTATACCAATAGCGCAGGTAAAGAAGTAGGAAACGTAGTGGTTAATAAGCTGGATTGCCCCGCGCCTGAGACTGAGGTTGAGCAGAAAAATTAATCGGTTTCATCCACAATATTAGTCCTTAGATCGGCCTGATTCACAGACCCAAAAGCAAACGGCCTCTATTAAAGAGGCCGTTTAACTTCAAATGATATTCAATTTTTACGCTACTGCTGGCTCCGCGTTTAACGCATCGTGAGCATCTTTCTCTTTTGCTCTTTCACGCTCTAATTCCAGCGCGCCACGGTGGGTTAAGATACAGAAGATAATACAGCACACCACGCCACCGAGCAGCAGATAGAAGCCACCGTCCCAACCAACCCGGTCGACCATAATACCGAACATACTGGTCCCTAAAGATGCCCCTAAGATATAGCTCAGGAATCCGCGCAGACCAACCGCAGAACCGACCGCAAAGCTAGGCACAATTTCCATAGTTTGAACTGAAGCTAAGAACTGAGGCACATAGATCAGGCAGCCAACGCAGGCAGCAAATACCGTAACCACCAGCAGAGAATCACTTTTCCAGTAGCCAAGCAGACAGAAGAAAATCAGCACCATACTGACAATCGCCAGCGGCATACGACGACCACGGAACAGTTTGTCACTCAGCCAACCGGCTAGCAGGGTTGATGGAATCGCAGCCCATTCGAAGAACAGGAAGGCCACGCTCATCTCTGTTTTAGTAAAGTGTTTAACCGTCAGCAGGTAGATTGGCAACCAACTGATAATGCCGAAACGCACCATATAGACAAATACGTCAACGAAAGAGACATACCAGGCATTTTTGTTTTTCAGTACATAGGTAGTGAAAATCTGGAATGCTGACATATTCTCCGGCGCTTTATCCCCCTTGAGCTTAGCAACGGGCACTTCATCCGGCACAATTTCATTCAACGGTGGTAAGCCTTCACTCACCGGAGAGCCTTTACCTACTTTTAATACCACCAGTGCAAAGAATACGGCAATACCGGCAGGAACGATGTAGCTGGCAATTTTCCAGTGTTCAGTACCGACTAAAGCAAACGCAATCCCGATAATCGGCGCGACAATACCACCGCCAACGTTGTGAGATACGTTCCAGATAGCGCCGGCGACGCCGCGTTGTTTACGCGGGAACCAGTTGGCAATAGTAATAAACGAAGGCCCGACCCCCATTCCCTGAAAGAATCCGTTCAAAATAACCAGAACCAGAAACATCCAGAAGGCAAAGCTAAAACCTAAACCAATATTAACAATGGCACACAGGATCAAGCCAAAGGCCATGTAAACTTTCGGGCTAGCCTTATCAGCCAACGTACTCATGATGCCTTTGCTGATACCATAAGCAATCAACATACAGCTACTAAGCAAACCAATTTGGGTCGCAGACAGCTGTAACTCATGCATCAGATATGGCGTTGAAAGTGCGAAGTTATTTCTAACAATATAATAGGAGAGATAGCCAATAAATACGCTAAACAACGCCTGAACGCGATAACGATTATAGGTACTTTGTATTTGGTCATCCGGCACTTTATGTGTGGCAACCTTAGGTCTTAAAATTGAGAGCATAGCATTACCTTTAGCTGTAATTTTTAACTCATTTTTATATCGATATAAATAACCCAATACCATTAAGGTTATTTGATGAAAATAATTCAGATTTTAATAATATGTATATTCAACTGAGTAATTAATAGGTTTGATTTTATTAACGTTTGATAAGAAGGCCTAACCCCTTCATTCACAAAGTGCCACAGCCGTGCTGAGTATATTTAATTAATAAAGTAATCATGTTTCCTATGATGCATCAGCCCGGAGATAATGACGCTTGGCACCAAAACATTCAATATAGCTATAATGTGTCAAAACTAACCCATAATATAAAACCCATGAGTCAAATATTATCCATTATTATTTTTAGCTCGCCATTTTTCGTATTCTTAGGTTAAAATGAGTTAAATAAAACCGAATAATAAATAACGTCGATAAATTTTATTTCATTGTTATTTGAGCTGACTCACAAAATTAATCTGTGTTTTTAAATTTTGGGCGACTAATAGAGTTGTTATCCTTATATATTTCAACACTTCCAGTGAGTAACAACGGTTGAAAACGTCATCAGTCAACACAGGAAGCCACCATGGCCCGCGGGTATCTGCTACTCTTACTTTTTTTCTCTAACCTGTCTCTGGCCAGCGAGTTAGTGATTGCCACAACGCTATCACCGGAGGCTACGGCTCATATTATCGAACAGTGGCAGCAGCAGCCCCAGGCCATTAATATTCGCACCCTCAACCGTACCAGCTCATCACTAGAGCGCCTGTTGAATAATCCGTTAGGAGAAAATATTGATCTGGTACTGAGCTCATCCCCGATGTTGCTACAACGACTGCAGGACAGCCAAAAACTGTCTTATTTTGAGAATAAAGTAGAGAACAGTCGCTGCTTAGTGCCTGAATCAATTCGCGCCACTACCGTTGCCGTCGCCATTTCAGGCTATGGTATTCTGGTGAATAATACCCGACTGCAAGAAAAGGGATTACCGCCGCCCAAAACATGGGAAGATTTGGGTGACGCACGCTATCAGGGAATGATTCTGATGAGCAGCCCTTCACGCTCAGATACTACTCACCTGATGATTGAGAGCCTGTTAGAACAACGCGGATGGCAACAGGGTTGGAGCAGCCTTTTACAGCTCAGCGGTAATCTGGCGACTATCTCCTCCCGCAGCTTTGGCGTCGCCAATAAAATCAATACCGGTCTGGGTGGTGCAGGCCCCATTATTGATAACTATGCCAACGTGCTACTAAACAATCCGCATTTGGGCTTCAACTATTTTCCCACATCCCGTGCTGCGCCGATGTTTATTGCGATTACTCAGGGCAGCCTGCATCAGAGAGAGGCCGGCAGGTTTATTGACTTCTTACTTAGCCCCGCCGGACAAAGGGCGCTGAGCGACTCAGATTCAGGGAAGTATCCGGTGTATCCTTTATCCCCGGATAATCCGATGTACCATCAGCAATCCCTATTGTTGGAACACCCGTCGTTAGATTACCCATTAACCATTCAGCGCCAAAAACTGGTGCAATTGTTATTCGATACGGCAATTACCTTTCGCCTGACTCAGCTGCAGGACGCATGGAAAGCGCTGTATCATGCGGAACAGCGGCTTAAACGGCCACTGCCGGAAATCCGCGCGCTGCTCACCGCGGTACCGATTACAGCGCAACAGGCATCTGATCCGGTCTATCTCAACCAGCTAGAGCAGCAGCCCGATTTTCGCGAGTCACAATTAATGGCCTGGCAGCAGTTCTTTCAGCAACAGCAACGGCTGGTGATTAAACAGTTGGAAATATTAAAATGAGTCGACTATTTCACCGGCTAACCATCAGTGCCAGCCTGCGACTGGCCTTTGTTTTCAGCGCCATTCTGACGCTATTTGTCAGCATTGTTAGCCTATATTCGTGGAACGTGCAGAGTACTCAGGTTCGCTATGCATTAGATGATTACTTCCCCAAAATTCAGTCTTCATTCCAGTTTGAAGAGAATCTGACCTCATTGGTCAATGAATTTAACGACTTGCAGCAGTCGACTAACACCAGCAGCCGCCTGCAGTTACGGGATCAAATTAAACAGCGGCTGGAGAAAATTCAAAGCATCAGCCCGCATTTAGATCAAGAGCGCCAGATAACCCTCAGCCAGCAGGTAAATAATAGCTACCAGTTACTTAATAATCTGGACACTGCGCTCTATAACAGCTACTTAAGCAAAGAGAAATTAAATGAAATTGCATCGAGAATTAACTGGTTACACGATGACTTCAGCAATGAGTTGAGCTCTCTGTCACAGGACTTAAGCTGGCAGCAATCGTCGCTATTAGAACAACTTAGCCAAACCAGTGATGTTAATAAGAGTCAGACATTACAACTCTCTTTACGCAACGTACAAAATGAGTTGCAGTTGGTCTTTGCCCTGTCCCATACCGAGGCCCAAATTGTCGATGCCTTACGTGAAATGCTAAAGGCCGATAGTGAAGAACAGAGCAATCTGGCCAGCCACATTGGTTACCTAAATTATCTTAAACAATTAACTGATGAGAGCACTCAGGCTCTGGCAAAACACACCAGTACCGTCACCCTGCGCCAAACGGTCTATTCACTGTTGGAATTGGGTATCTCCAAAAACTATTTGCCGGGCGCTATTGCTGAGAATAATCGGGCTCAGGAGTCACTGCAGGCCACCATCGGGGATAAGGAACAGGTTCTCACCCAGCTACGTGCTCAGTTAGAAAAACAGCTCGGCAGCAGCCATCTGCAGCTTCAAACCTTTAACCACCGGCTGGAAAGTATTATGCAAATCAGCGGCACGCTGATTGTCGGAGCGATGCTAATGGCGCTGCTGTTTGTGGTTTTGCTCAACTATCTGTATATCCGCCCAAGAATGATTAACCGCTTTCAAGCGCTGAATGATGCCGTAGCCCGCTTAAGTAACGGCGAGTTAGAGACTGAAATTCCGGTTACCGGTAGTGATGAATTAGGCCGAATAGCCAACCTTTTGCGCCAAACGATCGTCCAGATCAATCAGCAGAAGTATCAGCTTGAGCAAGAAATTGGTGAGCGTATCGGCATCGAAAAACACCTGCGTACCACACAAAATGAACTGATTCAGACCGCCAAGCTGGCGGTTGTCGGCCAGACCATGACCACGCTGGCCCATGAAGTAAACCAGCCGCTTAATGCCCTGTCGATGTATCTGTTCAGCGTCGGGCGGGCCGTTGAACAAAAGGATGATGCCGCCGTTCAGCACTATTTAATCACCATGCGCACCCTGATTGAACGCATGGATAATATTATTAAGCGGTTACGTTATTTTGCCCGGCGCAGCGACGGCGAGCAGTTACTGGGTTCTATCGACCTTTTACAAGTCATCGAGTCATCTTGGGAGCTGTTAGCCTTACGTCATCGACCACTTAAAGCAGAGTTAATTTATCCGCAGCCTATCAGCCCGGTATACGGAGACGATGTGCGGGTCCAGCAGGTATTAGTCAATATATTTACTAATGCGCTGGAGGCCGCTAACGGTCAGCCTCCGCGCATTATTATTGAGCAGCAAGAACAACAAGAATCGCTCATATTATCTATTTCAGATAATGGCAAAGGATGGTCTCTGCCACTCGCCGACCGGCTGTTAACGCCATTTACTACCGATAAATCCGTTGGATTAGGTATTGGCCTGTCGATCAGCCAGTCAATTATGGAGCAGTGTTCAGGCAGCCTGACTATCGCCTCAACGTTAGACCGCCATGCCATCGTCATTTTGCAATTCAGGAAACCCTAATATGTTAGATGATACTCAATCGATTCTATTAATTGATGATGATGCCGACGTATTGCAAGCCTACAGCGCATTGTTGCAGCAGGAAGGCTATCAGGTTTATCCCTGTAGTAACCCCCTGCTGGCACAGGATCTCATTCCGGATAACTGGCCGGGAATCATTATCAGCGATGTTTGTATGCCCGAAATATCGGGTTTAGCACTGCTTGAACAGCTTCATGCCGCTGATAACCAGCTGCCGGTGCTGATGATCACCGGACATGGTGATGTGCCGATGGCCGTTGAAGCGGTGAAAAAAGGGGCTTATGACTTTTTGCAAAAGCCGGTTAATCCGGTTCAGCTATTAGCGCTGATCAAAAAGGCACTAACCGAACGAAGAGATTTGATTGAGCAAAGAGAGTGGCGTAAAGAGCAGCTTGGTCAGCACCTGATCGGCCGCAGCGGGTGGATGCGAAATTTACGCCAGCAGTTGGCCACGCTGGCAGAAACCGATCTACCGGTTTGTCTGTATGGCGAATTGGGAACCGGCCGCATGATGGCGGCTAAATACCTGCACCGGCTCAGCGCCCTAAGGGATAACCCGCTAATTTGCCAAGAATTGACGTCAGGCACCGAACAGCCGCTGCACCAGTGGATTGAGCTGGCCCACGGCGGCTCACTGCTGTTAAGAAATATTGAGTACCTGAGCCAGCAAAATCAGCGTTATCTCACTCAGCTGCAAGATCGTCAGGCAGAGCGCCACTTCCGGCTTATCGTTACCAGCCAGTTACCCCCCGCGGAGCTGGCTGCCCGGCAGCTGTTAATTCCTGAATTATACTATCTGTTTTCAATGACTCAGATTGAATGCGTACCGCTTAGCAAACGCCCCGGCGATATTGAAGATTTGTTCCGCCACTATTTGATTAATGCCTGTAAACGGCTCAATCGCCAGCTACCCCAACTGGGCGATGCCTTTATGAAAAAGCTCACCACCCGCCTGTGGCCCGGTAATGTGCGAGAGCTGGCTAACGCAGCTGAGCTTGTTGCGGTGGGCGTGCTGCCGATGGTCGGCCCGGTGAATACTCTGGCAACGGATGCCGATCCGACGCCGCTGGATGAGCGAATTGAAAACTACGAGCGCAGGATTATTATTGAGGCGTTAAATATCCATCAGGGGCGGATTAATGACGTGGCGGAGTATTTTCAGATACCGCGCAAGAAGCTCTATTTACGCATGAAGAAGTACGGGATTGATAAGATGGACTATCGGTATTAGCAAAACAAGGGTTTGGCTTTTTCCCTCGTTTTGCCGTTGACCTTCCAATGAGCACTAGAGATCGGCCGACATCAGAAATTTGGTAGTACGGCCAACATGGACGTTGGCCGAGGCACGGCTTCGTCTGGAACGAATCCGTGCCGGTACGTAAAGCCAAATTTATGGTGGAGGGAAGTCGCCTAAGCGACCCGAGCTCCCGTGCGGAGGCGCACGCCTATGGCTCCTTGTCGGTCGCGTATATCGTAGGTTATGGAATCGAAATTCATTTGGCGAACGAATACTTCGCCATACCTGCCTAGAGACCGCCAGATACAGCTAAGTGATAGCGCCTACTTTATTTTCTTTCTTCCACCAGCAACTGACCGATGCTCCCTCGGTCCGCCATCTCCAGATTATGGCTGTAATACATAAACGGAAAATGAGGCGATGAGGTGTTGTTAAACTTAACCAACAGTTCGACTTTCTCTTCCACCCAAACGGTATCCTTCCAGCCGGAGTCTTCAGGGCTTGGCTTGGCGCCGTTGACCGAACTGACGAAGAATGCGGCCCCCTGAATATGGAATGGCTGAGGTTTGGAAGTGGTGATAATCCAGCGCTCCCATGTGCCTTGAGAAGCATGCGTATCAATACGCAATGGATCCCAAATAGGGCCATTAATGCCAGGAATATCATCACCCAGAATAAACTCTCTGGAGCGAACAATACTGCCGTCCAGGGTATCTACCGGTTTTAGCGTAGTCGGTAATTTATCGGTAGACAGTGCAATCAGGCCGGTCGGGCGAATTGTCAGCACTAAGGCTGAATTCAAAATGCTTGAAGGTTCAAAGAACCCGCGCAGGCGATCGACTACGCTGGCGGATAATCCGGCGGTAATAGACACTTCTTCGCCTTTAGACATATCGATCAGCACTTCACGACGCTCACCCGGAGCCAGATTCAACGATGTAATGGCAATCGGCGCCGTCAGCAGGCCGACATCACTGGCAATCACCTGAAAAGGTCGGTTATCGCTTAAGGCCAGAGTATAGCGACGGGAATTAGAGGCATTGAGTAAACGCAGACGAACCCAGCCGCGGCCGACTTCAACGTAAGGCCCGGGCACTCCGTTAGATAACAGGGTATCGCCGAGGAATCCGGATTTATCTATCGGTGAATATTCAGGCTGACCAAAAGAGTCAAAGTGCTTGTCTTGCAGTATTAAAGGAAAGTCATTGATACCGTATTGGCTGGGAATATTCAGATTACGACTGATATCATCCTCAACGATCCACATGCCTGCCAGACCATTATAGATATGCGGCGCAATTTTATTCGGCGTGATGGCGTGATACCAGCAGGTCGCTGCCGGCTGGCGAATGGGAATAATAGGAGACCAGTCAACGCCCGGTGACATTAATCGAGCGCCATTGCCCATAAGAACGCCGGGCACCTGCAAACCGCTGACCGTCAATGCAACCGCTTCATTTAACCGATTGCTGTAAACCATCTTAACGTCATCGCCGCTGCGTACACGCACGGTCGGCCCTAGATAGGTGCCGTTAAATCCCCAGGTCGATACGCGGTTACCGGCAATAAACTCCCAGTGCGTACGTTGCATCGAGAGATAAAGCGGCTGGCCGCGACGGTTTTCCAACAGCGGCGGAACCGGTAATGCGACCTGAGGCGCGTTAGCAAAAGCCGGAGCGCTGGGTAATAGGCTAGCGCCTAACGCGACGCCAGTCGCCTGAAGTAACCTACGGCGGCTAATCGGTGCAGAGTTCTTATTCATTCAATGTAGCTACCATTAAAAACAGCCTTCAATTATAACAGCCAGAGATATGGATACCGAAATAACGGTATTAGAGATATAAACAGCAACCACATCGCTTATTGCTATAAAGCGCTAATGGGCGGCCAACACGGTTGTCGGCCATAAATCCGTTAATTAATGCTTACGGTCCGCAGCTTCTCGCTCTGCGACTTCCTGATTAAGCTTCTCGATCTTATCGGCCATAATCTGATGGCAATGCGTTGCCAGTTCACGGACCTGATCTTTGGTATAACCGCTGGTATCAATCGGCGTCATCATCTCAACGATAACGTGCCCGTTATTCCAGCGATTCAGATTAATCTTATTGTTGGTATTAGAAACGCAAATCGGCACAATCGGTACGCCAGCAGCAATAGCGGCATGGAAGGCCCCGGTTTTAAACGGCAGCAGGCCACGCCCGCGGCTACGGGTTCCTTCTGGGAACATCCACACTGAAAGATCGCGCTTTTTCATCTGTTCTACAATTTGATAAATAGTGTCGCGCGACTTGGTCTTATTATTACGATCGATCAGAATATTACCGGTTAACCAGTAGAATGGGCCGAAGAACGGCACCCACAGCAGGCTGGTTTTACCAACGGTAACCGTTCTTGGCTGTACCGCAGCGGATGCCGTTACCATATCGTAATTATTTTGGTGGTTAGCAATATAAATACAGTTGCCGGTAACCTTAATCTCTGGATTCAGACGGTGCTCAACTTTGAGACCAAATAGCGGAGATAAACTGCCAAATAGCCGGCCAAATGTATATGCATGGCGAGGGTTACGCGGGCTAAATAGGCAATATAACGAACCAAGCAGACAAACCAAAATACAAAACGGAATAACAATAAGAGCACGCAAAATAACTAGCATATAAACCCCTTTCATTTACAGCCGATGAGTATACCGACTTATAAAGAAAACGCACTGATTGCAAAATACCTGAATTAAAACAACGCCTGTTAGTTTTAATCCATCGTCGCCTGATATTTTCCCAATACATTCATACAAATGAAGTCACTCAGGCAACACAATACTATTTTAACCGATGCATATTAAGACAAATAAGTACCGAATAAGGAAATAGGCTGCCCTGATAGAGGGACAGCCTATAAGATATCACTGATTGCCGTGGCGCCGGGTACTCAACTCTCTTCGCCCGGCTGAGGCGGAGTATCCACATCAATACTGTCGATACGTTGTAGACCACGAGGTAACAGCGTTCCTTTACGCCCGCGCTCTGCCCGGAACTTCTGTAAATCTTCAGGTCTGAGCTGAAGTTTACGTTTGCCCACGTGCAGAGTCACAGAAGACTTCGGCGTCAGAATAAACAGATACGCAATACGATCTTCACCGGAAGCTGCCTGAGCAGAAGGAATAGAAATAATTTTATTGCCTTTCCCTTTAGACAGCTGTGGCAGATCGGATACCGGGAACAGTAACATTCTGCCCGCCGCCGTAATCGACAGCAGCAGATCGTCTTCACTGTTTACTTCCAGCGGAGGTAATACTTTAGCGTTATCCGGCAGTGTGATCAGCGCTTTACCATTACGGTTGCGGGCAACCAGATCTTCAAAGGTACAGATGAAACCGTAGCCGGCATCAGATGCCATTAACAGCTTTTGGTCTTCGGCATTCATCAGAACCTGTTCGATCGTAGCACCTGACGGCAGCGTTAATTTACCTGTCAGAGGCTCACCCTGCCCGCGGGCAGAAGGCAGCGTCAGAGGATCCAGCGCATAGCTGCGCCCGGTGGAATCGATAAATACCACCGGCTGATTACTCTTACCTCTGGCAGCCGCCCGGAAGCTATCGCCTGCGCGATAGCTCAGGCCACCCGGCTCAATATCATGGCCTTTAGCGCTTCTTACCCAGCCCATATCTGACAGAACAATGGTCACAGGTTCAGAAGGAACAAAGTCATGTTCACTCATCGCCTTGGCTTCAGCGCGTTCAACAATCGGGGAACGTCGATCATCGCCATAGGCCTGAGCATCAGCCAGAATTTCTTTCTTGATCAGGGTATTCATCTTACGATCGGAGGCGAGCAGTGCCTGTAACTGGTCACGTTCTTTGGCCAACTCATCCTGTTCGCCGCGGATTTTCATCTCTTCTAACTTGGCAAGGTGACGTAATTTCAGTTCAAGAATGGACTCAGCCTGAGTATCAGTGATGCCAAAACGCTGTATTAACGCAGGCTTTGGCTCATCCTCAGTACGGATAATTTCAATCACTTCATCGATATTCAGAAAGGCAACCAATAAGCCTTCTAAAATATGCAGGCGTTTTAACACCCGGTCTAAACGGTAGTTCAGTCGGCGAGTTACGGTATCACGGCGGAAGACCAGCCATTCGGAAAGAATCTCAACCAGATTCTTCACCGCCGGGCGGCCGTCCAGACCCAGCATATTCAGATTAATACGATAACTTTTTTCCAGATCGGTGGTGGCAAACAGGTGGTTCATTACCTGTTCCAAATCGACCCGGTTAGAACGGGGAACCAATACCAGACGAGTCGGATTTTCATGGTCAGACTCATCCCGCAGGTCTTCAATCATCGGCAGCTTTTTAGCCCGCATCTGATTGGCAATCTGTTCCATCAGTTTGGCACCGGAAACCTGATGAGGAAGCGCAGTAATGACAATCTCGCCCTCTTCTTTCTTCCATACGGCGCGCATACGCACCGATCCTTTACCACTCTGATAAATTTTACGAATCTCTTCGTGAGGCGTGATGATTTCGGCTTCGGTCGGGTAATCAGGCCCGCGAACAAAGCCCATCACGTCATCCAGCGTTGCTTTGGGATTTTCCAGCAGCAACACCGCCGCATTCGCCACTTCCCGCACGTTATGCGGAGGAATATCCGTTGCCATGCCCACCGCAATACCGGTAGTGCCGTTCAACAGAATATTGGGTAAACGCGCCGGCAGCATCTTAGGTTCTTGTAAGGTGCCGTCAAAGTTTGGCGCGTAATCGACCGTCCCTTGGCCTAATTCGCTCAGCAGCAGCTCGGCGTATTTAGATAAGCGAGATTCGGTATAACGCATAGCCGCAAACGATTTAGGATCGTCCGGCGCACCCCAGTTTCCCTGACCATCGACCAGCGGGTAGCGATAAGAGAACGGCTGGGCCATCAGTACCATAGCCTCATAACAGGCGCTATCGCCGTGAGGATGATACTTACCCAGTACGTCACCGACGGTACGGGCAGATTTTTTGAACTTAGCGGCAGAATTCAGGCCCAGTTCAGACATGGCATAAACTATGCGGCGCTGTACCGGCTTTAGCCCATCGCCAATAAAGGGTAATGCTCTATCCATGATGACGTACATGGAATAGTTAAGATAAGCATTTTCAGTAAACTGATGGAGCGGCTGGCGCTCTACACCGTCGTGAGTTACTTCACTCATAAAATTACTCTTTCCTTTCCCGTTCTAATTCAGCATTAGACAGTAAAACGGATCAATCCAAGACATATTTGCCGTAGCTGCCGCTTGATTAAAACCAGAATTAACTATTTAAGATGAAACCGGATGATTAAACGTCCAGCTCCACCATATCGCCTTTTTCCTGTAACCAGTTACGGCGGTCTTCTGAACGTTTCTTAGCCAGCAGCATATCCATCAGAGCCATCGTGGTTTCACTGTCTTCCAGCGTCAGTTGAACTAAACGGCGAGTATTAGGATCCATGGTGGTTTCGCGTAGCTGTAAAGGATTCATCTCACCTAACCCTTTAAAACGCTGAACGTTTGGTTTGCCTTTTTTGCGTTTAAGCTGCTCAAGTACGCCCTCTTTCTCCGCTTCATCCAGCGCATAGAAAACTTCTTTCCCTAAGTCGATGCGATAAAGCGGTGGCATTGCCACATAAACATGGCCTTCTTCCACCATTTTGCGGAAGTGGCGTACAAACAGGGCACAAATCAGCGTAGCAATGTGCAAACCATCGGAGTCCGCATCCGCTAAGATACAGATCTTACCGTAGCGTAGCTGGCTTAAATCATCGCTGTCCGGATCAATACCGATAGCAACGGAAATATCGTGAATTTCCTGCGAGGCCAGGACTTCATCTGATGAGACTTCCCAGGTGTTCAGAATTTTACCTTTCAGCGGCATAATCGCCTGAAACTCACGGCTGCGAGCCTGTTTAGCCGAGCCGCCTGCTGAGTCACCTTCCACCAAAAACAGTTCGGTAACGCTGAGATCCTGAGAAGAGCAGTCAGCCAGCTTACCCGGCAGTGCAGGGCCGCTGACCAGCTTCTTACGCACCACTTTCTTGGCGGCCCGCATGCGCTGTTGCGCGCTGGAAATCGCTAATTCAGCCAGCTGTTCTGCCGCCTGAACGTTTTGATTAAGCCACAGGCTAAAAGCATCTTTAATAATGCCCGAAACAAAGGCCGAGCTTTGGCGCGAAGAGAGCCGTTCTTTGGTTTGACCGGCAAACTGCGGGTCCTGCATTTTTAGCGACAGAACGTAAGCACAGCGATCCCAAATATCTTCAGCACTCAGCTTAACGCCGCGCGGCAGCAGGTTACGGAATTCGCAAAACTCACGCATCGCATCAAGCAGGCCCTGACGCAGGCCGTTAACGTGAGTACCGCCCTGCATGGTTGGAATCAGGTTAACGTAGCTTTCGCTCAGTACTTCACCGCCTTCAGGCAGCCATAATAGCGCCCAGTCAACGGCTTCAACATCACCTTCAAAGGCACCAACGAACGGCGCTTCAGGCAGCGTAACTAAGCCATTAACGGCTTCCATTAAGTAGTCCGTCAGGCCGTCCTGATAACACCAGCGTTGCTCGGTATTATTGACCTTATCTTTAAAAACGATCTCAACGCCCGGGCAGAGAACCGCCTTGGCCTTGAGTACGTGTACCAAACGGGACACGGAGAATCTTGGGCTATCGAAGAAGCTCGGGTCTGGCCAGAAGTGCACGCTGGTACCGGTATTACGACGACCGCAGGTACCGATTACGTTCAACTCTTCGACTATCGCGCCGTTCTCGAAGGCAATGCGATAAACCTGAGCATCGCGACGCACCGTGACTTCAACGCGGGTTGAGAGGGCGTTAACCACCGAAATACCCACCCCGTGTAAACCACCGGAGAACTGATAGTTCTTATTGGAGAATTTACCACCGGCGTGTAAGCGGCACATAATCAGCTCTATCGCTGATACGCCCTCTTCGGCATGAATATCGACCGGCATACCCCGGCCATCATCAGTCACTTCAAGAGACTGATCTTCATGCAGAATAACTTCTATTTTTTGTGCATGACCTGCCAGCGCCTCATCGACGCTGTTATCAATAACTTCCTGTCCCAAGTGGTTCGGGCGTGAAGTATCTGTGTACATGCCGGGACGGCGACGTACTGGGTCGAGTCCGCTGAGTACCTCAATGGAATCAGCGTTATAACTGGATTGGCTCATCGTTTGGTTTTCTAGACTAGTTTTAGGGCCTGAGAACGATCATTGTTTAGTTACCGATAAATCGGTTCACCTTCCGTGGTCGGGAGCTGAAGCATCTATTAAGCCGCAGCTAGCCCTAAGAAATCAATAATCGGGGAAAAATAGTGTTCAAAGCTAACAAAACTGTGGTTTCCACCAGATTCTACCGTTTGCCTACAGGAAGTGTAGTACGTGACCGCCCTGCGGTAATCAAGTACTTCATCTCCGGTTTGTTGCAATAACCAAAGTAAATCGGGTGCTTCCAGCGGTTCGATTTGCATAACCTTGAGATCGTAAATATGCCGTGACTCTATCACATATTGCTGGCCTGTGTAGGGATTCTCGTGATTTCCCACATAGTCCTGAAGCCACTCAAAAGGTTTAACCGCCGGATTAACTAATACCGCGGGCACCATAAAACACTGGGATAACCAGGTCGCATAATATCCGCCTAATGACGACCCGACAATGCCCAAAGGCTGGCCCGCTCGGTCTAATACTATCTGCTCAAGAAGTGCCGCAGCATCAGACGGATAAGGAGGAATCTGCGGGATCAACATCTCGATATGAGGATGATGCTCAGACAACCATTGCTTAAAACTTACCGCTTTGGCCGACTCGGGGGAACTGTTAAATCCATGTATATAAAGCAATGTTGCCATCAGTAGCCATCCGAGTTCATATCAGGTCTGAATGCATCACCTTCAAGGCGGCACACCGTAGTTTCAATTGAACCATCAGAATAAAGATCGATAAACCGCCAGCCGGGCGCTAAGTCATCAATAGTAAAGTTAGTACAGTGTGGCTTAAATTGCACACAAGTTGAAGGCGAGGCCAGCAAGCGTCGACCATTCCAGTCAAGATCGAGGTCCTGATGAATATGGCCACAGAGTAAGGTTTTCGCCAGAGGGTGTTTGTCTAAAACTTCAGCCAGCGCATGACTATTACGCAGGCTATGTTGATCAAGCCATGTGCAGCCCGACGGCAAAGGGTGGTGGTGTAGCAGTATCAATGCGTGGCGATCGGGGTACTGATTTAAAGAACGATCGAGCCAGTCGAGCTGATATTCATTCAGTTCACCGTAGGGCGCACCTAATACCTGACTGTCTAATAAAATCAGAAACCAATCATCGCCCAATAACGCCAGTTTGGAAGGCAGAATCTCCGCGGCAGCCATCGCATCAACCATCGCAGGTTGGAAATCATGGTTACCCGGAAGCCACACGCAAGGCGCAGGCAAGGTTGCAATACCTGCAGCAAAACGATCGTAAGCAGCAAGAGAGTGATCCTGAGCTAAATCACCCGTCGCGACGATTAAATCATAACCATGCCCTTGCTCGGCAACTGCGTTCAGCACCGCCTGAAAACTCTCTTGGGTATTAATACCTAAAAGGGTTTCATCTGCACCGGCAAACAAGTGGGTATCAGTAATCTGTAAAACTCTCACTTTGGACCCACGAGCCAAAGGGAGTTGAAAAAGGCTTTCCAAGAGGTTTCCTTTAAAAGGCTAAATTTAGTAAGCTCCTGCTTTCTAAGTGTTTAATAAACCGGAACGGACATCGTTCCTTCCACAAGACAAAACCGCAGCCAATCGGCTAAAAACTGATTAATCTGATGTTTTTCGTCACGTTGATGTAACTTTTTATTAGGATAATCATAACGTGCTTTAAATCTAAAGATCTGTTGACTGGAACACACTTCTGCAACGAGCGCGTCATGATAAAGCCTGACATTCAACGTCGGCATGCTCCAGTAGGTGATTTTAGGGAATATTTGTTGAATGCAAACCAGCGAAGTGTAACGAGTAGATTCTTTGGTTTCTATTCGGTACGTCGCACCGGCAACGTCAAATGCAACCGCGCTTCCAACTTGATCTTCACGGGGAATTAAGCGCCGTAGCTGAGCATAATTCATCTCATTTAAGCGCATCATTGCTGGGAAATCGGGAACGTATCGTTTCATGTTATCCTTGGTATTTCAGCTAAGGATCCGTTGATACCACCCCATCACAGAGATTCTCGACCCGGTCTCGCCATTGTTTTGTACGTCAATCATTGCAAAATCTGAATGCTATTATGACGGAAGTCATAAGCGTAAATAAAGAATCAATTAGCCAATCAGCGATATCTGTTAAGGCCAGCCCCTGATTCAAAGGTGATCGTAGGTCAATTCGCAGTAAAAACCTTTCATATCACTACCGCCGGTAATCAGCTTATAGACAATTAAATTATCATCGGCTCTACGGGAATAGAAGGTAAAATAGGAATACTGCATGGTGGCGACAAAAGAGAGGAAATGGGCTTTAATATCGTGAAGGCTTGAATCTTTAAGCACCACATCAATAAAATATTTATTGTCTGACACCTCTACGCTGTACTCGATAACCTGTTCATCGGCGCGAAAGAAATTCTGAATCTCCGCATCGATGCCGGGCTCGGTGATAAGCCCAATGCTACTAATGATGTTTTCGACTATTTTATTTGCCACATTGAGTTCCTTTCTATCAGAAACAGCATACTGTTGAACCGTTATCGAACCTGCATATCGATAGCCCGGAATGTTAATATTGAAAATACTCTTTTAATATTAGCAGCATCCGGACAGTTTGATAGTGATCTATGCCAATTATCCATTCCACTCATTGCGTAATGACGGATAGTTCAATTGCAGCCATTGGAGGGCGATAATAGAAGCCGCGTTATCAATCATTCCGTCAACAACCCAGCGATAAGCCTGCTCTCGACTCACAACATGCACGCGAATATCTTCATTTTCTTCTGCTAGGCCATGAATGCCCTTTGCCGTAGAAGAATCCACTTCACCGACCATAATTGAAAGCCTTTCGCTGGTGCCGCCCGGGCTGGCCAAATAGCTCAGAACCGGCTTACAGCGGCCGACGGTAATATCAGCCTCTTCTTGCGCTTCACGCCTGATGACTTGCTCAATGTCCTCACCCGGCTCGATCATACCGGCAACTAATTCGAGCAACCACGGGGTTTTACTGGTTTCAATTGCCGCGATACGAATTTGTTCGATTAATACCACTTGGTCACGCTGAGCATCGTAAGGCAGTAAAACCCCGGCGTGGCCTCGCTCAAAAATTTCACGCACCACTTCGCCACTCATCTCGCCGTTAAACAAACGGTGTTTGAAACGATATTGATTCAAACGAAAAAAACCTTGATAAAGAGGCTGCTGAGCGATCATTTCGACGTCGTTCTTCCCCAAAGTGACCGGAGAGGGTTGAGATGAATTCATTATTTATTTCTCTATTTAGTCGATAATTTATTAGATAACGCTTATCTTGATCGGGTATATGTCTTCAATTCAACTGATAATTGCAAAGACTGGGTAAAATTTATGTAAATAATACCGATATGGCACAGATAGCTATCTTTATTATCGAGGATACTCTGGTAGAATTTGCGACTATATTATTATCTATCTGACAGTAACAATTAAGCAAAATAACATTATTGCTGTACAACAAGGATCGCCCATGAAAAAACTGCTTCCTCTGATTATTGGTCTTAGCCTAGGTGGCCTCAGCACATTGACGCATGCTGACAATTTAATGCAAGTTTATCAACAGGCTAAAAGCAATAACCCGGACTTACGCAAGGTAGCGGCTGACCGTGATTCGGCATTCGAGAAAATCAGTGAATCCCGCGGCGCTCTGCTTCCTCAATTAGGATTGAACGCTGGTTATACTCTTAATCGTGGATTTCGTGATAACAGTGGTAACCAAAGCGACGTTTCCAGCGGAACGTTGCAGCTGAGCCAAACGATCTTTGATATGTCGTTATGGCGCCAGTTGAATATCACCGAGAAGCAGGCCGGCGTTCAAGACGTTGCCTATCAGGCCCAGCAACAAACCCTGATTCTGGATACCGCTACCGCCTACTTTAACGTACTGCGTGCGCTGGATGTTTTATCCACGGTTGAAGCACAGAAAGATTCGATTTATCGTCAGTTAGACCAAACCCGCCAGCGCTTTAACGTTGGTCTGGTTGCCATTACCGACGTGCAGAATGCCCAGGCGCAGTACGACCTGACGCTGGCTGATGAAGTGACTGCCCGTAATAATCTAGAAAATAATATCGAACTTCTTCGCCAGATTTCAGGCATGTTCTATCCCGAATTAAGCTCTCTGGATACAAACCGGTTTAAAACTCAGCGCCCGGGTGATGTTAACAGCCTGCTTAAGCAAGCCGAAGACCGTAACTTAAATTTGTTAACAGCGCGTCTTGCTCTGGATTTATCTAAAGAGCAGATCAAGCTTCAACAAACCGGCCATATGCCAACAGTTTCATTAAACGCTTCGACCGGCCTGTCAAACAATGACTACCGCGGAACTAATACCGTAGGTCCTGACAGTTCAATAAATGGAAATACCATGGCTGGCATCACTCTAAGCTTCCCGCTGTTTACCGGTGGGCAAACTAACTCAAGAGTGAAACAGGCTCAGTACAATTACGTGGGCTCAAGTGAATCACTTGAATCAGCTCATCGCTCTGTGATTCAAATCGTACGTTCGTCTTACAACAACATCTCAGCCTCTATCAGCTCAGTGAGCGCATATAAGCAAAGCGTTGTTTCTGCCGAAAGTTCATTAGAAGCGACTCAAGCCGGTTATGACGTAGGTACTCGTACCATCGTTGACGTATTGAATGCGACCACCACGCTATACAATGCCAAGCAGCAGTTATCTAATGCCCGTTATGATTATCTGATTAACCAATTGAACATCAAATATGCCTTAGGGTCGTTAAACGAAAACGACCTTATGGCGTTAAACGGTACCTTAGGTAAGCCTATTACCACCATTCCGGTAATCAAATAAGCCCGACGATTAACTGTCGTTAGTCTGAAAAAAAACGCCCCGAGCTCACTGAGTTCGGGGCGTTTTTTATTTGTATACAGAAAGCCAAAATCCAAACCGAGATTCAGCGCACATTTTTCTTATCAGCCTCTCTGATTCACATCACAAAGGCTATCTTTGCTTTCACTTCACGGTACTTTCCCTTATTCTAACCGCTGCTGATTAAAAGGGACTTTTCCCTATGCTGCCTCGGTCCGGTTGATTATCTGCTTCTTACAAAAATATCCGGCGACGCGGCGTATGAATTCAAATTTTAACTCTGGGAATGATTAACTATGAAGCGCACTAAAAATATTAATCGCGACTCTTTTCGCAAAGCATTCAGAATGGCTCCGTTAGCTATTGCCGTTAGCGCCGTGTTTATGCTTTCCGGCTGCGAGCAGGCTGACGAAACTGTTTCACTGTTCCAAAGCGCTGACGAGTGTAAGCAAGCGAATCCTGCCTTAGGCGATCAATGTACTATTGCTTACAATCAGGCTCAGGAAGAAGCGATAAAAACTGCACCTAAATACGCAACCAAAGAAGATTGCGTGGCCGAGTTTGGTGAGTCCCAATGTACTCCGGTACAACCTGCACAAGCGGGTATGTCTGCTGAACCTCAGCAAAGCGGTAGCATGTGGATGCCTCTGATGGCCGGCTATATGATGGGTCGTATGATGAGCGGCGGCTATGGTCAGTCACCACTGTTTACCTCTAAAGCAGCAGGTAGCCCGGCAAACGGTCGTTTTGTTGATTCAACCGGTCGTAACTATGGTGCATCAACCACTGGCCGCACGATGAAAGTCGATAAAGGCGCATTAGCCCCTAAACCGGCAACCACAACAACGGTTACCCGCGGTGGCTTCGGTGACTCGGTCAATAAACAGAATTCAATGCAACGCACCAGCGGCAATAGCAAAAGCTCAACATCCACCGGTAATGGCCGTTCATTCGGCGGTTAAGGCTAACGTTTAATGATTCGTCAATCTATTACTGAACGCCCTAACTGGCGCGATGTTGCCACCGATTATGGCTTTCAGTTTCACACCATGTATGGCGAGCCATACTGGTGTGAAGATGCTTATTATCAGTTTACGCTGGCTCAGATTGAAGAGCTGGAAAATACCACGGCAGAAATTCACCAAATGTGTCTGCAGGTGGTCGAAAGAGTGGCTAACAGTGAAGAACTGCTGGCCAAGTTTCACATTCCTAAGCACTGCTGGGAGTTCGTTCAGCATTCTTGGAAAACTCAGCAACCCTCGCTCTATTCCCGTCTGGACTTAGTCTATGACGGCAAAAGCCCGGCTAAGCTGTTAGAAAACAATGCCGATACCCCCACCTCACTGTATGAAACGGCATTTTTCCAATGGATGTGGTTAGAAGATCAGATCAACGCCGGTCATTTACCGCAAAATGCCGATCAGTTTAATAGCCTTCAGGACAAGCTGATTGAGCGCTTTGCTGAATTTAAAAATCAGCATGGTTTTAGCCTGCTGCATTTTGCCTGCTGCCAAGATACCGATGAAGATCGCGGAACGGTTCAATATCTTCAGGACTGCGCCAATGAAGCAGGCTTAGCTAATCAGTTCCTGTTTATGGAAGAGATTGGTCTCGGCGAGAAGGGCCAGTTTACGGATACTCAAGATCAGGTCATCAGTAACCTGTTTAAGCTCTACCCTTGGGAATTTATGTTCCGTGAAATATTTTCAACCAAGCTGACCGACGCCGGCGTCCGCTGGTTAGAGCCCGCATGGAAGAGCATTATTTCCAATAAGGCATTGTTGCCGTTGCTATGGGAAATGTACCCAAATCACCCTAACCTTTTACCTGCATATTTTGCCGGTGAATCTCACAATCTGACTCACTATGTCACCAAACCCCTGTTTTCACGGGAGGGTGCTAATATTCAGATTATCGATAACGGTCAGGAAGTGTGTAAAGTCGACGGGCCTTATGGCGAAGAAGGAATGATTATTCAACAGTTCCAGCCGATGCCTCGCTTTAACGATAGCTATACGCTAATTGGCAGCTGGTTAGTGGATGACGAGCCTGCCGGTATCGGCCTGCGTGAAGATCGTAGCTTAATCACTCAGGATCTTTCCCGTTACTATCCGCATATCATTCTGGATTAGTTAATCGTCTGACGATAGAAAGCGCCCTGAATATCAGGGCGTTTTTGTAAAAAGCCTATTCCCCTAACTGAACCGACAACATACTCAGCGATCCCATCTCAATACCATCAACCGGAATACTTACCGCTTCCTCGCCGTTCCATGCGCCTAAGACATACAGTAAAGGTAAGAAGTGTTCAGGAGTCGGTGACGATAGTTTGCCGTCAGGATGTTGCATAAAATCGACCAACGGATGGTGCTCACCGCGATAGGTTAAGTTATTACGCACGAAAGAATTAAACGACTCTGCCCAGTCATACGGTTGGTTATCACCCTGCCATTTGGCCATCCGCAGATTATGTACCACGTTGCCACTGGCGACGATCATAACCCCTTCGCTGCGCAGCGCGGCCAGTTTCTGACCTAGCTGATAATGATATTGTCCAGGCTGTGTTGCATCGATACTGAGCTGCACTACGGGAATATCAGCCTCAGGGTACATTTTAATCAATACTCCCCAAGTTCCGTGGTCTAATCCCCACTCAGTCGTATCAGATATTACCGCTACTGGTTCTAGCAATTTCTGAACTCTGGCAGCCAAAGCCGGCGAGCCCGGCGCAGGATATTGAGTATCAAACAGCGCCTGCGGAAAGCCACCAAAGTCGTGAATAGTCTTTGGCTTCGGCATTGCCGTTACCGCCGTTCCACGGGTATACCAGTGGGCTGAAACGGCCAGTATTGCCTTTGGTTTTGGTAAACGCTTAGCTAAATCACGCCAAGTCTGAGTATAGATATTCTCTTCTAACACATTCATCGGGCTACCGTGTCCTAAAAACAAGGCGGGCATTACGTTACTGGTCATAATCATTCCCCTGTTACCAATATGTGTGTTTATCTGCTGTGCCACCTATTATTGGCTATAATCAATAAGCTGACGGCCGGATGCACCATGGTGATTAAATATTTTGAATGTCAGAGCGGTAAATTACGCTTCTCTATTTAACCTATTTTACCCTCTGACTCGTAGTTTGATAGCCGATAACCATGATGAAGATAATCAAAAAAATTGAATGCCGTAGATATCTATTCCCTATTAATTAAATTGTTACTAACATGTTTTCTCTTTGCTGTTACTTTGCTACCATCTGACAAATGAGAATGATTATCAATTGTGAGGTTTTATGTCAGTTCCATTAATTCTTACGTTACTTGCCGGAGCCTCAACCTTTATTGGTGCCTTCTTAGGAATTATTGGTCAAAAACCGTCAAATCGCTTACTGGCGTTTTCTCTTGGTTTTGCTGCCGGCATTATGTTGTTAATCTCTTTAATGGAGATGCTACCCGCTGCACTAGCCACTGTTGGCATGTCACCGGTACTTGGCTACGGCATGTTTATTGTCGGGCTGTTAGGCTATTTTTTGCTGGATCGCCTGTTACCTCATCAGCATGCCCATGATTTGATGCCGGGAGAGAAAAAATCTCCCCGCAGCCTTAAACGCACGGCGATTTTATTAACGCTGGGTATCAGCCTGCACAACTTTCCTGAAGGCATTGCCACCTTTGTTACCGCCAGCACCAACTGGGAATTGGGGCTAGGTATCGCGCTTGCGGTAGCAATACATAATATCCCTGAAGGCCTGGCGGTTGCCGGCCCGGTGTATGCAGCAACCGGCTCAAAAAGTAAGGCTCTATTCTGGGCTGGCTTATCCGGAATGGCTGAAATTGCCGGCGGTCTGTTTGCCTTCTTCCTGCTGGGACCCAATGTATCGATGGTAGTCATGGCAGCCATTATGGCAGCGGTAGCCGGCATCATGGTTGCGCTATCGGTCGATGAGCTAATGCCGCTGGCAAAAGAGATCGATCCTCATAATAACCCGAGCTATGGCATTCTTTGTGGCATGTCCGTTATGGGTCTGAGTTTAACCCTGTTGCAGTTTTGGACGGTGGGATAATCGAGCCCGATCAACCATTAAAAAAGAAGCCGCTAATGCGGCTTCTCAGACTGATGACAAAGTCCTAGTCAAAAGGCTAGGACTTTGATCTAATAAGGTCAGTACAAAAAATGGACTGACTACCATGCTTAGAGACGCCTCCCCACAACAATACCAGTTTGAAACTATCACCCTTGATGAACTCGTCCCCGAAGACCATCTGGTACGCAAAATTGATGCCGCCATCGACTTTGGCTTTATCCGCGATGCTGTCGCGCACCTCTACTGCCCCAATAATGGCAGACCGGCCATCGACCCCGTTCGCCTGATTAAAATGAT
>NZ_ATYS01000024.1 GCF_000427805.1 Budvicia aquatica DSM 5075 = ATCC 35567 | reverse complement strand
AACCTCATGAACGCCAGTCCACTTTCCTGCTTCTGCAACATGAAAAATATAAGCTATTTTGAACACATTATGAAGGCTTTTCCTCGCCAATATTTCGATTCTTTAGTTCAGCAGTTTCAAGCCGATAAGTATTCAAAAGGCTTTACTTGCTGGCATCAATTGGTCTTTATGCTTTATGCTCAGTTGGCTGCTGTCCCCAGTTTACGTTCATTAGAAGCCAGCTTTAATTTTCATACTTCTCATCATCCTCGACTGGGTTGTCCCCCTGTTCGCCGTTCAACGTTATCCGATGCCAATGCTCGACGCTCTTGCGACATTTTCTTTCAAGTGGCTACACACCTCATGTCCTTCGTTTCTCGCCGTATCCGTAAAAACTACACGCATGCGCTATATCTCATTGATTCCACCAGTTTTACTCTGAAGGGCCGATATTTTGACCCATGGACGCGTTTATCTCGAAACGGCTTTACCCAAGGGATTAAATTGCATTTACTCTATAACGCTAATGTTTCATCACCGGTTGATTGTTCATTTACGCACGCAAACGTGAACGATTTGACTGAAGGGATGAAGCTCAATCTCGAAGAATATGCCACTTACGTTTTCGATAAAGGTTACTGTGACTATAACTGGTGGGCATCCTTTGAATCTAAGAATGCCCGTTTTGTGACCCGATTTAAGGATAATGTCAGCCTGTCCGTTGTCGAATCTCGCATCATCCCTGAGGATGATAAGGCGGTTATTCTTTCGGATGAAATGGTGAAGTTTAAGAATACTCATCCACGGGGAGGGAAAAGAAATTGGTACGTTCGTCCGTTAAGGAGAGTCACTGTCGCGCGCGAAGGTAATCCGGTCCCGCTGATTTTTGCCACAAATGATATTGAAAGTCCGGCCATTGAAATCGCCATGTTATATAAAAGCCGCTGGGAAATAGAGTTGTTTTTCAAGTGGATAAAACAGCATTTAAAGATAAAGCAATACTTAGGGCGCAGTTATAACGCAGTTCGTATACAGATATTAACGTCACTGATAGCCTATTTATTGTTATCGATTTATCGGCAAAAAAGTCAACCTCAAAAGAGTCTGTGGATATTGTTATCAGAAGTGAGAGGGGCCTTATTTCATCCAGTGAGTTTTGATGGGGGCTTAGCAAGAGAGCGACGAAGGAAAACCAACTTACTTATTGATAAGCAATTGGTTTTCCATTTTTGATATCTTTTTATTTATTCCGGACAGTAGTGCGTTTTCACGGGGATGACGGGGGGAGAATACTTGTGTATAAGAGACCAGTTTTTCAACGGGATGACGAGGGAGGTAATTTAATGATGATGAGGCTAATCATCACCTTAGGTTTATTACCCCCCTTAACTGGCAAGTATTACAGAACTATCCAACCAGCTTCTTGGTCATCGCCAGTAAGGTTTTCACATCTTCAGGGCGAGTATTGCCCGTCGCCGAATCAATGATAGAACTATAAATATGAGGAATGATTTTCTTCACGCCGGCATCCAGAGCAATCTTCAGAATCTCTTCGTAGTTCTCTAAATCAATACCACCGGTAGGCTCAAGGAAGAAGTCATGCTCGGCGCAGGCTTTGGCTACGCAGGCAAACTCTTCTTTATATTTCAGTCCGCTCATATTGAAGAACTTGATGGAGCTGGCGCCCATATCTTTCAGCATCGCAATCGCCGTTTCTACCGGAACAATGGCATCCGGGCTCTTAGAGCTTAGCGGACCGGTCGAGATTTTAACCAAGCCAACTTTTCCGGTTGGTGAGACCAAAGCATTCACTACGGTTTCATTTTGGCCTAACAGTGCACGGCTGGTGCCTGCACCGGTGAAAACCTGATTAACGTGCTGAGGCTGAACCACTTTAGAGATTTGAGAAACCATTTCAGACTGATTCGGGTCACCGGCACCCAGGCCGACAGACAGCGCGTTCTCGATATCATTGGCATACTTTTGCATATCTTCGATAGCGCTGGCTAAGTCAGGATAGTTTTTTGATAACACACCAACCACTACGTGACGTTCTGCCGCAGCATAAATGTCGCGAGCATTTTCACGAGAGCCGGCCAGAACGTTTAAGCAAACGCGGTCTTTATAATAGTTAGGACTTAATTTCATGATTTATGCTCCGGTAACAAGTTGACGAATAGAAGAAGAGATAACATCCAGCTGAGGTGCCGTTACGCTACGAACATCAGCTTCAACCTTTCCTTCATTCGCTTTGTATTCACGGAAATAAATTGCGGTGTCGCCCTGCTTTAGCTGAGCCATAATTTCAAAGGTATTTTTACCAATGGCTTTTTCATCAAAAGTAATTTCAGTTCTGGCAATATCACGGCCTGCGCCGTCCCAGACAACCTTGGCTGAAATACCGGCAATAGCGTTAAGATCGCGAATAAACGGCGTCATTTTCTCCACCATTTCTTGCCCGGTCTCTTTCTGTGCAGTCAGATAAACTTCAATCGCATGGGTCAGGCCAAGAATGCCTTCTTTACCAATCTTCATCGCACGGCCAATACCGTTAGTCTGGAGTTTAACCCACTCAACGTATTGTTTACGGCCGGTAACCAGACCGCTGGTTGGCCCTTCAATCGCTTTACCACCGCTATAGATAACCAGATCGGCACCCATATGATAATAAGCGGTTAAATCTTCTTCGGCAGCCGCATCAACGATTAGCGGAAGGTTATGTGCTTTGGCTACTGCCGCTGCATCAGCCACGGTCAGCATGCTTTTCTGTACCGTATGGTGAGATTTGATATACAGAATCGCCGCAGTCTGAGGCGTAATTTTGGCTGCAACATGCGCAGCATTACACTCATTGGCAAAGCCCGCTTCAATGACTTTACCGCCACCCAGCGACACCATGGTATCAACCGGTGCGCCGAAGTTAACGTTATGCCCTTTCGGCACAATAATTTCACGCGCAACCTGCTTATCAGAACTGTGCAGGTTCAACAGTAAATCAGCGTCATCTTTAATAATCACGGCGGCGACAGACTGAGCAATACCCGCAGATGCACTGGCAACCACCACCGCACCCTCGGTGCCTAATAGCTTAGCAATGTATTCGCCGGTCTTGTTGACCAGATCTTTAATCTCAAAGTAATGATTAAGACCGTAAGTGACCACATCGACCACTTCAGCTTTAGGCGTTGAAACACCCAGTATTGTCATCCGTCCTGATGCGTTAATGACATTTCTTAAATGATATTTCTCATAGATTGATTGCATAAATTAACTCGCCTTCTTTAGTTGCAATACATTCACCCGCCACAATCGCTGCGATGGGAATAAATCGTTGTTTTCCGGTTCTCTTTTGTCCGTCTGCGTCAGAAAGCTCAATATCACCGTCTTTAATATCAAAAACGGTAATGTCGCCGTCATAGCCGGCTTTCAGGTAACCTTTGCCTTTCAGGTGCAGCAAATCGGCCGCTTTAGAAGTAACGCAATCGAGAATCTGTTTTGGCGCAAAGCCCATGCATAAAAACTTGGTCATCACCGCAGCCAGGCTGTATACCGGCCCGTTAACGCGATTACGGTGATAGATATCAGAACTGATCAGATCGGGGTAGGTACCAATCCTCATCGCCTGCTCTGCAACGGCAAAGCTAAAGCTCTCACCGCCGTGGCCGACGTCCAGAATGACACCGCGGGCCAAAGCTCGTTGAATTGAAGGTTTCAGATTGCCTTCGGCATCTAAAATACGGTTAGGTTTACCGTTAAAACAGTGTGTGATGATATCGCCCTTATCCAGCAGATCGGCAATCTCATCTAAATTAGGCGGGTTATTACCGATATGAACCATCAGCGGCAGCCCGTTTTGCTTTTGCATTTCTTTCGCCCGCTCTAATGGCTTAATGCCATTCTCGCCGACGACGCTTTTACTCATGCGCGCTTTAATGCCCACCACGAATTCCGGGTGGCGTTTAGCTGCGGCCTGTAAACAATCATTATCAATGTTGTTCATATCCGACAGCTCATTTTGAGCAATGATGCCGATGCGTGAAATATTCAAAAACGAATAAACATTGGTTTTATATTTACCCGTTAATGAATAAAAATCGTCGACATCGTCAGCACCAACGCTACCGGCGTCAATAACCGTAGTCACGCCACAGGCAGCTCCGGCTAAATCCGGCTCATCATAATAAATCGGTGATGCCGGATAACAGTGAGTGTGAGCATCTATCCAGCCAGCACTGATAAAATACTTTCCGTTGAGGTCGATTTGCTTACCTGCCGTTTGATTACCAGCAACCGACGGACCTATTTCACGGATTTTCCCATCCGCAACGACAACGTCAACAACGTCGCCGCTAACCAGTTTTGCTTGCCTAATGATTAAATCATTCATGATATTTGCTCACCTCTCACTCTAACTAAAACGACTTATGCAGCGACTAGTGGGAAGAAATACCCGAATAGCATTGCACCTAAAATTGCACCACCCGCAACCGGCTTTTTCCACACGTAGAAAATCAGGGAGCCAATTAATGAACCCACGCCGATTGGAATTGATGCAGCCATGGCAGCAAGGATAATCAAAGGACCAAGAAAACGTCCTGAGGTATTACCCGCGCCCATCATGACATCGGCACCGTAAGTTGAGTTACCTTGGTTAACGGTAAACTTACGCGCCAAAATAATAACCAGACCAACTGCAACGCCTAAAATCATACCCGTGGCTAATGAGGCATAGAAGTTAGTCACCAGGAAGCCAAAGCCACCGGCTAACAGTAAAGCCGGAACGCCAAGACCCAGACCGGTCTGGATGGCACCACCGATATCCAAGATACCCACTAATGAGCCTTCGATAATCCGTGCAAACAGGAAGCTGGCACCAAACGCAGCAACTGCACCGTAAGTACCGGTATCAAGACCCGCGCGTAACATTGCAACGAAGGCGACTTCGTTGAATGCACCAAAACCATATACCACATACATATGTGTACCGGAGAAAACGCCGGCAGACAGCAAGCCTACGAAGATTGGAAATGTCCACTCTGCATACCAGGCATCACTTTTTAAATCTTTTGTTGTATCCATCATCAAATCCTAGTAATTAAATTTACTGGTATCGTTGATTAGTAGTATGACCAAGAGAGTTATTAAGCCTCTCCCGATAAATATTACTTACCGCTTAAAACGTTATGTACGTGCTGTAACCAGTCAGGTATGCCGATCATGAACGACTGAAGTAACTTGATATCGAAACCACGGAAGAAGCCGCTTAGTACGAACAGTGCGATAACCGCAACCATCATGGTTTTTGTGACTTTATTCCAGCCGTTATCATCTACGCCTTTACCAATCAGGATACCCAGTACTAAACCAGGAATGGCGTTGCCCATGATTAACTGAGCACAACCACCAAACAGGGTTGCCCAGAAACCAGAACGACGACCGGCATCCATTGCCGCAAGCCAGAAAATAACGGGCATCACGGTGTTAACCAGTAAGTTTGCAGCAGGCACTAATACGTTAGTTGCGGTGGTTTGCAGTGATGCAGGAACCGCTGAAGCAGTGGTATTCAGGAAGGCAACAACCAGCGCACCTACGATGCCACAGGCAATAGCCATCTTTTTAGGATTGTGTAATGTTTCAGCCACATTACGATTTCTGGTCATTATTGCAGCCGCACCCCAGTGAGGGATAATGCGGTGGTCAACGTCTTGAGTAAATGCACCCGCCGCAACGGATGATGCCCATGCGTTGAAGAAAAAGCCTAAACCGAATGAGAAGTGAGATGCAGGATCCCCTTCACAAGAGTTCAGCTCACCTAAGGTACGGAATGCACCCATGCCCTGAGTCGTCGGAGCATGGAACATACGTGCGGCACCGGCACCAAGGCCGAAACCGCAGAGACCGCCGATAATTAATGACTTTATCAGGATCTCAAAAACGGAATAAGTGGTAGTAGCATCCATCAGTTTTTCCTCTAAAACACTTCAGCCAATTGATCAAACCGGTGTGAAATGAATCTCTTGCACATTAAGCAATGTCACATCTAATGAAACATCTAAAACAACGGAATAAAGTTCGCGCTTACGAGGTAAAAAAACAAACAGGAACTTCTCGGTAGACGCTTTTACGCTAGCGCTAACGATCTCAACGTCTTGGGGTTCAATACGTAGAATAATATTACTGCTGCCTTTTAAGACCGTACGCTGCACAGCATTTAATGCATCTGCGATAGCTTTTTGCTTGGTATCGCCCTTGCCGCTAACGCGTACCGATGTTTTAAGATGTTCTTTCATTATGCGTTGCCGTATTTTTTATTGAATGCTTTAACCAGACGCTCGCCCAGCTCTTCTTTATCCATAAAACCAAAGCCTAATACCGTACAGCCGTCAGCAATAGCCGTTTCACCTTCTTCGATAGAACGCATACCGTGACGCACTTTGTAGCCATATTTGTTTTGAGCTGTAATCGCACCGGCACCGCCGCTGCCACAGAAAGAGATACCTAAGTCAGCTTTTTCAGCATTCATGATATCGCCCAGTTTCATGTCCGCAGCAACACCCGGAATCACGATGGCTTTACCGCCAGCAGATTCAACGCCTGCGCCAACTTTTTGCCCTTTACCTAAACGATCACCGATAACAACGAGGATTTCTTTCATCTATTTTTCTCCAAAAAATTATGTATTTGAACGTGCTATTTCGAAATGAACAGACAATAAATAGGCTTCTTCAATCGGTAGACCCGATAAAGTATTTACTGCACGTTCTGCTAATTGCATTGACTCGGAAGAAATCTCTTCAAACAGAGATCTATCAACTTCAGGCAATGGCTCGCCTGTTTTAGCTCTAAGAACCATGGCCTTAACGTGAGACTCCAACATTTGCTGTTGAACATCTGTGGTATAAGCCCCTTCTTCTTTCAGCCAACCATCAATAATCATCAGAAGCTCTTTTGTTACTTCTGTTGGTTCGAGGTTGTCTTCTACCATGTTGAAACGAATATGACTTTCACTCATCAATCTTATCTCTTATCAAATACGATAATTATGGACGAATATATTAATTCTGCCGTTCAATACGCAAAAGAACGCTAGATTATTCGACCGACTAAAAAGAAATATGCCGGAACTCAGTAACCCGATTGTTGAGTGACTCAAAATAGGCCGGCCACTCTGCTGATTTCTCCGATGAGGCCACCCTACACACTTTAATTTATTCTTTGTAGACCGACTTTTTCCGGTTCAAAGTGGAAATAAAGTGGAAGAAAGCGTTGTATGATGAGTGCAAAGTGGAAGTAACTGGCAATGAGGAGTAGAGATAGAGGTGAATAAAAAACGCTCAGCTACCGGCCGTAAGGTAAAAATAGTAACCAATTGAATAATAAGTAATTAAAAACCAATTCAGCCGCGTAAAACGGGTGATTCCAGACAAAAAAATAGCGCCTTTTTAGGCGCTATTTTCTCAATAATTTAACTAGCCACGCTTGGTCTGTGTGGTCCTTCTGGAAGGACTTCTGGAAGCAGGTCTTTGGCTATGTTTCTTCACCGCGCGACGAATTTGATTTGCTTTCGTGCGACGGCGATCACGTTCCACCGGAATCTTACTTTCGGTTTCAGGCGCCAGATCCACCAGCTTACGCAGATAATTAATCGCGCTTAGCTCAAGCTCGGTATATCCGCCACGAGGCAAACCTTTCGGCAGGCCAAGGTCACCATAACGAACCCGAATCAGGCGGCTAACCTGAACATCAACCGCTTCCCATAAGCGACGCACCTCACGGTTACGCCCTTCAGTCAGGGTGACGTTATACCATTGGTTGATACCTTCTCCGCCCTGGAAGCTGATAGTCTTAAATGAGGCCATCCCGTCTTCCAACTGGACGCCTTTTCTAAGCTGCTTAAGCTTATCTTCGTCAACCAGACCGAATACCCGTACCGCATATTCCCGCTCAACCTCCCGGCTAGGGTGCATTAAGCGGTTTGCCAGTTCACCGTCAGTGGTAAATAGCATCAGGCCTGAAGTGTTAACGTCCAGACGACCAACCGCAATCCAGCGGGCACCGCGCATTTTAGGTAAACGATCAAATACCGTCGGACGGCCTTCCGGATCTTTACGCGTACAGAGCTCACCTTCAGGTTTGTAGTAGGCTAAAACCCGACAAATGTCCTCTTCCGCTTCACGGATAGCCACAACATGTCCGTCAATACGTACTTTAGTCGATGCGGTAACTTCAATGCGATCGCCAAGGGTCGCTATTTTACCGTCAACGCTGATGCGGCCGGCTTGAATAATAGCTTCAATTTCCCGACGAGAACCATGGCCTGAGTTAGCCAAAACTTTTTGTAACTTTTCGCTCATTGAGCAACCTCTTTTGTCGCCTTCACAGGCGTCAGATATGGGGGATGAATAAAATGTTGGAGCATTTGTACCGGATAATACCTTATGCGCCCGTCCCCATCAACGGAACGGAGTAGGATCGCCTGCCCCTTCACGAATAACAACCGGCGAATCATCCGTCAGGTCAACCACCGTTGTTGGCTGTTGCCCCAGATAACCACCGTTAATAATTAAGTCGACGTGCTTAGATAAAGTATCCCGAATCTCTTCAGGATCGGACTCAGCAAAATCATTACCCGGCAGCATCAGGGTGGTTGACATTAGTGGCGCATTTAACTCGCCCAATAACGCCAAAGCAATCGGATTAGAGGGTACGCGTAATCCGATAGTTTTACGCTTGTCATTCATCAGCCGGCGTGGAACTTCTTTCGTCGCTTTCAAAATAAACGTGTAGTTGCCCGGCGTATTATTTTTAATTAAGCGAAATGCCTTATTATCCACGTGAGCATAGGTCGACAATTCCGACAGGTCACGGCAAACCAGCGTAAAGTTATGGTTGTCATCCAACTTACGGATACGACAAATGCGCTCCATGGCATGCTTTTCTTCTAACATGCAACCTAACGCATAACCAGAATCAGTCGGATAGACAATGACCCCGCCTTTACGTAAAAATTCGACCGACTGGCTAATCAGCCTCGGTTGGGGATTATCCTGATGGATATAAAAAAACTGACTCATAGGAACTCCTTTAACGCTTATCTGCAGTCAAGGTCAATAACTACAAAAACTAAACCGCCTTGCGGCCATTTAGCTGAATATAATATTGTGAGCGGATTATTTAAACCAATCCTGCCACACCGGAATAACCTTGTCCGGTAAGGATAACCGGCGGCCTAATTCAAGCCATGCACAAGGGAAATGAAAGTCAGACCCTTGAGAAGCCAACAGCTGGTATTCCTCGGCATATCGGGCTAACTGAGTACGTTCATCCGGCGCCTGCTGACACTGAGCCACTTCTATTGCCTCACCGCCAGCCTGCTTAAAATCAATAATCAGGCGCCTTAACCACTTGGGAGATAAATCATAACGAGCCGGATGGGCTAAAACGGCCTGCCCGCCGGCAAGATGAATAGCCTCAACGGCATCGCTAATTGTACACCATTGCGGCGGTACATAGCCCGTTTTCCCTTTCGCCAGATATTTTTTAAATACCTGAGCCATATTGGGTGCCTTACCAATCTCGACTAAATAGCGGGCGAAATGGGCGCGGGTAATGCCTGCATCACCGGCAAAAGCTTTAGCACCGGCCAACGCATCGGGAATCTGATGCTTCTCTAGCCGCCGGGCAATCTCTTCTGCCCTAATCTGCCGCCTTCCGGCCTGATCTGCCAATAAGGCAATCATCGCTGGAGATTGCGGATCAATCCCTAGACCGACGATATGAATATCAAAGTTTTCCCAAACGGTAGAAATTTCAACGCCGTTCACCAGCCGCAGTGGTAAAGCCTGCTGGATAATTGCCTGATGAGCCTCTTCCAACCCGGCCGTGGTATCGTGATCGGTAATAGCTAACACGCTAACCCGCATCTCTACCGCCCTGGCAACCAACTGTGCAGGGGTAAGCATGCCGTCAGAAGCCAAAGTATGGCTATGAAGATCGTAAATGGGAAACCGGGGCATTTCCGCCGGGGCGTTATCAGGGCTATCTAAGGGTATGTCGGTCAAAAGAGGTCCGGAGTAAAATTTATCAGTGCTGAATTCAACGGGTATCAATACCTGAAAAGGTGGTCAATACCATAACGGGCTATATCATAGCGCTTTACTCAGGTTAACCATAATGGTTAATCAGATATTATTGTGATTTAGGGGCTGCTGTGGCCCTTGGCGGTTAATTAGCCGTCTCCTCAACCGCCATCCTAACTACTCAGTCGTCATCTTGTCGCCAACGGCCACCCTAACTACGCAATCGTCATCTCGCCGCCAACTTCAATCCCGTTGAAAAATGGGATCCAGTCCTTGAATTTGACCTTGGCCCTAGCAGTAAAGTCAAAAGACTAAGGTCAACTGCTGGATCCCGTTTTTCAACGGGATGACGACCTTGAGGGATAGGAATATAAGGTCAAGGTCAAGGTCAAGGTCAAGGTCAAGGTCAAAAACAACGACAACGACAACGACAACGACAACGACAACGACAACGATTATGGCAATGGCAATGGCAATGGCAATGGCAATGGCAATGGCAATGGCAACTTATTACTAATCATAGAGATAATCATCTGATTCTCGAAAATCCCACAAAATTAAAAGAAACTGCGAATCCTATCCGGTATTCTTAGTTCACCTTCGATATAATCACGCCAATTTCCTGCTAAACGGTAACTTAAACTATGGATTATCAACTTGATCTTGACTGGGATGACTTTCTGAAAAATTACTGGCAAAAACGCCCGGTGGTTTTAAAGAACGTTTTCAAAAATTTTATTGATCCAATCTCCCCTGATGAGTTAGCAGGATTAGCCATGGAAAACGAGGTTGACAGTCGTCTGGTCAGTCAACCAAACGGACACTGGCAGGCCAGCAATGGTCCTTTTGAAAGTTATGACCACTTGGGTGAGAAAGGCTGGTCGTTGCTGGTTCAGGCCGTTAACCACTGGCACGCACCTTCGGCTGCGCTGGTTAAACCTTTCCGCAAACTCCCTGACTGGCGCCTGGACGATCTGATGATATCCTTCTCCGTTCCCGGCGGTGGCGTTGGCCCGCATATCGATAACTACGACGTCTTTATCGTACAGGGAATGGGTAGCCGTCGCTGGCGCGTAGGCGATGTTAACCAGTCGCTGAAACAATATTGCCCTCACCCGGCGTTGCTTCACGTTGAGCCTTTTGAACCCATCATCGATGAAGATCTGGAAACCGGCGACGTTCTGTATATTCCGCCAGGATTCCCGCACGACGGATTTACTCATGAAACAGCGATGAACTACTCTATCGGTTTTCGCGGACCTAACGGTCGCGATCTGATGAGCAGCTTTGCCGACTATGTGCTGGAGCAAGACTTGGGGGGCGAACACTATAGCGACCCGGACCTGACACTCAGAGAGCACCCGGCGGAAGTTCAGCCTTACGAGCTTGAACGTCTGCGTACCATGATGACCGACTTAGTCAATCAGCCTGAAGAATTTAACCAGTGGTTTGGGCGCTTTATTACCCTATCGCGCCATGAGCTTGATTTAGCACCCGCGGAGCCGCCTTATCGTTCAGATGAGATTTATGACTCTATCGTGCAGGGCGAGAATCTGATTCGTTTGAGCGGAATTCGTGTTCTGCGGGTCGGTGACAATTGCTACGTCAACGGTGAACTGATAGACACTGACTTTATCGATGCGGCTGATGCAATGTGCCGTTATCCGTTAATCGGTCAAAAAGAGTTGGGTGAAGCACTGGAAGATCCGGCCTTCGTTGCGGTACTCGCTAACTTCGTTAACAGCGGTTACTGGTATTTTAACGACTAGTAGTCGTGTTTATTTAACTGAATGACCTCTGTCGTCACCCCGGCTTTCACCGGGGTGACGAGAGGGAAAACCCCGCTAGAAGTTACCTCATCGTCTGGCTAGCCAGTCACCAACGCCTTCACCGGCTCATCAAACGTCCCGTTATCCTTATCCACGGCAAAGCAGGCTATCAAATGGTGGTTATAATTTTTTAACGCCGGTTGAACATGAAAACAGTGATCAAAAGCCCGGCGACAGCGGGCATTAAAAGCACAGCCCTTCGGCGGATTTAACGGACTAGGTAGTTCACCCACCAGCTTAATTCGCTCACGGCGGGCATCAGGATTCAGACGTGGCGTAGCCGATAACAGGGCCTGAGTATAAGGATGCTGTGGGTTATTAAAGATCTGGTCTTTGGTTCCCTGCTCCACGCAGCGCCCTAAATACATCACCATAACCTCGTCGGCAATATGCTCAACCACTGAAAGATCATGAGAGATAAACACGTAAGACAAGCCCAAATCTTGCTGTAAATCCATCATCAGATTAAGCACCTGCGCCCTGACGGAAACGTCCAGTGCGGAAACGGGCTCATCGGCAATCATAATTTCCGGATTTAGCATCAGGCCTCTGGCGATGGCAATACGCTGACGCTGCCCGCCGGAGAACATATGCGGATAACGGTCGTAATGTTCAGTCTTAAGGCCAACCTTGGCCATAATAGCCTGAGCCCGCTCTCGCCGTTCAGGGCGAGAGAGCGGAGTATTAATTAGCAAAGGCTCTTCAAGGATATCGCCGACCTTTTTTCGCGGGTTGAGCGAAGCATAAGGATTCTGAAAAACAATCTGAATTTTTTGACGACGTAACTTTTGGGCTACCGGGTCATGCATCAGAATATCTTTTCCCTGATAGTAGATCTCGCCGGCAGTGGGCGGTTCTATCATGGTTAGCAGTCGGCCTAAGGTAGATTTACCACAACCGGACTCACCAACCACTGCCAGCGTTTTTCCGCGCTCCAGCGTAAAAGAGACGCCGTCGAGTGATTTAACCTGCTGCATGGGTGAAAACAGCCCGCCTTTGACGGAATAATATTTTTTCAGTCCAATCGCCTGTAACAAAGGTACATGCTGACTCATAGTGTTGGTCTCCCCTGATCGTCGAGCGGTGTATGACACTTGACCTGACGCCGGGCTTCACCGCGCAGTTCAGGTTCTTGCTGACGGCAACGGTCTGTGGCATAGGCGCAGCGCGGGCTTAACAGGCAGCCTTGAGGACGATCGTATTTACCGGGTACCACGCCTGACAGCGAGACTAATCGGCTCTTTTCTCCGGCAAATTCAGGCAATGCTCTTAACAGTGCCTGCGTATACGGATGTCGGGGAGTTTTAAATATTTGGTCAGCCTTGCCGCTTTCCATTACCTGTCCGGCATACATCACAATAATATGCTGTGCCGCTTCGGCTACCAGAGCCAAGTCGTGAGTAATCAATATCAACGCCATATTCTCACGCTGCTGTAGCGCTAACAGCAGTTCGATAATCTGAGCCTGAATGGTGACATCCAGCGCAGTTGTCGGTTCATCGGCAATCAACAGCTGCGGACGACAGGCAATAGCCATCGCAATCATCACTCGCTGGCTCATGCCGCCGGAAAGCTGATGAGGATAGTTATCCAGCCGTGACTCAGGGGCCGGAATACCGACCTGAGTCAGTAAATCAATCGCTCGCTGGTAACGCGTTTTTCGGTTGCCCCCCTGATGTACCTTTAGCGCTTCCATAATCTGATAGCCCACGGTATAGCAAGGATTAAGGCTGGTCATCGGGTCCTGAAATATCATCGCAATTTCATCCCCCACCAGCTGACGGCGCTCTTTTTCTGAAATGTGCTGTAAATCCCGTCCGTCAAAATGCAGTCCTTCAGCCATCACTTTGCCGGGGTAATCAATCAGCCCCATAATTGCCAGTGAGCTCACTGATTTTCCAGAACCGGACTCACCAACAATGCCGACCACTTCCCCTCTTTCAACGCTGTAACTCACTCGGTCAACGGCCTTGAACGGAGCATGACCTTCACCGAAGTGAACGGATAGTTGATCAATGTCTAATAGTGCCATTTCTCACTCCGCTTAATGTTTAAGTTTAGGGTCGAGCGCATCACGCAGCCCGTCCCCCATCAGATTAAAGGCCAGCACGGTAAACAAAATAGCCAGACCGGGGAATGTCACTACCCACCACGCACTTTGGGCAAACTGTAAAACCGAAGAGAGCATCGTTCCCCACTCCGGCGTTGGTGGCTGAGCACCCATACCGAGGAAACCCAGCGCAGCCATATCTAAAATTGCATTAGAAAAACCCAGGGATGCCTGAACAATCAGCGGAGCTAAACAGTTAGGTAAGATATTGATAAACATCTGACGTAAAGGCCCGGCCCCGGCGACTTTAGAGGCAGTCACATAGTCACGGTTAACCTCAGAAAGCACCGCCGCCCGGGTTAAGCGCACATAGTGAGGCAGAGCGACAAAAGTCAGCGCTAAAGAGGCATTGATAATCGAAGGGCCGAACACAGCCACCAGTACCAAAGCCAGTAACAGGCTTGGTAGTGCCAACATAATGTCGGCCAGGCGCATAATGGCAATATCGATAATTCCGCCGACATAGCCGGCAATCAGCCCTAAAACCACGCCGAGTATCAGCGATAGCGTAACCACCAAACAGCCGACCAATAACGATAAACGGGCGCCATACATTAACCGAGTCAGAATATCCCGCCCGACGTCATCGGTACCGAGGATATGGCGCATGCTTCCGCCCTCCTGCCATGCGGGCGGGGTCAGCAACGAGTCCCGGAACTGCTCTGCCGGCAAATAAGGCGCAAGCCACTGTGCTCCAACGGCAATGATCAGCATAATAATGATATAAATCATTCCGACAACCGCGCCTTTATTGCGTTTGAAGTAATACCAGAACTCTTGCAATGGCGTCATCGGCTTTGGGGCAGAAACGGTAATTTCAGTCATGGAATGCCCCTTATTTTCTATAGCGAATACGCGGATTAACCACGCCGTAGAGCAGGTCTACCAGCAGGTTGATCAAAATAATCATGGTGGCGACTAAAAATACTCCGCCTTGAATCACCGGATAGTCCCGGCGCTGTAGGCCGTCAACCAGCCAGCGGCCTAAACCCGGCCACGAGAAAATGGTTTCTGTCAGAATGGCACCGGCCAGCAGCGTTCCGATCTGCAAACCGATAATGGTAACCACCGGCAGCAGCGCATTGCGTAATGCATGGATAATAATGACCCGCAGGCGCCCTAGCCCTTTGGCTCTGGCAGTACGAATATAGTCTTCGCCCAACACTTCCAGCATCGAAGAGCGAGTCATACGGACAATGACGGCTAAAGGAATGGTTCCCAGTACCAGCGAAGGTAAAATCAGGTGATGTACCGCATTCCAGAAGTCTCCGGTCTCACCGAACAGCAAGGTATCAACCAGCATCAGGCCGGTCAGCGGCTGGCTGGTATCAAGAAAGATATAATCGCTTATCCGGCCGGATACTGGCGTCAGGTCGAGCTGAACGGAAACCAGCATAATCAGCATCATGCCCCACCAAAAAATCGGCATGGAATAACCGGTTAAAGAGAGGCTGACCGAAATATGGTCGAAGACTGAACCGCGTTTAACCGCAGCCAAAACGCCAACAGGAATACCCACCACAATGGCAAATAGCATGGCGCAGAACCCAAGCTCAGTGGTTGCCATAAAACGCGGAACGAATTCATCCCAGACAGGAATACGAGTATTAATCGATATACCCAGATCGCCGCGTAATAAGTTGCCGATATAATGGAAATATTGCTCATATAAAGGCTTATCCAGCCCCAGTTCAGCCATCATTTGAGCATGACGCTCAGGAGACAACCCCCGTTCTCCGGCCATAATCAGCACCGGGTCGCCGGGAATTAAATGAATAAATGCGAAGCTTAATAGTGTTATTCCGATAAATGTCGGAATAACCAGTCCGAAACGTCGAAGAATGAATTGCAGCATAATGGCAATCTCGGTAGTTATTATAATTCAGCCATTACGTAGATTTCGTCCGCCAGTAGTCAGTCTCCGGCCAGGCCCAGATGCCCCGGCAACGTTTATCATACTCACGTAAAGATCAACGATAGAGATTAATACTGATTAGCAAATAACAGTATTGCCCTTCGCCGCGTGGAAATAACAAAACCGGACAATGCACTACACTCATAGCGGCAAAATATACGCAGCGCTTTATTAGTCCCCCGTGATAACCAATTAGCTATCACGGGGTGATACCACTTATTTATTGATTTCAGCGGTAGCAAATGAATGTCTGCGACCGTCGATCAGGTAGCCTTTAACCTCTTTGCGTACCGGTTCTGACACCGTCGAGTGAGCAATCATCAGCGCCGGAGCCTGGTCATGCATAACCACCTGAGCTTGCTTATACAGCTCGATACGTTTGTTATGATCAGGTTCAACCCGCGCCTGTTGAATTAAGTCTTCAAACGGCTTGTAGCACCAGCGGGCATAGTTAGAACCGTCTTTAGCGGCAGCACAGCTGAACAGGGTGGCGAAGAAGTTATCCGGATCCCCGTTATCACCGGTCCAACCGAGCAACAGTGCCTGATGTTCACCATTCTTAGCGCGCTTCAGATACTCACCCCACTCATAGGTCACGATATTGGCTTTTACCCCAATTGCCGCCCAGTCAGACTGGATCATTTCAGCCATACGGCGAGCATTCGGGTTATAAGGGCGTTGAACCGGCATCGCCCATAGGTCAATGGTGAAGCCATCGGCCAGACCCGCCTCTTTCAACAACTCTTTAGCACGGGCCGGATCGTATGCGTAATCCTGCACCTCATCGTTATATGACCACATTGTTGGCGGAATCAGGTTTTTAGCCGGCTGACCGGCACCCTGGAATACCGCATCAATAATTGATTTTTTATTCACCGCCATGCTGAGTGCCTGACGTACTTTTTGGTTATCCAACGGCTTTTTGGTCATATTGAACGCCAGATAGCCGATATTGAGCCCTGCTTTTTGTTGCAGAACGATATCTTTATCCTGTTTCATTTTTTCCAAATCGGCCGGATTTGGATACGGCATTACCTGACATTCATTTTTCTGAATTTTGGCATAACGCACTGAAGCGTCCGGCGTGATTGAGAAAACTAAGCGATCAATTTTTGGCTTAGTGCCCCAATAGTTATCAAATGCTTTAAACAGAATACGAGCATCTTTTTGATATTGAACTAATTCAAACGGACCGGTGCCAATCGGCACTAAATCGATCTGCTCAGGCGTGCCGGCTTTCATCATTGCGTCAGCATATTCAGCAGAGAAAATAGATGCGAAGTCCATCGCAATATCAGCAATAAATGGGGCTTCAGGACGCGTTAAGACGATCTTAACCGTATGGTCATCGACCTTCTCGACGCTTTGAATCAACTCTTTCATGCCCATATCACCAAAATAGGCATAGTTGCCGCCAGACACTTTGTGATACGGATGGTTATCATCTTTCTGACGCATAAATGAGAACACCACGTCATCGGCATTAAAATCACGCGTTGGTTTAAAATTCTTATTACTTTGGAACTTCACCCCTTGCCGTAAATGGAAGGTATAAGTTTTACCATCGTCACTGACTTCCCACTTTTCAGCCAGACCGGGAATAACCTCAGTCCCGCCGATTTTGAACTCCACTAACCGGTTATAGATCGGCAGTGAGCTGGCATCAAATGTGGTACCGCTGGTATATAGCTGTGGACTAAAACCTTCCGGAGAGCCTTCTGAACAATAGACTAAAGTATTTGCCTGAGCTGCGGCAACTAAGCCCAGCGCTGCCAGACCAATACTAAAATTGAGTAACTTCTTCTTCATTATAAACTCCCACAATATATAGGACGTTATGTGCTGGCTGTGTTTGCTGTCGGTTAATAGACATGCTGTTATCGCAGGTATCGTTGTTTCCTCACCACGCCCTTGGGTATGGCAGATTCAACTCCCTTAAAAAAAACATTCCATTAACATTTACGCAAATGGAGTATAGACAGAAAAAAATGATCGGATGTGTTCAGGACCAAAACAGTATATTGGTTTGAATATTTAAACTATCTCGATATAAAAATCATTTATATATGGAATGGTAAGAATTAAACAAGAATGATTGATGCAAATCTGATTTTTATATCGCAGAAAATAATGTGAAAGGATGTAAAAAAAGAATTAACTATTAAAACTCTGAAATTCATCACACTTTTGGCTGTATACCGCTTCACAGTTTTAGTAAAAAGCCATCAAGGATTAGTGACATCGTCACTAATCCTTGATGGCTACTGAGTCATGGATCAGGCTGAATAATTTTTTGCCCGTTCGGCAGTTAATTCCGCAATGCGCACAATCACCGATACGGCTTTTTCCATCCCTTCTACCGTGACAAATTCATGCTTGCTGTGAGGGTTATAGCCGCCGGTAAACAGATTAGGACAAGGCAATCCCATATGAGACAAGATAGCGCCGTCAGTCCCTCCGCGAATGGGTATTACCTGCGGGTCAATCTGATTATCGACCATTGCCTGCTTGGCAATATCAATAACGTGAGGATATTTAGCCACCTGATCGCGCATGTTGTAGTACATATCTTTAATGTTCACTTCAATATGGCAGTCACGGTGCAACCCTTCACCCACCTGTTTTGCAGCCTCAATAATGGTACGCTTGCGCTTTTCAAATCCGTCACGTTCAAAATCACGAATAAAATAGGTCATCTCAGCGTAATCAACGCTGCCGCGCATGGAATTGAGGTGATAAAACCCTTCGTAACCATCGGTATGTTCCGGTGATTCCAACACCGGCAATGCTTGCTGGAAACGGGCAGCCAAGGTTAATGCGCTGATCATCACGCCTTTAGCCCTGCCGGTATGTACCGCATTGCCCACTATCTTCACCGTTGCCAACGCAGCATTGAAGTTTTCACACTCAAGCTCACCGACGCCACCACCGTCAACCGTATAAGCCCATTGAGCGCCAAATTGCTGGACGTCGAAGTTTTTCATGCCTTTACCGACTTCTTCATCCGGCGTAAACGCAATGCGGATATTGCCATGGGGTTTATTGCAGGCTTTAAGGCGGGAGATCGCGGTTAATATTTCAGCAACCCCTGCTTTATCATCAGCCCCTAGCAACGTTTTACCGTCGGTGGTTATTAATGTCTGACCATGGAGCTGGTGCAATACCGGAAACATCACCGGAGAAAGCACTTCGTCACCAATACCTAACGCAATGTCTCCCCCGCGATAGTTATCGACGATCTGTGGCTTAACCCCTTTTCCCGACATATCCGGGGAAGTGTCCATATGAGCGAGGAATCCAACGGTTGGAACCGGCCAGTCGACATTCGATGGTAATGTCGCCATTAAACAACCAGTATCGCTCAACACAATGTCCTCTAAGCCCATTCCTTTAAGCTCACGCTCTAATGCCTTTGCCAGCGCCATTTGCCCTTCGGTACTAGGCACCTGACGAGCGTTAGCTCTCGATTGGGTGTCAAAAGACACATAATGAAAAAAGCGATCCAGTAATTTATCCATTCTCATCCCCTCAAATAATCAGCCTTCATTATGCGGATAGCGCTATATTAAATATTGCGTCAAGTCAGTTTTAAATCGCTTTTACATGATATTTAAAGGAAATGATGTTCAAAAAGATCACATACCATCCTTAAGATTTTCTTTTCAGCAACCTGTTGTTAACCCTAAATTTTATTATTGGTAAAAAAATAGTCTATAAACGGTTAAATAGGCTTTCATTTATCAGCGTCAGGGTCTATTATCCGCGCTCTTAAAAACTGAATGGGGCCACTGGTTTCGAATAAGCAAAAGGCGCGTAAAAATAATTGCGCTACACTTATGTTTATTCTTGCAGTCTTTTCCAGTGGTGGTTCTATCTGCCTTATATTACGGGATAGAGTAGCGAAATTAAATGACTGATAACTCCTCACGTTTACCCGTTGTCGAGCTTAAAAACGTTAGTAAAGCGTTTGACGGCCGTGACATCATAAGCCAATTTAATTTAACCATTAATGATGGCGAGTTTCTAACAATCTTAGGCCCTTCCGGCTGCGGTAAAACAACTGTTCTTCGATTAATTGCCGGTCTCGAAACCGTCGATGAAGGTCAGATATTGCTTACCAATCAGGACATCACTCATCAGCCTGCTGAACAACGCCATGTGAATACGGTGTTCCAGAGCTATGCGTTATTTCCTCATATGAATATTTTTGACAACGTGGCCTTTGGCCTGCGGATGCAAAAAACCCCTGCCGACCAGATTACGCCTCGCGTAATGGAAGCGCTGAAAATGGTACAGTTGGACGCTTTTGCCCAACGCAAACCTCATCAGCTTTCAGGTGGTCAACAGCAGCGGATTGCCATTGCCCGTGCCGTTGTTAATAAGCCTAAGGTTCTGCTGCTGGATGAATCACTCTCAGCACTGGACTATAAGCTACGTAAACAGATGCAAAGTGAACTTCAGTCTCTGCAACGTCAGTTAGGCATTACCTTCGTGTTCGTTACCCACGATCAGGAAGAAGCGCTGACCATGTCGGACCGAATTGTGGTAATGCGTAATGGTCGCATTGAACAAGACGGTACGCCGCGCGAGATTTATGAAGAGCCGAAGAACATGTTTGTTGCCCGCTTTATTGGCGAAATTAACGTGTTTGAAGCAACCGTTATCAATCGTCTGGATGAAAAACGCGTTCTGGCCAACGTTGAAGGTCGCGAATGCGGCATTTTGACCGAGCTGGATGTTAGTCCGGGCGACAAAGTCAAAGTATTACTTCGTCCTGAAGATTTAACCGTTGTTGCCGTTAAAGAAGGTCAGGACGTAGACGGTCTGGTTGGCTACATTCGTGAGCACAACTATAAAGGCATGATGTTAGATTCAGTTGTCGAATTAGAAAACGGCAAGATGGTGATGATCAGCGAATTCTTCAATGAAGATGACCCTGATGTTGACCACTCATTGGATCACAAAGTTGCCGTGACCTGGTCTGAACGCTGGGAGGTGGTACTGGCAGATGAAGGCATATAAACCGTCGCAGCGTAAGCTGTTTCAGAAGTTTGCCATTACGGTCATAGTTTCATGGTTGGTACTGTTTGTTTTTGTACCAAACCTGATGATTATTGGCACCAGCTTCCTTACCCGTGACGATGCCAACTTAATCTCGCTGGTATTTAGCCTGGATAACTACGCCCGGTTATTCGATCCGATGTATGCACAAGTGATGTTGCACTCGCTGAACATGGCGCTGATCGCAACCTTCTTCTGCCTGATTATCGGTTATCCGTTTGCCTACTGCATTGCCAGTATGCCTAAGCGTACTCAGCCTATTATGCTGTTTTTGCTGATTATTCCATTTTGGACTAACTCCCTGATTCGTACCTATGGACTGAAAATATTTATCAGTACCAAAGGGGTACTAAATCAGATTCTGTTAGGCATTGGTTTAATTGATGAACCGCTGCGGATTATGTATTCCCAACAGGCCGTCATTATTGGTCTGGTCTATATTCTGCTGCCATTTATGGTACTGCCGCTCTATTCCAGCATTGAAAAGCTGGATAAGACTTATATCGAAGCGGCCAGAGACCTTGGCGCCAGAAAGTTCCAGACCTTCACTCGGGTGATTATTCCGTTAACCATGCCGGGCATTATTGCCGGCTGTTTATTAGTTCTGCTTCCGGCAATGGGGATGTTCTACATTGCAGACCTGCTGGGCGGCGCTAAAAACTTATTAGTCGGTAATATTATTAAAAATCAGTTCCTAAGATTACGTGACTGGCCTTTCGGTGCTGCAACCAGCATCTGTCTGACCATTATCATGGGCTTCTTGCTGTATTTTTATTATCGCGTCAGTAAGTTACTTAACCGGAAGGATGAGCTGGAATGATAGGACGCCTGTTCCGTGGCGGCTTTATGACTGCCGTTTATGCCTTTTTATATATTCCGATCTTAATATTGGTCGTTAACTCCTTTAACTCCGCTAAATACGGCGTGACGTGGAGTAGCTTTACCACCCAGTGGTATAAGATATTGCTTAATAACGACAGCTTGTTACAGGCGGCCGGTCACTCGGTGGTTATTGCTGCATTTTCAGCCACCTTTGCCACCGTTATTGGTTCTCTGACCGCTGTTGCATTATATCGCTATCAGTTCCGCGGTAAGCACTTCGTCAGCGGCATGCTGTTTGTGGTTATGATGTCTCCGGATATCGTTATGGCAATTTCGCTGCTTGCGCTGTATATGCTGTTGGGCCTGTCATTGGGATTTTGGTCTCTGATGCTCGCCCATATCACATTCTGTCTGCCTTTTGTGGTGATTACCGTTTATTCACGCCTGAAAGGATTTGACGTCAGAATGCTGGAAGCAGCACGGGATCTTGGTGCTACTGAGTTTACGATTTTGCGCAAAATCATCCTGCCTATTGCCATGCCGGCGGTGGTAGCAGGTTGGTTATTGAGCTTCACTCTGTCGATGGATGACGTGGTGGTTTCTTCATTTGTGACCGGACCATCGTACGAAATTTTACCACTGAAGATTTACTCAATGGTGAAGGTCGGCATGTCTCCTGAAGTGAATGCGCTGGCAACTATTATGTTGGTGTTCTCTCTGGTTCTGGTGCTCGCCAGCCAGTTAGTACTACGCGATCGTACAGCTAAGTAAATAAAATGACTGCCGGGGTTTTATACTCAAAGTAGTTGGAGTTGCCGCCAGCAACGCTGCAACTTCAAGTAATAAGGGCATAACCCCGGTATCACTCTCTTTCTGCTCCCTTTTAAGGAGATACCCTGAATGAAAAAGTGGTCTCACCTGCTCGCCGCCGGAGCCATGTTGCTCTCTGCCGGTATGGCCCACGCGGATAAAGACGTGGTCTATTTTTATAACTGGTCGGAATATGTTCCGCCTGGTCTGATGGATGACTTTACCAAAGAGACCGGTATTAAGGTGATCAACTCCTCTTTTGAGTCGATTGACACCATGTACACCAAGTTGAAAACTTACAAAGAAGGCGCTTACGATTTAGTGGTCCCTTCTGCCTATTTTGTTGCGCGTATGCGTGATGAGGGCATGATTCAGAAGATTGATACCAGCAAGCTTAAAAACTTTAAAAATATCGATCCGTCGCTGCAATCCAAAGAGTTTGACCCGACCAACGAATGGTCAATTCCCTATACTTGGGGAGCAACCGGTATTGCGGTGAATACTGACGTGATCGATCCTAAAACTGTGACCAGTTGGGCTGACCTATGGGATGAACGTTTCAGAGACCGTATTTTGATTCTGGACGATGCCCGTGAAGTATTCCCGATTGCCTTAGCTAAGCTGGGTTATTCGATCAATACCACTAACCCCAAAGAGATTCAGGAAGCTTACGAAGAGATGCGTAAGCTGATGCCGAACGTGGTGGTCTTTAACTCCGATGCGCCGGCAAACCCGTATATTGAAGGGGATATCGATATCGGTATGCTGTGGAACGGTTCAGCCTATATGGCCCGCCAAGAAGGTGTTCCTCTGCAATATATTTGGCCGAAAGAAGGTGCCGTATTGTGGATGGACAGCATGGCGATTCCGTCTAATGCTAAAAACGTTGAAGGCGCACTAAAGCTGATCGATTACCTGTTACGCCCTGAAGTTGCGGCCAGAATTGCTAATGAAATCGGTTATCCAACGCCAAATATTGAAGCGCGCAAGCTATTACCGAAATCATTAACTGAAGATAAATCACTCTACCCGGATGAAGAAACCATTATGAAGGGCCACTGGCAGGGTTCAGTGGGTGAAGCCGGTTTATTGTATGAGACACTATTCCAGAACCTAAAAGCCGGCGGTTAAAACCGTGCTCTGGTAGTAATCATTCAATTAAAAGGGAAAACTACGTTTAGTTTTCCCTTTTTGTTTATATTTTATTTACCACAGGTTCACAGGTAATTAGCTTCGCCAATGCAACACATGATATATATCAAGTCCCATTGCAAATTAACCACCCTGCCCTTGTCTCCCTTTAAATGATTATCTAGCATGTAACGCTATCCCCGTCATGCTTCAAGTTGCTTGGGTGTTGACTGCGTCCACTCGCCCCAGTCACATAGCCAGCTATGCTCCTAGCGACTTCTGAACTTGTCGCCTACAAGCAACTCGAATTATTTTGGGTATATTACCGTGTTTCACATGCGTGGGTTTCTGATTTTAGTTTTTCCTGATATAACTAAAATAATTCGAGCCACATCGAGGCGACAAGGGAGCAAGTCTCGATGAGCTTACTCAGGTAAGTGATTCGGATAAGCGGGTGAAGCTAACAACGATGCGGCTTGAAGTATTACAGGTATATAACCTTATGTGGACGGCCTTAAGTACTTACTAAATTACATCCAGCCAAGCGGATGAACAGAGGATAACTGGAATGGTTCAAGCATTAACAAAACAATCGGCACTTGATCTTTTTGAACAAATCACCGCCTTCAGCGTGAATGATTCAACGCCGGGTATTACTCGTTTAGCCTATTCCAAAGAGGATGAACAAGCCCATAAGATGATGATCGAAAAGATGCAGTCGATGGGGCTGCAGGTTCGTCAGGATATGATGGGGAACGTTTTCGCCCGCCTACCGGGTAAAAATCCTGAGTTGCCGGCTATCGGTACCGGTTCACATATTGACTCAGTTCCACAGGGCGGTGCCTTTGATGGCGTCATTGGCGTAGTTGCCGGACTGTATGCTATCTCCCAGTTTAAACCTCAGCAGCTTAAACGCTCTCTTGAGCTGGTTATCTTCCGTGCTGAAGAATCAAGCCGTTTTGGCTTTGCCTGTATGGCCAGTAAGGTCATGGCGGGTCAGGCTGACTTGGCTAAATGGGCTAAAAACTTCGACAGCGAAGGCAATAATATCCAACAGGTATTAGATAATTGCGGCTATCAGAGCGCCAAGCTTGATGAATGTCGCCTGCCGGCTAACTATTTTGACGGCTTTATGGAAATCCATATTGAGCAAGGTAAGGTTCTTGAGCACCAGCAAAAGCGTATTGGCGTAGTTAACGGTATTGCAGCACCTTGCCGTTATAAAGTTGAAGTTCATGGCCATGCTGACCATTCCGGTGCCACGCCGATGTGCCAGCGCCACGATGCATTAGTCGCCAGCGCCGGTATTATTACCGATATTAACAGTGCCGCGGGTTATGAATCTGCTTACGGAACCGTAGGTACCGTTGGTCGCTTAGACGTCACCCCTAATGCCATCAACGTTATTCCCGGTGATGTCACATTCTATGTTGATATCCGCGGCGTAGACAAAGCCAGCGTTGACCGTGTTGTAGCTAAGTTCTTTGCCTCCGTTGAGCACGCTAAAGCCGTTCAGGACGTGGTAATTAACGTGGCTGAGCTGGCTAACGATATGCCGGTTCTGATGACCAGCGATATTGTTCACCGCTTAGAGCGCATCTGTCAGGATAAAGGCGTGCCGTTCACCACCATGATGAGCGGCGCAGGCCACGATACCATGTATATGGCTCAGGACTTCCCGGCCGGTATGCTATTTATTCCGTCTAAAGACGGCGTCAGCCACCATCCGGATGAGTACAGTGAGTTTGAAGACGTGATTCTGGCGGCGGAGATTCTTCAGCAGGCGCTGGGGGAATTAGCGGACGCTTAATGTAAGGCGTAACGCCAGCCAGTTAAGCATTTCTACATCATATAAACCGACTATATCGTCATCCCCACGAAAGTGGGGATCTAGGTTTTAGCTCACAAATTTACACTTCGCCTAAGGGCTGGACCCGTTTTTTAATGGGATGATATTTAATTGATTAATAATTAAAATTATGCCTAACATTGAAAAATATTTCTTCAATTTAGCCAACTAATGAATTGCTAATTCTTTGTGTAAGGCAACTAAAGTTTAACAGAGATGCGTTCATAAAAAACGGGAGTTTCAAATAGAACCCCCATAATAAATAAACAATTAAAATATCATTTATTACATTCTTAGTTACTACTATAAACATCAACTAATTTCGTGTCATTTTTAAAATATATTCGACTTAAATTGCCATCATCCATATACTCTAGATAAAGCTTAACATATGGTTTTAAACCATTACTTGCTACAGATATGATCTCTGATACGTTGTTATCATTATAAATATAATAATATCCAAAGTACTCATCATCATCAGTTACAGAATAACACTCTAAATAGCGACCATTGCTATCAAAAAATAGCTGAGTCAAAACTCTAAAGTCACCTCTAAAATCCTTCACTATGCCGACTTTATGATTACCAGAACTTATAATATACTCTTCAGCTTCAATCACGCCTCTAGAATTATAACTCGTAATTTTATCTATCTCTGACTGCCCAAAATAACAATATGAATTATTTTTATTCTTTGGCTCTTTTGTTAACATTTCATCCGTTTTATAACCAGTTAACTCACTATAAAATGGAATTAGATTATAAGCTCTTAATTTAGACCAAGAAATAACTTTATCACCAAAAATACTTAATGCTATTTTATTTTCTAAAACTGCATGTTCTTTCAAATCGCTCTTGAGCTTATGAATATTTTTATTCATTTCATCTATTATCTTATCCATATTTCACCTCCAAAATTAAACTGGCATTTTCCATTTTCCAACAGGAATATTTTTCAATGAGACAATTCTGTTTTTATATTTTTCAGAGCATTGAAGAACTCTTTGTCAATTTTTGAATTTATCAACTTGTCATAAGTATATTGTTTATATGCTTTACCATGGACACAATTACCTTTATGGGCCGTAGTTAATTCATCGGTTATCCTATCACTTTTAGTATTCGGCAGCCAAATACCGTTTCTTTTATCATTAATGTCAATTTTCAAATCATCCATCAGTTTTTCGGGGAGATTACCGTTAGAATCAAATAGTCAATTTCTTATAGATCTGAATTTTATCTGCGATGTTTTTCTTAAAAGACTCACTATCTTTATATTCTGATATCGTCATGCAATTTGCACTGCTATATTTATTACTCCCTTTTGAACCATCATTCTGCCAACCACAAACTGGACATATCTCATAAAATGCGTCCTCTTCACTCTCAAAAACAATATAATCACAAGCTTCGCAAGCTGTGCCGCTAATAGAATCATCACTATGATCTATAATGCTAATATCATTTCCCGTTATACTTTTGACAAGTTGTTCCAAGTGTAAATTTCTAATTAAAACGGAAAGATTTATGTTTTCAAGTATTACTTCATTATATTTTTGTTTTTTAGCCTCATCAGCTAACTCGTCCTCAATGTCTCCTGTGGCCAGTAGCATTTGAACTCGATCATCTAGTGTCTCTTTAAATAAAGAGTACATTTTTAAAAAAAGAACCACCTCAGCATGTGTAAATTCTACTTTCATCTTAATTCTCCAGCCCCATCCATTACAGCTCTAAATCCATCAGCATCACTTCCATCATCTTTATAGTATGTTCTTATTTCTCTTTTACCTGCATGACCTATAAATACCTCACCTGTACTTTTATCATGCTTAATAACGAAATTACCCATAGTCCCTTCCATGATGGTTTTATCTGAATAAATTTAGAGTCAATGTTTGTCAGTAAACATCTGGCACTGCGCCAAAAGTACAGAAACCGATTACCCTAAGGAACTAACTAGCTAAATAATAACGGCATATTATATATGCTATTCAATTAAAATCACTTTTTACTCTATGTAAATAATAGTTTATTCCAACATCCTTGAAGGTTTCCTTCCAAACAAAAAACTTGATGTCTAGTATTTTGTTTATCACATCTAAAAAAACACCAGGTTTTTTCTTGCAAAAATCTTTCAATAACAATATTTCCTCAGGGCATTCTTTCAGAATATAATAAGAGTAGTTCATTATTATCATATTAGAAATAAGATTTTCAGTAGATGATTGATATTTATTAACGCACGCCACTATCACATCAAATAATTCTTTTTTATCTGCATAATATCTTTCTTTAAAAAAATCACTATAAATATAATTCTTATTGAAATCATCATATTTAAATTCAAAAACGTCGTCCACGCCCAATATAAAACGTATTACTTTCTTTTGAATTAACTTTATCTTAACCAATAAAGTTGATGCCCATAATTCTTTACTTTCGATATTATCAAACACATTATCAATTAAGGTCATCAGACCTATGATTTTACCGGAATTTGTTTTATAACATATATCATTACTCACTATAGTCAATAGGTCGTAAATTTCATCGCTCAACCCAAATTCAAACATCATTTTTTTAAGAAAAAATAGCCTATCGCTAGAACCCCTATTTTTTATATGAGAGACTTGATACTGATAGTAATGTAAAAATAAACTTTTCCTCTCATAGTTAGGTTCTTTATTAACATCAAATAGATTAAACATAAGAGAGAGGAGCCTAACTACATTGTAATAATCACGTTCATCAAGTATATCCGTTTTACCTTTTGAAATGGCGAAATCTGTAACTATGTCATACCATCTAACTAACGTTATAGGTTCTTCCGGTGAAATGATTGATATTACCCTTCGATTCTTACCGATTTCTGGATAAGAATAAGTCAAATCATTATTATGCAAAGGCGAGATTCGTTCATTAAAGTATAAATTGAATTTATAGTTATATACCGCTGAAAGCATCATGCTTATTTTCCTCTTGGACGTAGCTTAGGTGAACTCCACTTGCCACTTTTATTCTAGTTTGAGTTTCCATCTTCAATATAGTTTTATCAAATTTATCCGATAAATCTCTTCCTATACCTCTGCACACTTTTCGTTCTCTTTTGAAAGGACTCCGCCTTTAAACCTAGCCTCACCAACATGACCCGAGTTTAAGTCTCAACAGGAGGGTTGGTGAAGCCAACTGAGGGATATTAAACAGACTCATTTAAATGACACCATTTTTAGACCATTCATCCGGCAAATAGTAATAAAAGGTGCCAATAAAACGCAGCCCTGAGAAATCCTTTGTTTTATCCGCGATCTCAAGTTTTTCATTTAATATTGATATATAGGCATTGGCCTTTGTTAGCCCGATTTCATTACATTTGCCAATCAGAACATCTTCATATGACTCGCTAAACGGTATCTCAACAATCAAGTCGTCTAAATCAACTAAATTTTCTGCAACGTATACAGAGAAGGTGTCCACATCATATCTTTGCCCAATATCCTGACAAAAAGCACACTCATCGCCGTATCTATCTTGATCTATATAGTTACCAAAATTTTCATCCGCTATTCCAATCCATATATTTACTAGGAAACACTGTTTATTACTTGCCATAATTAATCCCTGCTTACACTTGAGTTCGCGAACAAATTCAACACCATTCCTCTTTCTTCAGTATATATTTATGACTAGAAATCAACATGGATATTTGGCGGCTGGAAAAGACTTCTAAAAATTAGTTGCCATCTATCGCCATAATTCCTAACTCTCTCGCCCAGCCAATACCTTTTTCTCTGCATATCTATACCCTGCCTTTGTGTCAGTCTTATCGGTCCCCGCAGTGCTACAACACTTGCGGATTTTTACCGCTAAAAATAGAACTCATGCAGATACAAGTATCTGTTACTGGAACTAAAATGATGTATTCAATATTTGATTATATTGAAGTGTTCTACAATCATCACGGCAAAAACCCAACACAGAGTTATTTTTCCTTGAATGATGCGAAAACAACAAATAAAGGTAAAAATTTACTCTGATATGGTTCAACCTGTGCGAGTATAAAAGCCATATCTGAATATGTAATACACTGTTTCAAGGAAGGTAAACAAAAGTGAAGACAACAACGGAATATGTTCAGGAAGGCATTAAGTTACAGGAAAGAAGCGGTACTTCGTCGAGAAAAGCATTGGAGCGCTATAAAAAAGCAATCAAGGCATACTCGCTCAAAAAAGACGAAGAATACGCGTTTCTATACGCTAATTATCAGATGGTGTTGATATATGGTTCTGACCTTTATAACAAAGTATATGGGGGACCAGAGCTCCAAGAAGTGAAAGAAACGCTGCCATATGCCCAGACGTGCCTTGAGTTAGCGAAAGGTACGAGTACGCATTGCGCAGAAATGAAATCGTTTTATGAAGAAGTAATTCGTAATGCATCATATGCCTTAGCTTGGTACTCATACCAACAACTAGTAGACAAAAGCGAACTAGAAAAAGCACTTGAAACCATTTCTCTTGGCTGTGAATACTCAGAAAGCGACCTCTATATCTATATGTTTGCGTTAAAAGCTCACCTTCTGCTTAAACTCAGGCGTGAAGAAGAATCGTTCAGCATAGTAGATTCATGTCTGAGAAAATATCCCGGCCATGACGACTTTAGCGACATACAAAAAAGCAAAGCATATCGGCAATGGAAAGAAAAGCTGCTAGATGAAACATGTTTTTCCGTCGAAAAAAAAGAAATTCTACAAAAAGCCGCGCGCATTACTGCAGTCATTAAAAATACTATTTCTGAGCAAAAAACGGACGTCAGAGAATTTATAGCAAATGTGCCCGAAAAAGAAATAACTCCCTTGGGAATAACCCGCGGGAAACAAGCGTGCTTCTACGGAGATGATGATGACTCCTTATTACTATTCAAGGGAAACCTGCATATAAAAGGAAACCTTGACGAAGCATGGCTGGGCAGACAGCTTGAAAACATGAGGTGGAAAAATGACTTTATGGGAATTATTGTTGCAGGGAATCTTGAGGTGGATGGCGATATCACCTGCGATATTTCGATTCAGGTAGAAAAAGATCTTATCTGCGATTATTTATATACCCACAACTGCCATATTGAAGTTTCCGGCAACGCTCATATAAAGTACGGCATTTATGGCCAGTACAATGACGGAACTTTGGTAATTAAAGGCAAGGTCAGTTGCCCATACTTTATCAATAACGATCATTCTATGCCGAGTAAATCTGATAAAGGGGAATCGATTTATATTGAGGCTTTTTGTCTCGATATAAACAATATAGAAATCGATGGCTTAATTTATTCGGCGGAATTGCTTTTACCGCTTGTTTTTGATGAAGATAAAGAAGGTAATGAAGAAGGTGATTTATCCATCGATACATTTTTCTCCATCGTCAAAAAAGGTGAGAATCCATTTCGGCAGGTGACAAAATTACGGTCGTGATGCGATGGCCCCTCTTCTCAGCTTAAACCCAGCCACACTTATGTTGAGTCAACTCTCCCATATAAGGGGAGATGGCTCCATAGTACAGAATTTTAGTGCCAGAAACGTACGTCACGACGAGCCAAATGGCGGACTATCGCGCCACGGTTTTCAAGGCCAATGACACATCATCGGAGTGTACCCTAAACCTAATTCACCACAGTTCTCCATCAATACCCTTATCCCCAATCTGAATAACCCTATCCGCCGATGCAATGGTCGACGGGCGATGGGCGATAATGACGCGGGTAATATTCAGCGCAGAAATTGCCTGATTAATCTTCGCTTCATTATCAATATCCAAATGACTGGTTGCCTCATCTAAAAATAATATCTTCGGTCGCCGGTAAAGCGCTCTTGCGATCAGCAAGCGCTGGCGTTGGCCGCCAGAAACGCTCCCGCCCAACTCACCCAACAGCGTTTGATACCCCATCGGCATTGCCATAATCTCATGGTGAATATGACTCAGCTCAGCGCAGTGAATAACGTAGTCACGGTCAGTTTCACTATCAAAGCCTGCGATATTATCTTCGATAGTGCCGGCAAACAGTTTGTCATCCTGCAGTACGCAGGCAATATAGCGGCGATAGTTATCAATCCCCGCTTTATGAATATCCAAATCGTTAGCAAAAATGCTGCCGCTGTCGGGTACGGTCAGGCCGGAGAGAATTTTCATTAAAGTGGTTTTTCCTGCACCGGATGCCCCGACTAATGCCACACTTTCACCGGCTGAAATATCAATATCTAAACCGTTAAAAATAGGCTTAGAAAACTGATCGTATTGAAAACAAATAGCTCTGGCACTTAGTGAAACATTGTCACATTGCGCAAACAAGTTCACCGTTGGGCTGTAGAGCTCAGTTTTAGTTAATGCAATATCCGCCACCCTTTCACTGTGTAGCGTCAACATTCTTAGCTGAAGTAAGGTATTGACCAGACTGACGGTACGGGAAGAAAACTCCCCGCGGTAAGCATTAAAGGCGACAAACATCCCTAATGATAAGGTGCCGTCAATCACCAGGCCGGCTCCCAGCCACAGAATCAATACCTGATCAACGGTGGAAATTAGGCTACTGGCCCCGCCAAACAGCATATCGAACTTAGTAATACGAATGCCGCTGTTAATCGCATTAACTTTCAAATTCAGCCAATGGGCAGAGCGAATACGCGCCAGATTAAGCGCTTTAATGGTCCCCATGCCGTACAGACTCTCCATAAAATGAGAGGTCACCTTAGCATCATTAATTATTTGCTCTTCGGATATCTGACGATATAGCCGATAAGTGGCTAACCGCATCACCACATAGATAGCCATAAACCCGACCACCACCCAAATCAACCAGCCACCGTACAGCCACATCATAATCAACAGGCCGAGAATCATAATGCTGTCAATCACCGTATTAACAATACTGGTGGTAAATACATTACGCAGCATATCCAGTGAGAAGAATCTGGACTGAATATCACCCTGTTTTCGTTTTTCAAAGTAGTCCAGCGGCAGGCGAATAAGATGCTCAAACAGCTGATTACACCACTGAATATTGATCATCGAGTTAATCGCTAACGTAATCCAAGCCCTGAACATGCTCACCAGCGTTCTGAATAGGATGAAAAACAGCAGCCCCAGCGAAATCAGCGTTAAGAGATCATAATCTTTAGCGATAATCACGTGGTCCATCACCAGTTGAGTTCCGACCGGAAGCAGCAAGTTGATGGCTTCAATCACCAGCGATAGCGAAAATATTTTCAGTAGAAATGGCTTAAAGCCGGCCATATTACTTAGCAACGAAGAGAGTTTTAAACGCTGACGTACCTCCTTCGGCTCAAAGTTGGCTGCCGGCCATATCTCCATCGCCACGCCGGTAAAATGGTTCGATGCGCTTTTAAAACTGAGCTTTCGCCGCCCCAATGCAGGGTCCTGTATGGTGATCCCATTACGCCCCACTGAAACCAGCACCACAAAGTGGCACAGATCCCAATGCAATATACAGGGAGTCTTCAACTGTTTCAGTTCGCTGAGCTCCAGCCCCACCGCTCTGGACTTAAAGTTCATTGATAAAGCCACGTCCACCAATTGCTTTAAATTACTGCCCTGAGAAGAGAGCCGGTATTGGTGCCTCAGGCTCACCATATCGACGTTAAAATGATAATAACCGGCAATCATAGCTAAGCAGGCCAGCCCGCATTCTGAGGCTTCTGACTGCAAAATCTGCGGTAACCGGCGGCGGAATCCTAAATTCAAACGATTAACCAGCGATACTGATTGTTGCCTATTCACTTAGCGGTCCTACAATACTTTTATTCATTTTATATAACGGAGATAGCATCCACTGATAGAGCGGCCTTCTCTCCAGAAAAAAGGTGGCCTGGGCCTTCATACCGCTGGAAATATTCAGTTCGTGTCCGGCATAAGAGAGGCTTTTGCGGTCCAGCTTAACGATAGTTTTGTAATAGGAGGCGATATGGGTACGGTCACTGTTAATCGGGCTGTTTTTATAGTGACTGAGCTCATTCATCGAGGCCGGAATCGAAGAAACTGAGATAATATCTGCGGGAAACTGACCAAACTTCTCGAACGGAAAGGCATCATAGCGAATATTTACCTGCTCGCCGCGGCTGACAAAAGGTACCGCATCATTGGGTAGCCAGAACACTAAATAAAGCGCCTGACTATCTTCCCGTGAAATTTGAACCATAGTGTCACCGGCATTGACCATCTGGCCTTCAGTGACAACTACACTCTCAATCTTTCCATCCATCGGTGAAGTGATAAAAAAGCTGTCTTTGGCTTCCGCGTCAGAATACTCCCGCCGCAGGCTCTCACGCTGAGATTCACTCTGGGAAATTTGATTATCGAACTCGGCAGATTTAATCGCAATTTCACTTTGTATATTGATGATTTGCAGTGAATTACTGGTGTTTTGTGAATATAAACTGTTATATACGCTCTGTTGCTGCTGATACATATAGCGCTGATTATTTAGCTGATCTTTAGTAATCAGACCCGCCTTAATGTACTGCTTATATTCTGACAGCGTTCTTTTCATCTCACCGGTGGCAGACAACGAGTCAGCCAGTACTGAACGCGACTGTTGATGGGCCTTTTGGTAGTAATCAAGCTGCTGGTTTAAGTTATTGATGGTCTCTTGTTTACTCTCAGTCAGCGTCTTAATGACCTCATCATTTTTAGCAATCTGCTTATTAATCGCCTCTACGTTTTTAAGGCTAATATTGCCGGAATGAGTCACTCTGGACATATCTATCTGGTAGAGCTTTTGCCCCTTTTTCACCTGACTGCCGACTTCAATAAAGCGCTTCTCAACAATCCCCGGATATGCGGTAAATACTTCAACCGGATGAGGGTAAATAATCGCCTCACCGCTAACGTTAACTCGCCGAATAAAACTGCCAAAAATCAAAAAAAGTAGCAGAACCACTAACAGGGAAAGTGATATAAAAGCCACTAGTCGGGCCGGAATACGGCTAATCAGAGTTATTTTCCCCAGCCAGACATTTTTATTATGCTCAATCACCTCTTGGCGGAAAAGGCGAGCCGGTACATTAGCCATGAGTAAACATGATATCCCGAATATAAATATTTATTATTAAGTCAATAATTAAACAAAGGCTTCACCACAAGTAATGAAGCCATGAACTTATCGTTTATTTATTAGAACTGCCCGGCAGCGGGAATAAATTAGTGTAATAGTTAAGAATATTACCTATTTTCACAAATGCATCACCAATAGCTTTCAACATATCTTCGAACTGCTGTGTGAAGTCGTTCACCGGCGTATCAGTAGCCGGAGTCGCATTACTTAATGCCTTACCCAGATTAGACAGTGAACCTGAGCCTGATACCATTTCGATTTCGTTGTGACTTAAATCACGCATAATATATATCCTTATTTATCAGAAATAATTTTATACCAGCTGAAAAAACAAACGGAGAAGAAACACTTAAGGCGTTTCCTCTCCGTTTATGATTATATTCTGATTAATTTCACACGCTATCTTAGCGACTATATATTACCGTAATCTCTATTTTTAATTCTTAGTCCGGTCATAAAAAATCTTATCATCCCCGGCGGTTATTGTAATAATCAGATACTAAACCTTATGCTTATTGACCATTGCAAATCGGTAATATTTTTTCTATTCGGGTATTAAACCTTTCTGGGGACACCTTATACATCGACGGCGATCGGGTGATAACCACCAGCTTCACTAGTTGCTCACAATTTAAAGCAGGTGATGGAACACCAAAATACGCTAGCCCGGCATGTTCAATACCATAAATCGGCTGTTGAGCCTCAGTACTGCCGAAATAGACCTCATTCAGCCAAATAGACACGATTTCATCGTCGGTATATAAAATATTTAGCCACCAAAACCACAGTATTTCCCGCACATGCCGACGCAGGTTGGCTAATCGCTGACCATCAAGATATTTAAACGACAGCGTCCGCACAGCATAGTAAGTTCTGCCTGATGATTCTGCATTATCCTGACGAACAATGTCGCGCATTAGCCGTTGGTGTGCGTCACTCCCAGCGTATTTTTGCCCAGAAGCATTAATACCATCTCGGTGTGGTGATATTTCAACAAAGTAATAGCTGACAAAACCGATTAAAACAATCAGACAAAAACCAATAGTCAGCTTCACCAACCATATCAACAAACGTTTTATCAATGACATTCCTTTGCCTTAATGCGTTAATTTAAACTCAGATGCAGTAACGGATAGGGTTTGCCCATGCCATCTAGCTCAGAACGCCCTATTACCTTGAACCCAAATTTTAAATAAAAATCGACCGCCTGCGGGTTTTGCTCATTCACATCAACCTCGGTTGCCTGACAATGTTCAACCGCATAGCTCAGTAACGCTTTACCTAAACCTTGGCCGCGATAATCAGGCTCAATAAACAGCATCTCAACTTTATTGTCAGACAGGCCGATAAACCCGTTAATCACGCCCTGCGGGTTTTGGGTGCAAAACAATTTCACCATCGGCAGGTATTCATTCAGGATTAGCGGGCGGAAGAACTGAATATCATCTTCTGATAAAAAATCATGCGTCGCTCTGGCTGAACGCTCCCACAGATTTGTCAGATGGGCATAGTCGCCGGGTTCTATTGAATATATCGTCATCGCATAAAGTCTGTTAGCTAAAAGGAAATTATCCGCCATATTATCATCGGCAGTCTCTCGGCTAAAACCCAATCATCTTGATTAGGAAATCATAACGCTCGGTGACGTATTAGTCACTTATGTGAAAAGGGCTATTACTGTTTGATTAAGGTCAGTATCTTGGGGAGATCGCAGAATCAGATAAATAGAGGCGGCCTGATTTTGGCCACCTGCAACAAAAAATAAATACGTTAAGGACGACTAACTCAACAGACTCTTAACATAGGCAATAATTTCTCGATCTTTCCCCTGCTCGAATAAGCACTGCTGAAAACGAGCACCGCTGACCGCAGTTTTTACTAATTCTGAATCGATCGCCTTTAACGTATCCAGATAGTTATCTTTAATCACCGCTTTTTTCACTTGATTCAAAATACCAGCGTTACGAACCTGAGGCTCTTTGCGATCTGCCGGATAGCCTTCGCCCTTACGGCCAGTAAAGGCTTTTTCAAACATATAGCGAAGGTTAAGCTCAGCGCCCCAACCAAATCCTTTGGCAAAAGCCAGCGATAGTGCATTGCCATTATTAATTTGCGCAAACAAAAACGCATCGGCAGGCTCAAGGCAATAGCCACAGACAACTCCCGGATGGATATTCAACGACATCAATGCTCCCTGCCCTGTTCCACATCCTGTCACCACAAAATCAACCGCTTTAGCATTCAACAGAATGCTGGCCATAATTCCCAGATGAATGTAGGTCAAATGATGGTCCTGTTCATCGCTCATGCCAACGTTAAAAACAGTATCATGATTAACCGTGGCAACCGCCTGAAGTTGCTCAACAACTATCGTATTTTTGGCAGCTTGGCTGTTTTCCATCATTAGTGCAATATTCATGTTATCTCCTAGAAATTTAAAGTCTGACGGGTATAAATCAAATCAATTTTTTATTAATTAGCGAGCCAACCAGCCACCGTCAACCGCGATGGTATAGCCATTGACATAATCTGATGCTGATGACGACAGAAATACTACCGGCCCCATAAGATCTTGCGGTAATCCCCAGCGTCCAGCAGGAATACGTTCTAAAATCGCATCATTACGTTCAGGATCGGCACGTAACTGTTGGGTATTGTTTGTCGCCATATATCCAGGGGCAAGAGCATTCACATTAATACCATATTTAGCCCACTCATTAGCCAGCAGCCGAGTTACTCCCATAACTGCACTTTTTGATGCCGTATAAGAAGGCACCCTGATCCCCCCTTGGTAAGAAAGCATTGAGGCAATATTCACGATCTTGCCGCCGGTACCTTGTTTAATGAACTGGCGGGCAACAACCTGAGACATAAAGAATACCGTTTTAATATTCAGATTCATTACGTCATCCCAGTCTTTTTCACTGAATTCCAGTGCGTCCTGACGACGGATAATACCGGCGTTATTCACCAGAATATCGATATGGCCAAATTCTGCGACGGCTTGCTCCAATAAAGAAGGAAGTATCTCTTGTTGACTTAGGTCAGCTTTCAGACTCAAAAAGCGACGACCTAACTGAGTGATGATTGCAGCCGTTTCCGTTGGCTCAACAACGTTAATAGCAACAATATCACACCCAGCCTGAGCCAGACCGATAGCCATACCTTGCCCCAAACCTGTATCACAACCGGTCACAATGGCAACTTTACCCTGTAATGAAAAATTATCGAGAATCATAATATCTTCCTTAAGACCCCGGACGTTTATAGCCCGGATAAATAGGGGATAACAGCAATCCCCTGCCAGTAAAAATGGCTTTAGCCACTTCGGTTTTCGAGACGTCATATAAGTGCCAATGAGTATTTTTGTCCGTATTAGCTAATATCCATCGCTAAATCACACTACACTTAATATAAAATGAAATTTTATATCATTTAAATAGAGCAAAAATATCACTATTGAATTAGTTAAATAAATTAGAAAGTATATCCAATACCAATACGAAATCGGTTCTGTCTATCGTTGCTATCACTTCTTACTGCAACATTACCTATCTCTACGAAAGGCGTCCAAGAGTCAACGGTATATGAAGTTCTGAAATTATATTCATAGTTACTTTTTTTATTATTATATAAGTCGTACTTATCAGCGACTTTATAAACACCCTCTGTAATAAATTCAAAATTATTTATTTTGTACCCGGCCCAAAGATCCACCCTATTAATGGTGTCATCACTACGCTCATCTGAGGAACGACGTATATATTCAAAACGATATCGCCCGGATAACCACCAAGAGTCATTAATGGTATAAGTTGTTCGTAGATAGGGTTTATACACCGAATAGCCACTACCTGTCTCAAGTACAACTCCTGGCTGAACCGCAAAGCTGCCAAGATTAAACTGATAGTTAGCCGTATACTCATTTCCCTGAGTTTCTAAATCATTGAACGCTTTATTGGTATCATTCCCGCCTGATTTAGAAATCGCTTCGATTGCAAATCCGAAGCCACTGGCAAAGCGATGAGATATATAAGCACGATCGTAATTTGCTTTACTATCATCAAGATACTCATGACGCACATCAACATACACCGCATTTGAGGTTAATGGAGCTAGAACTAATAACGGCGTTAATAAAAACAAAGTGGTATTTTTCATTAATAATCCCTTAGCAATTAAATTCATTGAAATAATAAATATTGTTTTTTGTAGGAATAAATACGCTTTAGTTAACAGTCACTTTCAATTTTGAGCATGGTGTTAATACATTGAATAACAACAACCGCTCAGGTTATTTCAGCAATACGGTGCCCTTCCTGTTAATGAACAGGCTAGCCCCTTTTCAGCTATTATTTAATTGTCTATCTCTCTCTAAATATATTCAGAATAATTCAGCTTACAGAGAGGCTGATATATCGATAGAATCCTATCGTCACCGCCATCGGTTTACCCCTAACGCTCATAGACATCATTTTTCGAACAGGTTGGCTGGCGGGCACTAACCTGCAGGTTATCCAACCGTAGGTTGCGCACACCGGCAATCTTGCCAAACTCCTGAGCAGTTAACGTTATATCGTTAAAATGCAGGTTATCTATGGGGCTTTCAGCGTTGCCCTCAATAAAAAATGCCCGGCTAAACGCCTCACTGCAAGAAAGCACGCTACGCACCTGTGAAATAGTAATGCCTTCCACCCGCGTGAGTCCTGCCTCCCCGTCTACGCCCTGAGCCAGTGTTTGCCAATGTGCGGGTATCGATTCATCGGTAATGACTGAGCCGTAGCTGTATGCAGGAAACCAGTTAAGCAGCAGCATAAACGGATAATGAACGTCGGTCATATACAGCCTGCTCACGCGGATGTTACGGATAAATCCGCCCCGGTTGCGCGCCGACTTGATGCGAAAACCCACGCCCGTTCCGTTAAACCTGATGTTTTCAACGGTAACCTGTTCAATGCCGCCGGACGTTTCACTGCCTAAAGTAATACCAGAACCGCGTAATAGCTCACATTCGCGGATGACGATATCTTTAGCAGTGGCGCCGATACGCTGTGCCTGCGCACCGCGGCCTGATTTAACGCAAATATTGTCATCATTGCAGAAAACCCGACAGTGCTCGACCACCACCTGCTGTGAAGAGTCAATGTCAATGCCGTCGGTGCTTGGTCCACCGGAGTTTTCCACCTGTAAATGATGTAAGTGCAGTTGCTGAGAGTAACAAAGGTGAATATTCCAAAAGCCTGACTCACGGGAAGTAAAACCGCTTAGCTCAATCTGTTCACTGCGATAGACCACCACGTTACGCGGTCGCTGACAATCATAGTCAACCACCCAACGCAGGCCGCGCTGGCTATATTGCGCCAGCATGCCACTCTGCCGGTCGTCACCCCAGAACTTATGCCACCAAACCGCCCCTTGACCATCAATAATACCGCCGCCGCAAATACAAACTTCCCGACAATGCAAAATATTAATCACGCCCGCAGGCCAGTCCATATCTATCCCTGCCACCCGGGTTTTCCCTATGGGATAATCTGTCAGTACACGGCTGCCCAGTAACACAGAGCCAATTTGCAGTTCTAAGGTAAGGTGGCTTTTCAAAAATAACGCTCCCGTCAGATAACGGCCCGGAGGGACAACTATCGTATCTCCGGGTTTGGCGCTATCAATGGCAGTTTGAATCGCCACGGTAGATAACCGCTGACCTGCTGCATCAGCACCAAAGTCGACAATGTTCAGCTTTTCCATAGGTTCTCCTCATCAGGCGGTGGTCGTCATACCGATATCACTCAGGCGTTATAGATAGACGTGCAGGTATTCAACCATGCATAGAATTGCCATGGCCTGTCCATAAGGCATCGACGTGAGCGGAACCTGGCGATAATAGTCCAAATTTTTGCCCATCGCAGTACCGAACGAAACGTTCATTAACTCCCCCTCTGCATTGATTTGCTGCACAACGCCCGATAGCGCTTTTTCCGCCACCGCCAGGTACTTAACGTCGATATAGCGTTTGCGCACGGCCTTCAAAATACCAAAAGCAAAACCAGCAGAAGCTGAAGATTCTAGGTACGATTCAGGATCATCTAATAGGGTGTGCCACAATCCACTATCGTGTTGGCACTGTGCCAGAGCTTCCACTTGACACTCTAAGACTTGGACTAAAAAGCGACGGGTCGCGTCGTATTCAGGTAAATCCAGCAGTTCAAGAAATTCCGGGATCACAATAGTCAGCCAGCTGTTGCCTCTAGCCCAACGGGCCTTGGCAAAGTTGTGCTTGCCTTCGAAGGTCCAGCCGTGGAACCACAGACCGCTTTCACGTTCCATAAGGTGTTGGATATGAACCAAAAACTGATACTTGGCTTCCTCCACATACTCAGGACGATTAAGCAACTTACCGATTTTAGCCAACGGAAGCACACTCATCATCAACGTGTCATCCCACAGTTGTTGATGGTTTTCTTCTGCCAGCGTAACGTGTTGCATACCACCGCGATCAGTGCGCGGCATTTCATACATTAGCCATTGTGCCCAGCGTTCCAAATAAGGTAGCCAACGCGCATCACCGGTCTCTTCATAACGATAAGCTAAAGTCAGAAACGGGCAGGCTGTATTAACATTCTTGGTCGGCGTCCCCTCCATAAAACGAGCGGCAAACCAATCATCAACGATAGCGCACATTTTGGTATCACCAGTCTGGCGATAATATTGGTGAATGCCATATAGGCCGATGCCGTGTGTCCACTCCCAGCCAGCCCAACCTTTGGTATCAATGACCCGTCCATCGTCAAGGCGCAGCAAAAACTCACCGGTTTCATCGGTAATATTGATTAAATTATCCACCAGACTATTAATCAGCTGATTCAGCTTCTGATGGCTAATGACACGCTCCGGTTGACGCAGTAGCAAACTGTGTTTTACAGGGTATACCAACATAACTATCTCCTTTTGACGCTAAATTAATTTGACGGTGTCGCGCGACCTGCCGTTTCCTGTCCATATCCGGATTCAGACAAACTCGGTGCTGCTGGCTTATTACGATTGAGATAACCAATATTATTATTCCCCCACAAAGATTCATATGGCATACCGGCAAGCATCTCTACGGTAGCTCGAGCCTCTGGCGTAATGTTGTTTGGTACCACATTATCTGCCATACGCATTTTTTCAGTTTCCTGACGCAACACACGGTGAGTGGCCAGATTAAGCTTGAAACGTAGCGAAATAGTGAAACCGATGGTTAACATCAATAGAGTTCCAAAACATAGGATCATCAGAATAGCGTGGCTCACCGTCTGAGCTTGCTCACTCTGACCGGAAACAAAACCGGACAGTTGCATGATGATGCCGACCAACATCACTGCACCTGCCTGTGAAGCTTTGCGTGTTAAGGTCATGATGCCAGCAAAAATACCTTCACGACGTTGACCGGTAATGACCTCATCAACATCAGCAATATAGGTATAGGTATTCCATGGGACATAGTTGATCCCGCCACGCCCCAGACCGGCGATACCGGAAACTAGCAGCAACAGTGAAAATACGTCACTGAGATTAGCGTAATACAACACCGCATAAGAGAGTGCGCTCATACCAAACAGAACCACTACCACACGGTAAGAAGGTGCAGGTCCAAAACGAATGCACAGCGGAATCATGGCAATAACGGCAACAAACTGCATGATCGCCATAGTCCCCATCAAGTTTGAAGCCGTAGCCGCGCTCTGCATTAATACAAACACTACATAGTAGGTAAATACCGCATTAAAAATATCCTGTGCTATATAACCACCAAGGTACATGCCCAAGTGTTGACGGAAAATACGGATACGTAATGTGGAAGTCAGTTCAACGTTTAAGCGTTTCAGGCTTTGAATCAGAGTAAGTTTTTGTTGTTCGGCTTCCAGTGCAGCAGCAGATTTCTTTTCAGGGGCCCGTTCCCAGGTAAATAAATAGACTAATGTCAGCACAAAAGCACAAATAACCGAAAAAACCAGGCTCGAATAGAAAAATGAAATCGCATTATCTTTACCGAAATAACTGAGCAGAATGCCCGGCAGGAATGCCGCTAAAATTGCTGACAGCTGCGCTAACCCGATTCGGGCACCTGAAAATTTGGTTTTTTGTTTAAAGTCATCAGTCATTTCCGGTACCAGTGTTTCATAAGGCACCAAAATCATGGTGTAGACTACGTCAAAAAATAGATAGGTCAGCATGTAATACCAATAATCCATATGCCCTACCCACATTAAGCTGTAGCTAAAGACTAGCGGGATACCAAGCAGGATAAAAAATTTACGACGACCAAAACGTTTGCCCAACCATGTAGCACCAAAGTTATCGGTAAAATATCCCATCAGCGGGCTGACAACCGCATCTAATATGCGCGCCATAGCAAAAATAAAAGTGGCTTCAATCGGCGTTAAGCCACAAAACGTGGTGTAAAAGTAGAGTAACCAAACGGCAGTGAGGGCTGTGGTACCTGCGCCCAGAAAATCGCCGGACCCATAAGCTATATAGTTAAAAAATCCTATCTTGCGTGTTTTCATAGCGAGTACACTCTATCGTTATACGTATGGAGATTACGATCGATTACCAAGTAGTAATCGGATATCCTCGAACTGAAGGCACGGTTAGAATATATAAGGAAAACTGGAGAAACCTTTTTAATTTTGCCACTTTATTGATTAAAACGGCAAAATGACAAAGGTTACCCCGATCAATATCTCAAGTTAATGAAATAATGTTTCATTAACTTTAAATGATCGGTTCAAATTAATTTACTCGTTCAATTTATTGACTTAACTAACAATTTAATAGGAATGAATATAATTATTGATTTATGTCCATAGAAAAAATAGCTGGTTAAGTTACCTGAAAAAGTAATAGAAATAGCGGATCAAATTATAGTTATTACAACTAAACGCTGACCGTTGGAGGAATACCGCCCCCCTGAGAAGAATATTTTATAAATATAGATTGATGAAATATAAATATGGATTATTTGGCTATTAATTTATATGACTTTTGTCATTTACCAAATGAAACAGGAAGAATGGTCAACTTTAAATGTCAGGTGACGATTTAGGCATAAGACCCGGAAATAAAATCAGGAAAAATGCCCGTCATCTTAATAACTGCTACTCTTCAACGGCCGGTGACAAAAATATTTTCTCAATAAACTCCGGCACCACCTGACTGGCTAAACCATAGTGCTTTTCAGCAAAGGTACTGCCAACCTGACTCGGTTCCAGATTGAGCTCTACCGTGTGGGCGCCATATAAACGGGCACTGCGCACAAAGCCGGCGGCCGGATAAACATTTCCGGAGGTACCGATAGCAATAAAATAATCGGCTTCAGCAATGGCCTGATTAATGGTCGCCATCTCAATCGGCATTTCACCAAACCAGACAATATGCGGGCGCATTGGCTGAGGCGTCGGGCAGCAGCAACAGCCATCATCAACGGTTAAATCTCCCCGCCACTCAGATACTTTTCCTGACACCGTACAGCGAACTTTAAGTAACTCACCGTGCATATGAATCACGCGAATATTGCCGGCCCGCTCATGCAGGTTATCGACATTTTGAGTCACCAGTAAAAATTTATTTCCCAGAACGCCTTCAAGTTTTGCTAAGGCCTTATGGGCATCGTTAGGATGAATGTCGGACTGAAATAGCTGACGACGACGCGCGTTATAGAACTTCTGAACCAGTTCAGGGTTAGCTTCAAACCCTTCAGGCGTTGCGACCTCATCAATGTTATGGTCTTCCCATAAGCCATCGGCGGCGCGAAAGGTTCGGATACCGGACTCGGCAGAAATACCGGCCCCGGTTAACACAACAACGGATGGCATTTTATCAACCTTCTCCTGCTCACCGGCAGAAAACAACTCGGAGTGAAAATAACGCATACGGCGGCGCTGGTGACGAAAGAACTTCGTTCGTGAACTACACAAACGGCGATGAACTCGCATAACGGCAAACTCCTTGTTGATTGCCCTAAATTAAAATCAGCACTTAGTTCAATCAACTAAGTTCAAGAATGCAGCACCACGCACGCCACCGGAATCACCCCAGCGGGCTTTCTCTATCCTAGGTACTTTGGCTACGCTTAACAAATGCGGTTTGATACGTTCAGGCAGCAAAGCGTACATTTCATCAAAATTAGATAACCCTCCGCCAATCACAACCAGATGCGGATCGATAATAGTAAAGATATTGGCCAGACAAACGGCCAGCAGGTCTAAGAAACGGTCAACGTGTTCAAGCGCATTAGCATCGCCGGAACGGTAACGCTCAATGATCACCTTTGCCGACAGTGGTTCAGCATAAAAATGTTGATATACCCACTCAAAACCGCGCCCTGAAATATAGTTTTCAATGCAACCGTCATGACCACATCCGCAGGGAACTCTTGGTATATCTCGTCCGAGAATCTCTAATCCGTCTACCGGAAGCCTTAAGTGGCCAAATTCTCCGGCAATATAGTTCCGGCCGGTAAAGCTCTTACCATTGATGACCAGTCCGCCACCAACGCCGGTGCCTAGAATAATGCCCAGTACGCTGGGATATTGACGAAACTCGCCGTCCCAGGCTTCGGACAAGGCAAAGCAGTTAGCATCATTATCAATCCGAATCGGGCGTTTAAGTCGCCTTTCTAGATCCGCCGCTAGCGGTTTGCCCATGGCTGCCGGAACGTTGGCAGTAAACAGCGCGCCGGTTTCACTATCAGGCATTCCCGGAATACCGATACCAATCATGCCCTGACAGCCTAATTCGGCATCAGCATCCAACGTGAGCTGCACGATAACGTCCAGCAAGGCCTGATAATCATCACGAGGAGTCGCCACCCGTTTTTGAATCAGACGATTGTGTTGTGCATCAAAAGCACCAAACTCAATCTTGGTTCCGCCCATATCAAAACCGTAATACATATCTGTTCCTTTAAAGTATCAGGTAAATCTGATTGAGCGGCGTTACTGTCCGCTCAATACCCTCGCAGGATCAATTCGGCTCGCCCGTCGTGCCGGATACCAGCTTGCCAGCAAACTCAAAATAATGGCCGTAATTAACACGCTGACAACATCAAGCGCGTGTAATTCTGACGGCAAGAAATCAATAAAATAGACCCCACCGGATAAGAAGTGGTGGCCCACCAGATTTTCAATCCCTTTAATAATATTGGTCAATTGAAGCGAGAGGATAATTCCCACCACCACGCCGCTGATACTTCCGATCAGCCCGGCCATCAAGCCATACCAAATAAAGACTGAGCGAATAAGGCGGTCTTTGGCCCCTAAGGTCCGCAATACCGCAATATCGGCACTTTTATCTTTAACCGCCATAACCAGCGTAGAAACAATATTAAAACAGGCGACGCCAATCACCAGAATCATGGCTAAGTACATGATGCTACGAATCAGCTGAATATCGCGGTACATAAAGCCGTAAGTGGAAATCCAGCTGCGATAATAAGAGTATTTCCCGCTGGCTTCGACGGCCGTTTTAGCAACCACTCCGGCAGCAAAAACGTCATTAGCCTTAAATGCAATGCCGGTAACACTGTCACCCATATCTAAATACTGTTGCGCATCGCTAAGAGGAACCATACCGAAACTATGATCAAGCACCCCGCTGAGCTGAAGAATACCGGTTACATGTAAACGGATACGCTTAGGCTGACCAATTTTCATTTCGCCCGTCGGGTCGTTATTGGGGATCATCACGGTCACCCAGTCGCCCTGCTTAACGTTCAACTCATCGGCAATGCCTTTACCCAAAATCAGCTGCTGCTCACCGGCTTTAAACTGTTTCCACGCATCGTTGAGTACAAACTGGGGTAAAGCACTTAACTTCTCTTCCTGCTCAGGTTGCACACCGCGAACCTGAATAGCCCGCAGTTGGACGCCGCTTTCAACCAGGCCGGTAAATAAAATATAGGGGGCAGCAACTTCAACGCCATTGGCTTTCTCAATGCGCTGCTGTGCCAGCGGCCAGTCATTAAACGGCTGGTCAACCGGCTCAACCTCACCGTGAGGGACCACGGCTAAAATTCGGTTTTTTAACTCCCGTTCAAAGCCGTTCATAGCGCTCAGACCGATAATCAACACCGCAACGCCCAGCGCAATACCGATAGTCGAAATAATCGAAATCAGTGACACCATACCGCTACTGCGACGCCCGCGGCTAAAGCGTAAAGCAATTTTTAACGATAAAGGCACGGCAGACATTACTCAGCCTCCAGCATCATGGCCTGCTGGCTAAGATGTCCGTCACGCATTTCAAGCTGGCGATCTAAGCGACGGGCCAGTTTCAGGTCATGGGTAACCACCAGAAAAGCGGTGCCCTGCTGGCGATTTAAGTTACCGAGTAATTCAAAAATACTGTCTGCCGTCCGTTGATCCAGGTTGCCGGTTGGCTCATCGGCCAGTACCAACGCAGGGTTATTCACCAACGCCCGGGCAATCGCCACGCGCTGGCGTTCACCGCCGGATAGCTCTGACGGGCGATGAGCAGCCCGATGTTCCAGACCAACCGCCGACAGCATTTGGCGGGCCCGGTCCTGAGCTTCTGAAGGTTTAACATTGCCAATCATTAATGGCATTGCGGTATTTTCCAGCGCGGTAAAATCAGGCAAAAGATGGTGAAACTGGTAAATAAAGCCTAACTGAGTGTTACGTAATTCAGCTTTTTCGCCGGAGCTCATTGAGCTGATGGAGCGGCCTTTAAAAATAACATCGCCGGCGGTAGGTGCATCCAGCCCGCCCAGCAGGTGTAATAAGGTACTTTTACCTGAACCAGAGCTGCCGACAATCGCCATCAGTTCACCGGGCTGCATAGAGAAAGCCACATGCTTTAATACTTCCGTTTTCAACTTACCTTCTTGGTAGGTTTTGCACAGGTCGGTACATTGCAGCAACAAAGAATTATTCATAGCGTAAGGCCTCTGCGGGTTGAACGGCGGCGGCGCGCCATGACGGATAAAGCGTAGAAAGAAGTGCGATGCCCATAGAGAACAAGGCAATAAGAATAACCTGCGAGTAGTCAATAGCGACCGGCAGTGCAACACCCGCAATAGACTTACCGATAAATGGCATCAGTAGGTTTAAATTTTTAGACAGTAAAACCCCGAACAAAGAGCCCATCAATGCCCCGATAATGCCCGCACTGGCGCCCTGAACCACAAAGATGCTCATAATCTGGCGGCGTTTCAGCCCCAGGGTTTTCAGGATCGCTACTTCACCCTGCTTTTCCATTACCAGCAGGCCCAGAGAGGTAATAATATTAAAGGCAGCCACGGCAATAATCAGGCCAATCAACAGCCCCATCATATTCTTTTCCATTCTGACGGCCTGGAACAGTTCACCTTTACGCTCACGCCAGTCTTTTAAGATCAGACCTTCCGGCAAAGGTTGCTGGCCCAGCGCAATAACCTCTAACGGTTTAGCCATGGATAAACGCCATCCGCTAATATTTCCGGCGGTGTAGCGCATTAAACGTGATGCATCCTGTTGGTTAACTAATAGCTGGCTGCTATCAACTTCACTGCCGGCGGAGAAAGTCCCCACAACGGTAAACAGCCGCTGGCTGGGAATCCGGCCCATCGGGGTAAACTGACTGGCACCGGTAACCATAATACGAATATTGTCACCGATCTGAATGCCCAGTTGTTCTGCCAGTTTATCGCCAAGAATAGTTTTATAGCTGCCCGGCGTGAGCTGAGACATACTTCCGGCATAAACGTATTTAGCCAGCGGGTCGTTATCTTGCTGATTAACCCCCAGCATAACGCCAACGGATAGCCCTTTTGCACTTTGTAGAATCACATCCCCCGTCGTCAGCGGTACGACGCGCGTAACGCCGGGCAGTTTCTCTAGCGGAGAGGACGGATATTCCTGAGGATTAAGCTGCCCTTGCTTGGTTGTGACTAATGCCTGTGGCATCAGCCCCAAAATATTGCCTTCCAGTTCTTGTTCAAACCCGTTCATCACTGAAAGCACTGTGACCAATGCCATTACCCCTAGGGTAATACCGATGGTTGAAAGCCAAGAGACAAACTGACTAAAGCGGTCTGAAGCTCGCCCGCGCATGTAGCGCAGACCTATATATAATGCGACGGGCTGATACATTAAGATCTGTTTACTCTTTTTATGGCCGCTTAGTGCAAAAAACGATGCAGTAAGCGACTCTGCCTGAGATTAAAATAGCGCTAGTATACCCAAACTTATTTGCGTTACAGCAAGGCTGCCGGCGGGTTTAGCTCGATAAGCTTACTCGAATAGATTATTCGGAACAGCCAATACAGCTAGCGTCGTTGCAACTTCAGATACGCAGGGTATATTGCTAAACTACAGCGTACAAGGATAATAAAGGGTCGCTCGGTTTTATGGAACCACTAAGCCGCAATCCGGTGATATTTCTTTGTTTTATTGACTACCCTGTTTTGTTATTTATCGGCATATGCGGGAAACTTACCCGATAAAAACCTCGTTCTGAGCGAAGAAACGCCGTTATTCAATTCATGGCGCTGATTTTATTCATTTAACCAGACAATCCAAAACGGTTAGACTAAAATACGCTCATTAGACATTAACCTATGCGGCTGATTAACCCGCGTAGCGTTACATAATTTGAATCAGATTGGAATGGGACAAAACCTAAGTTCCTGCCGAATAAAGAGATTGTATAAAAATTTATGTCCCTTCAACATCGTTTTACACTGCCTGAACGTCCGGGAGACCTGCGTCAGCTAGGTCAGCTATATGGTTCATCGATTACGGTTATCAGTGCCGAAATAATTAACCGGCATTCTGGCCCGGTCATGTTGATTGCGTCAGATATGCAGCAAGCGCTGCGTCTGAACGATGAGTTGCGCCAGTTTACGGATAAAACCGTGACGGCCCTGCCCGATTGGGAAACGCTGCCCTACGATAGTTTTTCTCCGCATCAGGAGATTGTCTCTTCGCGCTTATCCAGCCTGTATCAGTTACCACATATGAAAGACGGCGTGATGATCCTACCGGTCAACACGCTGATGCAAAAGGTTTGCCCGCACTCTTTTTTGATGGGCTATGCGCTGGCTGCTAAAAAAGGCGATGTGCTTTCCAGAGATAATCTACGATCCCAGCTTGAACAGGCCGGATATCGTTCGGTCGATCAGGTGATGGAACACGGTGAGTTTGCCACCCGTGGCGCCCTGCTGGATCTGTTCCCGATGGGGAGTGAAGAACCCTACCGCATAGATTTCTTTGATGATGAAATTGATAGTATTCGCCTGTTTGACGTTGATACCCAGCGAACACTCAATGAAGTAGAACAAATCAACCTGTTGCCGGCCCATGAATTTCCGACGGATAAAACGGCAATAGAGCTGTTTCGCAGCCAGTGGCGTGAGCAATTTGATGTGCGTCGCGACCCGGAACACGTTTATCAGCAGGTCAGTAAAGGCACATGGCCTGCCGGTATTGAATACTGGCAGCCGTTATTCTTTAGCCAGCCGCTACCGGCATTATTCAGCTACCTGCCGGAAAACACGCTATTAATCAGCCTGGGCAATATCGAATCAGCCGCAGAACGTTTTTGGCTTGATGCCTCACAGCGCTTTGATAATCGCCGGGTTGACCCTATGCGCCCGCTTCTAGCGCCGGAATCGCTGTGGCTACGGGTCGATGAGCTGTTTGCTGAGTTAAAGAAATGGCCGCGGCTTCAGCTTAATATCGACAAAGTTAGTAAAAAAGGCGGTAGCCAAAATTTAGATTATCTGCCGCTGCCGGATTTGACGGTTCAGCATCAGAATAAGTCACCGTTAGACAACCTGCGTCGTTTTGTCGAAAGCTTTAGCGGTCGGATTATCTTCTCGGTAGAAACCGAAGGCCGCCGTGAAACGCTGCAAGAGTTGCTGGCGAGAATTAAATTAAAACCCGCGCTAATCGATAAGCTCGAGCAGGCAGAGGCTGCCGGCCACTATTTAATGATCGGAGCCTGCGAGCATGGTTTTCTGGATAACGAAAATCAAACTGCCGTTATCTGCGAAAGCGATCTGTTAGGCGAACGAATTATTCGCCGTCAGGATAATCGCCGGGCGATTAATACCGATACCCTCATTCGTAACTTGGCTGAATTAAAGCCGGGCCAACCCGTCGTACATCTGGAACACGGCGTTGGTCGTTATGCGGGTTTAACCACCTTAGAAGCCGGTGGTATCAAGGCTGAATATCTGATTCTAACCTATGCGGGTGAAGACAAACTGTATGTGCCGGTTTCGTCGCTTCATCTGATCAGCCGTTATTCAGGCGGCGCCGAAGAGAACGCCCCTTTACATAAGCTCGGTGGTGAAACCTGGTCTAAGGCCCGCCAAAAAGCGGCCGAAAAAGTACGCGACGTCGCCGCTGAGTTGTTGGATATTTATGCCCGTCGTGAAGCCAAACCGGGCTTCGCCTTTAAACAGGACCGTGAACAATATCAGCAGTTTTGTGAGTCTTTCCCTTATGAGCCTACGCTGGACCAAACCAATGCAATTGGTGCGGTGCTGGGGGATATGTGCCGGCCAAATGCGATGGACCGTCTGGTATGTGGTGACGTTGGTTTTGGTAAAACAGAAGTGGCAATGCGCGCTGCGTTTCTTGCCGTTATCAATACTAAGCAGGTCGCTATTTTGGTGCCAACCACGCTGTTAGCCCAACAACATTACGATAATTTCCGCGACCGATTTGCTAACTGGCCGGTGCGTATTGAGGTCATGTCCCGTTTCCGCAGTGCCAAAGAACAGCAACAGGTTATGGAAGCCACCGCCGAAGGAAAAGTCGATATTCTGATCGGTACCCATAAGCTGCTACAAAGCGATTTACGCTGGAAAGATTTAGGCCTGCTGATCGTAGATGAAGAGCACCGCTTTGGCGTTCGTCAGAAAGAGCAGATCAAGGCAATGCGCGCCAATATCGACATATTGACCCTGACGGCAACGCCGATACCAAGAACGCTGAATATGGCTATGAGCGGCATGCGAGATTTATCGATTATCGCCACTCCGCCGGCGCGCCGTTTAGCAGTAAAAACCTTTGTTCGTGAATATGACGATCTGATTATTCGTGAAGCGATTTTACGTGAAGTACTGCGCGGTGGTCAGGTTTACTATTTATATAATGACGTAGCCAGCATTAATAAAACCGCTGAGCATTTAGCTAAATTAGTGCCCGAAGCCCGGGTCGCTATCGGCCATGGTCAGATGCATGAGCGAGATCTTGAACGGGTCATGTCTGACTTCCACCATCAGCGCTATAACGTGTTGGTGTGTACCACTATTATCGAGACCGGCATTGATATCCCTAATGCCAATACCATTATCATGGAACGGGCAGATAAATTTGGTCTGGCTCAGCTCCACCAGCTACGTGGCCGGGTTGGCCGCTCTCACCACCAGGCTTATGCCTATTTGCTGACGCCTCATCCGAAAGCCATGACGACAGATGCGGTTAAGCGTCTTGAGGCTGTCGCTTCGCTGGAAGATTTAGGCGCCGGGTTTGCGCTGGCCACCCATGACTTAGAGATTCGCGGAGCCGGTGAACTCTTGGGCGACGACCAGAGCGGCCAAATTACCACCATCGGCTTCTCGTTATATATGGAGCTGCTGGAAAGCGCCGTTGATGCACTCAAAGAAGGCCGTGAACCGTCATTAGATGACCTGACCAATAATCAAACTGAAGTCGAACTGCGGGTTCCGGCCCTATTGCCGGACGATTATATTCCGGATGTCAACACCCGCCTCTCGTTCTATAAGCGTATTGCCAGCGCGGCAACCGGGTCAGAACTGGATGAGCTAAAAGTCGAACTGATTGACCGCTTTGGTTCACTACCTGATGCCGCCCGCCACCTGTTACAAACGGCTGAAATGCGTCAACAGGCTAAGAAACTCGGAATTAAGCGTATTGAAGGTAATGAGAAAGGCGGATTTATTGAGTTCAGTGAAAAGAACAATGTGGATCCGGGGTATCTTATTGGCCTGCTTCAGCGCCAGCCACAGTGCTATCGGCTGGATGGCCCGAGCAAGCTCAAGTTCAACGTCGACCTGACGGATCGCCCTAAACGGTTAGAGTTTATTAAGTCACTGCTTAAACAGTTTGAAGAGCATCAGTTAGCCCATTGATACGCTTTTAAGCGATAAAAAACGCCGTAGCCTTTACCAAGCTACGGCGTTTTTCATCAGGCTATGCCGGTCAGAGCATCAAGATTAGTGAAGCTTTAATCTCGGACGAATAATCCGGTTGATACTGCCCACCAGCATCATCAGTCCCGTTTTGATATAACCGTGCAGCGCAGTCTGGTGCATACGGTAAAGTGACATATATGCCAGACGCGCCAGACGACCTTCAATCATCATTGAACCGCGGGTTAAATTTCCCATCAGGCTGCCAACGGTACTGTATTTTGATAGAGAAACCAGTGAGCCACGGTCAGTATAGCGATAGTTCTTCAGCGGTTGCCCGTTCATCAAGGCTAAAATATTGGTGTAACACAGGCTGGCCATTTGATGTGCGGCCTGAGCGCGAGGAGGAACAGGTGCACCATTCTCCCGCAGGCAACTGGCGCAGTCACCCAGAGCAAAAATAGCCGGATCGCGCGAGGTTTGTAGCGTCGGCTCAACCACTAACTGATTAATTCGGTTAGTTTCCAGCCCGGCGATGTCCTTCATAAAATCAGGCGCTTTAATCCCAGCCGCCCACACCAGAAGATCGGCCTTAATAAAATCACCGTTCTTGGTATGCAAACCGTCAGCGTCTGCGCTGGTTACCATGGTTTGGGTCAATACATTGACGCCAAGATTAATTAATTCTTGCTGAGCAGAGGCTGAAATTCGCTCCGGCAGCGCGGGCAGAATACGCTCGCCAGCCTCGACTAAGGTGACGTTCAGCGCCTTGTTATCCAACCCTTCATAACCGTAGCTGTGCAGTTGTTTAACCGCATTATGCAGCTCAGCTGAAAGCTCAACGCCGGTTGCTCCGCCGCCAACGATAGCAATGTTCACCCGCTCATTCTCATGAGGATGAGAGGAGAATTTAAGGAACAGATTTAGCATTTTATTGTGGAACAGATGGGCCTGCTCCGGGTTATCCAGATAGATGCAGTTTTGCTTAACCCCCGGAGTCCCGAAATCATTCGACACGCTGCCCAGCGCCATAACTAAAATATCGTAAGAAACGTTACGCTCAGGCACCAGTTCCTCGCCCTTCTCGTTATCGATTCGAGCCAGTCGGATAATTTTGTCATCCCGATTAACATCAACCAACGAGCCAAGCTGAAAATGGAAGCCGTGATTACGGGCATGGGCCAGATAGCTTAATGCATCAACGCCATCATCCAGCGCTCCGGTCGCCACTTCATGCAGCAGCGGTTTCCATAGGTGGCTATGGTTGCGATCGACCAGAACAATTTCGGCCTTTCCTTTGCGACCCAGCTTTTTACCTAAGCTGGTCGCCAGCTCAAGCCCGCCGGCTCCGCCGCCAACAATAACAATCTTTTTAATCTCTGTTTTCACAATCGTATCTCATTAAAAATAAACCAAAAATTTCTGGCAAGGGATTCGATTAATAACTTATAAAAACATCAAGTTAACTTGATTTTCCCTGCAATATTGACGTCAGAATATCATAATTGGACATTTGGTTATACCAAAATTGATATATATCAATTTTTAACCCGTTTGGGTGATTTGGCGACAGAGGTAGTTCAGATAGCGGGCAATAAAAAAGCACCGATAATGGTGCAATAGTGGTCAGTTAAGGGCAATGAATATGCTTAACCGATCAACGCTACACCATTATTGGTACTTTTTATTGCTTCAATTAGCGTTGTTTAAACGCTTTTATCGCCTGTAAATGCGGGGAGATCTGTTTGAATTTATGTCCCTGATTTTCGTCCCAAATAATATTGTAATACGGGCTCAGAGTATCAGCGCTGCGCTGGCTATCTAGCATTTCATCTTCTCGGGATAAAATCACCAGGCAGTTATCCTGATTCTTAGTTCTGAATTCTGAAATGCATTTAGTCGCGATATCCAGATACTCTTCCGGCCGGTCGATTTTCCCCGGCATATTTTCATGAGGGAACAAATTAGGATTAAACAACGCCTGACGGATACCGCACAAAAAGCCGATCCTTTCGGCCCAGAATCCGCCGAGACCAACGCCGCAAATTAGAGGGTGAGTATCTTCACTCTGCTGTACGGCTTTATTGGTTTCTTTCAGCAAATGTTGCATATCATGGCGCGGATGGAGGGTGCTGTAACTAATAAAACGAACGTCCGGATCGATAAACTGAAGTTGTAAGACCTTCTCGTGATTTCCCGGACTGTTTGAATCAAAACCGTGCAAATAAATAATCATTTAAGCCTCACTACCTGCCAATATAAGATCAATATCTCTAGCGCCAGAACGATAACAACCGGAATTAACGCTGTTCTTCATTTATCTGTTGTTTATGTTGTTGCCAACGATCACTTAACAATGATAACTCTTTGTTGGCCTGTTTCCAGCGCGATGATGCCAGTAAATCACGGCGGGTCACTTTATTTCGATGAAAGAGCCGGGTCACTGATTCAGCCCGCAGGTCGGTCGGTAAATTATCCAACACGCTCACCGCACCCTGTCGGTTATTGCATACCAACACCATATCACAACCGGCATCCAACGCAGCCTGAGTTCTTTGGGCATAGCTGCCCATTATCGCTGCGCCTTCCATCGACATATCGTCAGAGAAAATAACGCCGTCAAAGCCCAGTTTCTGACGCAGTATGGTTTTAAGCCAGTACGGAGAGCAGCTTGCCGGTAGCGGGTCCACTTCACTGTATATGACATGGGCAGGCATCACTGCCTCCAGTAATCCGGCAGCGGATAGCTGACGAAATACTGACATATCCTGTTGGTAAAGCTGTTCAAAAGAGCGCGGGTCAACCGGCGTCTCTTTATGAGAGTCCGCAGAAACGGCACCGTGCCCGGGAAAGTGCTTACCGGTAGCTTTCATTCCCCCACTGTTCATGCCCTGAATAAAACGGCTAGCCAGTAAAGTCACAGCTTCAGGATCGCGATGGAATGAGCGCTCGCCAATTGCGGCACTGCCATGACCAACATCCAGAACCGGCGCAAAGCTGATATCAATATCCATCGTCGTCAGTTCAGAAGCCATCAGCCAGCCAGCCTCTGCTGCCATTTTTTCTGCCTGATGATCTTCTAGCAGTGCAGCAAATGACTGAGCTGCCGGCAAGCGGGTAAATCCCTGGCGGAAACGCTGTACCCTGCCGCCTTCCTGATCGACGGCGACTAACAGGCGATGGCGTGATGCCTCACGAATCTGTCGAACAAGTTCAGCTAACTGCGCAGGATCGTGAAAATTGCGGGCAAAAAATATTAATCCACCGACTAACGGATGTTTTAATATTTCGCGATCTTCTGCATCCAGCTCATAGCCCGCTACATCCAACATCACTGGTCCCACACTCACCTCACTTTGCTGCTGCCTGCCAAAAATAGATATAAATAGCCGAAGCTACTTAGCTTGTTTACCCTAATGAAACAACGTTGTTGATACCCAAAATAATTCGAGCTGCATCGCGAGCGTCGTCAACAAAGATGCCGCTTGGAGTACAACCGGTATATTCTAATCAGAGTTGATCAATAACTAAATACCATAACCGATTCTTATTGGCTGGCAATCAATAAGATATTGTTGATTTTTAGTCTGTTGCCAACGGGTTTCAAACCAAAGCAAGATTAAATATTCGACATAAGGTTTCCAGTTATCAATCTGGTGCCTTAATTTCTCACCGTCAGAATAGCCACCAGCATTAATATAACGCTGTAGCAGATCGGTTTCTAACCCTTTATTCCAACGGTTACCACAAAATAACATCGCCAGCTCAAAGGCAATATCCGCATCAGAGGAATATTCCCAGTCAATAAACATCAGGCTGTTTGAACACAGGACTGCGTTATCACCGTGCAAATCCAGATGAGCAGGCGCCAGCTTTAAGTGGCGTGGTAAAGACGAATTCAGATAACGCTGATGCAAAGCCAGCCAGCGCGGTGATAATCGCCGTTTGTCTATACCATGCAGATAGCGTTCAAAGCGTTGCTTTAAGTTCAATGAAAAACCGTTGGGAGGGAGTCGGTGTAGCCGGACCAGACTATTGGCGATACCATCTAATCCGCAGTCATGGCTAAAACGGTCCCCGAGTATTTGTCCCTCAATCCATGAAGAGATCATCCACCGGTCGGTGAGTAAAACTGGTTGAGGTGATATTCCTGCGCCGGAAATACGCCGAAGGGTCCGATATTCCTGATGTCGATAAATACCTAAAATATCTTGGGATGCTAACCGAGGTTTAGCCAGCCAGCGGGGCTGATGGTGTAGATCAATGCGCCAACTGGTTCCGGTTAAACCGGTCAAGGGGGTCAGGCTGAGCTGCTCAGGCAAACAGCCCGGCACGGACCGGGCTATCAGCGATTCAAGTTCAGAACTAGCGTTGAACATTACCCGTACCGGTCCACAGAATTTCGCCGGTTTGGGCCTGCAACAGTTGGATCATAATTTCCGGCATGCCCGGATTGCCGTTGGCTGAGGCATAAATAATATATTTAGCCCCCAGATATCGGGCCAGCCCGATAGCTTTAGAACGGGAAATTAAACTATCATCCCCCTGTAAGCCAAGCGCCTGGCGCCCTTCTATCAGTTTGCTATCCGGCACCAGACTAAAACGATTGGTCGATAACAACGTCTCTTTTAACGCAGAAGTCGCATCGGCTGTTTCTACTCTTCCGGAGGTATTATTTTTAACCTGATCTAACAAAATAATGCCGTTGTTAGCATCCGGAGATGAGCTCACCATTTTTGCAACCAAAGGTTCGATGCTGGCCATCCAGTTGATAGGATCCGGAGCCTGCTGTGGTGGTGGCTGAATCGGTGGTATCGGCACGACGTCTATCGGCGGCGGATTAACCGCCACGGGTGGTTTCTGTGGTTTAGGTGCAGTCCCGGGGCAGCCAGCTAACAGCATAGAAGCCAGAACAACAAACAGAAGCTTTTTCATTCCCTTCTCCAAGAAGTATTAATACCCTGCTACTGACGCGATAACATCGGACCCAGCGTTTTTCCGCCCAGCAGATGCATATGAATATGGTAAACCTCTTGCCCGCCGTGACGATTACAGTTCACGATTAAGCGGTAGCCATCTTCAGCAATCCCTTCCTGTTCAGCAATTTTTGCCGCAACCACCATCATGCGACCCAGCGCCAATTCATGCTCTGGCTTAACGTCGTTTACCGTAGGAATTAATACGTTCGGTATGATTAAAATATGAGTCGGTGCCTGAGGGGAAATATCGCGAAATGCGGTCACTAATTCGTCTTGATATACGATATCTGACGGAATCTCGCGGCGAATAATTTTACTAAAAATAGTCTCTTCAGCCATGTTATATCCCTTATGTTACCTATCAATAAAAAATATTATCTGCCCAGTATGAGCGAGATACGCCTGTGCTTTCAAGCTCTATGGGCTGTGGTACAGAATTTACTTGAGAGTGGACATCCAGTATCAGAAGGTTCAGAACCCGTTAAATGCAGAAATCACTAATGTCAGCCCGGCAATTGCCGCGATAGCCAGCAAAAAATAACGCAAATGGAACTTGGTTCCCCGGGCAGCTAATACAAGGCAGCCGACTAAAATAACCACGCGAAAAATAGAATCTGAATCCATGACCCCTACCTGTTTGCTAGTAACCGAATGCCTGAACCTGCTTGAGTAATGAGCAGGATTATAATCGGTTTCCCTTTTTTTCACCATTTATTGAAACCCGCCTTAAATCATACCCCATTCACCAACACCCGATTTACACCTGAATTTATTAATTAGTTTTATCTTACCTTATATATCATATCGATAGATGAAACTGATGTTTATACCTTGCTTTATATTGGCCTTTGGTTGCATATAGACCACAGAGTCATCACATTGATAGAGAGGATTTATGAGTAAAGGTATGGATAAGAAGAAAGACAGCAAGAAAAAACCACTGACAACACCGGCTGAGAAAAAAGCCGAGAAGAAGGCTAAAAAAGACAGACAAAGTAGCGAAAAAGACATTATCTAATCTGCCATTACATGCTTTTCTCAGCATAAAGCCTAACAACCGGCTCCTTTATGGAGCCGGAAAATCATTTATGCCTAAAGCTACCCTGCCGTATTTATATTCTTGCTTCAAACGAATAAAACTACACAATGAAATCATCTCTTCAGTCCGGTATAATCTCGCCAGAATAAGAGGAATCGATCATGAGTTATAATTTGGCAGAGTTACCCCGGGAAGAGCGCGACAAGCTCGACGTTGACTTACATGCTTCCGGTATCGCTTATAAAGAACGTTATGGTATGCCGTTTAACTACCGTGAAATTGAGTTGTTAATTCCCGCCAATCTTAAAGATTACTTTAAGGAACGCGTCGAATTTTTCAGAACTAATCCCTATCAGTTAGGCAAACTGCCTTATGTTGCTAACGATAAATAATTTCAAGCATCCAAAAATATACAAGCCCCACAGAAATGTGAGGCTTGTTTTAATCACTGATTAAAGTCAGAAACTACATCAAATAACTAGCGAATACCGCGAATTTTTATGCCGTTAGACGATGAACTTGAAGGCATCGGCTGGTCATCATCCTCATCATCAGTATTATTTGACGGTTTAGCTTTCGGAGTTGCACTTCCCTTCTGAGAAATTCCGGCCTTCTTCAAACAATACCGCGCTGAATCTTCAAGTAATTTTTTCACCTGAGCCTGAGTCGGATTATTCATTGCCTGCAACTTTTCGAGATCTTTTTCATTACGCTCTTCAGTACACTGGCAAAGCGTGATGGCTTGTTTTCTGGTTATTTGGTTGTTTGACTGTTGTTGCTGAAAGTCAGCACAAGAATTGACGTAGTCACTGCTTGCACTTAACGCCGGATAACTGAATATTAATCCAGCGAGTAAGATAGACCGTTTTAACATTTATTTTCGTCCCTGTTAATAAAAATCACGGCTAATCTTCATCTGTAGCAAGATAAGAGTCAAGCGATATAAAACAATAATATAACTCTGATAATTACTGCTCTGCCGGCCAAGGAGATGAGGAACTTGGCCCACTTAGAACGGCAATAATATTCGCCTAGCCAGGCGAATATTATTGGTTTGAATGCTGGCCAGCGCCCATAAAAAAAGCCCTCAAGGATAAGGGCTCAAATACAACCAAGGAGTTAACAAGATATTAACAATTTCAGTATAGCTGACGTTCTCTAAATTTGCATCACCAAAACAAATTTAGTACCAACAACGTTTGGCCATTAGTGGTGACTCAGGCTTTCCTCTTTCAAATCAATCTCACGTAACAATCGGCGATGAACTTCATCATTGATATTTTTAGTCTTACGCAGTTTATATAGCTCATCCCGCTCGGCACGTAATGCTTCACGGCGTAACTGGCGTTCAACTTCTGCCAGTTTCCACATATCCGTTGAACCGTCTTTATCATTGTCACCGTAATCAAGACGGCGGCTATAAATATCTAACAGATGGTTTGCCGCTTCAGAGCGCAGCGCCATTTGGTCTGGATCTTCCACCGGGTGACTGATGATTTCTTTTATACGATGAAGGGCCGCTTCCGTTACCGCAACTCTGGCACTGCTCTCACTGTCAGTGTGTGGTAAGTCGATAACCAACCCGCGCGTAAGTAACGGCAAGCCGATGCTGGCAATAATTAATGACAGCAGAATCACGCCCATGGCCAGAAAAATAGCCACATCACGAGCCGGAAAATTAGAACCATCAGGCATAAACAGAGGCAGCGTAAGAATACCCGCCAGCGTAATAGACCCTCTCACACCGGCCGTTGCCATTACGGCCATCATTCGGGTACGGGGCATATTTTGATCTTGTCCCTTCCGTCTGCCGCGAAATACCGTCAGGGTTATTGAGATCCACACCCATAAGAAACGCAATACGCCAAGCGCAAGCGTAATAGCCACGACATAGCCAAGCAGCATCCAGTGATTACTCACGCCGGCAACGTTAGCGACTTCCGGCATGGTCTTCCACATTCTGGGTAACTGCTCACCCAGTAAGATAAAGATAGTACCGTTTAATGCCACCTGAACCGTGTCCCAAACTGCATTGCGTTGCATTCTGGTAGCCGCCTGTGGGCGCCCGGCTAACTCATCATAGTGCATGGCAATACCGGCAACCACTGCCGCAAGAATCCCTGAAACGTGTAAATGTTCAGCAACCAGATAGGCTGTAAACGGAATTAGCAGGCTAATTAAAATTTGGATTGCCGGCTCTTCACCCGTCCGTTTGACTAAAAATCGGTTTAACCGGCCTATTATCCAGGTCACAACTAAACCGGCTAAAACACCACCAAAAGCAACCAAAACAAAGCCCAGCGTGGCATCTGCCAAAGAGAAAGTACCGGTCAGCGCCGCGGTTACGGCAAAGCTAAAGCATACAAGGCCGGTGGCGTCATTCAGCAATGACTCCCCTTCAAGAATATGTGCCATTTTCGACGGTAAAGGTGAGCCAACGGTCATTGCGGAAACGGATACAGGATCCGTTGGTGACAATATTGCCGCAAGGGCAAAAGCCACGGCAATCGACATCGCCGGAATTAACCAATGAATAAAGACGCCAATACCTATAACGGTAACCACCACTAACCCGATAGCCAGAGACATTATCGGCTTTAGCTCATTAAAAAGGGCATCTTTGGGAATCCGCCAGCCATCAAGAAACAGCAGCGGCGGTATAAATAGCAGTAAAAAGAGATGAGGTTCAAATTCGACATCAAATCCGAATACCGAGAGTGCAGCCCCTAATGCAATCTGCAAAATAGGCAGCGGAATCTTCACGGGAAGCAACCGTGATATAAAGACGCTGGCAACCACCGCCAGCAAGAATGCAAGTACCATTGTTACTACTGACATAACGACATTTAGTCCTTTTTAATGTTGTTTAAGAACGATACTCTCAATAGTGAATAGCTATAATGACTAACTAGTTATAGTTTACTATCTGGTATTGTTCTAACTTAATACCAAGTGCCTGAATTACCGGGCACGAGAAACGAGAAAAACTATAGGGCCATTTTATCAAAAAGCCCTATAAATGCTGAAAGTTGAAACCCTAAGCTGAATTGGAAAATCACCTATGCAACACGTTAGATACATATAGAGAAGTGAAAAACAGATAATCATCTCAAATTGAGAATAAACGATTATATAAAAAATAATCTCTTGCTCCTAAATAAAAGCATTCAGGCCAAGAAAAAATCTTATGCTCACTCACGAGCCATACATCTCAAAAAAACACATAAACAATTGAAAAAAACAAATAATAAAAAATACAAACACCAAGGTAGGATTTTTTAGGTGAAGATAAATGGATAAAGGCATGTCCTTAAGGCCAGTCATGTGACAAATTAATGAGCAATTCTTGTCCTAAAACATCTTCAAGGAATCTATCAAATTTGTAAAAACATACGAAAACTATCATTAACCTAGAAGCAATCAGTATTGAGTGTATGTTAGAAATTGGCACTGAGATTGCAGCAGTTTGCAGATATAAGCGGTAAAAATGAAGTTAAAAAATAGATTTACATGCTCATAACTTGATATAATAGTCTCTCATACTAATAATTATTCATTGAACATATGATGTGACTTTAGTTACTATCAAAACTTAAGGCTAGAAGGAAAATGGATTACGTTAACAATGATAGTAGATAACATAATAAGCAAAAAAACTGACATTGTCAGTTTTCCAAAAAAAGATGATTATGATTTTTTTCATATTGCATTTGGTGTTGATGAAAGTTTTATCAAACCAGCAGGCGTAACCATTACATCAATTATTGCAAACAACCCAGAGGAATTCCTTCACTTTCATATATTTACATCAAGCATATTGGAATTAGATCTAACTAAAATAGAAGAAATAAAGACAAATAAAATTGCCATTACGCTCTATTTAGTTGACAGTACTGCCTTTAGTACATTTCAAGTAAGGGAAAATTTACCAATATCAGTATATTATCGAATGCTTTCTCCTGAAATATTAAAAGAAGTTACAGATAGAGTTCTTTATATTGATGCTGATATATTGTGTCTAAATAGTATATCTAACCTGAAAGAGATTGATTTTAAAGACAATATTATTTGTGCTGTTAACCATCAAGAATTTAGCGCCTCGCATATTAATAGTTTAAATCTAAAAAATAATAATTATTATTTTAATGCAGGAGTAATGCTTATTAACATCCCTCTATGGATTTCAAATAATATTTTCGATATGTTTGTAAATAAAATCACATCACAAGACTTTCAATATCTTGATCAAGATGTGTTAAATATTCTTCTTGAAGAAAGAGTTCATTATTTATCTGGAAAGTACAATCTTTTTTATTCAGAAAAAAATACATTATTAAAAGATACAATATTTATGCATTTTGTCGGTTCGCCAAAACCATGGAAATCTTGGAGTCCTGATATTACGTTATATTTGAATTATTACCGAAAGTCACCATGGGCCGATGTAGAGTTAGAGTTACCTCTAAACTATAAGCATAAAAAATTGTATGCAAAAAAGCTTTGGAATGATAAAAAATATTACCAAAGCGCACTCTGGTTTTCCAAGTACTTAATAAATAAGCTCTTATAGCCTTAATCAAGATATTACACGCTGGCTAAAAACTGTCTTTCGGCGATTATTAGCCAGCAGATAACTTATCTTACAACCAGAACGGAAGATTTAGCATATCGAACAATACCGGATGCATTCGATCCTAACAGGTGAGTCGTAATATTTGGCCTTCTTGAGGCTATCACAATCAGGTCAGCATCGACTTCATCGGCCATTGATACAATTTCATCTCTCGGGGAACCAAAAGCGATGGAATAAGAGAGTTGGTCCTCAGGGAGGTCTATTCCGGCTATCAGCTTTTTCAATTCTTCCTCAGCTTTAACCGAAGCCCGATCCTTTAACTCGGCATAGCCCATCGCATAGGAGTTAATAATTGCCGATGAGATAGGTAATACATGGCACAATCTAACCGTTGCATTTGACAGCTTGGCTAAAAATACCGCATGGCTGATTGCGCTACTGGTTAATCCTTCTTCCAAAATATCCACAGGTACCAGAATAGATTTATACATATCATATCTCCTGTCGCTATAGCTCTAAAAGAACCCACTTGCTTAAGTGTATTAGACAAACCAATAATTATTGTGAGCAGCCTAACTGATTAAGCATATATACCCAAAATAATCCGAGTTGCATCGCGGCGGCAAGTGAGCGAGTCCCGATGAGCTTACTCAGGTAAGTGATTATTAGGCCCATTAATGGGCCTAACCCCTTCGGGGCCGCTGCCAGCAGCGTTCAAATCTACTTACAGCAGATTTGTCGGGTGAGTAAACGCAGCCAACAAAGATGCAGATTGAAGTATAACGGGTATAAAACGAATTAGCCCTGTGTACACTCAGGAAGTAAATATTGTTTGCAACATCTTCAGACTCAGGAAGACCAATAACGCCGCAAACACTTTCTTCAGTGTGGCAACCGGCAGCTTATGGGCTAAGCGTGCACCTATCGGTGCTGTAAAATAGCTAACAATAGAGATCAGAACAACCGCCGGGAAAAAAACGTAACCAACGCTATAGTCAGGCGTATTTTCAGCCCCCCAGCCATTAATCATATAGCCTATACTCCCCGCCAGTGCGATAGGCATACCAATAGCCGCAGAGGTACCAATTGCATTCTGTATCCGAACATTACACCATGACAGGAAGGCAACCGATAACGAGCCGCCTCCGATAGCCACCAACGCAGATATTCCACCAATCAATAACCCGGCGATAGACGTTCCCATGGTTCCAGGTAACTGACGGCTTGGTTTTGGCTTTATGTTCAAAATCATCTGTAAGGCGACATAGCCCATAAAACAGGAGAAGAAAATACCCAGGAATTTTGTCGGTAACAGCGCCGCTAACCAGGTTGATGCAAATGTACCTATCAGTATTGCCGGGGTTATTTTCCATACTACTGGCCATAGTACGGCCTTATGGCTATTGTGCGCGCGTACGCTGGCAAATGAGGTGATCACAATAGAAGCCATTGATGTACCAAGCGCCATATGAACTAAATGCACCTGATCAACCCCCTGAGCGGCAAACAGCGCGGTAAGAATCGGGACCATAATCCCGCCGCCACCAACCCCCAGTAGCCCGGCCATAAATCCAACCACGGCACCTAATGCCAAATATGCCAAAACCCACTCAATACTCATTGGATATCCTTGATTAACAATTGATCTGAATATGCCCTGATTATCGGTCCGGAAAGCAGGTGATATTCGATATTATTTTTCTATGCTGCCCATTTTTTGCCTGGGGATTATGTTTTTTCAACCTGACAGTACATGCCTATTAAATAATAACCCTACAGGTTAATGTTTTGTTAAGATATCAGATAATATAATTTTTTACACTTTGCGGTAAGTGTAAAACAAAACTATTTTTCAATGAGTTAACAACAAAACGCTTAGGCTAAGTCACATGTCAAATCCAATACATATCAACTATATGGCGATCATTAGCTACTCCAAGCCATAGTAGTTCTTATAGGCTACATCAAACCTCTTCTCATTTTCCTCAATTTCATTTTTGGCCCTTGTGATAAAAGTGAGTAAATCATCTTGATGAACTCCTCCCTCACACACCCGAGCGCGTAAAGATCCATCTTTTTTATAACGTTTTATAAATACAACGTTATGTTTAATATTATGAATAATCGTTTGTTGATATCTTGAATAAAAACGGCTTTCCAGGTCAAAAAAGGTACTAATATCGTTAGCACTTCGTTTTAATGTTTTTTGGGCAAACGCTTTTAATGGAACAAAGCCATTATCATCGGCTGATACTATAAACTCTTGCACCAAGGCATTCAGGGTTTCAGGCATTTGTTCTTCCCACCAGGATGTTATTAATTCAGACACATTACAAAATGCTTTATCCCAATGCAATGGCCGTTATGTTTGGCCTTCTGCATCGCCTATCGCTCTTTGGATTTGTTCCGATAACTTGCTTTATCAAGATTGTCTGCCTTGGCATCTATCTCCTACAAATTTCTCTTTTGCGTCACTGCTCACAATTTAACCTAATCCTGTGGCTAATTTGCCGTTTAGGGTAGAAAATAGTAGTGCGGCCATAGGAAATCCTAAGGTTACGCATAGATAATACACATAGGTAGTTGAGGGCTGGTTTACTGCTGTGTGGCTCCGAAAAAAACCTTATCCTCAACGGATTGGTTCTACATTCGGGAGGCAATTATGTATAAAACTATCTTAATTCCGATCGATATTTCAGAAGAGAGCTTAGTTAATCTGGTAAAACCTCATATTGAATTTCTAGCGCAACAAGAAAACGCAACAATCCATTTTATTTCTGTTATTCCCTCATATTCTTTTTATTCCACATTTGGCCTGGCCTATACAACCCATTTACCGGATCCCAGAGATATGAATGAATCGGCAATGAAAGTGCTGACGGAAACCACAAGCTCGTTCAAACTGCCTGAGGATAGGATTAAGTATCATGTGGCCGTCGGTTCACCTAAGGACCAGATCCTAAAACTTGCCGATGCCATTAATGCTGACCTCATCGTGGTTGGATCTCGCAGGCCAAGTATTTCAACATACCTGCTTGGCTCAACTTCATCTGCCATCGTTGGCTACGCTAAAACGTCAGTGATGGTTATAAGATAAGATGTAATTTAACTAAACAGCCCGTTTCGGCGGGTTGTTTATTGTCTTCAATCAATGGAGTAACAGAAGTAGAAGACGCCTCAGTTATGAGCACTTAGATAATATTTTATAGAGTAAGATATGAAAAAAGCCCCCGTCGTTGTCAGGCGTTAGAATTTAGATATAAGAACGCATTTAGACAACAGTTATTAGATGGTTATAACGAACTGTTCATTGTCCATTTCGTTGCGCATACCAATTTTTCATAAACACCAGTATATTTTCATCTTGCATTTTGGTTTTACTTAATACTACTGAATCATCCATAAATATATCATCGGCATAGCCAATAGCTTGTGCGTCGTTTTTATCCATAGCATAGAAAATGTCCTTTATACCTACCCATTTAATGGCCCCTAAGCATAACTGACAAGGATGACAAGAAGAGTAAATTTTACAACCAGTTAAGTTATATACTTTAAGGTTTTTACAAGCATTTCTTATTGCCGATAACTCAGCATGGGCAGTAGGATCAAACTCTTGATCATCAATGTTGCTCTTACCAACAATATCACCATCTTTAACGACAACAGCGCCAAATGGATAGCCTCCATTCTGAGCACTTTTTTTTGCGCGTTTTATAGCCATAAGAATAAATGTTTGATGATTACCCATATTAGCTCCAATTTGGATTGTCTGAGTCATTTAAATATTAAATATCAAAGTATATAATCAATTTATGTTAACTATATTTGAAAGTATTTCAACAAAAGCGCCGCCTTTAATTATTATCCCCCAGATTGTCTGGCTAGAATTCCAAAATAGTGTAGTTTACGTTGATAGATGTATTTGCCGAAGCGCTGTGGGTTGGCATAGTGACAACTTCATGCTTAAATCACGGTCCAATTTTATGGGGTCAGTTCAAGAGTCGGTTATTGAATTAACTAATTTATCTCTTATCCAGATCCATAATGTGCTTCAATTTAATGTTATCAGCTTTAAATCTAAGTATCCGTCAGAATCTGCAAATAGTCATACCGCTTTATGCTCCCCGGGTTTTAATACGATCTGTCTTTCAGTCTGAAGTACATTCGCGATACAAATGGAACCTTCCCCTTTGAAGCCTAGCGTCAGCTCACCAGATATCAGGTGAAATTCTACCTTTTCACCCACATCAATGCTTGCCGCTTTCTCACCGTTTATATAAAAGCCATAATAGCAACCACCTAAAAACCCAGAATCCCTTACAACCGTTAATTTAGATTCATTGGGAATATTGGTCTGATAGGCAAATACTCTTTCAGGCGGAGTTAGCTTAGCCATACTAGGCCGTACCGCTGATGTTACACACCCGGCCAAGGTTAAAGCACACGCAACGGCAAATACTATTTTTTTCACTGCTGATATCCCTTGAATGATTTTAGTCAGCATAGCAATGATTGATATCTGGAGGTAACTGTCAAAGTAACGACTTATCGCAAACCATATAAAAAACGCTCGGTAAGCTGCCATACAAGCTAAAAGAGTGAGGTTAAATTAGTTATACCTTTTATTTCCATAGCTGGCATTATTGTTTAATCATCGCTCGAACAAGGTTGTTCACCCAAGTACAAGGAGTTAGATCATTAAAGGACTACGAATTACCACGGGAATATTAGCACCAGCACCAATCGGCACCATGGTGGTGGTGATTATTTATCAAATCGTCTTCTTTATTAACGATGGAACTTTCGACATAGCAATAAATAAAGACGGTTTCTTAATTGTGTTTGGTTTTATGATGTCTGCTTACTTTTTGACTGGCATACAGTCAATTATTTACAGTTTATTGATGGAATTCCTGATTAATCCCAAGATAAAGAATAACTTCGCCGTTGTTATATTGAGCTCCGCATTAGGGGGTTTGTCTGGGATTATTCTGCTTAAGCCCGGACTGGTCGTTGGAGCATTAACGGGTATGCTGACGGGGATTATTCTTCGACGAATGTATCTACGCTCCAAGGTGTAATAGCCACGCTAGCCACTGAAAGTGATGATTCAATAAGCACGGAGGTAAATCATCAACAGGAGCGATAACCACAGCATTTTCTAAAGCTCGCGATTTGGCAGTAATTGAATGGAAAAATGGGAGCCCGCCAATATTTCACCAACAGCGCTCATTGTCAGAACGGTTATATCGAGCTCAAGGAATAGATACTAAAAAGTTACTCGGCCACAAGAATCAAAAAATGACCGACAAATATAGCGATAACAAAGGAAAGGAATGGCTAACAATTGCCATTTAATTAGTCTAAATTCTAGCCAATTTTGGGGAGGAGTTTTGGGGAAAGACTTTTAGCCAAGCACAAAAACAATCGGAGGCCGAAGCCCCCGAGGATTTTATCAGTAGCGATAAATTACATATTATCGATTATGTCTTGACCAAACTCACTGCATTTCCGTAGCTTAGCGCCGTCCATTAAGCGTTCAAAGTCGTAAGTGACGGTTTTATTTTTAATCGCCCCTTCCATACCTTTAACAATTAAGTCAGCCGCTTCGAACCAGCCCATATGACGCAGCATCATCTCCGCAGAGAGGATAACTGAACCAGGGTTTACTTTATCCTGACCGGCATATTTAGGTGCTGTACCATGAGTCGCTTCAAACAGTGCGCAGTCATCACCGATATTAGCACCCGGTGCAATACCAATTCCGCCAACCTGAGCCGCTAATGCATCAGAGATGTAATCGCCATTCAGGTTCATGGTTGCAATCACATCATACTCAGCAGGACGCAGTAAAATTTGCTGTAAGAAAGCATCGGCAATCACATCTTTAATGATGATTTCTTTGCCGGTATTCGGATTTTTAATCTTCATCCATGGACCGCCGTCGATCAGTTCACCACCAAATTCTTCTTTCGCCAGCTGGTAACCCCAGTCTTTGAAAGCACCTTCGGTGAACTTCATGATATTGCCTTTATGAACCAGCGTAACTGACTCGCGGTTATTCACAATTGCGTACTCGATGGCCGCTCTGACTAAACGCTTTGTTCCCTGCTCTGAACACGGCTTGATACCGATACCACATTGCTCAGGGAAACGAATCTTAGTTACGCCCATCTCTTCACGCAGGAACTTAATCACTTTGTCGGCTTCTGCCGTGCCAGCTTTCCATTCAACGCCGGCATAAATATCTTCCGCATTCTCGCGAAAGATCACCATATCGGTCAGCTCAGGCTGTTTTACCGGGCTAGGAGTACCTTCATAGTAACGAACCGGGCGCAGACAGATGTATAAGTCTAACTGTTGGCGAAGAGCGACGTTTAGAGAACGAATACCGCCGCCGACTGGCGTAGTTAATGGCCCTTTAATCGCTACCCGATAATCACGAATCAGGTCTAACGTTTCTTCCGGTAGCCAAACGTCTTTACCGTACACTTGGGTCGACTTCTCACCCGTATAGATTTCCATCCAGGAGATTTTTCGCTCACCACCGTAGGCTTTCTTTACTGCAGCATCAACAACGTCAATCATCACAGGTGTTACATCAACACCGATGCCATCTCCCTCAATATATGGGATGATAGGATCGTGCGGAACTGCGAGTTTACCATTGGCATCAACTGTAATTTTTTTACCTGCGGTCGGAACAACAACTTTGCTTTCCATCAAACTCTCCTCTGAGGACATATTTGTTAATATTTTGTAAGATGCGTAATGATACTACTTCAATAGTTAAAGTCCGCCAACCAAAAACTTTTTCAACTATAATGGTTTAACGATTCAACACTCAAAATCACATGTTAAAATTAGCAATTAAAAATAATTCTGCCAACCGGAACAGAAAAAAAATCAGCGGTCGTGAGTTTAAAGGCCCGACACGTATCATTTTGTTTAATAAACCTTATGACGTTTTGCCGCAGTTCACTGATGAAGCCGGAAGGAAAACGTTAAAAGATTTTATTCCGGTGGCCGGTGTTTATGCCGCCGGGCGATTAGATCGCGACAGTGAAGGCCTTTTAGTCCTGACTAATGATGGAAAACTTCAGGCTAAATTAACACAGCCGCAACATAAAACCGGAAAGGTTTATCTGGTTCAGGTTGAAGGTATACCTGACGATATGGCATTAGAGCAGCTGCGAAAGGGCATAACCTTAAACGATGGCCTGACCTTACCCGCGGGGGCCGAAATCATTTCACAACCCGATTGGCTGTGGCCACGGGATCCGCCGATCAGAGAAAGAAAATCGATTCCGACCAGTTGGTTGAAAATTACGCTGTATGAAGGTCGTAACAGACAGGTACGCAGAATGACTGCCCATATTGGTTTTCCGACTTTGCGCTTAATCCGCTACAGTTTAAATAACTGGAACCTTGATAATCTGGCCCCCGGAGAATGGAGAGAAATTAAACATGTCTGAAACTCAGTTTAAACCTCATGTTACTCTGGCCTGTGTTGTTCAGGCTGAAGATAAATTTCTGATGGTTGAGGAGTTGATAAAAGGTAAACCTACCCTGAATCAGCCTGCCGGCCATTTAGAGGCGAACGAAACGCTGCTTGAAGGCGCACAGCGAGAGCTGTGGGAAGAAACCGGCATTATCGCTGCACCGCAGTCGTTATTGCAGATTTATCAATGGATTGCTCCGGATAAAACGCCGTTTATTCGCTTCACTTTTTCTATCGATTTGCCTGAAATTGTCGCCACTCAGCCTCAGGATGATGATATTGAGCGTTGTTTATGGCTGACTTATAACGAAATTATTCATGCTCAGAATCTTCGTTCTCCATTAGTCAGGCAAAGCCTTTTACGTTACCAACAAACCACTCGCTACCCATTGTCATTATTAGAAACGTTTGAATGGCCCGAAAACCTGTTGCCTTAGGCGATGCGTCCGCGCCAGCAACGTGCTAAAATCTTGCGTCATAAATTTTGTATGTTTCATCTTTAGCCTTAACAGCACACGAGAGTCCCATGTCAGATAATAGCCAGAAAAAAGTCATTGTCGGAATGTCCGGTGGTGTCGACTCCTCCGTTTCAGCCTATTTGCTTTTGCAGCAAGGCTATCAGGTGGCCGGTTTATTTATGAAAAACTGGGAGGAAGATGATTCGGACGAATACTGTTCAGCCTCTGAAGATTTAGCCGATGCCCAATCAGTCTGCGATAAATTAGGTATTGAGCTACATACCATCAATTTCTCCGCAGAATACTGGGATAATGTATTTGAACATTTTCTGGCCGAATATAAGGCCGGACGTACGCCTAATCCGGATATTTTGTGTAATAAAGAAATAAAATTTAAAGCCTTTCTTGAGTTTGCCGCAGAAGATTTAGGCGCGGATTATATTGCTACCGGTCACTACGTCCGTCGTCAAGACGTTGACGGTAAAAGCCGCCTGCTGCGCGGTGTGGATACCAATAAAGACCAAAGCTATTTCCTATATACTTTAAGCCATGAACAAATCGCGCAAAGCCTGTTTCCGGTCGGAGAATTAGAAAAACCAGAAGTACGCCGTATTGCGGAACAGCTTGATTTAGTCACGGCGAAAAAGAAAGATTCAACCGGTATCTGTTTTATCGGTGAACGTAAATTCAAAGACTTCTTAGCCCGCTATTTACCCGCTCAACCGGGTAAAATAGTCACCGTTGATGGTGAGACTATCGGCCAGCATCAGGGCCTGATGTATCACACCTTAGGCCAGCGTAAAGGTCTGGGCATCGGCGGTTTAAAAGATGGCGGTGAAGATCCATGGTATGTGGTAGATAAGGATCTAAAAAACAATCACCTTATTGTTGCTCAAGGGCATGACCACCCTAGCTTGTTCTCAACCGGTCTGATAGCTCAACAGTTACACTGGGTTGATCGGCTGGTGGTTAACGAAAAATTTAGCTGTACGGTCAAAACCCGTTATCGGCAACAGGATGTATCCTGTACCGTTATTCCCCATGGCGACGACCGCATTGAAGTTCGCTTTGATGAACCGGTTGCCGCAGTAACTCCGGGGCAGTCAGCCGTTTTCTATCAGGGTGAAATTTGCCTTGGTGGTGGTGTTATCGAAGAACGATTACAGGATTAAACGTGGCTAAAAATTATTATGATATCACCGTGGCCTTGGCCGGAATCGCCCAGTCAGCCCGTTTAGTACAGCAACTGGCCCATGACGGCCAATGCGACAACCAAGCGCTATCCGTGTCACTAAAAAGTATTTTAGTGACCGATGCCCCATCGACGCTTTCCGTTTTTGGGCTTGAACAGGATATCCGCCTGGGTCTGGAAACGCTACCCAGCGTTTTGACCAATAATCGTCAGGAATTAAGCGCAGAGCTGACCCGCTACGTATTAAGCATTATGGTGCTGGAACGCAAACTAAGCGCTAATCGTGCGGCGCTGAATGAATTGTCTTCGCGCATTAGTCAGTTAGATCGCCAGTTAGCCCATTTTGACGTTGAATCAGAAACGATCACCAGCGCTATGGCATCTATTTACGTCGACGTCATTAGCCCTATTGGGCCGCGCATTCAAGTTACCGGCTCGCCCGAAGCGTTACAAAGACCGCTGGTTCAGGCAAAAGTCCGGGCTTCTCTGTTGGCCGGAATACGTGCCGCAGTACTGTGGCAACAGGTCGGTGGTAGCCGTTTACAGTTTATGTTTTCACGCAATCGTCTGTTAAAACAGGCACAGCAAATACTCGCTAATAGTTAAATTATCAGACTTCAGGAGTCTTACTGATGGAATTATCTTCACTGACCGCCGTATCCCCTATCGATGGACGCTACGGTGATAAAGTCAGCGCATTACGCACCATTTTCAGTGAATTTGGTTTACTGAAGTTTCGCGTTACGGTAGAAGTTCGCTGGTTACAAAAGTTGGCCGATTGCGCAGAAATTAAAGAAGTCCCCGTTTTTAGTCAGGAAGCAAACGATTTCCTTAATGCTCTGGTCGATAATTTTAGCGAAACCGATGCCCTGAGAATCAAAGCAATCGAACGGACCACCAATCACGATGTGAAGGCCGTTGAGTATTTCCTAAAAGAAAAAGTGGCGGCTATTGCTGAACTGCATGCCGTTTCTGAATTTATTCATTTTGCCTGTACTTCTGAAGATATTAATAACCTGTCTCATGCGCTGATGCTCAGCACCGCCCGACAGGATGTTATTACGCCCGCCTGGCGTAATATTATTGACTCCGTTAAAAATCTTGCCGGGCAATATCGTGATATTCCTCTGCTTTCTCGCACCCATGGCCAGCCGGCAACGCCGACTACCGTTGGTAAAGAGCTGGCTAACGTTGCTTATCGGATGGAACGCCAGTATAAGCAACTGGCTCAGGTAGAAATTTTAGGAAAAATTAACGGCGCGGTAGGCAACTATAACGCCCATATTGTGGCCTATCCGGAAGTTAACTGGCACCAGTTTAGCGAGAGTTTTGTTACCTCTCTGGGCATTACCTGGAACCCATATACCACACAAATTGAACCTCACGACTATATTGCTGAGCTGTTCGACTGCATTGCCCGCTTCAATACGATTTTGCTGGATTTCGATCGTGACATTTGGGGCTATATTGCCCTGAATCACTTCAAGCAAAAAACGATTGCAGGAGAGATTGGCTCTTCAACCATGCCGCATAAAGTTAACCCCATCGATTTTGAAAACTCAGAGGGAAATCTCGGGTTGTCTAATGCAATTTTGGGACATCTGGCGACTAAACTGCCGGTCTCTCGCTGGCAGCGGGATCTGACCGATTCAACCGTATTACGCAACCTTGGTGTCGGTTTAGGCTATGCACTGATTGCCTATCAGTCAACGATGAAAGGCGTGAGTAAGCTAGAGGTTAATGAAGGTAATCTGCGTAATGAACTTGACCATAACTGGGAGGTTTTAGCTGAACCTATCCAGACCGTGATGCGTCGTTACGGCATTGAAAAACCGTATGAAAAACTAAAAGAGCTGACGCGTGGCAAGCGCGTAACGGCAGAAGATATGCAGGTATTTATTGACGGACTTGAACTGCCTGAAGCAGAAAAAGCCCGCCTGAAAACCATGACGCCGGCTAATTATATTGGTTATGCCGCCACGATGGTTGATGAACTCAAATAAATTCATCTATCTTATTTAGACCATAAAAAACGCGCTAACAGCGCGTTTTTTATTTAACAATCTCGTCAGTCAAATATCAACCAGCCACTATCGGACCGGTAAAGAAAATCCCGACTATCAGAGTATGAACAACCAATCCCACTAACAGTGGAATGGCCGTTCTCTTGACCACATCAAACGGAGACAGTTTGGCTCCGCTGGATACGGCGATAATAACGCCGGAAACAGGCGACATAGCACGCCCCATATGGGAAGCCTGCTGCATTGGCAAAATCATACCAACCGGATTCACACCCATACTCTGTGCAATTTGAGGAATAAGCTCAACAAAAGCCAAGAACGGCGCGTTGCCTGAGCCCATAATAATTGCAGCAGCAAGGGTGACAATGGCAAAAACGATCGCCATCGCAAACGGCGGTAGCCCGACGTGTTCAGCCATCGAGATCATTTGTTCAATGGCCCCAATCGCTTTAATACCGTGAGCAAATACGCCTGCGGCGACTAATAAGCCGACAACCCCGGTAAAGGCACTGCCCATTCCTTTCAGAAATTGATTAAACCCGGCGCATACCTGTTTAAAGTCTAACGTACGTACCGTCTCTATAACCATACAGATAAACATACAAATCAGAACGATGGTCACAACGTCAAGATTGATATCTTTTACGAAAAGCTTAGAGAAAACGATCGCCATAATAATCGGTAACATAGGAAGTAAAGCATAGAAACCGGGAGCCCCCTTCTCTTTACTGCCTTCCTCATCTTCCTTACCAAGGTCCGGTACTATGCCCAGTTTGAGATCGCAGTGGCGTTGCCAAAAGACGTGAGTAATACCAACGGCCAGCACGGTTGCGATAGCCGCCGGCCCCTGATAAGAAATCACATAGCCAACGACATCTTTCCCCATGCCGACAGCATCGGTAGCCCTGATAGCATCAACGGCCATCGGCGTATAGGCCACACCCAGTGAGGTGGCAATAACGCCCGCCGCAGAAGCCGGTGATAACCCAAGACCGATCATAATAGGGAACATCGTCCCCATTAGCAGTACCGCGAGACCGGTTGCCGACGGAATAGCTAATTGAAGTACGCTGGCAAGCAAGAATGAAAAGAACAGCAGAATATAAGGCGAACGTAGCGCTTTAAGCGGACGGGTAGCAACCCGGACAACCGCTTTATTAGCGCCAATATGGTCCATATAATGGGCAAATCCCATCAGGGCCATAATCATTAATCCTAAATCAGCAGCGCGGGTACTGAATAAATCCCGCATCACTTCAAAAGGATCGAAGAAGCTAATACCGGTGGTCTTTAAGTTTTTCGGTAAAATGCTTCCCCAGCCAAATACCATAGTAACGATCATTAAGATCAAACCGGCGGCAAACAGCACCGGTTCAGCTTTATAACCTTTCAATATTAACCGAGCAACGACCACAATAACCAATAGTGCAATAATAACCTGAATCATGCTTTATCACCGCTTGCAAAGCGGTCATGAGTCAGCTTAACCACCTCGACTAATACATCGCTGGCAGCACGCAGTGATTTTACCGGTAAATATTCATAGATTGAGTGGAAGTTATGCGCCCCGGTGAAAATATTCGGGCAAGGTAAACCATTTTGAGAAAGCGCTGCGCCATCATAACCACCGCGCATTGGCGTGACTTTAGGCTCAATACCCAGGTTACGATAGGCCTGAACCGCAATATCGATAGGATAAGCTGAATCACCCTGCAGGCTATTAAATACGTTGGCATAACGGTCTGCAAGCTTACATTCAATGCTTTCCTCACCCCATAACGCAGCACAACCTTCAGCCAGAGTAGCTAAGAACTTCATCCGGCGCAGATATCCCTCTTCGGTAAAATCTCTGACGTCCATTTTCAATACGGTTTTGGCACTGTTGCCCTGCATTTGCTTAACCCAGTAATACCCTTCTCTGCCATCGGTATATTCAGGTGCTTCGCCGCCCGGTAGCATTGAAATAAATTTATGGGCCATTAATAAAGAGTTTTTAAGTTTCCCTTTTGCTGACATCGGGTGAGCCGACTGACCGGTAAAGATGATTTCAGCATCGCCCGCATTCCAGTTTTCGTACACCAACTCACCAATACCGCAGCAGTCGAGGGTATAGGCAAAGTCAGCACCAAAGCTTTTCACATCAAATACTTTAGAGCCCCGCAATCCTTGTTCTTCATCAGGAACTAAACCGACTTTAACCGGACCATGCTTAATCTCTGGGTGTGCTAATAAATACTGAATGGTATTGACGATAGAGGCAATCGCCGCTTTATCGTCTGCCCCTAAAAGGCTGGTACCGTCAGTAACAATAATGTCATCGCCGATATAGTCACTCAGCTCTGGGAACTCACTTTGGCGCAAAAAGATCTGTTTCTCTGCATTCAGACAAAGATCGCCGCCTTTATAAGGCAATATCTGAGCCTTGGTATCATTGGTTTGCTCCGCGCTGGTATCCAGATGACCAAAAAAAGCCACCGCAGGTAATGGATAATCCACATTACTGGCTAATGTCGCAGTCACTATCGCTCGGTCACTGACCTGTACATCAACGAGGCCTAATGCTCTGAGTTCATCCGCCACTTTATTAGCCAGTACACGCTGCCCTTCAGAGGAAGGCATAATACCTGCGGCACCTTTATCTCTGTCAGTGGTTGTATTTATCTTAGTATAGGAAATGAACCGATCGACGATATCCATGGATATTTACCTTTGATGATTAATGGATGATATTTTCTTCTTTACGTTAACACAGAGACATAATTCAGTGAATGATGTTAATAACACTAAGTCTTTTTTCCAACATGACATTAAATATCATTTACTTTAAATTTCATTGAATTAGCTCACAAAAAAACAATGCCAACCAAATTTTATTGTAAAAATACAACACAAAAGAAAATTAAGACTGAATATCAGTCACGGGTTGTTCGATATATAGCCAAATAGTAATATGTAAAAATATATATCATAAAAGCGCAAATGAATTGAACCTATCCTTATTCATTCACACATGATGTAAATAAATATCATTACCTATATAACTGATTATTTTTAATAAGCTTTTTTATTGTTATTATTTTCATAAGAAAATAGGCTATTTAATAAGCTAATGGCATTCGCCTGTATAGTTGCTCCCGATGGTGTTAAACTTATGACCGGTTTCATATTTTATCTCACCGCTTATAGCATTAACTCATCCTGAAGTCAGACATGCAGTTGCAGTTAATGTCACGCATAGGAAAGAAAATGGGTTTGATTACAGATTTATTCCAAGCGCTTATACATCAGGACTTTAAAACACTGGCCAATCCTGAGTTTCTTTGGGCGATTTATGGCGTTCTGTTTATCATTATCTTTCTTGAAAATGGCTTGCTACCCGCGGCTTTCTTACCCGGAGACAGCTTGCTACTACTTTCCGGCGCGCTAATTGCACAGGGTTCTCTTCACTTTGGTCTCACTTTTTTAGTGTTGTCTACCGCAGCCGCTCTCGGCTGTTGGTTTAGCTACCTTCAAGGTAAATGGTTAGGGAAAACAAAAACCGTACAGAGTTGGTTGCACAAAATACCGGCTCATTATCATCAAAGAACCCATCAACTGTTCCATAAACATGGCTTCTTTGCCTTGCTGATTGGCCGCTTTTTAGCTTTTGTGCGCACCTTACTGCCCACCATTGCCGGGTTATCAAATATGGACCCTAAACGCTTTCAGATATTTAACTGGCTGAGCGCAGCACTATGGGTAGGCTCTGTTACCGGATTGGGCTACATCATTAGCATGACACCACTATTTAAGCATTATGAACGCCAGATGATGACAGGATTGATGATTCTGCCGATTGTGCTGTTGGTTGGCGGGCTAATTGGTTCAATCATTGTAGTTTTAAAGAAGAAATCACATAAATAACAAACGGGAGATTAGTCCTCTCCCGCATTAACTCTCTCCGAATGCAAAAATCACATCGCCGCCATGGTCACGAGCTGCTATTTTCGATTGCATCCTTACAACGCGAAAAGAAAACCATAATTGCTTCATCATAGTTCAGTTCCTTAAGCAAAATAGCCCGTTTAAACGCCCTTTCCTCACCGGCCGGACCTGTCCACTGCCACCGAACAGATAGCGAACTCTTATCAGGATGAATATCTATCCCAATACTCGCCTGCGGGCTCACCTGCTGTGCGCAGAGTATAAAATCAGTTAACTCCATATCATCCTCAGTCACTGCATGCTGGTATCATCTGCTAACAGGGTTTATCACAATCGCTCAAATGGTAGCATTTCCATTCTCGGGCAATGCTACCATTCATCATTCACTTTTTATTCTATTTGTTATTTATGGCCGGGTGATGATGAGTATCGAAAATATTAAATTTATGCAAGATGAACGCTGTCGAATTATTGGTAAAGCCGTTTGCCGGCTAAATACGCTGGGTATGGAGATCTCGCGGGAAACAATCATTAATACCTTACACATTCTGATTAGCGAAACCGATGATGTAAAGCTCCAGCAAGGAATACAACAAAGTATCGATATGTTTATTATCACAAATGGTAAGTTTAATTAATTTTTATACTCCCACAGCGACTATCTTTATTGATGAGTAACATTCAGGCACAAAAAAACCACCTTATAGGTGGTTGCTTGCTAAATCTACTGCTAATTATAACCAATGTTAAATGGTGCCCGGGGCGAGACTTGAACTCGCATGGCGTTGCCGCCGAGGGATTTTAAATCCCTTGTGTCTACCGATTTCACCACCCGGGCATATCTAATTTTGGAGGCGCGTCCCGGAGTCGAACCGAGGTAGGCGGATTTGCAATCCGCAGCATGGCCACTCTGCCAACGCGCCTTACTCCATTAATATCCTTATGGATATTAATTTGGAGCGGGAAACGAGACTCGAACTCGCGACCCCGACCTTGGCAAGGTCGTGCTCTACCAACTGAGCTATTCCCGCGCCTTTAAGTATCACATCAGAACTTGCTGATTTAGCTACTTTATCTTTTGACACACCCTGTCGTCATCAGATGGTGTGCATTCTACTTACCTGACGAAGTGAGTCAATAGAATTATGAAAACATTTCGTTCGTTTGATGCTTTTTCCGGCGTATCGTTCACGGTTCCAGCAAATCAGCCTTTGAAGCCTTCAGATATTGGAACATTGACCAAAACGTTAATACGGCCGCAATATACAATAGAACAAAGCTTAAGATCTCAATAATTGAGTTCGGCCGCCAAAGCAGACCAACTAACGCTAACATTTGAGCCGAGGTTTTAACTTTTGCAACCCAAGAGACGGCAACGCTACTTCTCTTACCAATTTCAGCCATCCACTCTCTGAGCGCAGAAATAATAATTTCACGGGCAATCATGGTTGCCGCCGGTAATGAAATCCACCAAACGTGGTAAAACTCACAAACCAGAACTAAAGCAGTGGCGACCATGACCTTATCGGCAACCGGATCAAGAAAAGCACCGAATCGAGTTGTCTGCTTCCATCTACGGGCAAGAAAGCCATCAAACCAGTCAGTGACAGCTGCTACAACAAAGATACCCGCACAGACCATAGGAGCCCATTGATATTGAGATGGCAGATAAAAAGCCACAACAAAAAATGGAATCAGTATGAGACGGAAAAGCGTAAGTAAGGTCGGTATATTCAATTGCATAGTGCTCAGATGCCCTATTGCTGTCTGGGATAAAAAGACGTGTGTATATGTTGCTACATCGTCCTCATTGTTTCAATGCATTGTGTATCTTTTCTGCTAAAGATTGTGAAATTCCTGGAATTTTTGCCAGTTCATCAACCGTCGCACTCAATAATGGTTGTAATCCTCCCATATATTTTAGCAGCGCCTGGCGACGTTTAGGACCAACACCTTCAATATGTTCCAGCGCGCTGGTATTTCTCACTTTAGCTCTGCGCTGGCGGTGACCAGAGATGGCATGGTTATGGGAATCATCACGAATATGTTGAATAACGTGCAAAGCAGGAGAGTCTGGCGGCAAAGCAACGCCCTCACCTTCCGCTTTAAAGAACAGTGTCTCAAGCCCGGCTTTGCGATCGGTACCTTTTGCAATACCAATCAATAGCGGCTTGGATTTATCCCAAGCGACATTGAGCTCATCAAATACGCCGATTGCTTGCCCTAACTGACCTTTACCGCCATCGATAAAAATCACATCCGGAATTTTTTCATCGGTTAATGCCTTGCCATATCGACGCTTTAATACTTGGGCCATCGCTGCGTAATCATCGCCGGGCGTGATACCGGTGATATTGTATCGCCGGTATTCAGAACGCAGAGGACCATTGCTATCAAATACAACGCATGATGCAACGGTCTCTTCACCCATGGTATGGCTGATATCAAAACATTCCATGCGGTTAATTTGTGGCAGTTTCAGTACTTCAGCTAACGAGGCTAATCGTTGGTGGATAGTAGACTGCTGAGATAGCTTGGTTTTTAGCGCTATATTGGCATTGGTTCTGGCCAGCTTTAAATAGCGCGCTCGATCGCCTCTAGGCTTACTCTGTATTTGAATTTTTCGACCAGCAACCTCAGACAAAGTATCTTCTAACGTATTTCTATCCGGTAATGTGAAATCTAATAAAATCTCACCGGGTAGCGATCTTGACTGGCTGCCTTGCAGATAGAACTGGCCGACAAATGTTTGAACGACCTCATCCAACTCAGTACCCTTTGGAATTTTAGGGTAGTAGCTACGGCTGCCAAGCACCTTACCCTGACGCAGGAAAAGAACGTGCACACACGCCATGCCTGACTCATATGCAACGCCAATAACGTCAAGGTCGTCACTATCCCCGGAAACAAACTGGCGCTCAGTCACGCGGCGGATAGCCTGAATCTGATCGCGAATTCGTGCAGCCTCTTCGAAATTCAGAGCCTTACTGGCATCTTCCATACTGGCAATAAGCTGATTTAGAACCTGCTGATCTTTACCTTCCAGAAATAGTCTGACGTAGTTAACCTGTTTTTGATATTCCTCATCGCTAACCAGACCAGCAACGCAGGGCCCCAGGCACCGCCCAATCTGGTACTGCAGGCAAGGCCTTGAGCGATTTTTATACACGCTGTCTTCACACTGCCTGATAGGAAATAACTTTTGCAGTAAGGCTAAGGTTTCGCGCACCGCCCCTGAATTAGGAAACGGCCCAAAATATTCGCCTTTGGCATGTTTGGCGCCACGGTGGATTTTTAAACGCGGGTGGGCATCTGAACTCAGAAAAATTAGAGGATAAGATTTGTCATCCCGAAGCAAAACGTTATAGCGAGGCTGGTATTGTTTAATATAATTATGTTCAAGCAGCAATGCTTCTGTTTCCGTATGGGTGACGGTAACATCAACATTAGCAATACTTTTCACCAACGCTTCCGTTTTACGGCTCGCGACATTCTGACGAAAATAACTGGATAATCTCTTTTTGAGATCTTTTGCTTTCCCTACATATATAACAACGCCAGAGGCATCGTACATACGATAAACCCCTGGCTCATGAGTTACATATTTTAGGAAAGATTTGCTATCGAAACTCTCAGTCACTATTTAACAATTTCTCTGAAGTCACAATCCCATGACGAATAGCAAGATGCGTCAGCTCAACATCCCCACTAATATTCAGCTTGCTAAACATTCTATAGCGATAACTGTTTACGGTTTTAGGACTAAGATTTAGCGTTTCTGCAATCTCATTAACCTTCAATCCTTTAGTTATCATCATCATAATCTGCAGTTCGCGCTCTGACAGGCTAGATAGCGGCGTATCGGCTTCTGGCTCTAACTGGCTTAATGCCATTTGTCTGGCAATATCTGCACCGATATAACGCTGGCCGGAAGCAATAGCCCTAATCGCGCTAATCACCTCTTGTGGCGCAGCCCCTTTACTCAAATATCCGGAAGCTCCGGCCTGCATAACTTTTGCGGGCAACGGGTTTTCGGTATGAATAGTCAGCATAATGACTTTGATATCGGCCGAATAACGTAAAATTTTACGCGTCGCCTCTAAGCCACCAATACCGGGCATATTCATATCCATAAGAACGATATCAACGCTGTTGGACCGGCACCATTTTACGGCATCTTCGCCACATTGAACTTCACCAACAACTTTTATTCCTTTGACATCTTCGAGAATGCGTCGAATCCCTGCGCGCACCAGTTCGTGGTCATCAACAAGAAGAACGCTTATCAAAAGGAAATCTCCAAACAGTAATAATAGGTGTAGGTAGCAGTGGTGATCTTAATCACAGAATGGTCCACCATAAAAAATCAGTAAACATATTGATGATACTTGTCTTTTTTAATGAAATCACTTTATCTTTAATATAAAGGTATAACGTCGTTAGTGGATAAACAGCTTTAAATGGCGCCCTAGACGCAATGCTGCTCAGGGTTACATATCCACCATCTAAACTCAATAAAAAGATTAATCACTCATGGTTATCTTTAGCTAAACAGGCTTAATTTACCATCAATCAGTAGGGATATTTATCACTAATATAGTAAGAAATAGTTACAAGAACCGTATTTGCATACATCCTGTTTTTAAACGCTTATTTATGTAAATTTGAAAACCACGTAAAATTACGCTCGTAAGAGTAATTGAATTAACTCTCATTCAAGTATCAAAATTCACTTAACGACAGAACAAACAAAAAATTAACAATAAATCTGTTCGACTAATCTACAATTGCTGCAAAAAATAAATTAACTCTTTGATATAAAACCAAAACAAACACCACACACATTGATGAAAAAATATAATTAGCCATGATATATATTCATTATCATACACATACACATGTTCTAAAAATCAAATAGCCAGAAAGCACGACAGATTAAATGATAAAATAATGGCTAGTTGAAAAATGGTTATAGAAACAATAGTCAGTTGCACTTAGATTATTTATGCATTGAAGACAATGCTATAAAATAATATTCACTGATAAATTTTAACCAACTCATATCATTTAAGCAGATATCTAAGTTTGCATTGGCCTTCAATAAATCGCTATTATCCAGATACGACTGCCTTGGTATCAGGCAAAAGAGCGGGTAATGCATTACTTATTAAGAAAACATTAAGAAATAAGCATCACTGACTAGAGGTATTTATGACCGTTTTACTCCAAATTGACTTTAGTATGCCTGCTGAAATGCTTGGCGAAAATTTATCTAAAAATGCAGCAGGACTAGCAGCAACAATCAATACTGAGCCCGGTTTTATCTCCAAAATTTGGACTGAAAATGCCCAAACAGAAGAAGCCGGTGGAATCTACCTATTTAGTAATAGAGAATCAGCTGAACGCTATGCCGCAATGCACATAGAGCGCGTTAAACAGATGGGCGCAAAGAATATCAACTGTAAACTGTTTGATATCAATATTCCCCTGACTAAAATCAACCACGGCCTTTAAGTTAGCAGTAGCTTAGCCCAGCGTTTCTCTAATTGCCATAATAAGCCCTTTATCAGGGCTTATTATGCAGCAATAACTAATGTTTGTGGCTCCTTCAGTTCATTCATCAGTTCCATTCCCCGGTTAAGTAACACATCCCGGGATAGATAACTTATCGGCGACCCTGTCCATGTTTTATCGAAAATCATCACCGCAATGCCAAAAGAGGCCGTTGTTACTTCCTGTCGTTTGTTCGCTGGCGAAAACCATGCAGGAAGATCAAAAGGAATTCTACCGCGAATAAAAGCGATATGATCGGCCTTTTCGCCAGGCCACCATTCCTCAGATGTGGCAACCTTAACTAAAAAAACGTAACGCCCGCCTTTTTCGCGCTGGGCAATGGTGTGCTTCATTATGTATGACATGCCGGTAATATAGCTGCCTTTATGTTTCTTTGCTCTTGAATACGGTGGATTCGCAAATGCCCCGCCACCTCCGATCTCTTGTAACTTTTGCGCCCAATCTTGAGCTAATGCATTATCAGACTCAGTGTAAAAATGTGGGCATTTGTTATTTTGACCATCACTGAATAAATCAAGTACTAACGGCCCATATAACTCATTGATAGCTAAAAACAGAGCATCCGGTGTACGCCACTGATCCCCAATATCTCTTAATAGATGTTTAGGTTTCGATCTTAAATAATTAATATGTTGTAGATACTCTGTATTCGAAAAATCTATCATTGCCTGTCCCCTTAATTGTGGGTACCAGGCGGCAATACCAAACCGATTCGATATTTTCTACCAACAACCTTGCCCACACAAAGCAAAGCCGTAATAGAAAACTGATCTTACCCATCAATAGTGGACACGCTGCTAAGTGAGTAAACTCTCAACCAGAGGTATCTCACATGACAAAACCAGCATCAACCATCAAAAAGCCCCGCAAGCAGCACACACCTGAATTCCGTCAGGAAGCCCTTAAACTGGCTGAGCGCATTGGTGTTGCCGCCGCAGCCCACGAGCTCAGCCTGTATGAATCGCAGCTCTATAACTGGCGTAGTAAACAGCAGCAACAGCTCTCATCCTCTGACCGTGAAAATGAACTCGCCGCTGAAAATGCTCGTCTCAAACGCCAGCTGGCGGAACAAGCTGAGGAGCTGGCTATCCTCCAAAAGGCCGCGACATACTTCGCGAAACGCCTGAAATGAAGTATGTCTTTATCGAAAAACATCAGGCCGAATTCAGCATCAAAGCGATGTGTCGCGTCCTCCGGGTGGCCCGCAGCGGCTGGTATGTCTGGCGTCAGCGACGTTCTGTGATGAGTTCACGTCAGCAGTATCGTCAGTGCTGCGATCGCGCCGTTCGTGATGCCTTCGGGCAGGCGAAGCAGCGCTATGGCGCGCCACGCCTGACAGACGAGTTGCGGTCGCAGGGCCTGACGTTAAATGTCAAAACAGTGGCCGCCAGCCTGCGTCGTCAGGGGCTGCGGGCGAAAGCCTCGCGCCGGTTCAGCCCGGTCAGCTACCGTGAGCACGGGCTGCCCGTGTCAGAAAATTTACTGAAACAGGATTTTTACGCCAGCGGCCCGAACCAGAAGTGGGCCGGAGACATCACGTATCTGCGCACAGACGAAGGCTGGCTGTATCTGGCGGTGGTTATCGACCTGTGGTCGCGTGCTGTTATCGGCTGGTCAATGTCACCCCGCATGACGGCACAGCTTGCCTGCGATGCACTACAAATGGCCTTCTGGCGGCGTAAACGCCCGGAGAATGTCATTGTTCACAGTGACCGTGGTGGTCAGTATTGCTCAGCGGATTATCAGGCATTACTGAAACGGCATAATCTGCGTGGCAGTATGAGTGCAAAAGGGAACTGTTATGATAATGCCTGCGCGGAAAGCTTTTTCCACTCGCTGAAGGTGGAATGTATCCACGGAGAACGCTTTATCAGCCGGGAAATAATGCGAACAACGGTGTTTAATTATATCGAGTGTGATTACAATCGGTGGCGTCGTCACAGTGCGTGTGGCGGTATCAGCCCGGAACAATTTGAAAACCAGAACCTCGCTTAGGCCTGTGTCCATTTTTGGTGGGGAAGATCA
>NZ_ATYS01000023.1 GCF_000427805.1 Budvicia aquatica DSM 5075 = ATCC 35567 | reverse complement strand
TGATTTATTTATCAGACTGTTAGTGGCATTACGGTGTACATACCGGCGAGCGAAAACCATTACGCTGGTTCTTGATAACTACGTCATTCATAAAAGCCGCAAAGTAGGGCGCTGGCTGGAAAAGAACGGGAAGTTNCGGTTGTTATTCCTGCCGACATATTCACCGTGGCTGAACCCAATAGAATTGCTGTGGTTATCGTTACACGAAACCATAACGCGAAACCATCAGTGCCGCTATATGTGGTAGTTACTGAAACAGCTCAATCAGTTTATGAGGGCTGCTTCACCGTTCCCAGGCAATCAACACGGACTTGCTAAAGTGGAGCGTTAATATGCGAAGTTATTTAGATGGTTAACGTAAATGGAAAAAGTGTCGGTGAAAGAAATCTCGCTGGCATACACTTAGCGAACAGCGGTATTGGCAGAACATCACCAACAACTGAAGATAAAATTTCTAATGACATAGCACACTCAAAACACCGATAATATTTACAGTACATTCGAAGCATGAATTTAGTGACACGAGGGAGTTTAAGAAGTTATTAACGGACGGTCACTTGGGTTACTTAATCAGGAAAAGACAAAACTGTAACTTTCAGCATCACATGCATTGCGATATACTTATGCAACATCCATAATTGCATCATAACAGTATGGCTAACCTTAAGAGTAATTCATGAATAAAATAATTTCCCTTGAAGGTATCCGTGGCTTGTGCTGTTTTATTGTGATAATAGATCACTGCGTCAACATTTTTATGCCATCTTTGAGATTTACTGGAACTGAAGGGGTTAAAGGCGAAATACTTAGAGTAATTGCACTAAGCCCATTAAACATAGTTTATAGTGGACTTCCTTCTGTATACATATTTTTTATATTAAGTGGCTTTGTCTTATCTTTTAAATATAACAACAATGATGATAAAATATTAATTTCAGGTGTGATAAAAAGATATTTCAGATTGGCGATACCAATATTGGTATCAATGATGTTTATTTTTATGATTTATAAAGTATCAGGGCACATAACAGGAAAAGGATTTGGTCTATCACTCGTAACAGCCATTAAGCAAGCTATATTCATGAGTTCAGATGGTGATAGGGTTCTTTATAACTATCCGTTATGGACGATACCATATGAGATTTATGGATCATTTCTTGTTTTTTCGTTGCTTGCAATATTTGGACGAAGCAACATAAGGCTGCCAATCTATTTAATCTGCTTATTATTGAGCGTTAATACATTTTACTCAATGTTTATATTTGGATTAATAATAAGTGATTTATCATCCCGAAAAAACATTAATATAAATAGAATTTTCTTATCAATTATGTTTTTTCTCGGTATTTTATTTATATCAACCCCACTACCTAGAGATGGTGTTGAAACCGGAATTGGAATATACTCATATGTTCAATTTATTCTTGGTGATAATGCATCAAAAAATTACGACATAATGCAAAAAATAGGTTGCCCACTGATCTTTGTTTCATTATTTTACTCTATAAAGGCTAGATCATTCTTTGAAAGCTCACTTTTCCAATTTCTAGGTAAAATATCTTTCTCAGCATACATATTACACGCGGGAATCCTTAGTGCAATTAAAAATCTTGCCGACTGGCATGGTATTAGCAATAATTTTATTAGTTTCTTAATTTTAAGTGCATTATCAATATCTATTACCATATTAATATCAGTACCGTTTGAGAGATTTATAGATATCCCAACAATAAGATATACCAATAAAATATCAAAACACCTCACCAATATGAGCTTTAATAAAAAAATAGAGAAACAGCAACCTACAACATAATAAATTATAGCCAATCACATTTAAATACTTCACTACTGATAATTTTGTGTAATAACCTGTCGATCGGTGCCATTACCTCTGACTCTCACTAATACATTCTGGCTATTTTCGGAGATATCGCCAGCCACATTCGAAGATGTTCTTGAACGGTTACTAAGTGAGCTTATATCATCAATGTAATAAATAAGCCCACCCCCCTTAATTCTATATCTGTAACAACGATTCCTACAGTTGAGTTGTGAACTTTAATTGTCATATTATACGTTCCACTCTCATCTTTATCTTTTATAGCTGCTCCACTACTACCACTACAAGTACAATTTATACGCACACCAATAGTATTTTCATATGAGCTAGTTCTGTTATTACTATGCTCTTCTGATTAGTCTGATAATCCATTTTCCGCGTATTTGCAATTATACTCAATGAAATGAGGCGATATTACTTTAACAATACTTTAATGATATCCATTCTGTTTGAATACACTTCACATATATCAAAAATAACTATATCAGCCTCCTTAACTATCCATCCATTTACTAGAGGAGAATATGCAAAGTTATGGGTAAGGTATCGCCGCTTAATCATGATGCCATTGCTATATTCAAATCTATTCCGCAGGATAGCGAGTACATATTCCCCGACAATGGGCGCATAAGGAACAATATCAATCGATGGGATTTTGCTAGGGCGTTGAGGTTATCAGGCATCACTAATTTTAGGTTTCATGACCTCCTGCATACATGGGCCAGTTGGCATGTTCAAAACGGAACGCCGCTAATGGTACTGAAAGAAATGGGGGGGATGGGAAAAGCTGGAGATGGTGAATAAGTATGCTCACTTGAGTGGTGATCATTTAGCCAAATACAGCGATGCTGTCACATTTCTGGCACAAGATGAAAGCAAAGGCGCTAACACTCCGCGCCTTAAACTTGTAACTGGTTAATTATATTTATGTATATTTCATCAATCAGTAATATTTCAGCGATACGCTACCAGAAAAACAGTCTGGAGCTTGTTTCAGTTAATTATAATTCCCGATTGGGAATTTCATTCACCGCTTCAGGGTTACGGGTAATAAACATCGCATCACCATAACTAAAGAAGCGGTATTGTTTCTCGACGGCCCGATGATAAGCGCGGAGCGTATTGGTGTAACCGGCAAAGGCCGACACCAACATGATCAGCGTTGATTCAGGCAGATGAAAATTAGTAATCAGAGTATCAACAATTTTAAACTGGTAACCCGGATAGATAAAAATACAGGTATCACCAAAAAACGGCTCAAGCAGGCCATTTTGAGTCGCCTGTGCGGCGCTCTCTAAAGAACGTACCGATGTCGTACCCACGGCAATAACTTTATTACCCCGAGCCTTGCAGGCCAGCACCGCATCAACAACATCCTGAGGGACTTCCACATATTCAGAATGCATGATGTGTTGTTTGATATCGTCAACCCGCACTGGCTGGAAAGTGCCTGCGCCAACGTGCAGCGTGACAAATGCCATCTCAATGCCCTTGGCTTTTAATGCATCAAGTAAAGGCTGGTCGAAATGCAGGCCGGCTGTCGGAGCAGCAACGGCTCCCGGGCGCTCACTGTATACCGTTTGATATAATTCGCGATCTGACTCTTCATCAGGGCGATCTATATAAGGAGGCAGAGGCATATGACCGGCCGCATTCAGGATGGTCAAAACGTCACGGCCATCGTCAAAATGCAGTTCAAACAGTGCATCATGACGTGCAACCATAGTGGCCGGAATGGACTCATCATCACCTAATAAAAGTTGAGTGCCGGGCTTTGGCGATTTAGACGCTCTCACATGCGCAAGTACCCGACGATCGTCTAATACCCGTTCAACCAGCACTTCAACCTTGCCACCGCTGGCCTTACAGCCAAACAGGCGCGCAGGAATCACTCGAGTATTATTAAACACCAGCAAATCGCCGGGCTCGAGTTTATCAAGTACATCGGTAAAAACGCCATCAGATAATGAGCCGCTCATGCCATCAAGAGATAGCAGGCGACAAGCGCTCCTTTCAGCCTGAGGGTATCGGGCTATCAGAGACTCCGGAAGTTCGAACGAAAAATCAGTAACGCGCATGGGTTTTCTAATCTCAAAAAACAAGCGGCCTAGTCTAGAGCCACTCGCATAAGGCTGCAACTAATAAGGCGCCAAAAGCACATATTATATACCCAAAATAATTTGGAGGGGCGGGAACGCAACCAACTGAAAGTCGACGGTATAATAAGAAAAACGATAAAATCAGCAAGATTGCACTATACTTTAACCCATGAACTTTTTAGCCCACCTCCACTTAGCCTCTTTGGCGGACAGCTCTCTGTTAGGGAATCTTCTTGCCGATTTTGTTCGCGGCAGCCCTGACGCTGATTATTCACAGCCGATTGCCAGTGGCATTATGCTGCACCGCAGAATAGATAAAATGACGGATAGTCTCGAGCAAGTGAAGCAGGCCAGAAAGCTGTTCTGCGACCGGCACTATCGGGTTGCACCTATTGCCCTTGATGTTTTATGGGACCATTTTTTGTCATTACACTGGTCGAAAGTGGAACCCCGCATCACATTAAGCGACTTTATTCAGCAGGCTCAAGATGCCATTGTTCCACAGCTGGCATCGACACCTGAAGGCTTCCGACATATTAATCAATATCTATGGCAGGATCGTTGGCTGGAGCGATATGCTGAATTACCCTTTATCGATAATACCTTAAAAAACATGGCTGCCAGGCGGCCAAAGTTACACGCGTTAGCTGACTGTATTCAGGATATAGAGCAAAACTATGCCCAGTTTGAAGCAATCTTTTTACAGTTTTATCCGCAAATGATGAAACTGGCCGCAGCTAAAAATTTATGACCGGGTTATCAGCTTGTAAATCAAGACTAACGTAAATTAGCGTATAACGGCTTTACAGCAACATCCTGCATGAGTATGTTTAATCCCTGAAAGCAGTAAGATATTAATTCATAGGTGAAAGCTATCTCAACAATTGGCCTTATGTCCTTGCAGTTAAAGCTTATCGTCCTATACTGACACACAAATTCGAACAATCACTCACTAACCTATAATTGACAGGAGAGTTATTATGGTACTGGTTACTCGCCAAGCCCCTGATTTTACCGCTGCAGCTGTTCTTGGTAACGGCGAAATCGTTAACGATTTCAACTTAAAGAACCACCTGAATGGCAAACCAGCTGTTCTTTTCTTCTGGCCAATGGATTTTACCTTTGTATGTCCATCAGAGCTGATTGCCTTTGATCACCGTTACGCTGAATTCAAAAAACGTGGCGTTGAAGTTGTTGGTATCTCTTTTGACTCTGAATTCGTTCACAACGCATGGCGTAAAACCCCTGTAGATAACGGCGGCATCGGCGAAGTTCAATACGCAATGGTTGCTGACGTTAAACGCGAAATCCAAAAAGCTTACGGTATCGAACATCCGGACGCTGGCGTTGCACTACGCGGTTCTTTCTTAATCGACAAAAATGGCGTTGTTCGTCACCAAGTTGTTAACGACCTGCCATTAGGCCGTAACGTTGACGAAATGCTGCGTATGGTTGATGCTCTGCAATTCCACGAAGAGCACGGTCAAGTTTGCCCTGCACAGTGGGAAAAAGGCAAAGAAGGTATGGATGCGGCTCCAGAAGGCGTAGCTAAATATCTTTCTCAGAACGCAGCTAAGCTGTAATTCTGAACCTCACCACAATAGAGCCGCTTATGCGGCTCTTTTTTTAACAACAAAATTATTTAATTCAGCTCTATAATAAATTTCGTCCGCATAGCCCAAATACCCCATAGTGGAATATTTATTTTCTCTCGCGGCTAAGGGGTAATATTTTTAAGCCGATAAAATACCAGCACCCTTCCCGTCTATCCACTTAGTCATTTAATTTTGTCTTATCGCTAATTTCGTCCGCAAATAGAATATCGGAATATAACCATTTTCTAGCGGCCGAAGTGCGGCAAATTTAATCAGTAGACGGTATTTAGCAGCAGTGTCAATAGCGGGAAGGAAGCTTGGAAAGGATCGCTGACAGGAAGATTAGCCCCAACCATACTTGGTCGGGGCGTTTAACATTATTAGATCTATCAGTCTGCCGTTATTGTCGTTGCCCTATCAGCAATCGCCTTACGAATGTAGTAAGCCGCCACTAACAGAACTATCCAGCCGACACCCACATACAGTGATACTCGAGTTGTCGGGAAGTAACCAATCAGGCCGATAATGCCAAACAGGAAGACCAACGCGACTATTGACGTTGTCACGCCGCCACGCAGAGGGAAATCTAACCCTTTAATCTGCTCAGGCGTAAGTTGGCGACGAAATCCGATTTGTGATAATAGGATCATAATCCATACCCATACGGTGGCAAAGGTCGCCAGGGATGCGATGATCAAAAACACATTCTCAGGAATGATGTAATTCAGGTAAGCGGCAAAAAGCAGCCCGACCATCATGAATAACACCGTCACCCAAGGAACGCCACGTTTTGATATTTTGGTAAACATCTTTGGTGCATGACCTTGCTCAGCCATACCGAACAGCATCCGGCCTACGCCAAACACATCGCTGTTAATGGCAGAAAGAGAGGCGGTAATCACCACGAAATTAAGAATACCTGCGGCGGTTTTAATGCCAAGATTCTCAAAAGTCAGTACAAACGGGCTTCCGTGAGTACCCACTTCATTCCATGGGAAAATAGACATAATGACAAACAGCGTTCCCACATAGAAAATCAGAATGCGGAAAGGTACTGAGTTAATCGCTTTAGGAATAGTTTTCTTCGGGTCTTCCGCTTCACCGGCGGTAATACCAATAATTTCAATACCACCGTAAGCAAACATCACCATCTGCAATGACAGAATCATACCTATGACGCCATTAGCAAAGAATCCGCCGTTGGCCCATAGATTGTGAATTCCGGTAGGTTGGCCCTGGTTGCCAAAACCCCAGACGATAATCCCGATACCGGCCACAATCATAATAATGATGGTGGCAATTTTGATAAAAGATAGCCAGAACTCAAATTCACCAAATACCTGTACGTTGACCATATTAATGGCACCGATAATCAGCACCACGCTGATTGCCCAGACCCAAAGTTCAACGTTAGGGAACCAGAAGCTCATATAGAAACCGAAGGCCGTTACGTCTGCAATGGCAACAATCAGAATCTCAAAGCAGTAGGTCCAGCCGGTGATATAACCGGCCAATGGTCCTAAATAGTCTTGTGCATAGCGTGAAAAAGCGCCGGCCTGCGGGTTATTAACCGACATTTCGCCTAAAGCACGCATAATAATAAAAGCGAAAATACCGCCGATCAGATAGGCCAGTAAAACGCTGGGACCGGCCATTTGAATAGCACTGGCAGAACCATAAAATAGCCCGGTTCCGACAGCGGACCCCAGAGCCATAAAGCGAATATGACGTGCGCTTAACCCTCGTTTAAGCGTATTGTTTTTCTTTTCCATGCCGTGTCCCATGCAATAATGTCTTATTTTTCTCGTTATAACGCCGCGAAGATTATTCGCGGCGTCTTTACTGATACCGATTGAATCAGCGCGACTCTGTTCCGGTCGCTTCAGCAAATTCAGGCAGTACGCGATCAACTATCGCCGCAATAACTAATGCAGCTAAGGCAAATGGCAACCAGGTTAATCCTTGCTCAGCGCCGGGAACCTGTTCAAATTGGTGCAATACCCAGGCAAATTTCTGCTGCTGGGCAGGAATAGCGCTATCCCATACCGGTAAAAAATCAGCCAATGCAGAGGCTTTAACCCCATCCAAAATACCAACCAATGATGTTACCAGCATCACCGGCATCATTATACGTCTTTCAGAGCGCCACATGCGGCTGGTAAAACTTAATACAACCAACGCAATACAAGGCGGATAAATCGCCGTTAGTACCGGAATTGAAAATTTAATCAGATGGCTTAAACCTAAGTTTGAAACCACCATCGAGAAAATCGCCAATATAAACACCAGCTGACGATAGCTTAAAGGGACTAACTTAGAGAAGAACTCAGCGCAGGCACAGGTCAGGCCAATCGCCGTCACCATGCAGGCAACAAAGATCAGAATGGCTAAAAACAGGCTACCATAATTGCCAAACGTTTGTTGAATATAAGCGTGAAGGATCTCCGCTCCGTTAGCGGCATCAGGCACTAAAGAGCCACTGGTTGAACCCAAGTTAAACAAACTCAAATACACCAGCGTCAGGCCTACACCGGCAATAAGACCAGCAATAATGGTATAGCGAGTTAATAATCGGGTGCTGGTAATACCACGGGAACGGGCCGCATTAACAATAACAATGCCAAATACCAGCGCTCCCAGGGTATCCATCGTCAGATAACCTTCAACAAATCCTTTTGAGAATGGAATATTCTGATAGACCTCAAGCGCCGGCATATGATGACCGGCAGGCCAGACTAACGCAGCCAGTCCCAAAATAGCCAGCGAGATAATCTTTATCGGGGCAAGGAAACGACCAACGGAATCCAGTAGCTTACCCGGATAGAGAGAAACCAAGATCACCAAGGAGAAATAGACCAGGCTATAGATAAATAACGATAGCGCGCTATTGCCCACCAACGGAGCAATACCTAACTCAAAAGAGACCGTGGTCGTACGCGGAGTAGCAAAAAGAGGCCCTACCGAGAGATAACACAGAGTGGCAAGAATCAGCCCTGCTCGCTGTCCTATCGGACTACTCAGCGCTTCAACGCCACCGCCAACCCGAGCCAGCGCAATCACAGTAATAACGGGTAAACCAACCGCGGTTATCAAAAAGCCCAGAGATGCCACCCAAACGTGCTCACCTGACTGTAGACCGACCATCGGAGGAAAAATAATATTACCCGCGCCAACAAACAGGGCAAATGTCATAAAGCCCAGCGCAATAATATCTTTAGGGGATAAGTGTTTCATATTTAGGATAAAGCCTATATACAGTAATTTCTAAGTATTTATTTTGTCTGCTTTACTAACCTAACCAAGTCCGGATTGGGCAACCTGTTGCCTCAGAATTGAATAACCCGCACGCAAAAATGGCGCAGTTATTGTCATCTTGAAAGGAGGTATTAATGGCAAAGCGATTAACAACGGCGCTAAGTAAACACAATTATGATGGTGAAAAACAAGTCCAAACCACCATCACAGAACAATAAACTAAACAAAGATAAAATATTAGCCAAACAGGTAGGTGAAATAGAATAAAATTCTGATAAACCGCAGCTCAATTGTTTAGATATTAACCGATAATGTTATGTCATCATGCTAATAATAGAATAACGAATTTCCATCAGAATAGTGATGCTAAGTGTGGTGCTTCTGGGTGATTTTTCAGCAGTAGAAAGCAAAAAAATATCTAACGGTCTAATTGAGAGGAATTTGTTCTCCGTTTTAAGCACACTAGTTTTACCGGCAATCATGTTATCTAATCTCTGTTGCTTAAAATATCAGGAGTATAGATAACGAGAGTATTGGCACAGACACCGATAACACCAAAACGGGAAGGTAAAAATGAAAATGAAATCTCTACGCTGGAGTGATGATTTCATGTACCAGATAATTCTGAACCATGACCGTACCTACGACGGTAAGTTTCTTACCTGTGTTAAATCTACCGGTATCTATTGCCTGCCCTCTTGCCCGGCCCGAAAACCACTGCAAAAAAACATCCAATTTTTACCTACCGAGCAAGCAGCAATAAAAGCAGGGTTTCGCATTTGTAAGCGCTGCCGTCCCGATCTTTTTTATCGGGGAGAAAATCCGGATCACACATTATTCAGTGAAATGTTAATCCGTATCCGCACCAATCCGGATGAGATAAAAAGCGTCACGACTATGGCTAAAGTTTGCGGAATCAGCACCACAAAACTGAATGAGTTAGTACGTGTTCACGCACATATTTCACCGGCTGAATTACTATGCCGCGAACGTATTCATGCTGCCAGCATTGCATTAATCAATGCTAACGATCGAATTCTGGATATTGGCCTGTCCGCCGGCTTTGACAGTGAAGCCAGTTTTCATCGTCAATTCTTATGCCGAATGGCCATGACGCCGAATGCCTATCGACTGTTGCGAGAGTCGGCCAAATTCAGCCTTAAGCTACCGGCTGACTATTCAGCAGAAGATGCCTGGCGCTACCATCTTCGTGATAAAAACAGTCTATCAGAACGTCTGGAGCATCAGACACTGAGCAGAGGCTTATGGGTTCAGGGTAAGCCAGTACTTATTCACCTGACGGTTGATGGCGGCTATGCCCATTGTTGGTGGCAAGACTCCGATACCCTTCATCAGGCGGGTCAACTCCCCGCCGGGGTGATTATTCATCAACAGGTAATTCGCCTGCTGGGGCTTAATACTGACATCAGCGGCTTTCGCAGTTTGACTAAGTCGAATAAGCAAGTTGAAAAATTGCTTAGCCCGACGAGAAACATTTATATACCACTAACCGCAACGCCTTTTGAAGCCTTAACCTGGGCGATTATTGGCCAACAGATTAACCTAACGTTTGCTGCCAGCCTGAGGCAGGCGCTGATTGAACTAGCCGGTGTTGAAATACCTGCAAGCGATCTGAAAATACACCCAACACCGCTGGCGATATCTCAGCTATCCCCCCAGCAACTCAGTGGCATCCGCTTCTCTAGAGCTAAATCAGAATATTTAATCGCCGCGGCGAAAGCGATTGTCAGCGGTGAACTGAATATTGACGACTTGGAATTCGGCTCTGCAATAGTGGCAGAAAAAAAATTGCGTGAAATTAAAGGAATTGGCCCATGGACTGCCCGCTATACCTTAATGCGCGGGATGGGCTTTGCTGACTGTGTTCCCGTTGGAGATAGCGGACTGCATACGGCCTTACAACAATTTTATCAGTTAGATAAACGGCCCGTAGCCGAAGAAGCTGAACGCTTAATGAAACCCTTTATTCCGTTCCGCACCCTGGCAACGGCTTATCTATGGGAAAGCCTAAGGAAAAATCATGAAACAGAAAGCTAGTACTTTGCGAAATACTGTGGTTATGGGTATATTTGATAGCCAATTTGGCCCTATTGCCGTATGGCTGGATCAATCAGGTAAGCTGGCCCGTCTGTCGTTCAACATTGATGATGATTTGCAACATGCCCAATTAACCTCAGTGGCGCGTGATGACTCTCAGGTTAAATTCGTCGCCGATCAGGTTCATCAATATGAACAAGGCGAGCGGGTTGAATTTGATCTACCACTGAGCCTGGAAGGTACGCCCTTCCAAGTCAAAGTCTGGAATGAGTTAAGTAAGATTCCATTTGGCCAGACAATCAGCTATCAAACGCTGGCAACACGCGTAGGTAACCCAAAAGCATCACGAGCAGTTGGGCGGGCTAACGGGACTAACCCCATCAGCCTGATTATTCCATGCCATCGGGTTATTGGTAGTAACGGCTCACTTACCGGCTATGACGGCGGTTTGCTGGTTAAAGAAAGATTATTATCCTTTGAAAAAGGCACGGTATAACTAAGCGGCAACATGTTAGAGTATTGGGCCATCAGGACTGAGCCTGGTGGTCTGTCACAGGTTTCCCCTATGGTTAAAATATTCTTACTCTTTTTTGCCACTGCGCTGGCTGAGATTGTTGGCTGCTTCCTCCCCTATCTATGGTTGAGAAAGTCAGCATCGGTCTGGTTATTAGTCCCGGCAGCGGGTAGCCTGATACTGTTTGTCTGGTTGTTGAGTTTACATCCGGCAGCCAGCGGGCGGGTTTATGCCGCCTATGGTGGCGTTTATGTCGCTACCGCACTGGTTTGGCTGCGCGTGGTTGATGGCGTGAAGTTATCTCTGTTTGACTGGATCGGAGCCGGAATTGCCCTGCTCGGCATGCTAATTATTATTTCAGGCTGGCGGACTTAGCCCGTAGCCGAAGATAATGTAACGCGGGTATGGCTTATTTCCCGCGTTAGCTATTACTCATTACTGCCGTTCACGGCTTCAAAGATTTGAGCATTAACACTTCACAGGCATGATGACCGCTATCGCCGATTCGGTCGGTAATATATTCAAAGCCTAGTGACTGATACAGCTTTAGTGACTCTTTTAATACCGCAGTACTTTCAAGATAACAAGAGTGATAGCCTTCTTCACGAGCAAACTCAAGCGCACTAATGATCATCCGCCTCGCAATACCCATTCCTCTTACCGTTGGCAGAAAGTAGAGCTTTTGTAATTCGCAATAACCGTCGTTCATCGGAGCAATACCGACACCGCCGGACACTACGCCATCAAGTTCGACTACCCAATATCCGCTGCCCTTTTGACAATAAATCTCTGACAGCCGATATAAAGCAGGATCGGAAAAGCTAAATCCTTCCCGATCGAGTAATCCATATTCACCGAATACCGCTAAAATAATCTCAGCAATCGCCGTATTATCCCGCTCTTCAAGGGGACGAATCGTAATTGTTCTGCCATTTTGCCTCGCTACGCTGCGTATCGCCGAGGCGTATTTTTTCATCGATTGCACCAGCTGTTGGTATTCATCATCGGCTAACTGCTGGAGAATTTTGGCATTATAAAGATTAGCCTTTTGCTCCAAATCGGCCAATACTTCCCGCCCTTCAGCCGTTATTTTATTAAGCATACTCCGGCCATCATCAGGATTAGATTGAGTATCAATTAGTCCTCTCTGATTCAACCCCTGCAAGATTCGGCTAACGCTTGATTTATCAATTTTCAATACAGATGAAAGTGCTAATCCGGTCATCGGTTTATCACTGAGCTCAATCAAACTATGGGCCTGTAACGGGGAAAGTTGAGTTTCGCTTACCCATTTATCCATAACGCCTAGTTCTCTGACTAAGGCGCGTGACCAATAACGTAATGTGGTAGGTTCCATTGCTATCCCTGATGGTTGTTTTAATCAACTTAATTTAGTTGATTAAAACAACCATTTCAAACAATAAAAAATAAATTATCGGATATGACACTAAATTAAATAAATGCCTTATCCATCAAGAAAAAATCAGATATAACAATAAGACAAGTTGCTACCAGTTATTATTTTAGCGCTATACATTTATGCATTGAGGAACATGCCATGCCAGATACCACACATCTCGCCGCTTTCGCTCTCTTATCCTTAGGTATGGCTCTAACCCCTGGCCCAAATATGTTGTATCTGGTTTCACGTTCAATTTCCCAAGGACGGACTGCCGGGCTGATTTCTCTTATTGGCGTTGCTCTGGGATTTGTGTTTTACATGCTCTGCGCAGCCTTCGGAATCACAACCTTAATGATGGCTGTGCCGTACGCTTACGATGCTCTGCGTTTTTGTGGCGTGGCTTATTTGCTTTATCTGGCATGGCAAGCAGTCAAGCCCGGAGGCCGCTCTCCTTTTCAGGTTAAAAACCTACCTAAAGACAGCCCGAAAAAACTGTTTATGATGGGCTTTATTACCAACCTGTTTAATCCCAAAATAGCCATTATGTACGTTTCATTAATGCCTCAATTCCTGATGCCTGACCACGGCAGCATCCTTAGTCAGTCTCTGGTTTTGGGCTCTATTCAAATTATTATCAGTGTGACTATCAATGCCATGATCGCAATGACCGCAGGGTCGATTGCCGTTTTTCTGACGGGAAGGCCAGCATGGATTGTCATTCAGCGTTGGATAATGGGGACTGTTTTGGCCGGATTAGCAGTACGCATGATATTTGAAGGTCGTAAGTAAATAGGTGTGGCATCATTTATTATTGTATTTTAACAATAATCGTCATTTACCACCGCGGATGTGGTCTATATTTATAATCAGTTACAGTTCAGACTAAAAATAACTAACGGAGTGACAATGAAAAAAGTATTACTTGCCTCTTTATTCCCCCTCTTTTTATTGGTTGGGTGCAGTGGTTCAAATTCAGGGGAGTGGTCTAAGTCAGGCATGTCGGCAGAGATGGCAGCGCAGGACAGAGAACAGTGCGAGGCCGAATCAAGATCTTCAGCCAATAATGGTCTTCATGCCGATCCGTTAACCGTTGTAAACACGGATAGCCCGGTGAGCCAAGTGCTTGAATCTGAACAGCACCAGTTTAACCTGGTCGGCGAATGTATGCGCGCCAAAGGCTATAACAACTTCTAGTGATTAAAAATACCCTAAAATGCCAGTCATTACCGATGCTGGCATTTTTGTATATTGGCCCCGATGCATTACGCCACTTCTCTTGCTCTTAATAACCAAGCCTTTATTTCGAGCCGACTTAAATAAACACATAAGTTATTGCTGCCTCTATTTTTATTAACATATTTATTTGATGTATTGAGGCAGTTATGTAACGCTTTATCTATCTGACCCTATAGCTCGCAGGAAAAGTATGCCATTTGTATTCGATTATCAGCAGGCATCATTTCAAGGCCTTGATGCAATTAAGGCCGTTAGCATCATTGATGGTGGATATTTTGAACATCGATTACTTTCTTTTGATAGCGATAGTTTAAAACACGTTAGGTTATCTCTTGGAGATACTAAATTAGAGTCCGGAAGCCATAATTTCCCTATAATAGCCAGAGGTAAAGTTGCCCCCAACACTATATATATCGGTTTTATGAGCGTAGGTGCGGAGTCCACTCGTTACAATGGTATTCCGGTAGAAGCTGGGCGAATGCGGATCTATCCAGAGGGAACAGAGGTACTTTATCAGGCAACAGGTGCCGCTCAATGGTTTACTTATTCTATATCGCGCCAAACACTTCAAGCAGCACTAGACCAATATTCTGCTGGTTTGTTCCAGTTATCGACTGACCAAATAATCACATTGCATATCACACCAGCAGTTCTGGAACAGCTCAAGCAAGAAGTCGCGGATGTTTTGGTCATGGCAGAAAAATTGAGTCAATTCAGAGATACAGCAACATCAAGCATTGCAAAAATGCTCTCAGATAACTTGATGAGTGCGTATGTTAAGGCAATATGCGCACCGCAAAATATTATTGAGGATGCAAAATCTTTGTCTCTTAACCGTTTTCACGGCCAGCTTGTAATGGGAAGTGAACATCTGGCGTTAATGAATATGGAGCAACACGTAAAATTAACAGAACTGGCAGATTTTACCGGCTACTCACTGCGTGCAATGGAACTGATTTTTAAAAAAACGGTTGGTATGACTCCCACCCGTTGGTTTATTAATATTAGGCTTAATGGTGCACTACGCGATTTAATGCAGGGCACTGAGAGCACATCAGTCTCTGAGGTTGCCAACAGGTGGGGATTCCAACATTTAGCCCGCTTCTCCGAACAATATAGAAAAGCCTTTGGCGAATTGCCCAGCAAAACACTGGCTCGCGCCCGCAAAAACACACAACAAATAGCTGATTAAGCCGCTAATATTAATTTATATAACTTAAATTAAGCGACGCATTCAATTGATTTTAGCAGGTTAAGCCCTTCAGACTGTGCTTCTGCATTCCTCATTTCTAGAATATACATCGTATTTTGAGTTGTAATACCAATAAGTTTACCGGTCATCGCCTTAGAGCTTGACGTTATTTCTTTAATATCATTCTTATTACACAGCACTCTTCTTTTCTTATTAAAAAACAGCGCAAAGAGGCCAAACATCAAAAAAGTGATACCCGTAGGCTTTTGCTCAAATTCAATATCACCATTCTCAGCAAGCTGAATAACAGAAACGCAACGATAGACTTTTTTATTCATTTTAAGATCCTTCTAAAATCAGAGCCGCCAGATTGCTGTACCAAACACCATGTCATCCGATGTGTTGTGACAATATTATTATGCCCGCATATTACCTTAATTATTTTAATAATAAATAGATGATAACTTCCTGATGGTCTTTAAATAAAAAAGCTGCTGCAAAGATTTAGCCATCCTTTGCAGCAGTACTTGTCACATATTAATAAAAAGCTTAATGGTTCAATTAGTTAAAACTGATATTTAATACCTACCATACCGGCTGTATCGCTGTAATGGCGGCTACCAATTTGCTGTGTCACATCGCCCCAGAGGCTAACTTTCTTATTTATTTGCCCAGATAACCCTAACTTAGCTTCAAAAGTGTTTTTTGTTCCATCCTGAGTCACTTGGTAATTACCCATATTAACGCCAAAACTTTCCGTATTATGAATCCAGTTAGCTTCCATATAGGGCTGTAAATTGGTTTCATCCTTAGTTTTACTATCATCTTTAAAGAAAGCTCTTATGCCAAGGCGGGTTAAAACATTATCATTACCCGTTCCTCTAACATCGACACCGGAAGATTCACGATGATTATCAGCCTTTACGCCCATCCACACGGCCTGAGCCTTAGGTTGAACATAGTAATTTACCCCTTGGTTATCCGATAACTTAAAGGTATATCCGCCTTCAATCGATGCGGTAAAACCATCTGAATCATACTTTTCAGATGAGAGACCTTTCCCTTCAACGGTATTATTAAACCAGTTGTAAAGCGTCCATAAATCGACGTATCCACCAGTTTCATCAACTTTATTCTGATACCAGGTGCCATACACTCCGAGGCTGTACCCATTAACTCGCCCTTTGGACGATGTTCCGGTTAATCTGGCATCAGTAGAGTTATGATTATTGGCATATCCTGCCATCACACCAAGGATCCATTCACCATTATCGTTGATTTCATCAATCAGATGCCCCCCTAATTGCAAAACATAGCTATTACTGGTGGTTTTAAATTGATTACGGGTATCACGAATACGGCTATGTCCGCCAACCTGCCTCATCCATAAAGCGCTGATCTGCTGTTCACCCGTTAATGGATCAATATAGGGCAAATGCCCGTTACGATCGTGTAGCCTGGTGACAAATAAGGTATTTGCCGCCCGTAAGTTTTCAGCATAGCTGGCGGTTTCAGGTCGAGTGGTTCTAACTGGCTCAGGTTCCGGCTCAGGCTTGGGTTTAGGGTTTGGTTTCTCGCCCGGCTCTGGCTCTGGCTCCGGCTCTGGTTCTGGTTCAGTCGGCGTATACACTGAGGTCAAATACCAGTTTTTAACATCAGCGCCTTTGGTGTCATCGCCACGCTTTAAGAAGTAATCAAAAGCGCCACCGATAATACGGCCATCTTGAACAAACTCACCGTCAGATGCACCCTGAACTTGGATAAGTTCGATACCCAAATTGGTTAATCCACCATTGCCACCAATATTATTCACTTTGACTAAAGTCGAGCCGGAAGTATTTCCGCTAATAACTAGCTTATCAGTCAGGGAATTGTCATCCCCTAAAGCCGTATTCATCACAATACGGCCACCAGTTCCGGTATAGTTTTTGGTTACGTTAAGGGTTTTAAATGACGCGTCAGCGTGATTAAATTTTAGCGTGGCATTATCTGCTAACCTCAGCCCGGTTAATGATGAATCGCCGTTCATATCCCAAATGCTGGCACTACCCGAAATAGCTAAATTGATTATACCGTCGGTACTGCCGGTGCTTTGCGAGGTACCGGTAAAGATCGAACCATCAGTCATACTCAGGTCGATCAACCCGTTGTTATCCGCAAGAATATTGCCAGTGATGATATATTTGCCATCGGTTAATGATGTTATCTGACCCGCATTGGCATAAATCGCATAACTATCAGGCCCGGTAGTACTGATATTAGCTCCGCCAAGAAAATCGATATGCCCAGTATTCCAGTTAACAAAAGCCCCGTGAGATTGACTACCTGACGTGTTAATCGTCATACCATCACCGGCAACAATTTTGCCATTATCGCCAATCACCGTAGTAGAGCTTGATTGTAATCCAGAAACATAGAGCCCATGAGCATCATCACCCAACGTTGTTACATTGGACTTAGCTCCCAGAGTCAAAGAACTGTCAGAGGAGTACATATAGGCTGCATGAGAGCCATTTCCCTCAGTACGGATAGTTGATTGTTGTCCTAAAGTCACATCACTATTATAAACCAGAGTACTGCTCTTCGTTCCGTACAGGTATACGCCGTAAGATTTCTCTCCCGTCGTATTGAGAATTAATCCATTACCGATATCCACAGTCCCATCGCGACCATAAGCATAAATACCGTGAGCACTATCCCCCGCAGTATTCAGTATAAAGTCATTACCAATATCAATGGTTCCATTGCGGCCATTAGCATAAATACCATGGGCACTGTTCCCCTGCGTATCAAATAGGGCTCGATCTCCAATGGTCAATTTCGAGCCGGTACCTGATATTTGCGCTGCCGTTGAACTGGTTCCCTGAGTTTTAATTTTACTGTCAGAACCAATATCAACCAACGAACCGTAGGAGCCATTAGCATAAACACCATAAGATTTAGTGCCCAATGTCGTTAAATCTAAACCATTTCCGACATAAATCTGACTGCCATAGTTAGCCCTCAGTCCATGAGCCCCTTCTTTCAGTAAAGGGATATCTCCGGTATATTCAGTACGCATAACGGCATTATTGCCAATAAACACTTTACTGTAGCCATTCAGGTTAACGGCATCGGCACTAAGCCCTTTGGTCGTAATAGAAAGACCGTCACCAATTGTAATGGTCCCAACAGCATTTGAATTACTTGGGTTAGTGCGCAGACCATCAGCAGCCTGACCTGAAACAATAATAGTTAAACGGTCTCCGGCAACTGCGTGTGAGTCAGCATTAACATAGACACCAAATGCATGCCCAACAAAGGTAGGTTCAGGTGAGGCAGAAGATATAACCGTCACATCATCTCCTACCGTTTCTCCGCCGTATATGCTGCCTCTTTCTATCGCGTATACTACAGTGGTATTGAGTGTGACTATTAGCATTGCACTGATTTTGGTTAAATTGAATTTCTTCATCGAATAACTCCCTTTAGTATTATTTCCATTGCGCATTAAAACGCATTTATTTCTAATTATATTTATGGCTTAGCGTTCAGAATTCATTCCGACAATTAAAACTATCAAACTCCATCAATTAGAATAAAAATCAAAAATTAACTTAACATTGAATTATGCCAACTAATATCAACAGATATCTCAGTAAGTTATTTTAAAATATACCCATCCAAGCACTACCAATGCCCCACCAAGAACAAAGCACACCAATTAAACTACAATAGAATAAAAAAACAACCTTTTAGATCGTCAAGTAAGTTCAAAAAGCAACAATAAAGAATAATACATCGATAAGACTAACAAGGCGACACAATAGATCGGTATAACCAAATCATTAAGAATATTAAATAAATATACATATAAAACCCATTACAAACAATAAGATAAAATAAAGACAACGACCAACTTAATCTTTAATAGTATAAGTTCACAGAATGAAAAAAATAAAACAGAATGGCGACAAATTAATTTTATCTTTAAATTACAATAAGATAAAAAATAAAATCACGCGAAATGAAAATAAATAACAATAAAATAATAACGGAAGTAATTAAAAATAAATGGTATGTTCTTTTAAAAGTTAGAGGAAAGACCAACAGTGCCCGATAATATATTGAAATGATAATAAATATTATTTATTAGTTTAATCAACGCAGATTATAAAGGGGATGGATGAGACCCGTTACTACATGATAAAAAGAGTAACGGGCATATTAAAACAACCGATATCAGCGACGAATAAGGTCGTCGCCGTAGCCTATCCATTTATAGGTGGTTAGCGCTTCGAGCCCCATCGGACCTCTGGCATGGAGTTTTTGAGTACTTACGGCGACTTCCGCCCCTAATCCAAACTGTCCGCCATCGGTAAAGCGCGTGCTGGCATTAACATATACCGCGGCTGAATCAACTTCGGCGACAAAGCGGTCTGCATTAGAAAGCGAACGAGTTAAAATGGCATCAGAATGGGCACTGCCATGAGCACGAATATGCCCGATAGCTTCATCTAATCCGTCAACAACGGTGACATTTAAGTCTAATGACAACCACTCTTTTTCGTAGTCTTCATCAATCACCGGAACTACGATGGCCTCACCGCCACTTAGATACATCATAGCCTCAGGTGACGCGTGTAATGTCACCCCGCTTCCTTTCATTTTTTCACTCAGCTTAGGCAAGAAAGTTGATGCAATACTGCGCTGAACCAGTAAAGTTTCCAGCGTATTACAGGTACTCGGACGCTGAGTCTTTGCATTATCAATAATGGCCAGAGCCTTATCAAAATCGGCACTTTCATCCACGAAGGTATGACAAATACCGATACCACCAATGATTACCGGAATAGTGGAATTCTCACGACACAAACGATGCAATGCAGCTCCACCGCGAGGGATCAGCATATCCACATAGCGATCTAACTTGAGTAATTGATTAATTAATTCACGGTCCGGATTATCAATAGACTGTACAGCCGCTGCCGGCAAACCACACTGACTTAACGCCAGTTGAATCACTTCAACCATCGCTTTGTTGGTATGCACCGTCTCTTTACCACCGCGCAAAATTACCGCATTCCCGGTTTTCAAACATAAAGAAGCTACATCAATGGTGACATTAGGCCGGGCTTCATAAATAACGCCAACAACCCCTAACGGAACCCGGCGACGCTGAAGATTAAGGCCACTGTCGAGCAATGACCCGTCAATAATATGGCCGACAGGATCGACTAAACGACAAACGTGGCGAACATCATTAGCGATTGCAGCTAAACGAGAAGGCGTAAGCAGCAGACGGTCGAGCAGCGCTTCACTGGTTCCGGAGGCTTTCGCCGCATCCATATCTTTTTCATTAGCGGACAGAATGACATCGCTATTAGCTTCCAGCGTATCAGCCATAACGGCCAGAGCCTGATTCTTCTTTGCTGAGCTTAATGTCGCTAACTGGTAAGAGGCTTTTTTGGCTGCCTGCCCCATTTGTTCTAACATAGTTAAACCCCTTAGCTGATGATCATATCGTCACGGTGAACGGCAACCGGGCCATATTCATAGCCTAGAATAGAATCTATCTCTTGAGAGTGGTAGCCGGCAATCATGCGTAAAGCATCGCTATTATAACGAGCCACTCCGTGGGCTAAATCGCGCCCGGCCAGATTGCGAATCCGAATCACTTCACCGCGTGAAAAATTACCGATGACGTTCTTAATACCTTTCGGTAATAACGAGCTGCCGCGCTCCAACATGGCCTGAACGGCACCATCATCTACGCTGATTTCACCCGCCGGCGGTGCGCCAAAAATCCAGCGTTTACGACTTTCCAGCGGCGAAGGTTGAGCATGAAAACGGGTTCCAACGGAAACATCGTTAATCACATCACCAATGACGCCCGGTTTAATACCCGCCGCAATAATCACATCAATTCCGGCGCGACAAGCAACATCTGCAGCCTGGAGCTTAGTGGCCATACCGCCAGTTCCTAACCCTGATATGCTATCGCCAGCAATGGCTCTTAATGCATCATCAATACTATGAACTTCACGAATAAGTTCGGCATCCGGGTTATGGCGAGGATCCGCTGTAAACAGCCCCGGCTGGTCAGTCAATAATAAAAGCTTATCAGCACCGCCAAGAATAGCCGCCAATGCCGAAAGATTATCGTTGTCACCGACTTTGATCTCAGCCGTGGCAACCGCGTCATTCTCATTGATTACCGGTACAATATGGTTATCAAGCAGCGCTAACATGGTATCTCTGGCATTCAGAAAACGTTCACGATCCTCAAGATCGGCCCGGGTCAGTAACATTTGGCCAATATTAATGCCATAAATAGAGAAAAGTTGTTCCCATAGCTGAATCAAACGACTCTGCCCAACTGCGGCCAAAAGCTGTTTAGAAGCAATGGTAGTAGGAAGTTCAGGGTAGTTAAGATGCTCCCGCCCGGCGGCAATTGCGCCCGACGTAACAATAATAATTCGGTGCCCCAATGCGTGCTGATGCGCACACTGGCGTACCAGCTCAACGATATGAGCACGATTTAAACGTAAAGATCCACCTGTAAGAACACTGGTGCCTAATTTGACAACCAACGTTTGGCTGTTATTCATAATTGTTCTGCCGTTGAATTCTAAGAATAAAGCGAGAAAACCTTTTTAGCAGGAGTGGAGCGTTATGCCAACAGGCATAACGCAAAATAAGTGAGAATTAGAGTAAATAATTTGTCAGACAGGAGATTTATCGATGTTTTTGACCTGCTCATCATCCATAGGGCGAAGAGTGAGCTTAATTGAGGTCAAATAGTTACCTAGCTTTTGCAAGAATTCCTGAAGATTGGCATCAATCTCTTTTTTGATTTCAGCATCTTTAATCGGTTTTGGCTGCCAGTCCCCTAATTTATCAAAAAGGCCGGTCTGACAATGAAACACAAACCCTTCTTCGTCAGCATCCATATCAATCCACCAGCCCCAGAACTCTCTCTTTTCAGGAGAAGGCTTACTGCTTACACAAACAGCCAAACAATCGAAAAAATAGCGATTGCCTTTGCATTGAGATTCTCGAATATAGGGACCTAAACTAATAAACTCTTTTAATAACCGACTTCTGGAATGACCGTTGGGTAATAGCATGATGCTGACTCCTGAGATTCAACTTTTTAACAGCTTGTTAAAAAACATCCGAATATTAACATAATTTCTGACTAATCCACTCTGTTAGTTGCTGTAATCCATTACTAAAACTACTTCTTAACGGCGTTGAGGCAATGTTAATCACTTTTCCTTCACTGGCGGAGGAGGAAATCAGCTTAGATTCAGACGGAGGGCTGAAGATGTCATTTTCAAAGGCAACTGAGCACATCGGCGTCGAACAGCGTCGCCCGAGCAATCCTTGCGTTTTCAGCGAGTAATTATTTAATGCTATATATAGCAAACTATCGGTGGTTGAATCTAACTTCAAGCGACTGGCAATAATATCCCGATATACGTTTGGTATACGCTGCTGAGTCTCTTTATTAGTTAATAGCTCGTGCACGATCGGCCCGATACAGGCGACTCCCCGCAAACGGCGAGGTTCAAGATAGGCCAGACGAACGGCGACGTTGGCACCAAAACGAACGCCCAGTGCAACAACACGTTGATTATCAATCCAAGCAACCTGATCCAGTTGGTTAAGCACCTGTTGATGCAGCGCACTGGTATCTTCAGTTAACGTCCAGCGCGAAGCGAAACCAATAGAAGGCAAATCGACACACAGCATGGCGATGCCTTTTGGGGCAAGGTAGTCTCGGAATAACGGATAATAGTCATTCTGGAAATTATCTAACCCACCGCAAAGCAATACCGTTGGATAAGGGGCATCCCCGGTGGGTGGAACGTGCAGAAATCCGGTCAACGTGCCACCATCTACGTTGAAATCGATGGGTTTTAGCTCAAAAGGCAGGAGATCCGCGGCTTCACGATAAGCGCGATCGGCCAGAATTTCAGCCTGCTCGGCTAACCGATCTCCCCGTAGATGCGGATAACTGGCAATACTGTAGAAATTAGAGGCTTTTAACCAGCAATTACCGGCTTTTATCGGATCCTTACAGGCCAGATCCTGAGCCTCTTTCTGCCACAGCATCCCTTCTTTAGCCCATTCGTAAATCCAATTCCCACCCCGATAACCGACAACAGTATCTAGTAAGGCTTCATTGGTCCGCTGATTTTTAGATGCGGCAATACGCGCCAACACGGTTTCAACCTCAATAGGATCGATACCACGCCATGCCCACATTGGACGATTGATCATACGGTACCAATTAGATTCGGTCTCACCGTCTAATGGCGAATGAACGGTGGCTGATGACTGCGTCACTCGTTTCACCAACGTGGACGTTTCCGGATGTTTAAAAGAAGGTTTAAACAACACTTCTGAAAGGTTAGCTTTTGGCATAGTAGACTACGGCCTCCGGTGCATCGTGGGTTGGTGGTATACATACCCAAATAATTCGCGTTGCATAGCGTCGGCAAGAGAGCGACCAATCTGTCTGCAACAGATTTGAACGCTGCTTGCAGCGGCCTCATCGAGGCAAGGCCCATGAATGGGCCTTGCCTCGATGAGCTTACTCAGCTAAGTGATTCGGGTGAGCAAGCGCAGCCAACAAAGATGCAGCTTAAAGTATGACGGGTATAGGCATTATAACCTAGTGTAACCAATAAACATGGGTAGAAGAAGATGTTGATTTGTCCTTCCCAACATTTGAATTTAGAACCGAAGTTACCCTGAACTATATTCCGAATGGCTGAAATATAAAAAATGAGATGACAATATATACTCGCATCTCAAAAAATAACAAATTAATAGTCTAGCAATGCAAAACATTCAATAAAAACTATCAATTAATTTTGTAATAAAAAAACAAAAAATAGAATGAACCTATAAGTATATAAATTCATATTTTAAGGAAGATTCATAGAAGAAAAATTAAAAAAATAAATTAAAATCAATTGGTTAAAAAATACACCCGGCATTTAACAAACTATTATTTTAACTATATATTTTTGTAAGTGGAACTTTTTAAAATACTTACTATATTTACTTTTAATGCATTACAGGCCCTTGAAAGAGGCTTATTTGTATTATTCCATTGTGACTATTATCAGAGCGCGTTGTTTAACGGTGGCGCTTAAACTGTAAGTCATCTTATTAAGCAAAATGATTTTCGGGGTTTGGCATGAAAAAACTGTTGATTGCGTTAGGCTGCACTGCAGCCATGGTATGTAGTTCAAATATTTTTGCTGTGGGCACGATTAACGGGAATCTTACCGTTCAGCTAACCATTGGTAACGGCTGTTCCGTTACCGGTGGCAGTACGGGAGGAGCGGTCAATGATTTTGGTACCCTAGACTTTGGTCAGTATTCTTCGTTGGCAGATATTATCACCGGGCAATCAACAGGTACCAGCGGAGCAATACAAATCCAATGTACTACCGCTCTGCCTTATACCGTCAAGCTTGATAACGGCCAGAATGCCACTGGTTCGCAACGCCGGTTAATCGGCGGTGTGAGCCCAAGCAATGACTATATTAATTATTCCTTATTCCAAGATGCCAGCCGTACTCTCCCCTGGAACAGTGCGGGTGCAGGCATACTCAGTGCTCAAGGAACAGGTAATGCCGTCAATATGATCGTTTATGGATTGGTACCGGCACAAACAACACCGGCTCAAGGTTTATACAGTGATATCGTTTTAGTTACCGTTGACTGGTAAATCAATACGTTACCATAATATAACGCTATTTATTAGCAGCGGTGCTATCTCGGGTGAAGGAATGACGTCTCAGTTAAAACAGAATCAACCAAGGATGCGGTTATTGATTCTCCTGCTATGGATGATTTCTGGCACTGGAACAACCGCGACAAAATCAGCCACAGTGACCGTATCGGTTAATGTTTTACCGGCCTGCACCGCTGGTACTACGACCTCAGGAACCACCTCCTTCGGTACGCTCAATTTTGGTACGCTCTATTATTTAAATAAGACCATCAGGCTGATAGGGCAACCTAACGCCGGGGCTATTTTGGTCCAGTGTGCGTCTGGCGTAAATTATCAAGTGGTATTAAGTACCGGTAATAGCGGCAACGTAGCCCAACGATATATGACCGGAGCAACCTCAGGTCAGCACGTTAATTACAACCTTTATACCGACGCTAACGATTCGATCGTTTGGAATAATACGACCGGAGTGACCAGACCCGGAACAGGGCAACCCGAATGGATTCCAGTTTATGGTCAGCTTCCAGCCCAATCAACGCCCATCGTCGATACTTACACTGATACAGTCCAAGTCACCGTGAGCTGGTAGCAAGAATATGATGAAAACCATTGTGCGTTTGTCAGATAACCATTACCGAAATTCTCTGATCGTAACGACGGTTCTGTTACTCAATATATCAATAACGCCTCAAGCTACGTCTCAAACGCTGAGTAACCCCTTCACCGTTAATGCCTCCATTGTTAAAGGCTGCATGTTAGGCAGCGCAAGCAATGATCCTACCACCTTTGGCAACATCAACTTTGGCAATATCTCAAGCTTGTTCAGTGATATTAACCTGGTCTCAGCACAGAATGCCGGCTCTGTTGTAGTGAAATGTACGCCGGGTATCAGCGTTACTATCGCCATTGACGCCGGACTAAACAGCGGCGGCAGCGTCAGCAATGGCCGTTTTATGAAGATGACAACGGGGGCCAGCACGCTGAGGTATCAACTCTACCAAGATAGTAATTACAGCACCGTTTGGGGAAATGGCAGTAACGGCGGCCAAATCTACAGCTATACCGCCGACGGTACTGTGAAACCTTTTAGTTTATATGCCCGCCTGTTTGCTACTACAGCATTACCGGCGGTAGGTCAGTACAGCGATACTGTGAATGTAACCATAACATACTGAATAGTATTTATTTTTGGAAGACACAAATGAAAAATAGAAGATCGTTAAAATGGCTTTTTATTGGCACGCTTGTTTCGGTTTGCTTCTATTCATTACCACAGGGATATGCAAGTTCAATCCTTATTTGGCCCATCGATCCGGTAATCGAAGATGACCAAAATTCAGCCTCTCTTTGGCTGGAAAACAAAGATGATAAGCCGGTATATATGCAAATCAGGGTATTTGAATGGAAGCAGTCAGATAATGATAATCAATATACTAAACAAACTGATATTGCAGTCAGTCCGCCATTCGCACTGATTGAGCCAGGTAAGCGCCAACTAATCAGGTTAATCAAGAATATAAAAGTTCAACCTAACCAGGAAAGGGCCTATCGAATTATCGTTGATGAGGCCCCCAGAGCCAAAAAGCCGGATGAAATAACAGAATCATCACCCGCCAGCGTTGGAATTAACTTCCAGATGCGTTATTCAGTACCACTTTTTGTTAGCGGACAAGGTATTTGGACCAATCCTGATTACAGTAAAAATAGGGATATACAAAAAGCAACCGCCCCCAAATTAAGCTATCGGGTGATCAATCAGAACAATCGTCGATTGCTTGAAGTTAAGAACGATGGGGTTGTACACGCGCGTTTATCACATATTACTAACGCATCAGGCAGTGGTGAAAAAGTTCTGGTTGAAGGCCTGTTAGGCTACGTTCTTGCACATTCAAGCATGACGCTACAGTTACCAACAAATCAGATTAATGGCAGTGAAAAACTGCAGGCACTCATCAATAATAATCCAACGCCTGTAGTACTAGAAAAACGCTAATTCGATGCTGATTAAGCTAAAAATGATCTACGGAGCCAGCTCCGTAGAGGCCCCTGTATCATATTCAGCGGTATTATCTAAATTCATTTTTTGCTCAAGCAGTCTATTGTTATTAATTCCAGCTGTAGCTTTGGCGGATTTACCCCCTCCTTCGGATATGGAAAACGTCGAAATAGAACTTAAAACCGCAACCGCTAAACAAGCGGACAGCCCCCAGCAATTGCCCGAAATGTCGCTGATGCTTGAAGTTGTTATCAACGGCAAGCAGTCACAAAACGTTGTACCGGTAATACATCGTTCCGGCCATTACTATATTTCATCCGAGAACTTCAACAGCCTCGGGTTGCCAATCAAGTTCGATGACTTACCGGAAGTTGAGATTGACACAGTCAAAGGCTTGAATGTGACTTATGAAAGCGCAACACAGCAGCTTTTGGTCAATATTCCTACTGACTGGTTACCTGAACAAAATATATCGCAATACAAAACGGCAGGTTACGAAGCTTCAGACAGTACGCTAGGAATGCTATTTAACTACGACGTTTATGCCAGTCATTCAACTGAAATTACTCAAAGTGATTATATCTCTGCGTTTACAGAACAACGTTTGCTAGGGCCATTCGGTATCGTTTCCAACAACGGCATTTATAACCAGCAATTTGATTCTGAAAAGGTAAATTCGTCACAAAATCGCTATATTCGTTACGATACTAAGTGGTTTTACAATGATGAAAAATCCATGCTGAGGTACAGCGCAGGAGATATCATCACCGGTTCTTTAGCATGGGGGACGTCAGTCAGACTCGGCGGGCTACAGCTGTCACGTAACTTTGCTACCCGACCTGATTTAATTACCTATCCTCTCCCTCAGTTTGCTGGTCAGGCTGCGGTTCCTAGTTCAGTTGACCTTTATATTGATAGTTTCAAAAACTCCACGACTAACGTCAACCCGGGACCCTTTACAATATCAACTATTCCGTTTATTAACGGCGCGGGTAACGCTACGGTGGTTGTCACAGACCCATTGGGCCGCCAAGTGAGTACTTCAGTCCCCTTCTATGTGTCCAGTGAGCTATTGCAAAAAGGGTTAGTCGACTTCAGCTTATCTGGCGGAAAAATCCGTAATAACTATGGCCTGGAAAATTTTGATTATCAGAATAACGCCGCCAGTGGAACACTCCGTTATGGGTTGACTAACTGGCTAACGCTGGAAGGCCGGGCAGAAAAAGCCAGCCAACTGATGGTTGGCGGCGCCGGAGGTAATATTATGCTTGGTCAGTTTGGGGTTCTGGGTGGCTCATACACGACAAGTAAAGCTAAAGACGGTGCGTTTAAACCAGAAAATCAAGCCTACGACTATTACGATGATGCTACCCAGTCAGACGATCCTTATAACCCACAACAAAACCGGAATAGCGGAGATCAGCGTTCAATCAGTTATTCCTATACTCAGCGCAATTTCAGTATCAATGCTCAAAGAGTGATACGTAGTGATGGCTACGGGGACCTTTCAAACTATAAAAGCAGCTATCGCCCCAATAAAAAAACCAGCCAAATTACCGGCAGCACCACGCTGGGCGATCTTGGCTCTATCGGTATAGGCTATTTTGACGTCGAGCGCTTCGATAACTCGCGCTTACGTCTGGCCAATATCTCTTATAGCACCACGGTGTTTGGGCAAAATAGTCTCTATACCTCAATCAATCGAGAAATCGGCCAGCAAGGATATAGCGCTCAAATTATTGTTAGCATTCCGTTAGGTAACTGGGGCGGAGCCTCAATGAGTTCTAGCCGGGATAGCAATAACAAATGGACTCATCAGGCATCTTATAACCGCGCAGCGCCAACCGACGGAGGTATCGGCTGGAACATGTCCTATGCTAAAAACTCAGGAAATCAAAGCGACTATAAGCAGGCCGGAGTGGAATACCTGGCACAAAAAGCCAAAGCTCAAGGCGGTATTTATGGAGACAAAAACTATACCTACTGGGGGGAGTTGAGTGGTTCTTTGGTCGCAATGGGCCGTAGTATCTATGCTTCCAGACCGATTAACGATGCTTTTGCTTTAATATCAACCGACGGTTATCCCGATGTTCCGGTCCGCTATGAAAATCAGCTATTAGGTAAAACAGATAACAATGGATATTTACTGATACCCACGGTCACCTCTTATGCCAATGGTAAATATGAAATTGACCCCGTAAACCTGCCGGTAGACGTAAAAATACCGGTAGTGGAACAAACCCGATCGATTAAAGAGAGTAGCGGCACGCTCATCGAATTTCCCGTCACCAAAATCACACCAGCAACGCTGACGTTAGTTGATGAATCAGGTACTCCACTGCCTAAAGGTAGCATTATCTATTTGAACGATCGAGATGACGTGAGCTACGTCGGTTGGGACGGTGACTCTTATCTTGAAAATGTAGCAGCAGAAAATAAGCTAACTATTCTACGAGCCGATGATAACACTCAATGTCAGGTCCATTTTACGCTACCAGAACATCCGACGAATGGTATTCATTCACTCAATACGCTGGTCTGTAACAGGTGATAATAATGAAGATAAATAACAGTCCCCAACCTGCCAATAAACTGAGCCCGCTCCGACCAGTAGTATTGTTCTTTATTTTATGTTGGCTATTAATCGCCTCAGCAGCTCAGGCAAGCTGTACCATTACGGTTACTCCTGTACCACAAAATTTAGGTACGGCGGCAGCGTCTAACGTTTATAACTCCAGCCTTAACACCTCAGGACCCGGCGGACTCAGTTGCTCAGGATTAAGTATCAGTCTGGCTGGTACCAGTACGGTTAATGGGACCATTACCAGTACCACTAATGGCTTCAATTTAGTCAATACCCAAAATGCCACGGCAAAGATCCCATATACCCTTTATGGCGATAATACGACTAACTATCCGTTTAAGCTAAACACCGCAATGGACTACGGCCCCGGCGGATTAAACTTGCTCGGTCTATTATTGGTTGGTACCGGCGGTTCAACGACCATCTATACGCGCACATCTCCCGGGGCCAACGTTCCTGCAGGAATATATACTGACACGGTCATTATCACTTGGTACGCGCGCATCTGTTTACTTAATGCTTTAGGCATCTGCGTGTCACTCGATCCTCCGATTACGGGTACCAGTACAATACAAATCAACCTAACCGTAACCAATAACTGTGTGATAAATAGCACGCCTAACGTTCAATTTACCAGCAGCCCACTGGTTGAACAGTTTCAGTCAATTACGCAAAGCGTTACTCTGACCTGTACATTACAGGCTCCCTATAAAGCCTATTTCAGTTCCGGAAGTCATTTTCAATCGCCATGGCGTCGCATGAAAGGCAGTTCAACCAATATGTTGCAGTACAATATCTATCATCCGAATACATCGACAGTCTGGGACAGTACAACGCCGCTGCTAGCTAACGGAACAGGATTAACTCAAAGCATTAGTTACACTACAACAATTAATCCTAACCAGTCAGAGCAACCACAGGACAGCTATAGCGACAGCATAAATTTTACCGTCGAGTATTAAATCCATTAGATAAAACCCACGGCTTACGTTATGTTTCCTCTACCTCTTTTTTGTAGGAACTAACCATGAATAATAATAACAATCTCGTCAAAGTTGCCGATCTGTGTGATGAATACAGAGAACAAATCAGGATGCTATCACCCATTTTCAATGATTTTGGCGGAAAAAAAACCTTCAACGGTAAAGCGGCCACCATAAAGTGTTTTGAAGACAATACCTCAGTAAAAGCGCTGAGTTTAACGCCGGGCAATGGAAGGATTCTGGTTGTTGACGGCGGAGGAAGCGCTCGTTGTGCACTGCTGGGAGACAACCTGGGGGCAAACCTAGTCAATAATGGCTGGCAGGGGGCAATCATTTACGGCTTTATCCGGGATAGTGCCGAACTGGCTTTATTACCCATAGGAGTAAAAGCATTAGGTTCAGTGCCGATGGGGCCGATTAAATTAAAAGAGGGAGTCCTTGGCCAACCGCTGGAATTTGCCGGACAGACTATTAACGATGGCGATCATATTTATGCCGATGAAGACGGTATTATTATCCTGAATATTGCTGATTAGTCGGGATACTGGCGATAAAAAACCGGCCAGATGGCCGGTTTTCTTTGATTCAGCGTTAGCTATATATTCACTATCAATCAGTTATCGCCAATTGGCTTAACGAAAGTAATGCCCATATCCCATGGTTGTTCAATCCATGTGTCTTGTGGGATATCAACAACGTAATCATCAACCAATGGCTTACCCGCAGGCTTGGCGAAAATAGTGACAAAATGCGCTTTTGGATACATATCGCGAATTGCTTTCGCCGTACCGCCGGTATCAACAAGATCATCAATGACGATAAAGCCGTCACCATCACCTTCAGCGCGTTTTATAATATTCATTTCGCGTTGATTATCATGGTCATAGCTTGAAATACAAACGGTATCAACATGGCGAATACCCAGCTCACGCGCCAAAAGCGCTGCAGGCACTAATCCACCGCGGCTTACCGCAATAATACCTTTCCATTGTTCTCTTGGCAGTAAACGGCGGGCCAGTTTGCGGGCTTCCATTTGCAACATATCCCAAGTGACGACGTATTTTTCGCTCATATCAATCGTATCCAAGCCAGTCTGGTGGCCTATAAAATCAGGGGAAAAAAGTTGCAGGGGATTATAAAGAGGCTGGCCCATAAAAACCAGCGGTTCTGTCAGAGAAATATAAACTTATCTGCTTCCAGATAGAGACAAGCCCGTCATCAGCCAAGAGAACATTACTTGAGTATTGCCTCAATTTTGGCCTTAAGTTCTTCAGGCTTAGTCGTCGGAGAGAAGCGCTCAATTGTTTTGCCTTGATTACTGAGCAGAAACTTAGTGAAGTTCCACTTAATCTTCTCACTACCTAACACGCCCGGCGCCTGTTTTTTTAAATAAACATACAGGGGATGAGCATCTTCACCATTGACGTCAATTTTCTCAAACAGCGGAAAACTGACGCCAAAATTAACTTCACAAAAAGCGGCTATCTCCTGGTTACTCCCCTTCTCCTGTCGGCCAAACTGGTTGCACGGAAAACCAAGAATCATCAACCCTCGATCTTTATAAGCCTGCCATAGCTGTTCTAGACCTTTATATTGCGGAGTAAAACCACATTCACTGGCGGTATTCACCACTAAGATTGCTTTGGCAGAATAATCCGCTAATGTACGTTTTTCACCGCTAATCGTTACCAGCGGTATGGCAAAAAGTGTATCTGTCATAAAATTTCTCCAATTGGTCTACATCCCAATGAGTTAATTATAGTGAACAAATCGCTCAACAACGATCAACAGGTTTATCTCTCAAAGCAAGCCCATTTCAGTCATGGCTATCTTATGGTCAAATAGTATTCATTTAGTGAAAAAAAAGACAAAAGCGTGACCAATAAACGCATTTACTAAGAAAAACTTTGTTCTTTAAGTGTTATTCTGTCTTACAACTAGCTAACACATTCTATCTGTAGCTACCCGCTTATTTTTATCGTCAATCGTACCGGTAATCCACGGTCACAGAGCAAAACATCTTTACAGGAGATTTATCGTGTCTGATTTAGCTCAACTTACGCCAACCATTTTATGGCAACACTTTGCAAAAATTTGCTCTATTCCACACCCATCGAAGCATGAAGAAGCTTTAGCTAATCATATTGTTGATTGGGCTAAAGAGAAAAAACTTCACGTTGAACGTGATGCTGTGGGTAACATCCTGATTCGTAAGCCTGCAACTGCCGGTATGGAGAATCGTAAATCAGTGGTGCTACAGGCCCATCTGGATATGGTTCCGCAAAAAAATAATGATACCGAGCATGACTTTGAGAAAGATCCGATTCAGGCTTATGTTGACGGTCAATGGGTTAAAGCGCGTGGAACAACGTTAGGTGCAGATAATGGAATTGGAATGGCCTCAGCGTTGGCCGTTCTTTCCGATGACAGTCTGTCTCATGGCCCGATTGAAGTGTTACTGACCATGACGGAAGAAACCGGTATGGACGGTGCATTTGGCCTACAGCCTAACTGGCTACAGAGTGAGATCCTAATTAATACAGACTCTGAAACCGAAGGCGAGATTTATATGGGCTGTGCCGGTGGCGTTGACTGTAAGACTAATTTACCCCTCAGCCGCGAAGATATACCCGCAGGCCATCAACTATTTAAGCTCTCATTAAAAGGCTTAAAAGGCGGTCACTCCGGCGGAGATATCCATTTAGGCTTGGGTAATGCAAATAAGTTAATGTCGCGCTTCTTATTTGCTAATGCTGAATCCCTTGGATTACGTCTGTTATCCTTCAACGGTGGTACCTTACGTAACGCGATTCCTCGTGAAGCAACCGTAGTTTTAAGCCTTCCGGCGGGTAATGTTGACCGACTAAAACAGGCTATTTCCGATTATCTCAGCGTAATCAAACACGAATTATCCGCAGTTGAAAAAAATCTGGCGCTGGTCGTTGAGCCTACCGAATGCGGGCTGAAAGCACTGACCGCGGATAGCCAATCTCGCCTGATTGGATTACTCAATGCCAGCCCGAATGGCGTTATTCGTATGAGTGACTCGGTAAAAGGCGTGGTAGAAACATCCCTTAACCTTGGTGTTGTAACAACCGATCAGGATCAGGCACAGGTTATTTATCTGATTCGTTCGCTAATCGATAGCGGAAAAGAGTATGTGGCCGATATGCTGATCTCTCTGGGGCAGTTGGCCGGTGCACAAACCAGTGCTAAAGGCGGTTATCCTGGCTGGCAGCCAGACCCTGAATCTCCGATTATGAGCCTGGTTCGTGATAGCTATAAAAAACTGTTTGATACCACACCCAATATTATGGTGATTCATGCCGGACTGGAGTGCGGTCTGTTCAAACGCCCTTATCCTGATATGGATATGGTCTCTATTGGACCAACGATTACCGGCCCGCACTCACCGGATGAGCAGGTTCATATTCCGAGCGTTGCACGTTACTGGCAGTTGCTGACTCAATTGCTTAAATCGATTCCTGAGCGCAATTAATAGTATTTGATATTGATAGCTGATGAACAATGGCGGGAGCAATTCCCGCCATTATTGTTTTAAACAATAATCGTCTGAATCGATAAAACAGTCGACTGGCCATAATCGGGCTATGAAAATAGCGCCAACTGTCGGTCTATTTGAGGATCAATCAAGGTTACATGAAGGCCAACCAGCCTGACTCCCCGGTTATTACGCCTTTGCTGCCAAACCTGTTCAGCGACGGTTAACAAATCTTCTCTGTCGAGCTTCTGCCAAACGTGTTCCTGCGTGGTTAACTGAAAATCATCAAACTTAAGTTTAACACCCTGACGGGCAATTCTTAGGTCCGGATTGACATTCGACAAACGCCGTTCCAATTCCGTATACAGACCGTCAATCACGCTCAGGCAGCTATCCCAGTCATGAATATCTTTAGACAACGTCGTTTCAACACCAATCGACTTACGCTGGCGATCGCTACACACCGCCCGTTCATCAATCCCATTGCAGCGTTCATACAAAACGCGGCCAAACTTACCAAACCGGCGTAACAGATCGGCTAAATTATAATTTTGAACGTCTGTGCAGGTGTACAGCCCAAGCTCAGCCAGCTTACTACCGGTAACCTTCCCGACCCCGGATATTTTAGTTAATGGTAACTGTGCCAAAAAATCGGCTATTTGGCCGGGAGCAATAACATATTGCCCGTTAGGTTTATTAATATCCGAGGCAATTTTGGCTAAAAATTTAATCGATGCAACGCCGGCTGAGGCCGTTAGTTTTAATTCATTAAAGATAGCCTGTCGGATATCTTGCGCAATTAGCGTCGCTGAGCCGTTAAATTTTAAGCAGTCGGTCACATCCAGATAGGCTTCATCTAAAGAGAGTGGTTCGATGATTGAGGTGTAACGCAGGAATATTTCATGGATCTGATGTGAAATGGCTTTATACACAGCCATGCGGCCGGGTAGAATTTTTAGATGCGGGCAAAGTTTGCGCGCCTGAGCTACCGGCATTGCGCTATGAACGCCATAACGACGAGCCATATAGTTTGCGGTACTTACCACCCCGCGCTGCTCAGAACGACCAGCGACGGCAATGGGAATATTAGCCAATGAAGGATCGTCGCGCATTTCAACTGCCGCATAAAAACAATCCATATCAATATGTATGATTTTACGCACAACTCACCTTTAGCCATCACCATTAAGACTGTATAAATATACAGGCTAAACGATAATAGCTCAAGTCTGTCTAAATGCGGGAACTTACTGTTTGATTAACTTAGCTTTAAAGCTGTCAGAATAGTGTTCAGAAAACCCCTCAGCCGACTTTGTAATAATCATAACCGGTATATTCAGCTGATTAGCCAGTATGATGGCCTTTTCTTCCCCCAGAACGCCTAGGGCAGTAGAAAGACCATCTGCAGTCATACAAGATGAATCCATTACCGTTATAGATACAATATTATTCGATATCGGCCTGCCGGTGCGCGGGTCTATGGTATGGGAATAACGAACGCCGTTGACCTCGAAGAAATTCCTATAATCACCGGATGTCGCCATAGCCATATCCCCCGGCTCAACAATGACTTGAACATTTTGCTCGATGCCGGCGACCGGTTTTTCAATCGCAATACGCCACGGTTTTTTGCGATCGTTCAGTCCCTTAGTCCGGACTTCCCCGCCAATATCAACCATATAATTATTGATACCTAACGATGTCAGATATTCAGCGATAACATCAACGCCATAGCCTTTAGCAATGGCTGACAGGTCAAGATAGAGTTCAGGAACATGTTTGATCAGCGTATTTCCCTCAACGCTGAATTTATCCATACCAACCCAAGCTTTACGTTTTTCCAGTTCACTGTCTGAAGGAACTTCATCCGGGCGATTTTCCGGACCAAATCCCCATAAATTGACTAACGGCCCAACGGTAATATCTAAGGTTCCCTGACTTAGCTGATTAATCCGAATGGCTTCGTTAATGACTTTTACCGTCGCCGCTGAAACCGGGAATGGCTGATTAACCTCACGGCTACTATTAAATCGGCTTAATTCGGAGTTCGGCCGATAAGTCGACATCTGGTCATTAACCTGTTCTAGTAATTTATCCACTTCTTTTTGTAAGGTCTTTTCATCAGGCAAATCCGAATTTCCAACATATTTAATCGAATAATAAGTCCCCATGGTTTGACCGTTAATTGACGATTGTTGAGGATTACATGCCGTAAGAAAAATAGAGAGGCCAAAAACTAATAATGACATCAATGAATTAGATAAAATCTTCAAACTTTTTACCTTAATATACATAATGTTAAAAACAAAAATAACAATTTATCATAAAAAAAGAATTACTCTTTTTCTATAATCTGACTTACACTAGCGCGCAAGAAAATTGGTTATAAATATAGCAATATTGTATTAATTAACTATCCGGATATATGCCGTTAACAACAGGAAGAACCATGGGCAAATACATATTAATGCTCAGCCTATTATTATTGTCGCCGATTTCATTTTATTCAAATGCAGAAGCGCCAACAGTAGAACAGCCAACAGCACCACAAATGTCACCAGAAAAACAAAAACTATTAGGCTTACCAGTCTATATCCGGATTATAAAAGAAGACAAGACTCTGGAGCTATTTGTTAAAAATCAGGGTGGCTATAAATTAGTTCAGTCGTATCCGGTATGTAATTACTCTGGCGGATTAGGACCAAAACGTATTCAGGGCGACTTTAAAAGTCCTGAGGGTTTTTATCAGGTGACGATGAAAAGCCTCAACCCTAACAGTAAATTCTATCGTTCATTTAATATTGGTTATCCGAATCAATACGATCAGGCCCATGGTTTTACCGGTAAGCATCTAATGGTCCACGGTGATTGTGTATCCGAAGGCTGCTATGCGATGACCAATAAACAAATTGCAGAGATCTACCAGTTTATTGAATATGCGCTGATCAACGGCCAGCCGGAAGTGGATGTAAATATATTCCCATTTCGCATGACCGAAGAAAATATGCAGCGTTATAGCCACAATGTGCATTATGAATTTTGGCAGCAGCTTAAAACCGGCTACGACTTCTTTGAGAAAAACCGCCTGCCGCCAACCATGGTGGTGAATAATGGGCGCTACGATTTAGCCCCTCAGGGATTACTGGCGAGTAACCACACCCAAGATCAGCGTAATCCTTTTGCTCACTAAAGCACTCGCTCGCCGAAATGAAACAGGGCAAATTCTCCCGGCGGGATTTTTTGCCATTGTTCATTACCGGTTAGTGGCTGAGTAGCAATCAACGTGACGACATCATCCGGTGTTGTCTGCTTTTGAAAATCAATCTCAACATCTTCATCGAGTAATGTCGCTTTGCCAAACGGCGCTCTTCGGGTTAACCAATATAAATTGGTTGAGCAGTAAGCCATCACGTAATGACCATCTGAAAGCAGCATATTGAATATGCCCTTTTCCCTTAGCTGTGCAGCACACTCAGCAATAAATTTAAATACCGCCGGCCAGTTTCCGGGCTTACGCGGATAACGTTGTTTTAGCTGTTCCAATAACCAACAGAAAGCATACTCACTGTCAGTCTCACCGATTGGCTGAAAGAATGGCATCTTTAATCCACGATACCCGCTCAATTGGCCATTATGCGCAAAGGTCCAGTTTTTACCCCAAAGTTCACGCGTAAAAGGATGGGTATTCTCTAACGCCACCGCCCCGCGATTTGCCTGGCGAATGTGGGATATCACTGCACAGGACTTAATCGGGTAGTCCTGCACTAACTTCGCTATCGGAGAATTATAACTCGGTTGAGGATCTCTGAATGTCCGACATCCTTTCCCTTCATAAAAAGTAATACCCCAGCCATCTTTGTGTGGCCCGGTACGGCCACCGCGTTGAATCAGGCCGGTAAAGCTAAAACAAATATCCGTTGGCACATTAGCACTCATTCCGAGCAACTCACACATACCGGCCTCCACCTTTCAACGAAAAATACCCACTAATAACAGCGACTATTTAACCATCTCTTTTTCAACGAGTAACATTAGGATATGGATAACTTTAATATGAACTTCCTGAATGCGGTCTGCATAACCAAAATGAGGAATTCGTACTTCAACATCAGCCAAGCCATCCATCTTGCCGCCATCTTTACCCGTCAGCACGATCACTTTCATCCCTTTAGCTCGGGCAGCTTCAATCGCTTTTAAAATATTTGCTGAATTACCGGACGTTGATAAACCGAACAATACATCCCCTTCACGGCCTACCGCTTCAAGATAACGCGAGAATATATAGTCATAGCCAAAATCATTACTGACGCAAGAGATATGGCTCGGATCTGAAATTGCAATTGCCGGGTACCCTGGACGATTTTCACGGTAGCGACCCGTAAGTTCTTCGGCAAAGTGCATGGCGTCACAGTGAGAGCCACCGTTACCACAGGAGAGGACTTTGCCACCGGCTTTAAAAGAATCAGCTAACAATAGAGCAGCGCGTTGTACTGATTCTATATTGGCATCATCACTCAGGAATTTTTGTAAAACATCGGCTGCTTCATTCAATTCACTGCGGATCAGATCTTGATACATGAATAACCTCTTTTGCTTGATGAAATTTAATAAATTATTAAATACAAGTTTAGCGGATAGCGCTTACAGCGAGAAGCGCTATCGTTGAATATAGGTGAACAGCTATCCACCGATAAGCTTAATGATATAAGCGGGTCAATTGCTGTCGATTAGAGGCCATAACCAGAGGTAACAGCAGCAAAGAAGTGGGCACGGCAATAATCATTCCCATAATCCAAATAGTGGCACATAAGCTACGCACATTATTAGACCAGTTTGATGAATAGCCCATCACCATTAGCGCCGTTCCCAGCACCACGGTAGCAATGGAAACGCGGTATACTATTTCGACGGTTCCTTCATTGACATTTAAAGAGCTTAGGGCTAATAAAAGGTAAATCACTGCCAAAATAATACCGGGAGCAAAATTAGGTTTTTCTTGCCCCAGTTTGTATTGCTTAATCACCTCAGTCAAAGCCTGTCGGTCTTCTCCGGCAAACAATAAATCAACCCATCCGCCACGCGAATTTTGAACAAAAAGCACTTTCTTGCCTTTTTTAATCATGGCCGATGAAGCGTCTGACTTCACAACGACTGAGCCACCCTTTTTCCAGACGATCTCTAAATCACTAATGCGTTCAGAGAGTGACAGGAAAAGCTGCTCGACAAATTCTGAATCAAAACGCTTTTTAAATAAAAATTTTAAGAACCACATAGAAACCTTCAACCAAAATAGTCATTCTGCCAGTCCATCAATAAGGTGATTAAGACTAAATAACAGGCGTGTGTAAAGTGATTTGTTCCTGAAATTATTTCCACTAAATTACGCTACTGCCCCATAAGTGAAATGTCATGCGAGAGGCTGACTAGTATATAGGCCCATTTTCACGGGATACCCCGGTATCGGTGAAGACACATACATTTGTTTATTCCACCGAGCTCAATTCAAGCAAGACAAAAAAACAAACAGATTAGTCTAGTTGAACCTTGATGAAGTGAATATCGCTAACAACCACAATTACTGAATGAATTTTCCAGACTTGTACTAAGCTCATTATTTTTATGCCAGGTCACCAGCAACCGCTGAGTTGCACGCGTAAATCCGACATATAAGCGGCGAGCTTCATCTGCTAAATCACTGCTATCATTAAGGATATGACTACTATCGATAATTGCGACTGAATGAAACTCTAATCCTTTGCTACTGGGTAAGGGAAAAATACCCACGCAGTCATCTGAAGGATTATACCGTTTTTTATCATATGCAGTAAAAAAGTGACGGTGAGGAATATCAGTATCAGCCAGTGCTTTTTCAAGGTATTTACCGACGCTGTTAGAAGGGCAAAGAATAGCCATATCCCGCCAACAAACGCCCTCGGAATACTCGTGTTTTATCCATGATATAAGATAGGAGACTTCTTTAGATAACGATTCAAATGACTTTAATTCGGGGGCCACACCTTGTATTCCCGCCGCCTCTGGTGGCATAAATGCCGTATGCATATCATCACGTGAATCAAAATATTGCTGTGCAAAGCGATAGGAGAATCCGAGGATCTCTTTAGTATTACGGTAATTCAGTCGTAATACAGATGTGCGCCCCTGGGCTTGAATACCCACACTGGCTAGAGAGAATCCTAATGCGCCACGTTTTCTATAAATAGATTGGGCGTCATCATACATGAAAAGAAGTGCATTCGTTTTTGTATCCACCATTTGAGTAACTAGCGCTAACCAGGCAGAATCAAAATCATGTCCCTCGTCAATCAAAAGTGCACCGTATTGCTCCTTAGGTATCTTACCTTCTTTCACTGCATCTATAACGGCCTCTACATGTTGCTCCCAAGGATTGCTCTCCAAAGCATCAACCTTAACATTATATTGTTGGCATTGATCTTTGCACCATCCATGAAAATGAAATACTTGTACCCGATTATCCAGCCCTCGCTCAGCAATTTGACATTTTAATCGAGCCGCTAACGTCGTATTGTAGCAAAGGACTAAAATAGGAGAGGCCAACACTTCGGCAAGATACAGACATCGGTACAGTAATATCAGTGTTTTGCCTGAACCTGCAACGCCGTGAATTACTCGATGCCCTTCCCCCAAACTGCGGGACAGTAATTCTTGTTGAATATCCATGATTCGGATGATGTCCGGTGCTGATTGATAAGAGCCCTTGCCCACATCTGTCTCATCAGTATGGAATAAATCAGCCTGAGTATGAGTAATGCGAATTTCAGGAAAGAGATGCCAACGAATACGGTCACGTTGGACTGACGTGAGTGCCGTTTTAAATTGATAGGGAAATAGCGCCCAAAGCGCCTGATTAAATGATTCATGGCTGACAGAGTCAGTAATTTCATCACTGCAAATAACTAAATGAGGAGGAAGAAGGTTAACTTGCTCGTCGATAGGTATGGCGTTATTTAACTGTTTACGTGTGATATGGCTAAAAAAGACCCCATAACCATAGGCGATGCACAGACTCCCTTTATAGCGGTCATCCTGTTGTAATAATTGCCTGTCGGTCTTGAGCTGATTTATCACGGTATAGCTACACTGACGAACTTGCTCAATCGGATTAACTAAGGTGGCACGGCCATATTCCACTCGAGTTTTGTCTATCTTATGTAAGTTCTCAATTCGCCAATCTTTCACTTCTAAGAATAGTAATCCACGTTCCGGGTTCAGAATAATAAAGTCTGGGTAACGTTGTTGTTGTTGACCGACAGGAATGTCGTACCAACATAGACAGTTATTATCGAGAGAGGCTTCGAGTCGCTTGGCCAAGCGGCGTTCTCCGGGCATCATTTTTTCAGTACAACTGTTTAGCGCAGGGATAAGCTCAGCCATTTAGTTCCTATGAGGTTAATTATAAAAACACGTAGATAGCTATATTTAATTAAGCTCATATCCGACTCGTTTAGTTAACAAGATGGACTCGTGTATGTCATAAGCCTGAAAATGCATAAGTATAAAATCGCCAACGATGCGGAGCATGGATGGGAGAACGAAATACATAGCTATATCATTATTTATATCGTTATATTAACGCAATAAATTATAGTTACAGTTAAAATCATCACCCTAACCACATTAAAACTTAGTGGAGGTAATTTCACCATTAATCAACCTGATTAATTATTTCAAACAAGCCTTACTAAAGAAATTAACGATAAATATCCAACCATCCCCAGTAAACCAGATAAATCTCACAATAATGACAATGAAATAACAAGCGAAGAAATATTACAGCAGAAAATAGTGCCTCGATGCTGCATTTTATTCGTTGTAGGATAAAAACAGGCTACCCCGTTAGAAACATCAATACCTTGATCATTAAAATACATGTATTAATTACCAAGGTATAAAGTATTACGAGGTTACTTTTTTCTTAGTCCGTTTTAATCTATTTCTCTCGACATTAATCATTCTTTATGCTTCTAAAGTAATAGCTATATTATGAATTAATAACATAGCTATTAATCCGCCCTCGACGAAGGCGGGCGGATTATAATTATTATGACTCGAGTGGAGCTCTCCAATCATCAGAACCAGAAGTTCCAGCGACGGTGTGTTCCCAAACAATTTTACGATATGCCAGAGATACGGCCATTAATTGAGTAAACTCTTTTTGAGTCGGTTCCTGACAGTGAGGCATGTGCAGATTAATATCGACAATAGTCGCGTCTTCCAGCGATGTAGTAAAGAAATGCTCTTGTTTACCTTCGATCGAAGTACGGTACCATTTCAATTGAACCTTAGGCAGCATCTCACCTGAAGCCAGCGCATTATAAAGCAGTGGAACGGCTTTATTTAAAGCAACAGTGAAAATAAAAGGTTTATGCGCCCGTTGGCCAGATGGTTGTCCTGATTGTGGGTCTGTAGGTACGGTAACGTTGTGCAGAAATTCTTGCACTAACATTTCATCCTCATGACCTTCCACAAAAATATTACCAACAGACTCAGCGGTAAAAGCTCCAGCGGTAATATTACCCTGAGTTTTCCCTTCGATTGAAATATAACATGGGGTTGGCATTCAGTTCTCTCCTTAAAACTTCATTATTAAATCAGCCAATATCAAATAGGCCAATATGGTTAGAAATACTCTATCGGCAATCTATATTTTCAAAATATAAATGCCGTCATTATAACCCTGTCTATTAATGAATACAGCTCGTAATAATGACAGGTTTTTTAAAAAATCATAAATATGTCGTTCCTTTTAGGAAACGAGTAATATCTTCTAGATTACACTAAAAATTTGTGATAATTATTATGTCCTAAGATAAATGCGTATGTATATGCCACCCTCACTGTTTCCATAATCGGGTGGCCTTTTGTTGTATGTTTTCTAAATATCTTTGTCGGAAATGAATGTAATAAAAGGACTGTCCTATGAGTGGTAATAAAAGCGTAAGTGTTGCACCAAAAGAACGAATTAATATCAAGTTCAAACCAGCGACCGGCGGTCAGGTAGCTGAAAAAGAATTACCATTGAATATGGTGGTCATTGGCGATCATAAAGGCAGAACAGAAGAAACTTCGATTGAAGATAGGCCTGCAATTTCTATTGATAAGAACAACTTTAATGACGTTATGGAAAAATCAGAAATCAGCCTGACTTTAGCCGTGCCGAATACGCTCAAAGAAGACGCAGAAGAAGATCTTACTGTCAAACTGAATATCAAAAACTTGCAGGACTTTTCACCAGATAATATCGCAAAACAAGTTCCTGAATTGCAATCACTTCTTGAACTTAGAGAGGCCTTAGTCGCATTAAAAGGTCCATTGGGAAATATCAAAGGGTTCCGTGAGCAAATTGCGAACGTATTAAAAGATGAAAAAGCTCGGCAGAAAATTCTTGAAGAACTAGCTGCTTATAAGCCAGAACACGAGTAACCCCGCCAGAATGACTATATGTTGCTGACAGAGAAAGGAATTTGTATGTCTCAATCTCAAGTAAAAGATCGTAGTTTAGAAGCCCAATCGACTTCCCATAATCCAAGTGTTTTAGAACAGATAATGGCAAAATCTCGCATTGAGCCATCCGATGAAGGCTATGAAGTTGCTAAACAAGGCGTCGCCATGTTTATCACTAATATGCTGGAAAGTGGGAACACCGAAGAACCAGTTAATAAAATTCTGGTTGATCAAATGATCGCTGAGTTAGATAAAACTTTATCTACACAGATGGATGCCATTTTGCACAATGAACAACTTCAGCAAATTGAAAGTGCATGGCGTGGTATCAAGCTCTTAGTGGATCGCACTGATTTTCGCGAAAATATCAAAATCAATCTTATTCACGCTACAAAAGAAGAGCTTCTTGAAGATTTTGAATATGCCCCAGAAATTGTTCAAACAGGCTATTACAAACATATCTATTCCAATACCTATGGCCAGTTTGGTGGCGAGCCCGTTGGTGTGGTTTTAGGTAACTATGCATATACAGCCAGTGCTCCAGACCTGAAGTTAATGAAATATGTCAGCGCAGTTGGCGCGATGGCCCACGCGCCATTTATTTCAGCCGTTTCACCGAAATTCTTCGGTATCGATAGCTATACCGAGCTTTCTTCAATTAAAGAATTGAGCTCAATTTTTGAGAGCCCTGTATACACAAAATGGCGTGCACTACGAGAAAGTGAGGACGCTCGCTATTTAGGTTTAGTGGCTGGCCGTTATCTAGCCCGACTCCCCTACTCACATACAGATAATCCGATTAAATCTTTCAACTACACAGAAGATGTTGATACCAACCACGAAAACTTCTTGTGGGCTAACACTGCATTTACTATGGGTACTCGGATTACTGATTCTTTCGCGAAATATCGCTGGTGTCCAAATATTATCGGACCACAGAGCGGAGGAGCGGTAGAAGATCTACCTGTTCACCTATATGAATCATTGGGTGAAATTCAGCCAAAAATTCCGACAGAGACCCTAATCACCGATCGCCGTGAGTTTGAATTAGCTGAACAAGGTTTCATTGCATTAACTATGCGTAAGGGGAGTGATAACGCAGCATTCTTTTCTGCAAATTCAGTGCAAATTCCTAAACGCTTTCCTAATACTCCGGAAGGCAAGCAGGCTGAAACTAACTATAAGTTAGGCACTCAACTCCCCTATATGTTTATTATCAACCGTCTTGCTCACTATATTAAAGTCTTACAACGTGAACAGTTGGGCTCTTGGAAAGAGCGCGGTGACTTGGAACGTGAGCTCAATACCTGGTTAAAACAATACATTGCCGATCAAGAAAATCCACCAGCAGAAGTGCGCAGCCGCCGGCCATTGCGTGCGGCTCAAATAACCGTATCTGATGTTGAAGGCGATCCGGGCTGGTATCAAGTCTCCGTATCAGTTCGCCCGCATTTTAAATACATGGGTGCAAATTTTGAACTGTCGCTGGTTGGACGTTTGGACAAAGATTAGGAAGTGTAAATACCATGGCCGCGTTATTAAGATGGTCTAAAGACTCTAAACGGAGTCTATTCGAAAGAGTTCGGGCTAAAGCAAACAGAGATGATTATAGCGTATCTACGGATCCATTATTGTCGATAAAGCTTAACCTGACTCGAATTCTTAATACGCGGCCTGGTAGTAGCCAAAGTACCAAAGAAATAGGCGTTATTGATCTAAATGACGCCACGCAAACAAGTACAGAGCTAAACATCACTATTTGCAAGTCCATAAAGGACTGCATTGAAAAATTTGAACCTCGCATATCGACTGCGACAGTAACACCAAGGGTCAATAATCATGACCCTCTTACCATGCTTTTTGATATTACGGCAACAATACAAAATGAGCAGGGTTCGACGAACGTTGAATTTCAACTTCGCCTTGATAATGAACGGCATTATTTATTAGATATTTGAAGGACTTTATGCCATTACAGCAACAATTTCAGGATGAAATGACATTCATCAAATCAGCAATTCATGATTTTGCTGATATGAATCCTCAATTATCTCAATTTCTCATAGAAGAAGGGCAAGACCCTGACGTTGAACGTATGCTCGATGGACTGGCATATATGACGGCAACCTTAAAGGCAAAGCTCAAACAAGATTTCCCAAATTTGTCTCAAGACTTGATCCAGTTGCTATGGCCAAATTATCTACGCCCGGTGCCCAGCATAACCATTATGAATGCGACGTCATTAAGCGATCGGATAAACTTCATACCTAAAGGAACCCAAGTCACAACGTCTACATCAGATCAACCTGCTTGTATATTTCAGATATGCCGAGACTTAATCGTAACTCCGGCAAAGCTAGAATCAAGTCAGATCGTTCGAGAGTCTTCTGATTCACTATTATTGACCTTCTCATTTAATCACTCATCAGAACCATTGGATTTAGAACAATACAGTTTTTATCTTGGGCAAGATCCTTATATCGGCTCACAGCTATATATGATGCTCACTAACTACGTCACCTCTGCTTCGGTTGTTATCAACGATGTTGAGCTGCCTTTGGAAACACCAAAGTTTAACCTGGTCGGGTTCGAACGTTCCGACGCCATGATCCCATATCCCGAGAATACCAATACCGGTAATCGACTCTTGCAAGAGTATTTTTGTTTTAATGAAGGTTTTCTTTTTTTACGCATCACCCATGAAAACAAAAATATTTTTCCAAAATCTTTAAAATATTCCACATTCAGCCTCAAGGTGAATTTTAGTCGCTCGTTTCCACCATCACTAAAGCTTCGCAACGATAGCGTTCAGATTAACTGTGTTCCTGCGATAAATCTCTTTCATCATGATGGCGAGCCGATCATTCTTCATGGCAGAAAATCACAATATCCTATTGTCGCTAGCTATCAGTATCCCGAAGATTACGATATTTTTTCAGTCGAACATGTTGAAAGCTGTAATCGTCGCTCAACTACCAATGGCAATCAGCATCAATATACCTACGTCCCGTTTAACAGTTTTAAACACCAGATACAACGAGAAAAAGGCTATCAAAGGCTCTATTACCAATCAAAACAGACACAACACATTAAAAATAAAAAAATCACCCATTGGCTATCGTTTGTCAGAGGTGATGAAGAGCTTTGGCAGAATAAGGATGAAATCATCTCATTACGGCTGATGTGTACCAACAGAGATATGCCCGCTCAACTTCATATTGGTGAGATATCTCATATTACTGATAAGGGACTTGCAGACGTAATCAAAGTGCAAAACATCACTCGTCCAACAATGCAACTATCACCAATATTAGACAGCACTTTGTACTGGAAGGCCATTTCTAATCTGGCGCAAAATTACATGTCTTTGCTAGATACTGAAGTACTTAAACAGATGCTAATGGGCTATAACTTCCCGGCTCAACATAATCGTCAATCTGAAAAAAATGCGATTAAGCAACTTAGCGGTATCCAAAAAATGGAGACCAAGCCCTCAGAGAGAAGATTACCCGATGGATTGATGGTTCGGGGCTTTGAAACATCTATTTTTATAAAGCAATCGACGTTCAATTCTGAAGGTGAGATGTATTTATTCGGTACCGTGTTATCACAATTTTTTTCACAAGTAGCCGCATTAAATTCTTACCATTTATTAACAATGATAAACATGGATAATCAGGAGCGATACACATGGCCAATGAAAATCGGTCAGCACTCGCTGATATAGTTCCTGAGAAATATAATTTTTATCAGCTCCTGGAGTTAATTTATAAAAATGAAGGGAAGCAAGATTACCTGGATAAAGAACTTTCTCCAGACGATGAACTGATTTGTTTTTCTGCCAGTGGTTCACTGGCTTTTCCTCATTCCGATCTTACATCACTTTATCAAAACGACGACGGCCGCTTCCATCTCGCCATAAACTTTCTTGGTTTACAGGGAAGCCAATCTCCCCTGCCCGGTTTTTATCTGGAACCTTTAGCCTGGGAGTATTCACAAGATGAGGCGGGACTAAATAATTTTTTGGATCTATTTAACCATCGAGATGTCACGTTACTTCATCGGATTTGGCGAAAATATCGATACTACATTTCGTTCAAAGATCGGGGGAATGACCCCTTTTCTCAAAGAATGTTTGCCTTGGTTGGTCTAGAGAAGGCAGCTATCCGAGGAACGTTAAACGTTAATCATACAAAAATGCTGGCCTATGCAGGAATGCTTTCAGGCACATCTCGCTCACAAGAAGTCTTGAGCGGTATCATCGCTCATTGCTTTGACCTATCCGATGTCAACATCAACCCTCTGCAACCACGGATAGTTCCAATTCCAGAGGATCAACAAACAAATTTAGGCATATCTAATTCACAACTCGGTGATACGTTTGTTATCGGTGACTATTTACACGATTGCAGCAGTAAATTTACGCTTTGCCTAGGTAACCTTTCGATTAAACGCTATCTATCATTTCTACCGACTGGTGATAACTACCAGCCTTTAAAAAATTTCGTTTCTTTCATTCTGCGCGACCAGTTTGCTTTTGATATCACACTATCTCTGGCATCCGATCAAATAACAACAATGAATTTAAGCGACGACGTCTCTTGTCTCTTGGGTTGGACCTCGTTTATTGGTGAAGTACCAGTCAACCCAAACGTAACTATTTGTGTGCGGGAATAATCACATGGAAAAGAATCAGCATACCCTATTGCTTAAAGTCACCAATCCACAACTGATGCAAAGTGGGAAGAAGAGTGAACACTATTTTTCAATAAACGGTGGAACAATTGGCAGTGCCGCAACCAATGACTGGATTTTGCAAGATATAAATCTCAACATTGCCGAATCACAAGTTCATCTTGATTACCAAGATGGTGCATTTTTTATCTCCTTAGCGGGTGGTAAAGCCATATTTATTAATGGTTCAGAAGTTAGTTCTCTCCATCAACGTATCAAATTACAACATGGTGATAAAGCGCAAATCGGTAAACTTAATGTCAACATTCAGACTGGTTCAAATCCAGAGGCCTTTATCGATATATTAAGTACGCAACCAACGGATATTATTCATCACAGCGATAAGCCACTGGAAGAACTATTAAGAAGCCATCCCAAAACTCAATCACATCACTCAGTTGAAGATACCCAAGATAATGTAATCATTGATCCGCTTAAAGCGATTGATGCCGATTCATTAAGTGTAATCAGCCAATTTCATAACAATACACCCTCTTTACCGGAATCTTCAACTCAACCAGAACTTTATGACTATAACCTCAAACAAGAAACCTCAGGGCTAAATACCGGTTTTCTGAATATTAAAACCAATAGAAATAATGGCGATAATAACTTACACAATAACCGCTTATCTCCCGAGATGTATCTTGCTGTCGCGCCTCTTTTACGCGGGCTTGGCGTGAGCCTTGATATTGAGAATACCGATGAAGCAAACATCATCCTTGAAGAGCTAGGGCAAACAATTCGTGCATCAATTGAAGGATTACTTAAGCTTCAGCAATCTAAAAGCATTCTAAATCATAAAAATCTTCGCGCTATTGAAGATAACCCGCTGCGCTTAAATCAAACCTATGAAGACACTATCTCTAGTTTATTCTCCTCTAAAGCATGTTCAGTGCACTTATCCGCTCCCACGGCGGTCGCTGAAAGCTTAGACAACATTCAGCTCCACAATCAGGCAAGCCATACGGCAACTCAATATGCCCTCTCAGCCATACTTGATGTATTTTCTCCTGAACAATTACTTAGCCGATTCACAAGTTACAGACATGGGCGTAATCGTCAGGAGATGGATGACAACTGGAGTTGGCAAATGTTTTGCAGCTACTACCAAGAGCTCTCTTCTAACCGCCAAACCGGATTTGAAAAGCTGTTCTGGGAACACTATGAACAAGAATATGACAAACAGATCCGTAAGCTAAATCTGGAGCGTGAAAATCATGCCTAGTATCCACCGCTATCTGTTACCACTGTTTTTCATGGTGGTGGTAGCGTTATTAACTGGTTGTGAAACAACACAAAAGATTGTGGAAGTGATTAAAGATCCGAATGTTCCGGTGGGTTATCCATCGAAAAATCCTACGGAGATTTCACTGACGCTGGTATCAGAGCCCGATTTGAATCCTAACCAAAGCGGTGAACCAACGCCAATAGAACTTCAGGTTGTTTATCTCAATGATGACTCTAAGTTTTCATCCATTGATTATGACCAAATATTAAATGACGGGCCTGAAAAAGCATTGGGCAAAAATTATGTTAACCATCAGGACTACAGCCTGTTACCAGGCCAGTTTAAATCACTGCCGCCCATAAAGCTCGATGCTGAAACTCGCTTCATCGGTATTATCGCCCACTACTCCTATATTGATGATTCGCAGTGGTACGACATTATCGACGTCGAAAGCGTGGGTAAAAAAGAAAACATAATGATCCATGCGCGTGCCGATCGAGTTGAAATTAGAAAGGAAGATAAATAATGGGAACGCAAAGTAATGTTGTCTGGTTAAACGGAGCCATTGGCCCTCAACACTTTCAGCAACAGCAAAGATATCATGAATACCTGTCTAGCCATCTGCTCAACATGTTGAATTGCTATTTTTATGGTTTTAGCCATTTAGAAATAAACCGGGAATACTTGCGTTTAGGTCGAATTGGTCTCTCTTCTGCTGAAGGAACTATGCCGGATGGGACCTTATTTGAACTCCCTTATCAAGATAAGTCTCCTGACCCATTAGATATTATTCAAATAAATGACGCATCTAGCCGAATTATTTATCTTGCTTTGCCTATTCGTAACTTTTCCATAGCAAATATTGACACGGCCCAAGAGTTAAAAACGGGTAGCACACGTTTTGTTCAGGGTAGTAATGATGTCCGGGATGTATTTGGCCGTAATGGAAGCGTCAACACAATCCCTGTCTCGATGCTAGCCCCTAAACTTATTCAAGGTTCAGAAGATCTTAGCGCCTATACAACGCTGCCTGTTTGCTGCATCAAAGAGCGAAACCCAGACGGTACACTCATACTTGATGAAACGTTTATTCCAACGTGCAATTCACTCATCACTGTACCTTACTTATATGATTTTCTTAGTGAAGTTTCTGGCTTAATTACTGAACGAGCTAAACAGCTATCAAGTCGTATTAGTGCTCCCGGTCAGCAAGGTGTTGCAGATGTTGCCGAGTTCATGATGCTTCAGCTATTTAATCGTATGCAGCCTATATTTATCCATTTGGCAAAACGTAGCGCCATTCATCCTGAAGATTTATACCGCCAGCTAGTCTCACTGTGTGGTGAACTGATGACGTTTACCGATGAATCCCGCGTTGCCCCAATATTCGCTCATTATGACCATGACAATTTGTCATTAACCTTCCATGAGTTAATGATGATAACTCGCCGTGCACTCAGCATTGTCTTAACGCCAAGAGCGGTCTCAATTCAGTTGACCAAAAGATCGCACGGTATTTCTGACGGCGTTATTCATGATAAACAACTGCTGGCAACTTCAGATTTCATCATTGCGGTAAAAGCTCGTGTACCGCAAGACCAACTGTTCCGCCAATTTGTTCAACAAACTAAAATTTCATCACCAAATAAAATTCGCGATTTGGTCAGCGTACAAATACAGGGTGTACCACTAATTCCATTGAATGCAGCACCGGCACAACTGCCACACCATTCAGGCTACACCTATTTCCAACTGGATACTCAAGCTCCTGCATGGGCTGACATAGTGACTAATAGTGCTATTGCATTCCATGTATCAGGTAATTTTCCTGAGCTAGATATGCAGTTTTGGGCAATCAGGGGCAAATAATGACGAATAAAAATATGAATCAGCATGCCTTTACCCTGCGAGGAAATAGTGTAAATCCTATGATTGATGCTGCCACTCCGCTATTAGGTATGGTGCAACGACTTCGAGATATTACTCATCTTGATAATGCAGAATCTCTATACCGCCAAGTCGTCAACGATATGGGGGCGATTGAGCAAATATTACAATCCCAAGGGTATGAAAATAGTCAAATAGTCTCATTCCGCTACATTCTTTGTACTTTTATTGATGAAGTTGCCATGCAACACCCTTGGGATAATCAAAATACGTGGGGCAACCAATCTCTATTAGTTAAATTTCATAATGAAGCCTGGGGAGGAGAACGCGCTTATTTATTATTGGAGCGCCTTCAAGCTGAACCAAAAAGATATAAAGACTTACTGGAATTCATTTACATCTGTTTCTGTTTAGGATTTCGCGGTCGTTACAAAGTGATTGAAGGAAACAGTGAAGAATTTAACCGAATTTTCCGTCGTTTGCATGATCAGATAATAGCTTTAAAAGAAGATAGTGATGCCGGCGGAACCTTACTTCATCAAGGCAGGGCAAATACAAGTAAATACTCTCTTAGTAATCGCCTTTCCATTAAGCGTATGTCTGTCTGGTTGGCTGCTGGCCTATGCGTGGTATACGTGTTTTATCAATTTAAGCTGCACAGCCAAAGCATGGACATTCTTGCGCAACTGAACAAGTTATTGCACTAATAAGGACTTTAAGATGATCAGAATAGACATCCCTAAACTGGTTGCCCGGTTTAACCCTATCAGTAAACAAATTTTAGAAACCACGGCATCCACTTGTGTTGGTCAACAAGAGTCCGAAATTACCGTTGCCCATTATTTACTTGAATGTCTGAATACCCCGTTATGCGATATGCGAGTTATTTTCGACAAGGCTAATCTGAGCTACGACGCAATAAAAAACAGTCTTGAAAATTGTGCTTATCAGCAAGGTAAACGCGATGATACCCCCGCATTCTCCCCCCTGTTGATTGAGTGGTTCAAAGATGCACTTTTACTCGCAACGGCGGAACTTAATCAATCAAGTATTCGAACCGGCGCTCTGCTCTTGGCTCTTTTGGACAACCCGGCTCGCTATCTGTCGGCAGAGATTGCTAAGCAGTTGCAGGTCATCAACGTTGAACTGGTCAAAAATCAGTTCACCATCTGGACCCAAGGTTCAGCTGAAAATGAAAGCGCATCCGAAGACTTAGAAAATAGTAAATACCCAACCAGTACTGATTCATCTCTACTGAACCGTTATGCCACGAATATTACGGCTCAAGCCAGAAACGGAAAACTGGATCCGGTGCTTTGTCGAGATGAGGAAATTGATCTGATGATCGACATTCTCTGTCGTCGTCGTAAAAATAATCCGATTGTCGTTGGTGAGGCAGGTGTCGGTAAAAGCGCCCTCATTGAGGGATTGGCACTGCGGATTATTAACGGTGAGGTTCCCGATAAATTACGAGGTACTGAACTGATGAATCTTGACTTGGGGGCTTTACAGGCTGGGGCATCTGTCAAAGGAGAGTTTGAGAAACGCTTTAAAGGCGTGATGGCTGAGGTTATGGAGTCGCCTACCCCCATTATTCTATTTATTGATGAAGCGCATACCGTAATCGGTGCAGGAAATAATGCGGGTGGCCTTGATATTTCTAATCTGCTTAAGCCAGCGCTTGCCAGAGGGGAGCTTAAAACTATTGCGGCAACGACCTGGAGTGAATACAAAAAATACTTTGAAAAAGATGCCGCCTTATCCCGACGCTTTCAGTTAGTCAAAGTTAATGAACCTAATGCGCGAGAAGCTATCATCATCATGCGTGGCCTACGCCATATTTATGAGAAATCACATAATGTTCTGATCGATGATGATGCACTTCAGGCGGCGGCATTGCTCAGTGACCGCTATTTATCTGGCCGCCAACTACCGGATAAAGCCATCGACGTTCTGGATACCGCCTGCGCTCGGGTAGCCATTAACTTAACCTCGCCACCTCGTCAGATTTCGGCCTTAAAAAACAAACTCCATCAGTTACAGGCAGAATCAATCCTGCTCGAACGGGAGCATCGTCTGGGACTCAATGACTTCTCAGAAAGATTAGCCACTCTGGAGACTATGCAAGGTGATGCTCAATCAGAATTAGCGCAAATTGATACTCAATGGCAGCAGCAGCAAGCATTGGTACACCAAATCATCGCCCTGCGTTCCGAACTATTAACGCAAACTGATGCTCAGCATTCAGTTGCGACTACCGAAAATCCGCTTGTCTTACCTGAACAGGTCAATGGACAGCCCGTAATACTGGCTAAGCTCACACTATTAACCGATGAATTAAGCGCGTTACAGAAACAGGATATTCTGGTATCACCGCATGTAAACAAAACCCAGATCGCCAGCGTAATTGCTGAATGGACTGGCGTCCCCTTAAATCAGATATCGCAGGATGAGCTGAAAGTAGTAACTCAGCTTCCAACTTATCTGAATAAATCAATTAAAGGCCAAGATCTCGCGATAGCGCACTTACATCGGCATCTGTTAACTTCAAGGGCAGATCTTCGCAGACCTGGCCGTCCGCTGGGTGCATTTCTGCTTGTGGGCCCTTCAGGGGTGGGTAAGACAGAAACCGTGTTACAAATTGCAGACCTGCTGTTTGGTGGCCGCCAGTACTTGACCACGATTAATATGTCTGAATTTCAGGAGAAGCATACCGTCTCTCGCTTAATAGGCTCGCCACCGGGCTATATTGGCTACGGTGAAGGCGGGGTGTTAACCGAAGCTATTCGCCAGAAACCTTACTCTGTTGTATTACTTGATGAGGTTGAAAAAGCGCATCCGGATGTGCTTAACCTGTTCTATCAAGCATTCGATAAAGGTGAACTTGCTGATGGTGAAGGTCGCATAATCGACTGTAAGAATATCGTATTCTTTTTAACATCCAACCTCGGTTATCAGACCATCGTAGACTACGCCGATTCGCCGAACACCATTATTGATCATCTGTATCAAGAACTGGCTGACTTCTTTAAGCCCGCCCTTTTAGCCAGAATGGAAGTCATCCCTTACTTACCTCTGTCTTCGGATACCTTGAAATCTATTATCACCGATAAGTTATTGCGTCTGGATAAAGTATTGCGCCAACGCTTCAGCGCCGAAGTAGTTTTCGCTGACGATGTAGCCAATGAAATTTTATCCCGTTCAACGCGTACTGAAAACGGTGCCCGTATGCTGGAATCAATCATTGATGGAGCACTCTTACCCCCGGTATCGCTGCTTCTGCTCAATAAACTATCTGCCGGTGAACCTATTTCCACCATCAATTTCACCGTTGTAAATAACCAATTTATTGCCGAGGTAGAGTAATTCATGGTGATTAAGAAGGAACTATACGGATGAAAATCACATCGGGTAGTTTGATCATTATACTAATGAGCCTGTGGGGAAGTTTGGCATTAGCGGCACCTGATGATGCCGCCAAACTCAAGTTATTGACTGAGTGTGCAAACGACCCTTCAGCTTTTGGTCGCCTTGATTGTTATGACCAAATTCTTCGTCCGGAAGTGCTCGTTCAACAGACTACAGCAACCAGCATTAAGCACGTACCAGCATGGGATTGGGCCTATGAGCTGGAAAAAAATCGCACCAGCACCAATGAAACAGCGTTTTTATCCAGCAACAGCGGTGGTGATAATCCAAAGGTATTGATAACGACACCCGCACTTGGTCGCCAACCTCCTCGTCCGATCTTGTTATTTAGCTGTGTCGACAACATCACTCGGATACAAGTGATATTGGTTGACCCTATCCGCTCTGGTAGCAACAACATAACGCTAAAAACTAACCACGGTGCCATCAAAACACAGTGGTTTATTCGTGATAATGGTTATGTCTTTGAAGGCAGCCGAGGCTTACCGGGCATACAAGAGATTCAACAACTTATTAATGCAGAAAAGCTAACGTTAGAATCTGACGATCCGGTTTTGGACGGACTGGTCTTTAATTTATCGACTTTACCCCAAGCTATCGCGCCTCTGCGATCGGCTTGTCATTGGTAATATGGCAGGATGTGAATGGAATTTAAAAATCATCATTTGCGAAAAGCAATACTGAGTGACGTTGATGATGTCACCTGTGCCGCTAAAGATGGCGACTCTGACTGGGAATATATTGATGCCAGGATTGCTGAGTTGGGTACCATTGGCCACGGCAATGTCGATATTGGAAAAATTCAGGAACACGCGATCCTTTTGTTAGAAAAGACAAAAGATATGCGCGTCGTAACTCATTTGTTACGCACCCTCCAGCATGGAAAAAAACCACATGATATTGCTTTAGCCTTTTCTCTACTCGCAGATTATATTGAAAAATACTGGGTTAGTAGCGCACCGCCACAGAAATTAAAATTACGCTTATTTAAACAAATTATTCAGCGGTTCTTACAGGCTAAACCTCTTTTTATTTCAGAATCTACGGTGATTGAACGTGAGATTGCGTCGTTGCAACTACAGCGAATATACAACTACTTCACAGTCAATCATCTGCCTATAGATGACGACTTTAACCAAACGATCCAAGGCTATGCGTTAATAGCCACGGAAAACATTACCGCTGACACCCTGCCTGCCATAGATCAGTCAATACCAGACAGTAATAGCATACTGACTGAGGCCCAGTTATCCAACGTAACAAGCCCCGTGATGCCTCAGGTAAATATCAATCAGCACACCGATCAGGACTGGAAACGAACGCTTATTAAAGTTTCAGAAATTCTGTTTGAACGCTCGCCCGGAGAACCTATTGCCTTTCAACTTCGTCGCCATGCTATTTTCAGCACGCTTTCTGAACCCATTAACCGTAACGGTATTACCGAGTTACCGCCACAAAATGCCGACAGAGTGGCTGAGTACAAATCACTGGCAAAACCGACCCACGAACAATGGCTCAAGCTTGAGAATAGCCTGACGGTAATGCCGTGGTGGCTTGAAGGGCATTATATTTCAGCGCAATTTGCTACCCGACTCGGCTTTTCTGCTACGGCGGACGCGATTAAATTATCACTTCAGCAATTTATTGTTCAATTACCGGCAATAAGCGCACTGTGCTTTAACGACAAATCACGCTTAGTTACCACAGAAATGGAAATGTGGCTACGGCAAAACGAGTCAGAGGCTTTAAACCAAACCTCTGATACCGATGCCGAACTCTTTGAATGCCTTAAGACACAGGGATACGAAGAGGCCTTAAGAAAGCTCAATACCCAACCTCCTGGACAAGAAATGCGCCAACAATATCATCAACAAAAACTCAGTGCCCAACTGTTATCTAAAGCTGGGTTTGGCGTACTCGCGGCTCAGCAGGCTCAAAGCCTGCTCAACGGCAGCAAACATCTGTCAATTGAGCAGTGGGAGCCATCTTTCTTTGCCGCTCTTAGCGCATTGACCGCCTCCTCTCGCTAATCGGAATAGGAATCCAAAATGAAAATGCCTGCAAAATTTCCAATATTTCGATTAGTGAAGCCACGGTTACCCAATGTCAGATCGTCAGTCACCTTAATGATTGCCGCATTCATCGTACTGTCACTAATTTGGCTATGGGTATGGGGTTCTGAATGGAAGATAGGAGACTACGCGCCGTTTGCCAGCATCACTAAACGCTTACTGATTACCGCAGTTTATGCGCTCACCGTGGGTATTTGGGTTGTTTGGCTAATGGTACAAAAAATTCGCCAATACGAAAAAGCTCGCCAAGAAACTAAAGAAGAGATCAAAGATCCGGTTAGCACTCATGTTCTCTTGCAGCAACGCTATCTACAACATTGGTTAATTAAGCTACAACGCCATTTTAAGCAGTCTCGCTCTGCTGTTTATCAGGTTCCTTGGTATCTAATGTTAGGTGATAAAGGCAGTGGTAAAACAACGCTGTTAAACGAAAGCATCAAATTAACCCGTCTGTATGAGGTAGAGGAAACCGATGACACCGATGAACACCTCTATCTTGAGTGTTTATTAAGCGACAGAGCTGCAATTTTTGACGTTCGCGGTGAATTAATCAATCAAAATGACAGTCCTGAGGATAAACCTAAACTTTATAGCCGCCTGTGGACCTCTCTATTGGAGTGGTTGGCCACGGAACGCACCCGTCAACCACTGAACGGAATTATTCTTACGATTGATATTCATAAGTTTATTCTTTCAAGCAAGCAACAACGTGAAACCTATATTGCCACCTTGAACCAACGGCTTACGGATATTGTGAACACCCGTCAAAATCGAGTGCCGCTCTACCTAATTTTTACCAAGCTCGATCTATTTTATGGTTTTGAATCCATCTACCAGTCGTTGAGCAAAGAAGAGCGCGATACCATCTTAGGCGTCACGTTCACTCTTAACGATGAACAAAGTTGGGAAGCTGAATTAGCCCGATTCTGGCAAAATTGGATACAGCGTATTAATTCAGCAATGCCTGATATGATGCTGAATAACGTTGACAGCCATCAACGTAGCTCGCTTTTTACTTTCAGCCGCCAAATGGTAGGAATGGAAGAGTTTGCAAAAAATCTGATTGAGTCTTTATTATTTAATATCGACAAAAATAGCCTGTTGCTTAGAGGGCTTTACCTCACGTCATCCACACAAAAAGGCCAGATGGATGACCTATTCGTCAAATCTGCAGCGGCACAGTACCAACTCAGCCGCCAGCCCTATCCGACCTGGCAAACTGCTCAAACAGTGCCATATTTTACACGTAATCTATTTTCACAAGTGCTGTTTTCTGAGCCAAATCTAGCCGGTGAAAATGAACACTATACCCGGTTAGCCCGGCGCCGAATGACGATATTTGGTAGCGGCGCCGCCTTACTTACCCTATGCCTTATCGGCAGTTGGCAGTATTACTATATTCAAAACTATCGTGCCGGCGAAGATGTCCTAAAACAGGCTAAAGCGTTTATGGAGATCGAACAGTCCACAGGCAAAGATTTGTACGGCAATTTGCAGTTACCGTTACTCAATCCATTAAGTGAAGCTATGTTTGCGTACGGAAACTACCATGACCGTAACCGATTTATTGCCGACTTTGGGCTTTATCAGGGCTACAATATCGGTCCTAATATCGAAAAAACATACCTGCGATTGTTACAAGAAAAATATCTGCCGGCCATCATGGACGGCTTATTTACCGAACTGAACGCCGCCCCTAAAGAGAGTGAGCAGAAGTTAGGTATTCTACGTATTATCCGTATGATTGAAGATGAATCCGGCCGCAACAATGCATTGGTTTTAAGCTACATGCAAAATCGCTGGAGTAATGAGTTTAAAGGGCAGCGAGCACTACAAGACCAACTCTATGATCATCTTGGATACGCGATGGATCACGTTCAGTGGTACCAGTCTCGCCAAAATGGCAATGCCGGCGCATTAGAGGCGTTCTCACCCTATAAGACACCGATAAAAGAAGCGCAGAAAGAGCTCAGTAAGCTATCGATTTACCAGCGGGTCTATCAGAATTTACGCATCAAAGCGAGCGATGTACTACCAAACGATCTCAACTTAAAAACACAGATCGGCAGCAGCTTTGATACGATATTCGTAGCCAATAATGAAAAGCTATTGAATATACCAAAATTCTTAACTCACTCAGGGTTGCTCAACTATTTTCTGAAACAAAACGACCATCTGATTGAATTAACCTCCATGGACAGTTGGGTGCTGAATATCACGCAAAACGTTGAATATAGCGATGCCGATCGGGCTGAAATCAAAAGACAGATCAGTGAGTTATATGTCAGTGATTATGTCAGTACTTGGCATGGTGCCGTCGCTAATCTCAGTATCAAACAGTTTTCTGATATACCAGAGGCTATCTCTGCACTGGAAAATGTTATCGGTGGTGAGCAACCGCTAAAAAAAGCGCTGATAGCACTGCAAGAAAATACTCAGGGAATGAATCCGCCGACAGAAAAAGAGCTGGCTACCGCGACGGTATCAGCTAAAGACCGCCTGATGATCAACCGTATTCACCGGGAGTTTACTAAAGAAACGTCGGTTTTAGATGAAACCAATAATCAGGAAAGCGCCATTCAAAATGCGACGCAAAAGCTCGGGGATCTACACCGATATCTGTTAGCAATACAGAATTCGCCGTCTCCGGGTAAGGCTGCTCTTAAAGCCGTTCAGCTACGTCTGAATAATAACGGTAGCGATCCTATTTTTGAGGTCCAGCAGTTAGCTAAAACATTACCTGAGCCGCTTGGTCGCTGGCTCAATGAGCTCGCCACTCAAGTATGGGATGTCGTGGTGAGGGAGGCAATTCAATCCCTTGAAGTTGAATGGAACGAAAAGGTAGTGAGCGAATATAAGCTTAATCTGGCTGGCCGTTACCCATTTAGCAAAGAATCGATGAAAGATGTCCCTCTGAGTGAATTTGACCGTTTCTTTAAACCAGGTGGAACGGTTGACAGCTTCTATCAGGAAAACCTGAAAGTATTTGTTGAAAACAACCTGCTTCAGGGCGCTGATAATCAGTCACTGATCCGGAGTGATGTTCTAAACCAGTTAAAAAATATTGAGAAGATCCGCAGAACTTTCTTCAACCCGCAAAATGGCTTAGGTATTCAATATGCTATTGAACCCGTAGAGATGTCGGGCAACAAACGACGCAGCGTACTCAATCTTGACGGCCAACTGCTGGAATACAGTCATGGCCGTGGCAATAAAGTTCGCATGATCTGGCCCAATACCATGCGTGATAACGTTGAAAGCCGTATCACCTTAATGTCCAGTGCCAGCCTAACGCAACGTGGTATTTCACGCAGCGGTATATGGGCCCAGCTCAGATTATTAGATGCAGGACAGCTGTCAAACATCACCGAAAATACTTTCGATGTTCGCTATACCGTCGATGGCGGGTACATGGTGTACAGAGTCTATGTCGACAGTGCAGACAATCCGTTTGCCGGAGGGCTTTTCAGCCAATTCCGTTTATCTGAAACACTTTACTAATTGCAGCCCCGGCGCATTGTATCGCCGGGGAATTAAGGAATAATTGTGGAAAACAGTCATTATCGTTTTATCCATGTCGGAGGCGATCCGCGTTCATATGATGAATTTGAAGCAGTCAGAACAGAGATCAATAAGCTAACTCATCCCTTACAGCCCGCAGTTAACTGGCCGTTAATTGAGATAAACGCTATTACTCTGTTTGAGAAAAACGGTATTGATTTACTAAGCGTATGCTATTTCACTTTAGCCAGAACTCAGCAAGCAGGTCTTGCCGGGTTTGTTGAAGGTACCGAATTAGCTGCCGCGTTGGTATATTACCAATGGAATACCATGTGGCCGGATCAGATACCATCACGGGTTGATGCTTTGGATTGGCTAAATACCCGGGTAGGTTCAATTATTCGACAGTATGAGTACCAGATAGAAGATCTGAATTTACTCAGACGAGCCAGCGGAGCTCTGGAACTTATTTCGGATAAATTGCAACAGGTCAAGCTGGCTAAAGCACCACGTATTGATAATTTATATTTTTATGTGCAAACCAAAGTAGATGAATTAGAAAAAGCGGCTGTCATTCAGCTTCCGGATAACTTGCCACAAGATAAGACTCAGATGATCTTTGTTGCAGATAGCCACTATGAAAACGCTCAACCCGCTGAGCCAGCGAAACTGCATCAATTACCCCCAAAAAACCAACCACCAAGAGTGATTACTACCACTAAGTCTGATGTTAGCGCAGTTCCCCCCGCAACAGTGAAGCGATGGCCAAGTTTTATCCTTGGTATCACTACGGCAAGTTTGGTATTAGGTATCGCGGGATATTTTTATCACCAAACACAGCAGGAACAGCTACAGATCGGCAGGATGCTGACAGAACCTCAACTGAGTTGGTTTATTAATCAACCAGCCAAATCATTGCCTGCTAACATCGAGAACATACCGCTAAACCAGCTCCGGCTGTTAGAAACACCGGTACTTGATAATTACCAAAAGCAGTTAGATACCCTTAAGCAGCTATCTCCTCTGGCTCCCTATTATTATGGCAATCACCTCGTTGCCACATCTCAGAAGATCTGGCCAGATTCAGATAAGCAAAAGCCACTGGAACAGGCATGGCGAGAATGGTTACAGCCCTCCTCTTTTCCACTATCAGGCATTAATGGCTACCATGATACCGAACGCGGTTTAAATGCCCTGCTCGGTGAGCTCGATGAGGCCCAGCGGCAGAATAAATTTATCACCATTACCCGGCTAAGAACCGTTGTCAAAAACATTAAAGCCGTAATGGCACAGTCAGAGCCGCTGGAAGAACGTTTACGCAAGCTAGAAGCCCAAAGTAAAGATGGCAGGCATATCACGCTGGCAGAGCAAAAAGCGTTTGATGCTTATTTTAATGAGGTTTTGAAACGCTATTATTTACTTAGCTATGGCCCACAATCAGAATTACGCTGATATAAACTAAGATAACATACTAATATATATTGAAAAATAAATTACATACAAAACTTATTACATTCTGAATATGGATGCCCAAATGAAAAAAAAACGTATCTTAATTATATTGGCGGTTATCGCCGTTTGTAGCTATGTAGGTTATAAAGTATATATGCGTCCTCCTTCAGAATCTGCAATGGTGACCTATGCTAAGGAAGGGATAGAGAAATCACTTAGACCAGAAAGCGCGAAAAAAGAGTTTAAGGACTTGCAATACGTTGAGCAAGAAAGAACGTCAGAAAGTGTTATGGCTCACGTATGTGGTATTGTTACCGCCATTGATGAAAACAGCGGTAAAAAGCTTTATCAGGAACGATTTATTGTTTCTTTAGAATATAATGACACAGGCAGAAAGCGCTATTTGTATCGCAAGAATATGCTGATCCCTCGCGATAACGATCCCGGTTCAATCATCAACAAAACCGGAAATGACATTTGGAATGAGAAGTGCAAAAAATAAAGCATAAGAAATTTACTCTAGAACGATATGGTATTATTACTTTAATAAATGTGAAATGATTATCTTAGGGAATTGTAATGACCAGATATCAAGAGATTCTGCAATTTAGTCAGATGTATAATAAAAGGGAAAAATATTTAACCAACATAGAATCTCGGGAGAAATCCCTGTTAGAGAGATTTCAACGTGCTATTAATTCAACGACAAACACACCAAAGATATATGCTGGTACCGATGTTTATTACAACTTAAACTATACCTATGGCGAGTCTTATACGTGGTTATTGATGAATAAACATCAACAAAATAATCAAGCATTATGTAATTTCATTGCTGTTACTTTCATGAATATGTTTGTATCTGGCGTAGCTGAGTACGAAGGATACTACGGATATAGCACTAGCTTTAATCGTCAGGGCTATCAATTATTGATGCTGATGGCGACTCATAATGTCGAGATGGCCAATTTTTGTTATCCTGGCCTGAAAGATAACGTCGCTAATGGAGTACTGACTAAATCCGTTTTAGGATTGAAAGCAAGTCATGTCAGCCCGCAACGTTTGGGCATTTTGGGGTATGGCATATTAGCGTCAATCCATAATGAGGCTTTTAATTGGAATACAGTTCAAATTCCCTATGACCCCTTATATACTAATTTTGTCAAAAATATTCTTTATTCTGAAGATGAAGTACTGATCTCCGAAGGGATCCATTCTTTATTAGACAGTCACTTAACATGGTCATCCAGAGGCCTCTACCTTGAAGAGGAAGCTCCCTCGGTTGGATATGACTATAGCGAATACTATTCATTACTATGGCCATTTGAATATCAGGCGATTAAAAATATCCGGGGACAACGGGGGCTAACAACGCCGAAAATTACCCACCCATTATGTGAAAACCTTCTAGCTACCACGGAGCATCGCACCGACTTCAGCCAGTGGCAAGCTCCGGAATGGTTTTTCCCGCTAATGGATCGTCTCATTGAAATAGAGCCTCGAATCGCTGAAGCAAAACGATTTTTTAAATAGCCCGTAGATAAGCTTTGGGCTCAAAGGCCCAAGGCTAGTACAGGACACTTCGTCATGCTGCCCATACAACATATCAAATAATGAATTAGCACTTAAAAAAGTTTCGTATCATTTTCATTGCCCTTATCAGAGTTTCTCTCTAACATCATTTCTTCTTTTATGGCATAGGTTTTCCAAAACCTATCAACATTCATATCGGATAAATGATGGTCAAAGTAATATTGAGCTATGTTATCAAATCTGTTCATTTATAAACCGCCCTTTAAATGTTTCACAATATACTGAGATATCATCATTGATATTAACCCTCTCATTCACTCGGTGAAATATTACTTGTCAGAACAAATCACGCGTGAACGCTAAATCCGGGTTGATGCGGATAAGCTCTTCACTCACTTCAGTAAACCACGTTGGTTTTTCCCATTGACTGAAATCTGGAATAGCCATGTTCTTGAAGTTGTTTGTTAATAGAGGATGGTCAATCACTGGCGTACTAAGACCGTGCCTAGCCCTAATATTTATAACGGCATGGTATTCAAAAGGCCAAAGATGGAGTTGATCTGGTACTTCATATCCCATAAATGTGGCTTCTTCCATAATATCAGGAGCCCGGGCACACCACTTAAGATGCTGATCGCATAATCCATTAAGCCATTCTTTTAAAATAGTTTCATCCGTGCTGTATAAAGCCTCTTTGACGAAGTCATAATAAAATCGTTCAATCGGAATGCCCGCTGAAGCCCAATCAATAGTACTTTGCTTTTCGCTCGATAACATCTCCATCGCTAAGACAAACATTTTCTGAGATTCAATTTCTCCATCATCATCCGTAGCGAAACGTTTAACGTCTCCAGTAATAATGGAATTCATAACCTTAGGATATAGCAAGTCAACAATATTCAATTGACTACAAGCAATTAACATCATAATTTGAAGCCCAACACTAGCCGTATCCATATGAAATGGTTCATCACCATTGCGCTGGAAATAATTTGCGAATAGATTCATGCTAGTACCAGAAGTATATATAGAAAGATACTGATTATTTATCTCTTGCTTATGGAAAACTGTCCATATATATTTCTGAAAGTATGATTCACTTAGACTCTTGAATATTTCCCCAGAAAAATAATTTATCTCACTCTCAGGTTCAGATTTAAAACGAGTGACTAAACGATATATATCTGACTCTAAAAGTTCATCAAATAGCGGTTCATTAAGATATGCAGTATTTTTTAAATAATAAGAATAAATTTGTTTATAACGATTCATCAGCATTCCTTTTCTACTTTCCAGCCTTAGGTATTATAATTGGAACATTCGCGCTACTCACAGAATTAAATATTGAGTACTCCCCGAACCAACCATTGACAACATACATATCATTGTCAATGCGACTTGACCGTAACATTACCCTGCAACTGAACACCGCCAGCTTAAATAACGATGTCCAGCTGCAGAACCGGAGTTCTGGCTAATTAGCTATTCGCTTCAAACTCAGCACGATTCCAGAGGCCAAAGTACAGGATCTCACTCCACTCTGAAACGCCCAAAGGATGGTCAACTCGCGCATAATCACAGGTATCGTCAAATCGAAGACCATAAAGGGCGTCAAGCGTAGCATCACATTTTTGTTGAGTAGCTTTCTTCAGAAGCGTTGCCGCTTCGTTTACATTCTCCGGAAGAGCATCAACAGCAGCTCCGACAAGCAGACAGCTCTTGATTTCCGTCTCAACGCGCGCACGCAGTTTGGCTTCCTCGATTTCAGTCATCATATCTAACTCAATCGTTTCAAGAAGAAGATAGCGATCGGTATGTTCTTCAAGAAACCTGATTGCATTCTCCATGTCGGCGATAAGTCGCGGAACAGCATCTGATTCAGGTGCCTTTAAGATTGAAAAAAACCTCTTCAGCCGCACAAATCCCGTCTCAAAATCACTACTGATCGCATACAGTTTTGTCTTTTCATCATCAGGCTCTGCGTCAAATCCGTTCGAAATTAGAGAAGCGCACAGTCTAGGGCTGCCAGACATAAGTAGCTGGTACAAAAAAGGAACCCGATATGCCCACTCAGAAAGACCGGAAATACTTTCGGGCCGGTCAAAATATGAGGTAATCCCTTAATCTATTTAAACCTGACTGTTAGTTGCCATTTATCCCACATTTTAGTCTGGATTAATTCAAGCCTCTAAAACGGGCACAGTCAGCCTTGAGCACGATAAAGTCGAGCAATTCGGGGTGCCCTTCGCTACGGTATATCGATTTGATTTGATAGTTAAGATTGAGCAGGCTTTTCGTCCAGGTTTCGGTGCAGTAGGCTTTTAAAACGCTATCTTTGATGACTTCAGAGGCCTTAGTGGTATCTTTAGAAAGGATATTCGCCGCATTAGCATCTGTAATTTGATAGTAAGCATTCACCACTTTATTGGTGCGTTCCAGTTTAACCAATTGAGTCACATCATCTACTTCAATAGGGAGCTGCTTGTTAAGGTTAGCCAGATAGCTATCCATATTACTCTCAACTTCATTAATCAGTTGACTAAAGTCTCTTTCATTTGCCGCTTGCTCCTTAGCACTCTCGATTCGGTCCTGATATATTCCATATCCAAGCTTACCGAGAGAAAATAATCCCATTGCCACAAAAAAGTAGAGCATACCTTTAGATAGTGGCTTTTTGTCAGCAGTATTTCCTGTTCCGTTACTCATTGAGATATTCCTTTTTCATTTTATATACCCGTAATACTTCAAGCTGCATCTTTGTTGGCTAGGCTCATTCACCCGAATCACATACTTGAATAAGCTTATCGAGATAAGGCCGCTGCAGGTAGCGATGCAACTCGAATTATTTTGGGTATAGAGCTATTAGATACGGCTTATATTTTGATAAAATTGAAACACAGTAATCCTAAAATAATTTATTTTGCTATACGCTGGTAACGAGTAGAAAAATCATTGGCAGCGGCTATGTACGCATTTTTCTTCAACTCATCAAGCTGAGCCAGTTCGTTAGTTTGTGAACCAAATGGCACGACGGTGTAATCAGTCTCGGTATTCAGCGGAGAATGTGTTACCCAATTACCGGTTCGGGTATCTACTGCAACAAAGCGCACTAAATAACGAAGTGATTTAGTATTGGTCGGTAGCTTTCCGCCACGATATGGAGACCAGATCATAGACTTACTGGTTTCATCATAAATCCCCGTCTCCAGACTCCCCCAATAAACTACCACCGTAGGCTGTTTACCTTTCGCCGCCACCAAGCGCAGTGACTTCATATAGTTGTTCTGAATAACCGGTTCACTGTCTTTCTTAACCCGCGGCTTAGTCGGTGGAATACCTGAATAAACAGATACCCGATAGTATTTTGCCATTTCAGTTTGCATAGACGCATCAGGCACCAGTGACCCCGACTGAACTAAAATAATCGGTGAATGAGACGCTAAATTTACGCCTACATTGGGCTGGTCGTAAGTAATGCGTATTTCTTCATTAGTAATTTCATGCGCTAAATCACTATCAAACACATCATTATCAGAGAGTTGAGCTTGCATTGCCCGTGAGCTGACGTAGGTCGGATTTTTTGAGGCCGGTGTAGAACAGCCGGACAATAATAATGCTCCGGCAATAATGAAAAAAGCTGCTTTTCTTGTTCGTGTTATAAACATTATAGATATTCCTTCACCTTCAAATAATACTCATATTTCTGCGCGACGCAGTGGTTTATTCAATGCAGTAATGAGTACCTAAAAAACTGCTAAAATAGAGTGCCAAAGCGTGGGTAAATTACGAAATTTTAAGCCCTGAGGCCCCTTCAACAATAACGCCTCCGTGTGCGGTTGAGTCCCCCACTCGAGCAACAGGAATTCCATTAATGGTTAACGTTGAAGACCCCGACGAAATAGTATCTTTACTACTCCCCCCGACACAGGTTAGCTTATCGCCGACTAACGCAATAGGTATCCCATTATAAGTCACAAAGGTTTGCTGACATTCATCTATCGGACCACCAACGTGAGGCTTAGGGCCGGGATCAACCATAGGGCAAGTATGTTGATGTCCTTTTAGGGCAACGGCTTTGCTCATTTTAATTTCCTTGTTCCGGGGTATATACCTTCTGGATCTGCCAGCGGGTTACGTCCATATCTTCTGAATTTAATACCCCATACCATCGTGGTCTGAGAGGGTCATCAAAGCAGCGAAAACCGTCATAATACTGGGCTATGGCGAGTAATAGCTGTGTTTGCTCTCCCGCCTGAAGGGATGAAATAGGTGAAACGGTATCCTTCAGCATTTGAAAAATGCCAGAGCGCAAAGTATCCGTCAGGTGAAATGCGGTTCTTGTTTCAGCGTCAAATAGCTTATCGAAAATTTGTTCACCGCTAGGCCAGTCTGGTGATTCTCGGGGAATAACCTGTCTTGATGCCGCAAGACTCCATGTAATCTCAAGGTTCTCTACAAAACAGTCAAACGACCAGTCATCAATATGCTCGACAATAAAATTATAAATAGGGTCTTCATCGGTCAAACGAACAGCATCCACCTGGCGATTAACAATATTCTGTAATTCTGAATAGCGTATATCTTCCATAAAATAAGAACCAAAACATATTCGCGCACAGATAAGCCTTAGTGTAAGCAACTGACTAGGCCTACCTGCTAGTTCAGTCCATTCATAAGTCTGTTTTACGGCTAATCGCAACTGCTCTAGCTGTATATTACGATACTTAATCACATCAGCAAAACGTGTACTCACAAAATCCACACACGTCTCGACAAACGCAAACATGCGCCGATTATTGACATTATCAAGCGTTGCGGATGTTAGCCTCATGCTATTTTTCTCCCGGAATTTTACTTATTTAAATAACGCTTTCGCTTCAGCAAATTTAGGCTCAATTGCAATTAATCGATCCATTACTGGGAAAAACCATTCCGGGGCCTGCCACCGACTGAAATCTGGACGGTGGTCCGTGGTAGCCAAAGGCCCTTCACATAACGGGTGTGCAACTACCGGAGTCGTTAACCCACGCTGTGCACGAATGTTTTTAATGGCCTGATACTCAAATGGCCATAATAATGCATAATCCTCATCATACTCATACCCTAAGAAATGCACTTCACTTTCAATATCGAGACTTCTCGATGCCCATTTTATATGACTGTTTAATAAGGAGAGAATGCCTTCGGCGACTAATGTCTCATCTCCAGAGTAAAGGCTATCTCTGACAAAATCGGTATATAAACGATCATAGGGAATTTGGGCAGCATCCCAGTCAAAGGTCTCGTTATGGATTGACGCTAACATGCCATACCCTAAAACACCCAACTTTTTAGGTGGAATATCAGCGTTTTTATTTCTCCTTACCGTTCTTGTTAGAACACCGTCCATTACATTCTTTTTTAGATGGGAATAACATAAATCAGCCATTTCAATATTATGTGTCGCCATTAAAATTAATAACTGAAAACCCTGAGTATGAAAACCAGTGATATAGGATTGCTTATCATTATATTTAGCAACACCGATAGAGAATAAATTCATAAAAACAAAAGCTATGTAATCACAAAGAGCCTGATTATTATATTGGTTTTTAAAATTCAATAACCATGTATACTTTTCCCCACTACTATAGACTAAATCTGAGAACAACCCTTTAGCCAAATGTATTTTCATTACATCATTTTCATTAATAAAATTTGACTCGAAATATTTCAAAGCCATATCCTCTATTAGAATAGAGTCATTAATTTCCTCTTCTAGTTTTAAATATTTTAAGTAGAACTGTTTTATACTTTCAAAGTTTTTCATTATTATTACCCATATTCTATAAATCTAACATTTGTGTATGCCTAGGGATAACTACACCTAGTTTCTCACCTAGAGAGGTATATTCACCTGCCATACCAGAGAGAAACATCATATCAGGGTCTAATCCTAACTGCTTTACTCTGGCTGCGCTACTCACGGAACTAAATTTTTGGTCGACTGATTGGCCTAAAGCCAGAGCAACTACTGTACTGTTACTACTCATAACAGTTCCGGACATCTGGGCCTCAAAATCCTTAAGTAACTGTTTTGCAGCATTATATTTTGAATCACCTACAGCTGAACCATATATTCTTGGCTTAGCAAGAAACTCATTCAGTTTTCGAATAAAGTACTCATCACCAATCCTCTGAGGCTCAGAAAGATCCCCCTGATATCTCTTTATAGTGGTTAAACTATCCGATCTTACGCTGGTAGTTTTTATTTCTAATATGACCCAAATCTTTTGGCTTGGATTTTGAGGGTTTAGTATTTGAAAAACAATATCAATACCATGTTCACATCCTATCTTTTGAAAGTGCATTATCGTCCCCTCAATGGGGGTAAATGCGATCGTTTTTATTCCTCTGATAGATTTAGAATAGATATTAAAAATAGCTGGGCTTCCAGAAACACCATTCGATAATTTACGCCAGACGTTTGCCTCACCAATACCGCCAAGAAAGCTCGTTATTTTATAGCTCTTGAAACCAGCAAATAAATGATCGGTTAATAAAAACTCAATAGAAGTAGGTGAATTAGATGATATTTGTGCACGAACGCTAGGGTTACCTGGCATTGCCTGAATAATACCTCTAACCTCAGAGCCTGTTGTATGAGTACTACCTGAAATCCTTATTAATGCTCCCTCCTGCCTAGCGCCATCGACCACAAAGCCAATCATCACATCAATTTCAAGATTCTCCAGACTAAGTTTATAGTGCTCGAAGTAATGATTAAATCTTATATCCGTCGAATCAATTCGATCCCATCTACCACTATAAAATCGAGTAAAGTTATCAACACTAACTAACTGGAGGTCGACATTATCAACCGTTCTGACGTGGTTTGTCCGTAGTCGCCCAGCCATTATTTAACCTCCTGCTGTTCTAGAGCTTCTTGATTTTCAATTTGTCCCGTATTCTTAGAAATAAACCAATAAGCCATAGTGGAAGCACCAGTAGCAGAACTAACCGCGGATACTGATTTCTGCGTTGGTGTTTTACCCAATATCATTAAACAATTAAATCCAAAATAGGTAATCTCTAGAGCATGGCCAGTTCCCATTTTTTTATCCAAAAACTGGGAGAAACCTAGCAATGGATCTATTGCTGTACCTTTAACACCAAACATCCGTCTAACAACTAGTTGGTCTGTTGCCCGAACCATATTATTCATTTCTAACCCAACCAGACCTACGCGCCCGGCCTGAATGGCTTTTGTCCCAGTAGTCATCGCGACTTTTGCGGCAGCCTTTATTGCAATTGTTCCGGTACAAATTGCAGCAATAGTTAAGCCTACATCGAGTACTTCAAGTGCCACATCGCGGAAAATATCCCAACTTCTATTTTTCTTAATATGTTCAAAGATAAGATCCAGAAAGTCATCAGCAATTTTCTCTACCGGTTGGCTATATATTTGTCCGGTCGATTCTAAACTTTCCGCTTTAGCTTTTGTCAACGCTTCTGAATATGAAAGACCCATATACTGCATATTTAAATCTTGACTGTAATAACCAGTGTTGAAAACTATTGCATCAGATAAAATAAAAACCTCAATATCAATAGCAATTTGAATATCAAAATCATCAGTAATCAGAACATCATTACGAATATCCACATGGTATTTTGGCTCTGAATCATCAACAACTCTATCCCCAGAGCTAGTATTAGGATAAGGTCTTTGTTTTTTAGGACGTATTACAGCCCCCTTTTTAACTATACTCAGAGTATATTTGGCATCCTCGCAGAGAATATCTTCACCTTTATAGTTAATTTTAAGCTCGTTCCCTTTCCCATCACCTTTCTGTGCTTTATTAAAAAGCCCCATAAAGACAATAAACTTCTCTCCACCTAATTTATTTTTTATAGCCTCATAGAATTCATCCATAATCATTAAATCTATTGCACTCTCAATTGCCCTATTTTGGAAAGGGTTATCCCCAATTTCCTCTTTGGCAGTTGATGTAACTTTCTGATTAAATATATCAAACGGAATACCTAACTCGGCAGGTTCTTTTTCCAGTTTTTCATCATCATCATCATAGGGTTCTAATATCGGAGGATACGGCGGCGTGTCGTAGACAAGTGAAATCTGTTCATCAACTTGCGAATCAGGTATTTCGAGAAAACCACGATTCACATCAGCCGTACAGTCACTTTTGGGAATATCACTGGGTACCGGCTCATCCTTTGCATCTTCCGTCGTCGGCGCAAGCCCTGTGCGAAGATCAGCAGGAGCATCCTTCATATCTGAAACCAGAGCAGAACCTAAGACATTGATTTTATTCTGGCCAGTCGTCAACATTGAATCCAGCTGTTCGCCATAGTCTGAAGCCATATTGGTCAATTTTTCGACTGACTCACTACCGAACTCTTTCGCAGAGCCAATGCTCCCAGAAGCATCATTCATGGCACCGCCAACTTTATCAGCAACGGAGGACACCGCCTCTTTTCCCAATTCAGTGGCTGTATTTACTGCACTTCCTATTACGTCCATAATTTAATTCCTATTCTTAGATGGCAAACGCAAAAACAAGTTGTTTAAATAACTAACAGTCGTCTCTGTTCCGGATCCTCAGAGATAATTTGAGTTATTCCATCTGTGAATTCAGCGAAATCACTGGCAGACATGAAAGGGATAAATGTTTTAACCGTTACCGGAGCGTAGTATCTGAACATGACCCAGCGTTCATCTATTTCATTGTATATTTGATTAAATTTTCGCAGGTGGTGTGTTAGCTTACTCAAAGGCAGGTAGCTTCTAAGATAAATTCCCCATTCTTTCCCCCACCCGCTTTCAAGCAACCATTCAGAAAATTGAGTATCCGGTGTGACTTTAACTATATAAGGCGCAAATAGTTCAAAGTGCTCCTGACTCTCCCCTTTCCACAAACATTCCCACTCGGTATCATACGCATCAAGAAATATGGAAATGTCCGGCTTATACATTGCGTCTATTACCGCATACGTTGAACAACTTGCCCCGAACTCAGGCCGCACAACCGTCACGTCTTCCGACATAAATAACGATACAGAACCAAATAAATATTCTTTAATTAAAGCCGAAGCCTCTTTCTGGTCAGTGGGCAGATCAATTTTATTTAATCTATTCATTTTTTCGCCGCTTCCTCTGCTGCTTCTTTAGCTTTCGCACAGATTTCACAGAACGGTTGGCCCTCTTTAACCATTGCGGTTAATGCGCCAACTTGATCAACTCCACCGCCTTTGATCGCCATTGAAGGCGTTAATATCTTCAAACTTTTAGCCTTAATCGTCACGCCACCCGCATCAATCGTAATACTCCCCCCGGGCCCGGCTATCACCATCTTATCTTCGGCGTGCATAATGTACTGCTTAGTGCGGGAAAATATCTTGGTGTTAACCTTTTCATCTTTAACACCTTGAATCACGATAGTCTTATTGCCACCAATCTCGTCCTTAGAATCAGCATAAATCTCCTTTCTCTCGGAGCTGTTAACTATCAACGTCCTATTATTATCGATCTGAATTTCTTGATCGTTGATAACCTTAATAACCGAGTTATTGCCAATAGTTTCAAAATGATCCCGCCCTACATCCGTTCTTTTATCCTGCCCAATCGTCTCTTTCTGATCGACACCCACTTTCTTAGTTCGGTTATTACCAATGGTATGATCTTGATCGTGCAAAATTTCTGTTACATGGTCCTTCTGAGCATGCATATAAATACGCTCTTGCTCATTTTCATCTTCATAACGAAATTCATTAAACCCCTCACCCTTATGCGTTTTACTCCGCCAGGTGGAATGGGTTTTATTAACCGGCAACTGAACCGGCGTCTTATTCACCCCATTATAGTTAGCACCAGTAACGATAGGACGATCAACATCCCCGTCCTGATAAGAAATCAGCACCTCCTGACCAATCCTCGGCGTCGCTAAAAAACCATACCCATTACCGTTCCAAGCTTGCGCAACACGCACCCAGCAGGAGGCGCGATCATCCGCTTTGTCATAGCGGTTCCAGTGAAAGTGCACCTTAATAGCACCATGTTCATTCACATGAATCTCTTCACCTTCAGGACCGACAACTTCAGCGACTTCACTTGATTCCTGTATTGGCTTTTGAATATACGGCGCACGCCACTCTTTCAATGAAGAGATAAACTCAACTTCATTGGTCAGCACCGTTGGTCCACTATCCGCCTCTTCTTCCAGCGCCTGCGGACAAATGCCTTCATGACGGATACGTATAACCTGCCATTTTGCATTCATCTTGCTTTCAGGATGTTCAGACAAAGAGAAAATTGTGCCGGGCATTAGCTTAACGCAGTTGGTGGTTGCCCGGCCCAGCTCTGATTCAGCCTGTAGTGCTTCTAACCGATATTGTGTGAAAGGTTTACCCGGTTCATCATCATCAAAGCGCCCATAGCTATCAAAAAAGGCAAAACGATCGTCTTTGGCATTAGCCCCGTCAGATACTGACTTATGCTGAAGCTCATAGGCTGGCTTTAGATAGTTGCGATCTTTATGAATAGCCTGAGTCGGACGCATATAGACGCCAAATCGGACATCGCTGGCAATATCATCGGTACTTGAACTCTGTGGATGAGTATTGTAAATCAGTTTATTAGTAGATTTTTGCCCAAGGCGGCTGTCTGAATAGAAGATTTGCGCATTATCATCCCCCACCTGCTCATACCAGAAAGTGATCCCTTCTTCAGATGCTAAACGGCAAAGAAACTCATAATCGGTTTCTCGTTTTTGAGTGGTATATTCGCGCTCTTTATGTTTACCGAATAATTTATTTGCCGTCTGAACATGATGAAACTGGAACATACTGTCGAGAATCTGCGGCACCGTTTTAAAATGAAAAATACGGCTGTCTTTGCGTAAAGTCAGTAACCAGGCATGAGGACGGATAATAATTTTATACATAATCCGCCTAAAGCCGGCTTTGCCCAACTCGATACCTTCTACCAGACCGGTAATCGTTCGTTGAACTGAACCACCAGAATAAACGCTGAACGTTGCCTGTTGACAAATAAGTGGCTGAAGTTCGATATCTGAGGTTTTTGTCGCAACATGCAATTCCAGCGTATACAGGTCGTTTAATGCTTCCGTTAATGTAAACCGATGCACCGCAAAAGTGCTTTCATCCAGCTTGCCGATTTTACACCTGAAGTAGAGTCCATCCTGTTTCATTTTTACTCCTTAAATTTGTTCTCTGCTTCCTTTAATCTGAGGCAGAGTCCAGCATTCATCTGTTTGAGTATTGAAGATACGGGTAAGCAGATAGCTGCTGTCCGTAATGCAAAATACGAATACCTGTGATAACAAGGAACCAAAGCGATACATTTCACCAACGTCCGGATAAGCATTTGGATCCAGATATACATCCATTCTCAACCCTCGAACGGGGAGTCCACGGATAAGACGATCTACAGGGATACTGGACACTTTCGCTATACCGGCGAAATAGCGTTTATGCTTTTCGTAAGCCGGTAAATTCGACGTACCGTGAATATCAAAATCGAGCAGAACCTGTTTAATAGCCTCAACGTTATCTAAAAACACCGGGCTCAAAGAAAGATGCGAAATAAGCGGCCAATGCCTGTGGCTATTAATCACCGGAGCTTGCTGTAGGGTTAATGGCGTAATATTTAAAAAGGTTACTCCCGTAGGTACATCAGCCGTAGGAATACAAATATCCCCTACGGACAAATTCATTACGCTGTCATCATTTACGCACTCTAGCTGACAAACAAAATATCGATGTTCGATATTCAGAACGGGTTTACCCGCATGATCAAAAAATGAGATCGCATGCTTTGGTTGTTCACGTAAATCATTTTCAAGATCTAATTTATAATAATAGTGACCGAGATCTTTAGAAAAGCGAGTCGGAATAAAGCGAGTAATCGGGCGATATATTTCTACATCACCTCGATCGTTACTTTCAGCTTCAGTGGGTGAATATACTGACTTAACTTGGAATAATTTATGGTTTTTTTGCGTTGTTTCTAACGGGTAACGCTGCTGAACTTTACTATCAGATACAAATTGAACCGGATTGCTCATCGCTTCAAACTGGTTAATAGCAGGTACGCAGTGTAATTTAAATGAGTTCTCACTTATTACATATTCAAAAGGGAAAATTCGATTAAAATCGAAAGTCACGTCGAATACGCCCCCTTCATCTAACGGTAATTCAGACATTGCCTGAGTAAGATCTACCGTAATAAAGTCGTTTACGTGTGGGGTATAGAAATATTCCTGAAGTAGCTGTAAACGCCAAAATTGCTTTACATCAATGGGTAAAGCTAAAGATTCAAGCTCTGGCGTAAAAGTCTCTAAAATATGCTTCCCGACAAAATAAGAACGATTGGCCGATCTGACCGTTATGCTTTTAATATAACGAGATAGCCACAGTGACAGTAATCCTGCGATTGCATGATCGGTACTAAGAAAGAAAGTAAATGGTTGTAGTTGCCAGACGTCATTGGTCAGTTCCCCGGACCATTGCATGGTTAACGTGATCTTCGAACCATCACTACTATGAGCCATTTTTCGATCGATAACGGCTAAAGGTAGAACCTCAACATCTCGACTCGTTTTAAACAGATACCCTTCTTCAGCGGCTTGCCCCTTAAGATGGGTTCCCGCCCCTACATATAGCGTTTCACCACTATCTGTAGGTTTAAATTCAATGATGGTCGTTGCCGGAAGCGGCCTTAACGGCGTTGGCCACACTTCTTCCAATAGGCTATGAGTCAGTTCCGGGAAGCCATCTTCAATTTTTAGTCTCAGTCTTGCATTTAAAAATGCAGCCCCTTCAAACAAGCGCTCTACATCAGGATCAGAAGCCGATGGGGAAAAAAAATTCTCTAACTCAGGATGAACAGAAGCCCTGTCTCGGGCTAATTCTTTAAGAATTGAAAACTCGCTCTGATAAAATTCTTTTAGCTCCATCTAAGAGTATCCCACTAATATCATGACCACTATTGTGAATATATCCTTTATCCATATCCGTTAGTCCCAATATAATTAGGATGATTAGGTAACTTCGTATCAACGAATAAATTATTTTTCGCAAAATTGAGCCGATCTAAGCAAATTAAATAATCGCTGTCTACCTAGTAATTCTTACACTAAAACACCAAAACAGCTACATCCATCTAAAATAAAGGTTAAATTTAGTTTTTTGTTCTATTTTTTATCACATTAAGACCAAAATGGCTTTAAATAGTCTGTGATTAAATAATGGATATAGAGATGGGCGTTTTGCTATTTTATCTAGTTAATAGGCGCTGAAATATAACAACGCTCATTCCTGTTCAAGGGATAGTTCCCTATAGTCTCTTGCCCCGAATATAACGTTTATTTACTGCCACATCTGCCATTTTAATATTTAGTTCCAGATTATTTCCACGATATTGCTTATCTGATATTGATCATGGCTATCTATTTGTTGAAGCGTATAACGATGACATCGTAGGTGAGTAAAACGAGCTCTATAAATCTATCGTTACTGTTGAAATGGAAAATACTATTTAAAAAAACCACCATATTTGTGATGTCAGATTTACTGGAAAATTCTCGTTCGTTAAAAAACTCAAGACGCGGTTTCTGTAGCTTTCATTTGCAATGTGTTCAGTAGCTACCGATATTGTGGGCATAACGTAGACGAACACTTTATGCGCGTAAACAACAGCATGATTTGCTGATAACCAGAATGATCAAAGTACTCCAAGACAATCTGAGGAAGCTATCCTATTAGGCACTTACAAAGTGATTTGAAAAATAAACAGCGGCAGGCCGATAGAAAAGTGATAACCCATTCGGACAGAGGTAGCCAGGTATGCCTGGCCGCTACTATCAAAATAAATTAGACTAACATGATTTAATCGGCTCGATGAACGGCAGTAGGATACTGGATTGTATACTCAAATATTACAAAAAGAAAAAAGCCCATGTTAAATAATAACATGAGCCTAAATAGTGGCGGAACGGACGGGACTCGAACCCGCGACCCCCTGCGTGACAGGCAGGTATTCTAACCAACTGAACTACCGCTCCACAGTTGCTTTTCTTTGAAAGCGAAGCAGATAGTACGGTTACCCACATGGTGAGTCAATGAAAATTTACTAAAACAGCGTCATTTGCACATAAATTCAACGAAGTGCGTAAAATGGGTTAATTTATCGTCTCTTCATCAGTCGCTGTTCGCCAGAGGCAATTCCCGCCTTTTTTGGCAATCAGATCTAAGCGTGACTCATGGGCTTCTATTTCATCGTCACTGGCATAAATAACTTTCAAGGCTGTTTCAGCACGAATGATACGTTGAACTTCAGCACCTCGGGACTGTGATGCAGACTCGCCTTCGACTGAAAACGATAAAGAAGTCTGGCCGCCGGTCATGGTCAGGTAGACTTCAGCAAGTATTTCGGCATCGAGTAAAGCGCCGTGGAGAGTACGCCGGCTGTTATCAATATCCAGACGACTACACAATGCATCTAAGCTATTACGCTTACCGGGGTACATTCTACGGGCCAGCATTAGGGAGTCGGTGATAGTACAAAAAGAGTCAACTTTAGGATAATCACTGCGCAACTTGCGGAACTCATAGTCCATAAAGCCGACGTCAAACGATGCATTGTGAATGACTAGCTCAGCACCGTTAATAAACTCATAGAAGTCATCAGCAATTTCAGCAAACGACGGCTTATCCGCTAAGAATTCATCGCTAATACCATGAACGCCATAAGCTTCAGGATCCACTAAGCGGTCAGGTTTAATATAGACATGAAAATGCCGTCCCGTTAGCCGACGGTTAATCACTTCAACGGCACCAATTTCAATAATTCGATGACCTTCATAGTGAACGCCAACCATGTTCATACCGGTGGTTTCAGTATCCAGAACGATCTGGCGTGTAATTTCAGTGCTTATTGGTTCCATTTTGTGTCAGACTTACCGTTTTTAAACTTAATGACGAGTCTACCAGAGATGCAAAAACAGGTAGAAATATTCACCGATGGCTCCTGTCTGGGTAATCCCGGCCCCGGAGGCTATGGTGCTATTTTACGCTATAAACAGCATGAGAAAACCCTTAGCGCAGGTTATTTTCTTACCACCAACAATCGAATGGAGCTTTTAGCCGCTATTACGGCGCTTGAGTCTCTTACATCGCCATGCAATGTCATTCTTAGTACCGATAGCCAATACGTCCGTCAGGGTATCATGAGCTGGATACATAACTGGAAAAAACGTGGTTGGAAAACCAGTGACAAAAAGCCCGTCAAGAATGTTGATTTATGGCTACGTCTCGATGAAGCAATTACTCGACATACTATTGACTGGCGTTGGGTCAAGGGCCACTCAGGTCATGAAGAAAATGAACGTTGTGACCAACTAGCCAGAACTGCAGCAGAGCAACCAACGCTTAAAGATGAAGGTTACCAACCAGATGCATAGTGAGAAATACGCTATTTTTCATTATGCATATCTTTCGTTGCACCGACGGCCCCGCGGCTAACACGAAATCGCTTTTGAAATGCCAAAAGCGGATTCGGTGTCAATGGAATAGTCCGCTTACGGGCAATAATTAAAGTCTGACATCCTACTGCAGGAATATGGGCACTCAGTAGCGATCGCCCTTGAGGCCCCCATGGCACCACCTGAAAATGTGAATGGTGCAATACCTCATAATTTAGCAGGCTTAACCAGTCAATCATGCGCATTTTGCTGAATACGCGACAGCAGTAAGGGTGGCGATTTCTGATAAATGGAATCAGCTTCATTCCCCCGACAATACTAAAGGGGTTAAAGCCACTCATAATTAACCAACCATCATCAATTAAAACCCGATCCACTTCACGCAAAATACGGTGAGGATCTTCCGAATAAGACAGAGTATTGGCCAATAAACAGGCATCAATAGTTTTATCTAGAAAAGGTAACTGGAAGCTATCTGCGTATACCTGAATATCACAACCGGAAGAAGCAACATTAAAATGATGCGAGACCATACAAGATTGAGTATCTAATAATGCACTCAGTCTGCCTAACTTCATCAGATGAAAACCGAATAGTCTGGGCAACCAAGGTTCAAGCTGTTGCTCTAAAGCCTTGCGATAAGAATTACCGTAAGAGAGTTCATCCCAAGATGATGGCGGTGATAAAATCTTTGAGGTACGGGCAGCTCTCATGACGTATTATCTCTGTTATCTTCATCTAAAAATCAGGGGCTATCATGCATCTTATCAGGATTCCGGCATTTCAAGACAATTACATTTGGCTGTTAACCAACAATAACCCTACAACGATTATTGTGGATCCCGGTGAAGCTAAGCCCGTTATTGATGCATTAATACAACAGAATTTAGCGCCAACGGCCATTCTCTTAACCCATCACCATAACGATCATACCGGTGGCGTTGCTGAACTAGTTAGACAATATCCAGAGCTAAAGGTTTATGGTCCGGAAGAAACCCGTAACAAAGGCGCCCAGATAATTGTAAAAGAGGGAGATAAACTCAGCATTGGTACTATTCAGTTCAGCGTTACTGAAGTTCCCGGGCATACCCTCGGGCATGTAGCCTACTACTCTGAGCCTTATTTATTTTGTGGTGACACGCTATTTTCTGCCGGATGCGGAAGAATCTTTGAAGGCACGGCTAAGCAAATGTATCACTCGCTACAAAAATTAGCCTCACTACCCGATTCAACAAAAGTGTGCTGCGCTCACGAATATACACTGTCAAATTTACGTTTTGCGCATTCAGTTTTACCTGAAAACATCGAAATTGAAACATATCAGCAACAAATCGAACTGTTACGCGCACAAGGACAAGCTTCTATACCAACAGAGCTGCAATTAGAAAGAAAGATTAATCTTTTTTTACGATGCCATGAGGTTGATTTACAAAGAAAGTTAGGAATGAACGTTCCAAGTATTGAAACTTGGCAAGTTTTTGAGCGATTACGGTCAATGAAAGACAATTACTAATGCTTTTAGTTGAGTTATCTTGCTAAGCAAAGTATTATCGCTCGACTTTTAATCAACAAATGAATCGATACATGAAGGCAAGAGCGATCTTATTCGCCTCTGTGCTACTTGTCGGTTGTCAGGCAACAAATAAAGATGTCTCACAATTACCTCAAGTAGATCAGAATTTGTCTTCAGCCAGTGACTTTTTCACAGCAACTTCTCAGGTAGATAATATCGATTGGCTTATGAATGACGATGGCCAAACAGAGAAGAATATCTGGAAAGTAGTCAGCGAAGAGCTGAAGATGGAGATTCCGGATAATGACCGGATTCGCGTTCAAAAAGAGTACTACTTAAAGCATAAGAGCTATCTCCACGATGTGACATTGCGGGCTGAACCGTATATGTACTGGATCATCAGCCAAATCAAAGAACGTGATATGCCGATGGAACTGGTACTATTACCCATAGTGGAGAGCGCTTTTAACCCAAATGCCACCTCATCAGCACGTGCTGCTGGTTTATGGCAGATTGTGCCAACAACGGGTCTTTACTACGGTCTGAAACAAGACAAATGGTATGACGGTCGCAGAGACGTCGCCGAGTCTACAACGGCCGCGCTGGATATGCTGGAGCGCCTGAACGGTATGTTTGAAGGCGACTGGCTTCAAACAATCGCCGCCTACAACTGTGGTGAAGGCCGAGTTCTTCGAGCAATAAAAGACAATCAATCTAAGGGGCGCCCTACCGACTATTGGTCGTTAAGTTTACCTAAAGAAACCTCTCTTTATGTTCCTAAGCTGCTCGCCCTAAGCGACATGATTAAGCATCAGGAACGCTATAACATTTCATTGCCCAACAGCACCATAACCCGGGCATTAACCCGCATTGAAGTTGGTCAGCAAATTGAGTTAACTCAGGCTGCAAAAATGGCAGGAATGCCGTTACAAAAGCTCAAAACATACAATGCAGGCTATAAGCATAATATTACAGCACCGGATGGTCCTCACTCGATCATGCTGCCTATTGATAATGCCAAGCAGTTGAAAGAATCATTGAGCAATGGTGAACTGAACTTAGTGAATTGGGGTCAACATCGAGTTGTTAAGGGAGAAACGGTTGAGATCTTAGCAAAACGTTATGGTATTGCTGCGCAAGATATTCGCCAGGCCAACGAATTAACCGCTCAGATATCTGTGGGTCAGATCATTACTTTGCCAATTTCTGGCGAATATATCAGCCAAATAGCGGCGCAACAGACCCAAGTAGCCCAAAACGCCTCTAAACAGGCGATATCTAAAACTAAGTATACCGTCCGCAAAGGCGATACCTTATCATCAATTGCTAAACGTCATAATGTCAAAGCCAGCGATATTCAGCTTTGGAATAAAATGGCTAAAAATAGCAAACTGAAAATAGGTCAGCCTTTACAGATCGTTAGCAATAGTAACCGTAAGCGTCCGATTACATATCGGGTACGTAAAGGGGACTCACTGACAAGCATAGCCAAGCGCCACAATGTCGATATTAACGATGTTTTAGACTGGAACTCCGCATTGGCTGATGTACATAACCTACAGCCGGGTGACTCGCTAACGTTATATAAGCGATAAAATTGCTTCCACGCTAATCCACTATGGATTAGCGTGGAATTTAACGATTAACGGATTATGATCTGACGCCAGCGTTTCTAGCACTAATGCATCTGCAACCTGTAACCCTCGATAAAAAACGAAATCCAACGGCCTGCCAAATACTTTCTTACGCCTATCATTCGGAAAACGAACCTCCTGTAACCCTGTCAGAGTCGAAAAACGATATAACGAATACAAACGTTGGCGGCTCCAGGTATTAAAGTCTCCGGCCAATATGACGGGTCCGCGATGTTGCAAAATTTGCTCACCAATCGGCTTCAACTGCTGCTGATAGATATCAACGCCGAAGCTAAAGTTGACGGCATGGATATTTACCACCATCAACTGCCGGCCGTCATCTAGCGGATACACTGTAATTAATGCTGATTTAGACAGGCGCAGAAGCGGCTCACGCTCCCGTAGTGGGCAACAGTAGACTGGGTTAGCTGAAGCCAGCGTCATCACGCCATAGGCTGACTGAGGCATTATAATTGCGGGAACCTGATCGGCCGCCAGATAATTATCAGTCGCAAAATTGATTAATTCAGGCGTGGTCTGAGCCTCTTGCAAAAGCACAAGCTGACTGTCTAATGCATGGTTATTTAATACATTTAACCAGTCAGTCCGCTGCTGCTTAAATATATTCCAGACCATAACTTGCAATAGACCCGTTCCGGGTAAAACAACGCCGGAAGAACTTTCCGAATGAGGAAATATTCGTTCTGCTGGATTTTTTGCTGTATATCTAAGCGCATATGTAGGTTTCGGCACGTGACTTAACTACCTCTTTTGTGCATGTACATTCATTAACGCCAATAGCCATGTCACCTAATTCATAAAATCTGAATTGAGGTTAGGTTATATGAAAATATGCGACGACGATACTCGATAAGAAAGGAGTAAATGAGTGTTTAGAGATAGGATATCATTTTTGAACAAAAGCAAAAAGGCCAACCGTAAGGTTGGCCTTTTAATTTTAGTGGCGGAACGGACGTCTGCCATGTATGAGTCCAATACAAACCAATTCCATCGTACCAACCCAGCCATACTGCCACATTACCCAAATTTTCGTCCAATACAACTTAACCTTATATTAACTAAGCCTCTTGTTAATGGCATACTGAATGGCATACTGGCGGCATACTTAAAATAGTGGAGTTTTCAGCTCATGGCACTACTTACTGATACTAAAGCTCGTCACATTAAGCCTGATGACAAGCCACTTCCACATGGTGGAGTCACGGGCCTAGCTCTTCATCCGTCCTCGACAAAAGGCCGTGGAAAATGGGTTCTTCGTTATGTTAGCCCTGTGACCCAAAAACGTCGCAATGCCGGTCTGGGTAGTTACCCTGAAATAACCATTGCTGAAGCTGCTAGATTGGCGCAAACCATGCGCGAACAATTAGCCTCTGGATATGATCCTCTAGAGCTCAAAAAAGCAAAAACCACTAAAATTATTATTCCCACCTTTGAAGAAGCCGCCAGACAAGTCCACACAGAATTGCTACCCGGATGGCGTAATCAGAAACATGGTAAACAATGGATATCCACACTTGAGCAGCACGTGTTTCCCATCTTAGGCTCGGTGTATCTTAACGAAATCACCCCAGCAAATGTGGCTGACGTACTACGCCCTTTCTGGATGAAGATCCCTGAAACCGCCGGTCGAGTTAAGCAACGTATCCATAAAGTCATGCAATGGGCATGGGCTCACGGACATTGCTCTGCTAACCCAGTCGATGTCGTTGACCACCTTCTTCCTCAGCAGGTCAGCGTTAGTATACGCACAGAGCATCAACCGGCCATGCCATGGAAGGTCATACCTTTATACCTAGCCTCCCGCGTCTATAGTCACGAGCGCTATAACGTTACCCGCGCATTACTACTGTTCACGATTCTGACCGCCAGTCGTTCAGGTGAAGCTAGAGCCATGTGCTGGACCGAGGTCGATTTTAAACGCAATATCTGGACCATTCCCCCTGGTCGCATGAAAAGTGGTATAAGGCATCGGATACCACTATCTAGCCAAGCTGTCGAAATACTTAGGCAGATGAGAGGATTACATGAAGAGCTAGTCTTCCCCTCTCCACGAAAGCAGATAGTACTGACTGATATGGTTCTGACTTCTTTTCTGCGCAGAACCAAGGCTATCAGTGATACTCCTGGCCGCTATGCCGTCGCCCATGGATTTCGTTCTAGCTTTCGAGATTGGTGTAGTGAGCATCACTATTCTCATGATATAGCTGAGCGAGCCCTCGCCCACACGATTAAGAATAAATCTGAAGCAGCCTATCATCGCACTGACCTGCTGGATGAACGCCGTTCAATGATGCAGGTATGGGCAAATTATGTGTTTTCTTCAGTTGGATAACATTTTCACTGCGCCTTTCGGGGCGCTTTTATTTTTTACCGCTATATCTACATCGAAAACCATTTTCATATAAGTATTGCCTTAAGCGTCAGAGACTGACGTAAAAAACGCAGAAGTTCGAATAATCGAGGTCCCGAATAAATGGCGTAGGCAAGAGATGCACTGAATCCCGCCAGCGACGATATCATTTAATATTATTTTTTCTAATCACCGCCTCATCAAATTCAGCTTTAAGATCTCCACTTGCCCATGTTGTTATAGTTTCGTGTAGTGAATTGGGATTGTCACGCCACCATTTTGGATATTCCTTTTCAAGGTAAGACAAGAACGCATCAATAGCATCCTTTTTGGTTATCCATCCACCTTCTGGCACATATTTCTTGAGATATTCTTTAATCCAAGTTTTAAGGTTGTTAGAATGTTCATGTCGCTTCATCCCACCTTTTCTTGAGTTCTGTTTTTTATCTGCATATTCAAACTTATTCTTTAATGAATAATACTTTGGTGATTTCCGGCTATCATCCCCAGCAACGCAGTAGCTTATAAAAACGAAAGCATCAAGTAGTACTCGGCATCCTTCCTTTTTTTCCAAAGAATCATATTTATGCTGCCCCCAATAAAAACACTCCATTGCCAGAGGTAAATAACTACATTGATATTTATTCAGACGATAAAAAAGTAAGCCTCGAGGCACACGACTTGAGATACTTTCATTAAATTCTTTGTTATATACAAAAGGCTTCTCCACCATCCAGCCTTCAATTTCTTCGTAAACACAAAGACAACTTAACGTTCTGAGTTTGAATCCTTTAAGTGCATCAATGGCCTCCTGCTTACAGTTGCGAAAGGTATTCAGATATTCGCTTTCACCAGCCTCTTCGAGCTGTTCCCCTAATTTACGATACTGTTCATCAAAAGCATCCAACATCTCTTGAAATACGTCATCAAAAAAATTTTCGTTCATATTTTCCATTAAAAGTAAATCCTTCTAGTGTTCTTAATTAAAAAAAATACTACCAGTCTACAGACCATTCAGCTAGGTCGGCAAGATGAACTCACCGAAGCAAACATGTGAAATAGAAGGAAAGATATATGTTATTACATAGCCATACCCAGCAAATGCCTGACAACACAAACACGGCACTACCACTAAAAGTACTGAGGTTGAAAGATGTTGTGAAAAAGATGGGTATATCTCGCTCAACAATATACGACTGGATCAATCCCAAATCACCCCGGTATGACCCAACATTTCCACGACAGATTCCATTAGGTAAAAAATCTGTTGGCTGGCTGGAGTCAACGCTGAATGAATGGTTAATGCAACGCCACACACCGGTCTAAAATAAATCGCCAAATATGACTAAAACCCGAGAGGTGGCAAAAACCACCTCTCTTTTTGTTCACAACAAACCATAAGAATGAGACATATTCATGAAAATAAAATCTAACCGATTAAAACGAAAAGCACCGCACTTAACTATTACCTGTGATTTACCTATTTTTAAACCCTTCATTACCCTGCTGGCCAACGTTATCGAACGTCACCCAAAAGTCTTCAGCATTACGCTCAATTACAGCAATGCGGACTATACGGCAGAAACGGGCGGTTACCGCCCTGTGGAAATTAGACTAGAAAGGAAACAGGGAAATCACTGGCATATCTGTTACGTAACCGAGTTTACCTATATGGCGACACCATTTGGTCAAGAATCAACGTATGCCATTGATTTTGACTTTAGTCGGGAGTTGGGGTATCAGCTTGGTATGACACCTGAGCCTATTGCTGCCTACGGCCCCCTGTATAGCCTCTGGCAACGTAACTTCTGCCGTTACCATTCCCATGACATCTATCAGTGTAAGACCAGCATTGAGGAGGCATAAGTATCTATTAAGGCATTTGGTATGATTACCCCAATTTAGCTTTTTCACGCTCCCCTATCTAACACCGTTCCAAAATCACATTTGTAATGCCTAACAGTATTCTATTTATTGTTTTATCGATAAATACTATTTTTGATGCGCTATTTTAGCGAAAACATAAAGTAAAACCTAAATACACCNATTNAGCATTGGTTAATACGNNTGTATCCGTCAATTATCAACACTACTGAGACTGAATTGTCTGCAAAATAAATTACCCTGACGAACACCAGTCAGGGTAATTTATTATTCCCTTCACACAAATTATTTTTTTGCTTCTTCTTGTTGGGTTCTACTCAAACAAAGTAAAAAATAAACAGCTTGGTTCCATCGAAAATTGACGAGNTGAGTANCGCTAANTACCACGATGGTTGAATGAGTTTTCCANACTTATACTGAGTGCATTATTTTGATGCCAGGTTACCAGCAAATGCTGAGTTGCTCGTGTAAATCCGACATATAAGCGACGCGCTTCATCCGCTAAATCATGACCATCATTGAGAATATGGCTACTGTCGATAACNGCGACCGAATGAAACTCTAATCCTTTGCTGCTGGGTAAGGGGAAAATACTCACGTTGTCATCTGACGGGTTATACCGTTTTTTATCATACGCAGTAAAAAAGTGACTGTGAGGAATATCCGTATCAGCCANCGCTTTTTCAAGGTATTTACCGACGCTGTTAGAAGGGCAAAGGATNGCCATATCCCGCCAGCAAATGCCTTCAGAATGCTCACGCTTTATCCATGAAATAAGATAGGACACTTCTTTTGATAATGATTCAAATGACTTTAACTCGGGGGCCACACCTTGCATTCCCGCCGCCTCTGGCGGCATAAATGCCGTATGCATATCATCACGTGAATCAAAATGTTGCTGTGCAAAGCGATAGGAAAATGCAAGGATCTCTTTAGTATTCCGGTAATTCAGTCGTAATACCGATGTGCGTCCCTGAGCTTGGATCCCTACACTGGCTAGAGAAAATCCCAATGCCCCCCGTTTTCTGTAAATAGATTGGGCGTCATCATACATGAAAAGAAGTGCATTCGTTTTTGTATCCACCATCTGAGTAACGAGNGCTAACCAGGCAGAATCAAAATCATGCCCCTCGTCAATCAAGAGTGCGCCATATTGCTCCTTCGGTATCTTACCCTCTTTCACTGCATCAATAACAGCCTCAACATGCTGCTCCCAAGGATTGCCCTCAAAAGCGTCAACATTAACATGATATTGTTGGCATTGATCTTTACACCATCCATGAAAATGAAA
>NZ_KE386584.1:13890-90421 GCF_000427805.1 Budvicia aquatica DSM 5075 = ATCC 35567 | reverse complement strand
AATGCAATTTCCTTTTGCTCCGGCGCAGTTGCGAAGAACTCAATAAGTCCCTGTACGTCAGCTCCGCCACCTAATTTATGGTATGGAAAGTGCTTTAATGCGGGAGATAGCTTGGTCAGTTCAGTGTAATTTTGCCCCAGNATCCACGAATATGCCGGCGGCCATAAGTCGAGCCATAGTTTNAGTGAACNATNGCTCTGATTGACGTCATGCAGCAAGGCGCTGACAAAATGGGTAATGCTTTGTTGACGGAATTGCTGCCATTGTTTGATTAGCGGGTCATGCAATAGATAATCAACGACGGTCTCATATTGGTCCTGATGCAGTAAAATAACTAACTGATTAAGAGTGGCGATCAATTTTTCAATGTCGATATTCTGTTTACGCATTTTCTGCTGGCAGTGAGGGCAGAAACAGGTAAACAGGCCGCTAGGATTGACTGATTTTCCGGCCCAGTCAGGAAAACGAATACGGTCGATCAGATAAGTATCATAGCCGTAGGTCTGTTGTAGACGACTGAAAGTATTTTTCCATAACTCAACCACGTCCGGGGCATTTGGGCATAGCCAGTGTTCTACCGGGTCTCCGTGGAAATTAACCACCATATTGTCGTTGAGATTACCGGCGAAGTCGCCGTTAAGAATATTGACCCAAGGGATCACCTTTATACCAGTTCCATCCGTTTTCTGCTTTATCAGCATTAACGGGTCATGGCCTTCCAAAATGGTTGGATCAACCCGTTGATAAAGTGCACCTTGCTGGTGGTCATCTAATTTGACATGCAGCGTGCCGGTTCCCATAACAACATCGTGGACCGGGTTGTGGGGCAGATTACCTACCGGATATGGGTTTCGTTCAAAAATGGTATTTACTTCAACGAAGAGGCGATCAATTTCGCCCATTTTTGCTAAACGATTAAGAATAGAATCAGTGCCTTCGTCAAGAATATCGTGTGGATGGAGATGTATACCGGACATAGCTTATATCCTCTTAAAACTAGCTTAACTGAGCATCGGACATAAATTGGATTGACGGATAGACTCTGTTGAGTGCCAATACCGCAATGCCGTACAGCGGAGCCTGAGTTCCCAGTTCTGATTGTTCGACCTGAATTTGTGTTTGCGTAAAAGTATGCTGATTGATATGTGATTGAACGTAATGCAGGAATAGCGGTGATGAACGTATTACTCCGCCGGTCAGAATAATTTTTTCAGGATTAGCTATGGCTATGATATTTAAGATGCCGATAGCCAAATAGTCAGCCAGATCGCGGAATAAAGAGTCGGCCAGCGTATCGCCCTGTTGAGCAAGCTGGGCGATAGCGTGCGCCGTCAGGTTTTTTCCACTCATTTCCTGATAACGCTGGCTAATGCCGGAACCGGAACAGTGAACTTCAAAGCAGCCTTTATTGCGCCAGTTCTGATTTAAATGTTCCCGGCTGAACATCATGTATCCGATTTCACCTGCGCCGTTATTGGCTCCCCGGATAATTTTTCCGTCCATCAGTAAGGCCGCACCCAGTCCCGTACCGACACCAATTAATGCGGCACTATGGACTTTCTGACACTTTCCTTTCCACATTTCGCCGATCAGGGCTGAACGGATATCATTTTCCAGTACGACAGGTACGTTAAATACGGCAGATACTTCATCAGCCAGCGCGATGTTTTCCCACTCCGGGAGATTGGGTGAGCCTTCAAGTACGATGCCCCGGTGATAGTCCACAATGCCCGGGGTAGCTATTCCGATAACTTTTAGCTTATCGGCGCTGATAGAATATTTATCTAACAGGTTGCGTATTGCTTGATTAAATAATTTCAGGAACTGTTTTCTGGTGGTCACTTTATAGGTTTCAGCCTGCTCAGTGGCCAATAGCTCTGCATTCAGATTAAACAGAGAGAAGGAGATTTTTGTTCCGCCCAGATCAATACCAACGCCAACGCCATGATTTGCATCGAAGTTAAGCATAATACCTTTACGCCCAAGCCCGCTGTTTTCCATTGCCCCGCTTTCGTAAATGATTTTCTCATCCAGCAACTCAGAGACAATTTCTGAAATAGTTGCTTTAGTAATACCTGCGATTTTTGCGATCTGGGCGCGTGAAAGTGAGCTGTGCTCACGGATAATGTTCAGTACAAGAGACTTATTCATCTGTCTCAGGGTATTAGGGACGTTAGCACTCACGTTTGGCCTCCAATTAGTTTGGAATCTAAACTAATTAGTTGTAAGAATGTGTTTAACTGCGTTTTTTTATAAAATAATCCTGATATATAGGTGATGTAAAGCCATTTTTAGAACAGTTAGTTTGTTTTGTGAACTTTTGTGGCGTAAAGCACATTTTAACGCTAAGCGGGGAATTTGAAGCCCGTTGTGTCGCTGATATATCAGGACAGGCCGTATCGCTGAAGGCCGGGAGTGCTATCACTCTCTGGCTAATCAATAGTGATAACATGAAGTTCCCGACTTTTTGGACTAGGCTTAATGTATTCCCTATTCAATTAATGGCGCCTGCCTATGATTAACTCTGATCCTTAGCGGCGTTGTTTCTCTGCCTGTAGGATGACGTAATGACGAGAACAGGAAAGATTTTCAGTTGGATTAGCGGTGGAATATTACTGTTAATTGCCGCCACGGTTATTTTCATTATGGTTTATGACTGGAATCGACTGAAGCCAATGATTAATGAAAAGGTTTCAACTGAGCTACAAAGGCCGTTTGCTATTCGTGGCGATCTGGGGGTCAACTGGTTTCGCCAGCCTGACGAAACGGGCTGGCGTAGCTGGGTTCCCTGGCCGCATATTCATGCTGAAGATATTGTGTTAGGTAATCCGGCTAATATTCCAGGCGATAGTATGGTTACTTTGCAACGAATCGATGCCAGTCTTGCTCCTTTAGCCTTGCTACATAAAGAAGTTCGTATCCCGCGTATATGGCTAAAACAACCCAATGTTTCCCTCCTGAGTTTAGCCAATGGCGATAATAACTGGACTTTCAATCTGGCGAATACGGAGAATACAAACGATAAGCAAAAGCCATCTGACTGGTCAGTCAGTATTAACGATATTGTGTTTGATAAAGGTCAGATTGATTTCAAGGATGCCACTCTAAAGGCGGATTTCCATGCGGTTATTGACCCGTTAGGTAAGCCGTTACCCTTTAGTGAAGTCACCGGCAACGCCGGTACGGGTGATAAACCGGCCGCTAAGACTGAAGATAAACCACAGCTCAACGTACCGGAATATGTGTTTGGTTGGAAAGTGGACGGCAAATATAAGGGGGAACCTTTGATCGGTACCGGTAAGATTGGCGGTATGCTGTCGCTGAAGAGTTCAGATAATCCTTTTCCGGTGCAGGCTGATGTGCGTTCCGGTACGACAAGGGTGGTATTGGCAGGTACCTTGCTTGACCCGATGAACCTTGGCGAACTTGATTTACAGTTAAAATTTTCCGGGCAAAGTTTGGGTAACCTGTATGGTTTAACTGGGGTATTACTCCCTAATACCCCGCCGTATTCTACCGATGGCCGGCTTATTGCCCGTATACATCAAGAAGGCGGCGCGCTGTTCGATTACCAGAACTTCAACGGTAAAATTGGCAGCAGTGATATACACGGTAATTTGAAATATGTTGCTGCTAAACCTCGGCCTAAGCTTAGCGGCGATCTGACCTCTAAACAGCTACTGTTTACCGATCTGGCGCCGCTGATTGGTGCTGATTCTAATAAAGAGAAGAGCAACCGTGGTGAGAAAACCCGTCAGCCTGCCAATAAAGTGTTGCCCGTCGAGCCGTTTGAAACCAAGAGTTGGGGGGTAATGGACGCAGATGTAAGATTTAGTGCAAAGCATATTCAGCATGGAAAATCACTGCCCGTCAGCGATCTTAACACTCACTTAGTGCTGGATAACGGTTTGTTACTCATGGATCCGCTGAGCTTTGGTGTGGCCAGCGGCAGGCTTAATTCCACGATTCGGTTAGACGGCAGTAAAACGCCGATGGTTGGCAGGATTGATATGCGTGCCCGCCGTTTTCAGCTCAAACAGCTGTTGCCGGACGTAGAGCAAATGAAGAGCAGTAAAGGGCAAATCAACGGTGATGTCACCTTGAGCGGTCGCGGTAATTCTGTTGCAGCCCTATTGGCAAGCAGCAGCGGAGACCTGAAAATTCTAATGAATGATGGGAAAATTAGTCGGAGTCTGATGGAGATCCTTGGACTTAACGTGGGTAACTATATTGTTTCAGAGATTTTTGGTGACGATGAAGTCGGTATTAACTGCGTTGCGGCAGATGTGAACGTTAAAAATGGTGTGGCTACACCGCGGCTGTTCGTATTTGATACTGAAAATGCGATTATTAACATCACCGGTTATGTCAACTTTGCCAGCGAAAAAATAGACTTAAAGATTGATCCGCAAAGCAAGGGCATGAGAGTGCTAACGCTACGTTCACCGCTGTACGTTAAAGGAACGTTTAAAAATCCGGATCCCGGCGTTGAAGCGGGGCCTTTGTTGGTTCGCGGCGTAGCGGCCGTTGCCTTGGGGGTATTAATATCTCCGCCAGCGGCTCTGCTTGCACTGGCTTCGCCGAGTGAGGGTGAAGAAAATCAGTGTAGCTCAGTGCTACAAAAGATGAAGGCTGAGCCGAAGAGTAAAGGGCATTCACAGAAAAAATCGGTGAAGAGAGGAGATCAGTAGCGAATCTAATCAGATTAACTATACCTGCCATACTTCAAGTTGCATGTGTGTTGGCTGGAATGACCTGATTGCTGACCAGCTTTTCTTTCTGCTGTTTACTGAGCTGTTTAATTCGATACTCTAGCTTTAGGGCTTCAGAATGTCCGCCGACTTTGCACTGATAAACCAGCGTTAACGTACCCGCGCCGCGCAAGGCTTTTGCCCCTTTTCCTGACTGATGTTGCTTAAAACGGCGTTCAATATCGGTCGTTATACCGGTATAAAGGCGGTTATTTGCCGTGCGCAGCATATATAAATACCAAATGACTTCATTATCGGCTGATAAGTCTGGTTGTTTTTGCTCTGGGGTTGCTCTCAACAATGTTATACATCCACGGGTATTATTTTTATTGATAGGGTTTTGCTGACGCGATGCCAAATTATATCTGAAATGGTCGGTAATCTGTGAATATACCGGCTAACAGATAAAAATGGTTTTACCCACAGCGTATTTCACAGCCTCATACCTCAGAACGATCGTTTGTGTTAACTTAATCTCTTTAGATATTGCTTCAGGAACATTAACCGTGACGGATGATACTCAGGCGACCGCTATTTGCCGCTATCTGGCTAAAAACCATGTACTCACGTTATGTACAGCGGCAGAGAACGATCTATGGTGTGCCAGCTGTTTCTATGTTTTCGATCCGCAGCAGATGGCATTTATTATTATGTCTGAGGCCCATACCCGGCATGCAGAACTGGCGCTGATGAATGCTCAGGTTGCCGGCACGGTTGCGGCTCAAACTAAAGATATCGCTTTGATTCAGGGCGTTCAGTTTCGCGGGCAACTGAAATTACTGGAAGGTGGTAAGGCCGCAATGGCCCGAGAGCAGTATATTAAACGTTTTCCGGTGGCAAAATTGGCTTCTGCCCCAGTCTGGATATTGACATTAGACCATCTGAAAATGACGGACAATAAGCTAGGGTTTGGTAAGAAATTATACTGGCAGCGAAAAACAGACTAAGGCTAGGGCAGACACTGGTTGCCTCATTATGCCCCGAATATTTTTAGCGTAATTTATGTACCACTTGATTACTGCTTCCGCGCCATACCAGCGCCGGATCGGCCAGCGCCTGAACAAACTTGCCATCAATCAGTACGTTAATTAAATCTACAACGTCTTGCTGCTCAGGCGTCAGTTCCGACAGTAAATAACCGGTCCACATCCAAATATCCTTACCTTCACACTCAGCATTAACCCGTTTAACCAACTTAAGTACCTCAGGCACGTTCTGCGGATGTAAAGGATCGCCGCCGGACAGGGTCAGACCCTGGCGAGGTATTTTAGTGTCATTAAGATCGGCAATAATCTGATTTTCCATCTCTTGTGTAAACAGCACGCCGGAATTCAACCGCCAGGTGCTTTTGTTATAACAGCCGGGGCATTGATGAACACAGCCTGAAACAAACAGCGTACACCGGGTTCCGGGGCCATTAACCACATCGATGGGATAGTATTGATGGATATTCATAGATGATAATTTTATCCGTTCTCGACCCCTTATTCCGGCCGGAACCGGAATAAGGGTTAATCAAGTAAAGGAAGACGAAAAAATTTTAGCCTAACTGCCCGTTTCCTAAGTGCTTAATTCTACGCTTAACTTCCTCTTGCTTACCGGCATTAAACGGGCGGGCATCGGGGCTACCTAAGTAGCCGCAGACCCGGCGAGTCACCGATACTTTAGCCGAATCATGGTTGCCACATTTCGGGCAGGTAAAGCCTTTGCTGGTACACTCAAACTCACCGGAATATCCACATTCATAGCACTCATCAATCGGCGTATTGGTTCCGTAGTAAGGCACCCGGCTATAGCTATAATCCCAGACGTCTTCTAATGCTTTCAGATTATGCTGAAGGTTTGGATATTCGCCGTAACAAATAAAGCCGCCGTTAGCCAGTGGCGGATACGGTGCTTCAAAGTCCAGTTTGTCGTACGGGTTTACTTTCTTCTCTACATCGAGATGGAAGCTATTGGTGTAGTAGCCTTTATCGGTTACGTCATCAATAACACCGAACTCAGCGGTATCCAGGCGGCAGAAGCGATCGCACAGGTTTTCACTTGGCGTGCTATATAGGCTGAATCCGTAGCCGGTTTCATTTTTCCACTGCTCAGTAGCTTGTTTCAGCCGTTTTACAATAGCCACGCCTTTTTCACGCAGCATTTCACTATCGTATGGATGGACTGAATTGCCAAACAGGGCATTGACCGTTTCATGAATGCCAATATAGCCTAATGAAATCGAGGCTCTGCCGTTCTTAAAGATATCAGCAATATTATCATCGGCTTTCAGGCGAACGCCGCAGGCACCTTCCATATACAGGATGGGGGCAACTCGGGCTTTAATACCTTCAAGGCGAGCAATTCTGGTCATCAGCGCTTTCTTACACAGAACCAAACGCTGCTCGAGAATTTCCCAGAAGCGAGACTCATCGCCTTTAGCCTGAAGCGCAATGCGCGGCAGGTTCAGGCTGATAACGCCGATATTGTTACGGCCATCGTGAACCTGCTGACCTTCTTCTTCATATACGCCCAGAAAGCTACGACAGCCCATCGGAGTTTTAAATGATCCGGTGACTTTTACCACTTGGTCATAGTTAAGAATATCAGGATACATCCGCTTAGAGGCGCACTCTAAGGCCAGTTGCTTAATATCGTAGTTAGCATCGCCAAACTTATGGTTTAAACCGTCTTTAATGGCGAACACCAGCTTAGGGAATACCGCGGTTTTATGGTTTTTACCTAAACCGGCAATGCGGTTTTTAAGAATTGACTGCTGGATCAGACGGGATTCCCAGCTGGTTCCCAGACCAAAACCAAAGGTAACAAACGGAGTTTGCCCGTTAGCGGTATGCAGAGTATTAACTTCGTATTCCAAAGACTGGAAGGCGTCGTAGCACTCTTTTTCCGTTCTGGATTTTGCATACTGTTCGGCGTTCGGAATATCCCACTCGATAGCGATTTTCTTATGTTTGTTATAGCTCTCGGTAACGAACGGGGCCAGAATTTCATCGATACGGTTAATGGTGGTTCCGCCATAAATATGGCTGGCAACCTGGGCAATAATTTGTGCAGACACTGCGGTAGCGGTTGAAATGGACTTAGGTCGTTCAATCTCGGCATTACCCATTTTGAATCCGTTGGTTAACATGCCGTTTAGATCGATCAGCATACAGTTAAACATTGGGAAGAACGGGGCGTAGTCCAGATCGTGATAGTGAATCTCACCGCGTTCATGGGCCAGAACGATATCACGAGGTAACAAATGCTGTTTAGCGTAGTGTTTAGCCACTATACCGGCTAACAGATCCCGCTGGGTAGGGATAACTTTACTGTCTTTATTGGCATTTTCGTTTAATAACGCGATATTGCTTTGTTCAACCAAGCCTTGAATATCCTGATTTAACTTGCCGCGTTTCTCACGGGACAGGTCACGATCGTGGCGATATTCAATATAAGTACGGGCCAGCTTTTTGTAGTCACCGCTCATCAGTTGGTTTTCAACTGCCTGCTGAATTTCGTTGATATCTACCGCGTCACGGTCAGCCATCAGTTGAGTTACCGATCGCGCTACGCTTGCGCAATAGTCTTCATCATAGATATCGGCCGCTTTAGCAGCACGCTGAATGGCTTCTTTAATACGTACCTCATCATAAGGTACTTTGCAGCCATCACGCTTAATCACAACTGGTTTCACAACAGGCTCCTTGACTAGCTTACTGTTTAGTCTTCTTTATTCGTAGTTATCCACAAGATGTCCCTGAAACAGTGGGTATTATCTTGTGGATGAAATGTGGATAAATACTATATATGGGTGTGTTTTATGCTTGGTGCACTATATATTGTATTTCTCGCAAAGAAAAGCGAGTTTATTTGACGAAGGACAAGGATTTGGTAAGTTGACTATTCTTCGCGCTAAAACGGATGAAAAAAGAGGTTTTCAGCGTTTTTTTTGTCCTGAATTGAGAGAAAATAAGGAATAATTTTGTAAAGATGATTTGGCATGAGGGATTTTATCAAATTTAACTGACTCATTATTAACCGGAGTTTTGAGCACGATTAATTAGCGAACCATATTTTCAAAAATGTTGGGGATATTTATCCGTGATCATCGTGGATAAAGCTGTATAATTCCCGACCTGCCGGAAGACCGGCCTCCGAATAACGTGTTAATGAGTTTTCCTATGAGTACCAGCATTAGTCTGATTCAGCCTGAACGCGATCTGTTTTCTTATACCCCTTACTGGGCCGAATGTTTCGGCACAGCGCCTTTCCTGCCGATGTCTCGTGAAGAGATGGATATTCTGGGCTGGGACAGCTGCGACATTATTGTCGTTACCGGCGATGCATATGTTGACCACCCAAGTTTTGGGATGGCGATCGTTGGCCGCATGCTGGAGGCTCAGGGATTTCGCGTGGGTATTATTGCCCAACCAGACTGGACCAATAAAGATGACTTTATGCGCCTGGGCAAACCCAATCTGTTTTTTGGCGTAACCGCCGGCAATATGGATTCAATGATTAACCGTTATACCGCCGATCGGCGTATGCGTCATGATGATGCCTATACGCCGGATAATATTGGTGGCAAGCGGCCTGACCGGGCGACGCTGGTTTATAGCCAGCGTTGTAAAGAAGCATTTAAAGAGGTGCCGGTGATTCTCGGTGGTATTGAAGCCAGCCTGCGCCGTATTGCCCATTATGATTACTGGTCTGATACCGTTCGCCGTTCCGTTTTGGTTGATTCTAAAGCGGACATGCTGATTTACGGTAACGGCGAGCGGCCGTTAGTGGAGCTGGCCCATCGTTTAGCCAATGGCGAAACCATTGCTGAAATTCAGGATATTCGTAACACCGCCGTGATGCGTAAAGGCCCGTTACCGGGCTGGGCGGGCGTTGATTCGACCCGCTTAGATAAACCGGGGCGTATCGATCCTATTCCTCATCCTTACGGTGATGATTTACCCTGCGTAGATGAAAACAGTAAATTCTCGATTGAGAAGCAGCCCGTCGCTAAAGAAGTTGTGGTTCAGCCCGCAAAGCCGAAGCCTTGGGAAAAAACCTACGTTTTACTGCCGTCTTATGAAAAGGTAAAGGCTGATAAAGTGATGTACGCCCATGCTTCGCGCATTCTGCATCACGAAACCAACCCCGGCTGTGCCAGAGCATTATTACAAAAGCATGGCGATCGGTTTATTTGGATCAATCCGCCGGCTATCCCACTGTCTACGGAAGAGATGGACAGCGTATTTGGGCTGCCTTACCAGCGGGTACCGCACCCAGCGTATAAAGGTTCTCGTTTACCCGCATACGAGATGATCCGCTTCTCGATTAATATTATGCGTGGCTGTTACGGCGGTTGCTCTTTCTGTTCTATTACTGAGCATGAAGGGCGAATTATTCAAAGCCGTTCAGAAGATTCAATTATTCGTGAAATTGAAGAGATTCGTGACAGCGTGCCCGGTTTTACCGGCATTATCTCCGATCTTGGCGGACCAACGGCCAATATGTATATGTTGCGCTGTCAATCACCGCGTGCCGAGCAGACCTGCCGACGGGCTTCCTGTGTCTATCCTGAAATATGTCAGCATATGGATACTAACCACGAGCCAACCATTAAGCTTTATCGTCGGGCCCGGGATTTAAAGGGAATTAAGAAAATTCTGATCGCTTCCGGCGTTCGTTACGATCTGGCGGTGCAGGATCCTCGGTATATTAAGGAACTGGCAACTCACCACGTTGGTGGCTACCTGAAAATAGCCCCGGAACATACTGAAAACGGTCCGCTATCAAAAATGATGAAGCCGGGAATGGGCAGCTATGACCGTTTTAAAGAGCTATTTGATACCTATTCTAAGCAGGCTGGCAAAGAGCAGTATTTAATCCCTTATTTTATCTCAGCCCATCCGGGAACTGAGGATGAAGATATGGTTAATCTGGCTCTATGGCTAAAGAAACATCGATTCCGTCTCGATCAGGTACAGAATTTCTATCCGTCTCCTTTGGCCAATTCAACCACCATGTATTACACCGGAAAAAATCCACTGGCGAAGGTAGATTACAAAAGTGAAGAGGTTGCCATACCGAAAGGCGATCGTCAGCGCCGGTTGCAAAAAGCCTTATTGCGTTATCACGATCCGGCTAACTGGCCGATGATTCGTAGTGCGCTGGAAGAGATGGGATTAAAACATCTGATTGGCAGCCGCCGAGAGTGCTTAGTGCCTGCTCCGACGATTGAAGAGCAAAGAGCGGCTAAGCGTAGTTTGCGTAATACCCGCCCGGCAATGACTAAGCATACTGATATTGAGCAGCAGCGAGATCCCGGCAAAGGCAGTAAGCCAGCGGCTAAACCCAATAGAAATGGACCCAAAGCTGATAGTAAGGCAGGGCATAGCGAACGGACATCTTCTTCTTCGCGTTCGCCTAAAACAGCAAAGGCTAATGGGGCTAGTGGAATAAAGGGTAAAAGCAGAACGCGTTAGAATTAAAATTATCAATTAGTGTATATCATTGTCACTTCCTTTTTTTCACTTGAGACTCTTTAAGAGTCTCAAGTGAAATGCTACTTAAACCTCATTTATCCATATTTACTGATAATACATATCTCAAGCCATTATAATAACTTTTTTACTATCATCCCATTCACTGTTTTTATATTTAATAATAGTTTTAATGAATTCATTAGGTATTAAGTATCCACTGTTTCCCAAGCGTGTTTTTATGCTTGGCTAATACTATTCAATAATTTTAATATAGTATGCTATTACCGATGATTTATTTTTATAATATGGTTTTAAAGTGTTTTCATCCAGTATGTTATTTTGTTTTTTTGAAAAGACAAAGCTTTTAACAACTCATTAAATGATTGGTTTTTCCTTTTTTTTAGCAAATTATTCTTCTGGCTCTCCTCTATAGTTACTCATAAAAGGCTATTTATTTGATTTAGATTACATTTTTAGCTAAACATTTGTTTTTTAATTATCTTAATGAAATTTAAGGTTTTTGTTACAGTTTTGGCCAGTTGGCTGTTTTTCCATATTGTCTATTCTTCTATATTAACTGCCAATGACTGATAAATTTGTTTTTAATTGACAGTATTTGGCGTTTTTCAATGTCTATTGAGATTAATTAAGAATAAATAAGGTATTTAAAATTAGCCACATAAGAATGTTTGACATATTTCAGCACAACTGGTTATATAGCGACTGCCTAAGGTTATTTCTTAACGGTATATTAAAATTAAGACTTGCTACTAGTTATGTAATAAATCCATATCACTATTTATGGACTGAAACGCATGAGTCCGATATGCCAGATATGAAGTCGCTATGTCAAAATTATTTGTAATGTACGTTTTAGTACAGGGAGTTAATGTGATTTATATTTATCAAAAACCTCACGTCTTTCTGTCTTTTATTCGTTTTTAGTTAGTCTGCATTTTCATTGAATATATCAAAGTATACCGTTATTGATGGTAGGGATGATTAAATATCAGTGGTTGTTTTTTTGTGATTTTATGGTTTAGGTTTTGTCATATAAGGGATATATAGACCTATGAATATGAGATTTAAGTTAGAGAATGACGTAGAGTTTTCACCTTCAGAACGGTGCCTGATCGGTGCAGATGGAACGGTTCTCGAGCTGACTGAAAACAGTCTCCGTTTTCTTATCTTATTGCTTAACGGAGTGACTGAAAAAGAGAAGCTCATTCATCAGGTATGGAAAGAACAAAGCGGTGCCATTAGTGAGAGTAGCTATTATGGTCAGCTGTATGCACTGCGTAAGGCATTTTCTCAGGTGGGTTTAAGGGAGACGTTAATTCGAACTATTCCGAGAAAAGGGGCTCAATACGTAGGGAAGGTAACTAAGATAGCGACTGAAAAGCCTGACACCACGCCGGAAAAGGTATTACATTCTTCAGCTCAGCCTGAACCTGAATCGGTTACTCCACCCATTCAACATCGCGAAGACGCGCCTGTTGCGATAACTGAAAAAAGAGAAAATGAGAGGTTGCCTAAACCCGCCACTCTATTCTCCGATCGGCGATGGAACTTCCTGGTATCGCTACTCGCGGTGGTTGCTGTCTGCTGGCTAAGTACGCTATCAGTCCTGATTATTTATATTTTACTTCGGTCATATATGTAGATAATAAGGTGAGAATATTAGTTAAAGTAATTTATTAAGAATGTATCAAATTAATTGAGAGTGAAAGAATAGAATACTCAAACTTGAATGTGATTAAATTTGTCTCGTTATCTTCTGGTAACCGAAAATCGAAAAATACTATTTTTTTCTTCAGCTAATTTTTGTCTGTTAGATAAATGGATTTATATTTTCAGTTTGCTTTACAGGGATAACTTTAATTTTCGCTACTTTAATAGTTGGCGGGTAATAAGTTAATAGGCAAATATAAATACACTCAACAATACTGATTGTGAGTATTTTTTCATAAAGGAATTAGATATGTTTAATATGATGACTAAAGGTTATATCGCTGCTTCTTTACGCATTGAGAGCTTCTTAAAAGATCAACGCGGTATTACTGCCATCGAATACGCATTAATCGGTGTTGCTGTAGCATCACTATTAGCAGTTGTTCTGGGTAATGGTTCTGGTAGTGGCTTCCTGTTCGAACTGAAGAAAGCATTTGAGAAGATTGCAGCTTCAATTAATGCGGTTGTTGCTGGCAGCTAATTGTCAGAATTATCTGATGCTGTCTATAGGGGCGCAGAGATTATATTTATGAACTGACACTCATTTTATGGGCCATCGGATTCTATTAAAGTGCTTGGAGATTAGAAATTCTAAGCACTTTAACTTTCATAACAAGGAATGTAATGACAACTTTAATGAATGGCATTTATTTAATAATGCTAATAATGCTTTTATGGATAACCTATACTGATATTCGTTCCAGAACTATTAGTAATAAAGCTATTGTTGCTATTTTTGTCACGTCTATTCCTATTGCTCTCTATCACCACAATACTATTAATATTTTAGCAGCCTTAAGTTTTTTAACTTTGGGATTTATTCTATTCAATTTTAATATATTAGGTGCAGGAGACGTAAAACTTATTTCTGCGCTTTCTCTCTCTTTAACACCTCAGCAAATTTGGCCTTTTTTATGGCTGATCTCAGTGCTGGGCGGGCTTATCGTTTTTATTGGTTTCCTATTTTTCCGTCGATCTATTCGCCAGTCGGGCGTGCCCTATGGCCCGGCCATTGCCGTGGGATTTTTTCTGGCCTGTTTTATTACTTAATTAGCCTTATTGGCTATCAATCAGGCCATAACCAGTATCAATAAACCTTAACTATCAGGAGAGTTATTCGCAGTGAATCATAGAATGATGTTTTTTGTCTCACTAATCGTTATTGCCGTCGGGGTGGTTGGCATTCTGGTGTTTGCCGGAAGCGAGCCGAATCCGACAACAGGGACTTCAACTGTCACTACTCAGGATCCCTCCAAACGCAGGATTGTACTGGCGGTGGCTAAAACAGATCTTGTTAACGGCCATATTATCAAGCCGGAGGATTATCAGATTAGCGAACTTACCGTCGAAGAGAACAGTGATTTAATTAGTCTCGATATCTCCGGGTTGAACAGCGGCTCCTTGCGCGGCTATTTACTGAAAAGCTCGATCAAAGCTGAAAGCTATATTGTTGCCGATATGCTGGATAGCCCGGACAGCCCTGGTTACGTTTTAAACAGTTTAGGCACTGATGAGATGACCTACAGCTTTCCTGTTCGAATCTCTAATAGTTACCTGCTGGATTCATTATCCCCCGGAGATGAAGTTGCCCTCTATTTACGCATGCTCGAAGTATCTAAAGACAAACGTATGAAGTCGGAAGTCAGCATTGAATCTGGCAGCAGTTCAGCCGGTGGTAGCGATAAGTATGTCTTAAGTCGCTTAATTTCCCCATTAACAATCCTGCGTATGCCTAAGGTTGATATCAAAAAAGAGCTGCGTGGCGACGAAGTGCTGGGCTATATCCAACTAAGGGCAAAAACCCGCGATCTGGAATTTATACATACGGTAGAAAAAGCCGGTGAGCTGCTACTGCTGCCGGTGAAGGGTGGCTCTGAGGCAGGAAAAATCAGGCTAGATTCACTATTACCTCAATTACGCACCATTAAAGAGATCAGGGGATAACACCGTGTTCAGCCATAAAATTAGAAAATTTGCGCTATTTTCAATGTTAACCGGCGGTTTCCTGTTTTCATTTTTAGCTCAGGCCTATGAAGTTTATCTGGAGCCTGGTGAATCGCGAATTATTAACACTCAGGAGATTATCGATACGGTATTTGTCTCCTCGGCGGATATTGCTGATTATGAGTTAGTTAATGATAACAGCTTAGTGCTGTATGGCCGCAAAGAAGGACGTGCAGACTTTTCCGTATTTGATCAGAGCGGCCGCCAGATCGTTCAGGTTTCACTGGTGGTCAATAACCTGTTAGGGACCGTTGATAAAATCATAAGGGCAGAATTTCCTGACAGTAACGTCAGTATTCAGCGTGCCGGTAAAACCTATCTGTTAATCGGTACGGTGCCGAACGAAGAAGCCCGGGATCGTATTTACCAAATTGTCGGTGAGGGCGTTGGCGCTGATAAAACGGAAGTTTTAAAGACGGTAAAGGATAAGGACGATAGTGGCGGAGGTAATAACGAAAATCCGATGTCCTTTCTTAATGAGGTTTCGTACAAAGGTGTCGTCAATAAGCTCAGGCTACCGCTGACGAATCAGGTTAACGTTAAGCTGTCTATCGTTGAGGTAACTAAAGATTTTACTGACAACGTCGGTATTGATTGGAGCACCATCGGTCAGAATGCAGGCACCTTTAACTTTATTAAGTTTGATGCTGACTCCCTAAGCAACTTAGTTCATGCCATCAGTAATGATTCAATTGCCAGAGTACTGGCAGAGCCCAACCTCTCGGTATTATCAGGAGAAACTGCCGATTTTTTAGTTGGCGGTGAGATTCCCATCGTGACCACTTCGCAAAATGGTACCAACGTTCAGTACAAAGAGTTTGGTATCAAGCTCAATATTGGCGCCAAAGTTAGCGATACCCGACGCATCCGCCTGATGTTGGGCGAAGAAGTCAGCAGCTTGGATAACGTCTATAAAACGGATGCCGGCGATTCATTTCCTGCGTTAAAAACCCGCCGAGCCCGTACAACTGTAGAACTGGGGGACGGGGAGAGTTTTCTGTTAGGCGGATTAATTAATGCCTCAGAAAAAGAGTCATTGGCTCGCGTGCCCTATGTTGGTGATATTCCTATTCTAGGTGCTTTTTTCCGCAACGCTTCAACTGAACGTAATCGCACCGAATTGGTGGTGGTGGCAACGGTAAACCTGGTTAAGCCGGTTTCATCACGGGACATCGTCTTTCCTGACTTTGTACACACCAGTACGACCGAGCGCTTTTTCAATTTCAGCGGATTTCGCGACAGCCGTAATCAGAAACGGGCGATGGATTTTCTCAATAAAGGTGGGTTTGTGAAATGAGACACCTATGGATGTTTGTATTGTTAATTAGCGCTTATTCCGCAGGAATTCAGGCTCAGAACCAGACCTACAACAGCCGTTTTTATGCATCGCCTGAAGTCGAAGTTCAGTCATTTGATCTCAGTAGCAATGCTGAGATTGATAAGGAAATTTTGATGGGCAAGGTGATGCACGCACTCGGATCGGGTAGTGGCAGCACCATTACCATTAGCTGGTCAAAAAATGATTATAAGGCGATTGCCACCAAAATTCGGCAGTCCCTGATCAAAGAGGGTGTTGCTCCTTACACCATCAAAGTCAGTCAGGTGGTCGGCGGTTTTGATGACCATCAACAGGCAAACTTAACGGTGAATATCGAAACCGTTCGCTTAAGGCCACAGCGCTGTAATTACAACACTCAAAACTATCGCTATCGGGAAACCGACGATCTCGGGTGTGCGCTGAATAACTCTCTGCGCCGAAGCTTGGTTAACCCGATGGATTTTATTTTTTAAGGACAGAAGTCATGTTGTTATTTTTACAGAAGGATGAGGTCCGGAAAAATAAGAATCACGCTGATAAAAGTACGCTGGTGATCTCATCCCGTCATGCATTACGTCAGGATATTTGCCAAAGAATTCGTATGGCCGGTGTCTCTCCGGTTGAAGAACTGTCTATTGATTTCATTAACGCTGACAAAATTACGCTTCCTGAATCTGTTAGCGCAGTGGTGATTGATATTGCCCATTGCAATGATGTTCCTCGAGTTATTTCGAAGATCTATAGCCAAATTCCTCGCGATTGTGGATGTGCGGTTGTTGGCGATCTTGACTCTATTGCGGTAGCGCAAAATTTTATGGAACACGGGATTTCCTACTTCTATTCGACTTTTCAGGTGGGAGAACTCGTTGACCGGGTTGCCGGTGGCCTGGTGCGTGAAGAGCGACGCAGAGCGATTAATATCAACGTATTTGGCTGTAAAGGCGGTATTGGCACCACGCTACTCAGCTATCAGCTTTCTCGGGCGATTGCCGCTTTGAAACCGCTGCCCCTGCTGTTGATGCAGGGAGGAAACGGCTCTCATGATATCGATCTGCTGCTGGGGAAAAAGCTGAATCAGGACTCGGTTCCTTATAACGAACATATCGACTTAAGACAGGAACTTTCGCCGGAGATACCTGATTTATCGCAGCAGATGTTTACCAAGTATAACTTTATTGTCTATGACCAATCGATCCAGAGCTTTGATAAAGAGCGGCTAAATGCGCTGGCAGAACATACGCAGTGCGGGATCCTGATGATTGATCACAGCACCTCTTCAGTGCGTACCGCGCGTAAGTTTTTGGACGAGTTTGAGCGTGTACAGCGTAGCAGTAAGCGTTCGTCAAGGCGTCTGTATATCTGCCTGAATGAAAGCCGCCCAGCGATGGAGTCGCGTATTTCTTTGGTGGATTTGGAAACGCTACTGGGGCAGCCGGTCGATATTTCTTTGCCTTATATGAAGAAGATTGGCGCCAAGGCCGTTGCTTCCGACTTTTGGCGAAAGGGGCGTAAAAATCCACTGGATAAGCTGACCCGTTACGTACTTGGTATTGAAGAAGTGAAAAACAATAAGCCCAATGCATCGATGCTGCTGCATCTGCGCCAGCTTTGGTCTAAATAGGAGAGAGCTAGATGGAACTTGATATTGAAACTCAAGCACTGATCCGTGAAGAGACGCTCAAGAGTATCGAAATTGAAAAAATTGAACATCTGGTTCTTGAGCGAGATTCGATGATCGCCGAGCTGAATAAAAACGTTGAGACGGTGATAGAGGCTAAAAGCCTCTACATTAACGCCTATCAGCAGCGTCAGATGGTGGAGAATATTGCCGATGAAATTCTCGGTTTTGGACCTCTGCGAGAGTTTATCGAAGACGATACCGTCAGTGATATTTTGGTTAATGGCCCTGAATCGATTTTTGTTGAACGCTTTGGGCTATTGGAAAAAACCAACAAACGTTTTATCGATAATAGCCAATTAACCGATATCGCTAAGCGCCTGGTATTGCGGGTCGGTCGCCGTATTGACGAAGGCCGCCCGTTGGTTGATTCCCGACTGCCCGACGGAAGTCGTCTTAACGTCGTTATTCCGCCGATTGCGCTGGAAGGAACGTCGATTTCAATTCGTAAGTTCAGTAAAAATAACAAAATGTTGGCGGATCTGGTTGAATTTGGAACCATGAGCAGCGATATGGCCAACCTGTTAATTATCGCAGCCCGCTGTCGGGTAAATATCATTATCTCCGGCGGAACCGGTTCAGGAAAAACCACCCTGCTTAATGCGTTATCTCACTATATTGGTGAGAATGAACGCATCCTCACGCTGGAAGATGCTGCCGAACTTAGGCTGATGCAGCCCCACGTTGTGCGTTTAGAAACACGGCTGGCCGGGGTTGAGAACACCGGCCAAATCACCATGCGCGATCTGGTCATCAACTCGCTGCGTATGCGCCCGGACCGCATTATTATCGGTGAGTGTCGCGGCGAAGAAACGTTTGAAATGCTGCAGGCGATGAATACCGGCCATGACGGGTCGATGTCCACGCTGCACGCCAACTCCCCGAGAGATGCCGTCGCCCGGCTAGAAAGTATGGTGATGATGTCAGGCATGAGCATGCCGATTACTGCGATACGCCGCAATATAGCTTCGGCAGTCAATCTGATTGTTCAGGTCTCCCGCATGAACGACGGCTCAAGAAAAATCATGAATATCACCGAAATAATGGGAATTGAAGGGGATAACGTGGTGTTACAGGACATCTTCACCTTTCAGGCAAAACAGACCAAAACCGCAGAAGGTTTTGTTGACGGTGAGTTTATCAATCACGGTCTATTAATGCGTTCCACTATTATGAACAACGCTTATATGTTCGATTTGGGTGACGAGCTAAAGCAGATGTTTGGAATGATTTTATGATGATTTATCTGGTGGTGATTATCGCCGGCGTCCTGCTGCTGATCATTAACAGCTATAGCTGGCGGAAACAGTGTGATTCATACAATGCGGTTAAGAATGAACAGCATATACGAGGCAGTATTAGCCTGTGGTTAAGTCGATTTTTTAACGAGTGGATGCAGTATTTTCGGGGCTACAACAACGAAAAAGTTATCCGGAATTCGACAATTATGTTCGTAATTTTTACCGGAACTATGTTCGTTAATGCCTACTGGACCCGCTTTAACTGGCCTGTGGTTATTATGCTGACCACCGTGCTTATTTTTGGCGGATTAATTCGCTTCGGGCGGATTGCTAACCGAAAACTGTTTGATAGCAGCTTTCCGGAGATTCTCTCGGTGGTTAACGCTGCGGTCTCTTCCGGCAGCAGTATTCACCACGCGCTCGAGCGCTGTGGCAAAGATGTTTCAGGACCATTGGGGGCAGAGTTTCATCTTATCGGGCGCAGGCTCAACCTTGGTGAAGATGCCGAAGTCGTATTCTCTGATGCCTATCAGCGCTTTAAATATAAAGAGTTCTATTTTTTTATCATCGTGATGTTGGTGAGTATTCAGCGCGGCGGTCAACTGCGCGTACTGATGGCTCGCCTTTCCCGCGTGCTGGCCAGTAGTAAAGCGATGGAACGTAAAAAGCTGGCGATGACGTCTGAAGCCCGCATGTCGGCCAAAATTGTGGCGGCTATTCCGCTGCTGTTCTTTATTGGCATGAAATTTATGAGCCCGGAGAATTTTGATTACATCATTAACGATCCTACCGGGCGATTAATTCTTTATTACGTCCTGATCAGTGAAGGGTTAGGGCTGGGCATTATCTGGATTTTGGTTAAGAGGGCAACCTGATGGCGATTATCTACTATCTGGTGCTGATTATTGGCGGTATCACGTTCTTACTGATTCAGGTGCGCGAGCGCAAACATTTTCATCAGGTTAAACGCGTGATTGAGAATGAGGACATTGAACCTCAGGTTAAGCGTACGCCGGTTGCGGAGTATGAGGTATTAATTGAGAGCAACAGCCAGGCGATCAACTTATTCACTCAGTTGGATAAGAACGTCAACTACAAGCTGGTGATTATCAGCTGCGTCGGGGCGATGCTGTTTTTGCTTAATCTGGTTGGTGTGGCCTCTTTATCGTTGGAGGTTGGTGCCACTATTTTGGTGCTGGTTCTTGTGGCGGTGATCGTTCTGCCGGCCATGATCCGCAAATATATGATTAACGCCAAAACCCGCACCATGATGAACGATATTCCTTACTTTATCGATCTGGTTGCGGTGTGTATTCAGGCGGGAATGACCATTGAAAGTTCGCTGAGATATGTGGCAGATCACTTTGGCGATATTAATCCGGATTTGTCTAAAACGCTGGACCGGGTCATTCGCCGGGCCGAAGTCAAAGGGCTGGAAAGTGCATTAAAAGAGCTCTATTACACCTTACCAACGCTGGAGATAAAAATGTTCTGCACCGCTTTGCAGCAGAGCGTCTATTTCGGTACTTCAGTATATGAACAACTTATGGACCTCTCTAAAGATATTCGCGATCTCCAACTGCTTTCCACGGAAGAAAAAGTGGGCAACCTGTCGGCAAAGATGAGCATCCCCCTCATTCTTTTTGTCATGTTCCCGATAGTTATATTAATTGCCGCACCGGGCTTATTAAGGATTTTATCTAATGTCTAAACTGGTTCCTGTTTCACTGGCGTTGGCGTTTTCATTTATGTTGAGTGGCTGCAATAACATGCAAAGCATGGATGATAAATCCCTTAGCTATAAAGAAGATATTTTACTCAGCGCTAAAAATTACAATGGACTTATCGATCTTTATCGCGGCTGGCTCAAGCAAAAAGAAGACCCCAAAATTCGCTATAAACTGGCCAACTATTACTACTTAGTCGGTGACAGTAAATCCTCGCTTTATTACCTACAGCCCCTGATGGAAAAGCCGGATGACACTATTTATTTGCTACAGATAAAGAATCTGATTGCACTCAAAGAGTATGACAAAGCGATACGTACGGCCGAGATGTTGCTACAGCGCAGCCCAGAAAGTAGCGATGCTTATAATCTTAAAGGTGTAGCACTGGCTGAAAGCGGTCGCTTAACCGATGGCAAAGCGGCTATTGAACGCTCCCGCGAACTGTTTATTGCCGATGATGTTGCCATTAATAATCTGGCGATGATCGCAATTATTGATAACCGCTATGACGACTCGGTGCGCTTACTTCTTCCTCAGTATTTGCGTGGTCGCAAAGGCGATCGCCTATTACACAATCTGGTTTTCTCTTTGGTTAAAGTCGGGGATACCCGATATGCCCGGGACATTATTGAGTCTGAAAAACTCTCTGATAACCCGGACGGTATTATTGAAGCGCTAAATCAGGTTAATAACATCAGCAACAGCAAAGGCAGGGACAACGGATGATTATGGCCCGATTAAGTCGTTTTTGGCACCGGCGGGAGGGTGGCGCAAGTATTGAGTTTGCGATGGTCTTTTTTGGCTTCTTTATTATGGTGATGTTCGTCGCTGAAATTGCCCGTTTGTCTTATATGTCGGCAGTTATCGACCTGGCCGTAACTGAAGCCGCTAAAGAGGCCAAAAATGCCAAACAGCCGAATTCAGCGGTATATCAACGCCGATTTAAGGCGCGCCTGACTGACGACAGCGGCCGATTATGGCAATTTTTAACTTCAGAGGATGCGGTTAGCGTTCAGATTAACTTTGCAAATAATATCAATGACTTGTTAAGTAATAACTATAGCGGGACGTCGGCCGATAGCCCACTGGCCCGCTACCAGTTGAAATACCATTACCACCCGATGTTCTTTCCGTTTCCAGGGATATGGGCAGGTACATTATTAAATAGGGAGGTGATTTTTGTTCAAGAATACGAACGTTCAGCCTTTGTTGACTAATGAACGAGGGTCAATAGCCATTGAGTTTGCACTGATTGGTTTAGCGCTGACTTTTTTTACCGCGTTTCTGGTCGATTTAGTGGTACAGCAGGCCACGATCGGCAAGCTCGATCGGGTGACTTACTCAATGGCTGGCGCCATCCGGGAACGGACCCAGCTTTATCGTAGCGATGAATACTTGAATCAAAATCAGGTCGATACCGTAGCGCTGTTGGCTAAGAAGGTACTGCAGGATATGGAAAGCGGCGCTGATTTGAGCAAGCTGTCGATGACGATAGAAGAGCTGCATTTTGTTGAGCCAAAGCTAACCAGCGGTACCAACGATCGGGTGGTTTCGCGCTACAACAGCTTTAGGAGCGGTCCGCAAACCTGCGCGCCGTTTACTACGTTGAATAATATGCAGGATCTTTCCCCTAAGGGAAGCTACGGGCGTTGGGTTCCTCTGTATCAGGTGACGATATGTCTACCAACGAGTAGCTGGTTTACCCGAATAACCAGTGGCGGTGACGATAAGACTCAGCAGAAATCCTTTGCCATTGTGGTCGTCAGATAGCGTGAAAAAGCCGATCGCCATCGTTATATTTTTCAGCCTGACCTTGTTCAGCATTCAGGCTGTAGCGACGAAGACCGCAAAGAGCTTAAGTGCCATGGTGTTTATTGACTCAGCTGACGTAAAGCAACAATCGTTGGTTATCGATATTAATCAGACGCTTTATTACAGCGCTACGTTGAGCTCGCAGCTTAAGGTTACCGTGATTGACGTTAACCCAAACGGTCGGGCATTTAACGGAGCCGTGGATTATAGCTTCGACAGTACTGGAGAGTGGGTAGCCAAGTATCGACCGGGCGGATTACCGTATTTAATCTGTTTTCAGGGAGATAAGGCTATCCACAAACAAGGGTTGTACCAAGCAAGTGGGATAAGAGAATGCACAACAAAGGGATAGACAATCAGAATTCTGGCCATAGGAGCAGGTTAATAACTCGCCTGGTGGCTAATATACGGCGTTTTTCACAGGATCAGAAAGGGGCTATTGCAATTATGTTTGTAATACTAGGCTCATTTCTACTGGGCATGGCCGCATTTGGCTTTGAGGGCTCGCGCTATGTGATGGAAAAAGCTCGGCTATCTGATGCCATGGAGCAGGCGGCATTGGCCCTGTCGGCTGAAGATAATGGCAATCGAACTATTGCAGCTATTAATCGCAATAATTTTTTAGCGAGTGAATATTTTCGCCGCTATATGCGTAATGAAAAAAGTGTTTCCAGGCCGGTTATTAACGTTAGTGATGTGGTCTCGGTTAATGAAAACGTCCAGTATGTTGAGTACCGGGTCAGCGCTCAGACTTCTCATACTTCATGGTTTTCTTCCTCTTTCTTTCCCAGCTTTAAACCCACGGTTAGCGTAGGGGACAACGGGGCGGCACGTAAATACCGTTCAAATATCGATGTCGTATTTGCGACTGACTTTTCAAACTCGATGAATGAGAGGTTAAGTGGCGGTAGTAGCCGAATTCAAGAGCTAAAGCGTATCGTGCTGAAACTCTCTACTGAACTGTACTCTTATAATCAGGGTAATAAAGTCGGGTTTGTTCCCTTTGATTGGGGAATGCATCGTGGGAGTAACTGTCGAATAGCGCTGTCTACCAGAACTAAAGTTACCGCTTTATCTACTGATATTATTAAAAATTTACACAATAATGTCGATTATGAAAAGACCATTAACTCCATTCCTAACGAGTCGGATAGCGAGATAAATGTCCCTTTATCTCAGATAAGTTATCAACCATATGGTTCCGATTGGGCGTGTCTGAAGGCGAGTCCAATGTCTTTGGAAACGGGGCTGACTGCCAACTATAACGAACTACTTTCTATTAATGCTATGCCCGCCGGGGGAAATACTTTTGTTTCCTCCGGTATACTGCGTGCCGCTCAGTTACTGGGTAAAAGCACTGCCGCTAAACGCGTTTTGGTGATTGTCTCTGACGGGCAGGATACGGTGAATGAAATTATTACGCCAACCCTGATTGAAAGAGGTATGTGTGAGAAAATCAAACGGGTAATGAGTACCAGATACTCTGTGGGTAAGATAGCCTTTGTCGGGATTGGCTATACGCCGACCGTGGATTGGAAGCTATGCGTTGGTGACAATAATTTCTATATCTCAACCAATGTTAATGAACTAGAGGACGATCTTCGTCGTGCAGTATTTGAAGAAGTTGGACATAACACGCTGAAGAGATTTTGATCATCAGCTAATCAGTTAGTCGCGCATGATCATTAACAATAAGGGCCGCTCCTAATGGAGTGGCCCTTATTGTCTGAGTTTACGGCCATTCATTTTATTAAGTAGTAAGAACTAATAAGAATAATCAAGAAGCCTATTTATTTATGATAATCACTTATATCTAAGTACAGAGATGTAGGCAGTGGTTGATTTTAATCAGGCTATTTAACGATGGTGATAGATGTATTTTTTATTACTGAGATGAATTGAGAACTAATAATTACATAAATAAGCAGTGAATAACTATTATGTTTATCGGAAGGATAGTATTAAAAAGGATTTTCTCTTCTGAAGGTTAAACGTCCTTTTACATTCATTCCCCTCCATTGGTAATTAATTTTGCATTGTAGTTTTTCTCTGTTTTCGGTTTTTTTTGTGGTTGCCGTTAAATAGTGAAATAAAGTGCTGCGCTTTAATGACTTGCTTCTGTTATTCGGGAGTGAGTCATTAAAGTAAAGCTAAACACTTTACATAAATGTGAAACATCTAGTTTTAATCTATATATCATTTAATAGGCATAAATCAATATGAAAATTAAACAGTTAGCACTTGTAGTCGCAGGAATGGCTTTTTCTACCGCAGTACTGGCTACCACTCCGGCGAACTACGATACCCGTTTCAACGTATCTGCTCAGGTTCCTGACAGCGTATTAATCACCGATCCAGACGGTAACCCGGTTACTGAGCTAGACGTGCGATTAACACCGAATGGAAGCGGACATGCAGACAGCCAAACCTCTATGTCTGCTGATACTCAAAATCTAAAGTCTCTGCGTTTATGGAGCAACAGCTCTTCTGATACCGCAGTTAAGTTAACTTTAGATGATAGCAATGTTGCTACCGGTAGTGCATTCACTCTGAACAGCACCAGCGGCGGCCAGTTAAATCGGATGACCTACAAAGTTTCAACTATTGAAGCCGGTGCCGCTAAGAAAACCTTTACCAATTCTGGCGAAACTAAGAACTACACTTTAGCCCCGGTTGGCACACACGCCGAGAAAGAAGTGGCTTTCTTATTTGAGTCTACCGCTGCGTATAACTCATATACCGAAGGCGCTTACGGCGGCATCGTATATGCAAACGTGACCGTAGGACCATAATATTTCACAGTCATTGATGCTACGGCTTCAATAATTTTGAATATATTAATACTCATATAATGAAATTAGAGTACAGGTTGGTGAGAGCCAACCTGTTATATAACCGAATGAATATAATTAAATCCTCTCTATTTATATTATTAGGAATTCACTTTAGCGTTTTTTCTGCTGGGCGGGGAACGAGTATTGAGGTGGATGTGGGCGCTGAGGCTCCGGCTAAAATAGTTATTTATTATAAAGGCGTTGATATTACTTCCGGAGAATTAAACTTTCCGTTAACGGTGAATTCCGTAAGCCAGAAATTTGCTAATACGTCAGATAATTTTTATTTAGTAGGAAACGTCGCTAAAGCAAACGTAGTGATGGAATCCTTACCCTTTGAATTAACCTCGATAAACTCCGGCGGTGGGGCTATTCCGCTAAATGGCTACTTTACTTTTAATGCCCAGCAAACCAGCGCCGATCGGGATTTAGTTGTGCCGGTATTAAACCGTTTAAGTGATGGAAATAGTAATAATGGATTAAAAGTGACATTTGAATCAAAAAACCGGGCTGACGATTACGCCGTTGGATATTACACCGGTAAGTTCACGATGGTTGTCACGCCAATATTATAAAACCGGCTATTTCCGGGATATAAAATAATAATGATATGGAAATAATATGGATAGCAGATATATTTTAACCCGCTTAATTAGCTTTGGTCTTATTATATCTCCGGTAACGGCCATTCCTGCGGTTTATTCTGCACCAGTCTCCTTACCTCCGGGGTTTGATGAAGTTTTTAATTCGGAATTAACCGGTATTCTTGATTTGGTGGTCGCCGATGTCAATATCGGGACCTACGCCATTACCTATAATATGGGCAACGTAACGTTAAAGGAGCCCTCTGTGGTTGCTGGCCGGATTTCATCCGGCGTTGTGCCAAATTTAACGGTGACTATTAGTCAGTTGAATTCAGCGTTAGCGAAGCCAATTCCACGGGTGAATAAGCTGGGATTTCCTCAGGAAAACATCACCGCCTATATCAATGAAAATGAAGCCAAGGTCATACTGATTTTTCCAAAATCCTATTTGGCAATGAAATCAGGGGGGGATAAGAGCGATAATATTATTAACTACCAACACCGTCCCGGTTTTGTACATAGCCAGAATCTGAACTATTTTGACGACAGCTACGGTTCTAACTTTAACCTGATGTCTAACGATACGTTGAGTTTAACCGGTAATAGCTACCTTAACTCTTCATTAAGCGTCTCTAAAGATTCTAGCGCGGTCTTTGATGAGGCGGCACTCTATCTGGAAGATGAACGTACCCGCTACAAGTTCGGGCGACAGAATATTACCGGCAACGTGACTTCAAGTACGCCTTCCATGTCTTATAGCTTTATGAACTCGGTTAACTTTGACGGCGTTTCGTTGGGCTATCTGTCTGACTATTATCGCGATCGTGCGGGCGGCGCTTCATCGCCGGTGAATATCTATATGCCCACTGCGGGTACCGTTGAAATATATCGGGCGGGAAGATTGCTTGATATGCAACAGCTGTCGGGCGGACTACAGCCGGTGAATACCGAACGCTGGCCTGCCGGGGGCTACGATATCACCATCGTTTCTAAACTGAATAACGGCAGTGAAGAGCGTAGAACTCAGCCTTTCTTCAAACGTTATGGGGACTTCAGTGCCGGTAAGATCGAGTATCTGGTCCAGATGGGAAAGTACGACGGCATGCTGAATGATACGATTAATCAGTGCAGTAACTGCCAAAAAGACAGCAAGCTCAATGATATTAAAAATAATAACTTTGCCAGCGCAGCTACTTCATATACCACGGAAAATGCCATTTCTTTGGGCTCCGGGGTGATGAGTGATAACGGCCTGACCTTTGCTAATGCCAGTATTGATATGCCGGTTAATTCCATGTTTCTGGAGCGTATTTATACCGACGGGATTTACGGAAAATCAGGTTCTTATGGCTATAGCGTCGCCGGGGTTAAAAGTTATGACAGTACCAGCCTGAACGTCACCTACCGTAATTCAGTATTTAGCGGGGACGATTCTGACTATGGCCGGTATGGAATTATTCCCGCTTATGACAATGAATATCTGCAGCTAAGTATGCGTACCTATTTGCCGTATCAAGTCGGTTTCGGCATCGACTATAGCCGAAGTACCTCATTTAGTACCGGTGGTCGTCAGAACAAAGGCAGACAGAACACGCTGGATATTCTATTTAACCGCGACTTTCAGTTGGCAAGTGATATTAGTCTGCGTATCGATGCCGGTTACCACACCGGTAAAGATGTATACGATGATGCACAAGAGAATCGCGACCATAAGATCTACACCCAGCTTACCCTCGGCTTTACCGATAGCCGTTATAACCATTATCAGTCGCTATATCTGAAGGCGCGTAATTCCGACCAGGAAGGGGATGATGGTATCTATAGCGCCGATTATGCCATGACGGTCAATAACCCGGAGTTCGATCGAGGCGGTCGTTATAACCTCAATCTCTCTGCTTCAGACGAAGTCGGCGTCAATAAAAATGCCAGCGGCAGCCTGACGGTAAATAACCGTTTTGGTTACACCTCATTCGGTACCAGCCAAACCTTTAATGACAATAACTACCGTCAGTCATATGTCACTCAGCGCAGCGGTTTTGCTATCGGCGATGGCACCATGGCTTACGGCGCTATTACCGACCAGAGCGCACTGGTGGTTGATGCCAGCAAGTTACCGGCAGATGAACATTTTGAAGTGCGTAACGCTAACAGCGGTTCGGTGATTGTACCGGGCGGTAAAGTGACGACCATCAGCGTACGGCCCTATACCCAGGTGGACCCCAGCGCGGAGCAGGTCTATACCGGCAGTGAGAACAGCTTCTATAACGTGACGGCTAAGAGTGAATCAACCCATGTATTGCCGGGGCAGTCGTACAAAGTGACGTTAAATGCAGTGAAGAACCAAACGGTAACCGGGCGAATTTATTACGCCGGCAGGCCACTGGCTAATGCCAGAGTCATTGGCAGCAATGGCATCTCAGATGAATCAGGTTTTTTTGTCGGTGACTTCCTGATGAATTCAGATGAAAAGCTGGAACAGTTAAAAGTCCGTGAAGGTGAACAGCAGTTTGTTTGCCAAATAGATCAAAGTAAGACCAAGAGTCTGCAGGGCGTTATTCAACTTAATGGAGTCGAGTGTGAGCATATTTAATAGTAAAAAACCTTTTATTCTCATGGGGATAATTTCATTGGCCAGCGTTTCTTTTATGGCTCCGGCGGTAGAAGTTATTCCTATTATTAAACAGATAAAAATTGACACTCCGCGGGATAACTACATCACCATTAAGTCCTCATTTCCTGCTTCCAGTGATAAGGAGCAGTATGAGTTCGTCTCTCTGGATCTGTTTATGATTAAGAATCCGGGGGAGTCAAAAGAGGATCTTGAGAAAGAGCTAGGAAAGGCGGAACCGACCTTACTGTTCTCGCCAACTAAAGTGATGATTCCTTATGGTTCACAAAAGAAAATCCGCATTATGACCATGAAACCGGTGGAGAAAGAGCAGGTCTATCGCCTGCGGGTTCGTCCTACCTATCCTGAAGATGCCGTCGACCCAGGCAAGGTTCGCTTTGCTATTGGTTATGACGTTTTAGTGCGTTATATGCCAAACGGTACTCTGACCCAAGATTTAAAGGTTAACTGCAGCGGCGGAAATTATCAGTTGGAATCTCAGGGTAATAGCCGCAGCGAGATGCGCAACGTCACCATCGACGGCGTTAAATCGGAAGATATCAATGTTTATCCGGTTCATATACGTAAGGTCAAAGCCAGAAATGAGCTCTCTTTTGAACTCGACGGCAAGAAGTATCGCTACGTTGCCTGTGCACTCAAGGAGTAATCAATGAAATCAGCGTGTATTCACCGTTTTCCTATTCGTCGGATCGGATTGTGCTTATTTTATGCCGGGCTTAGCCTGGTATGTCATCCGCTACTGGCTGCGGTTACTCAGGGGAGCGGCGATCTGATTATTAACGTTGAGAAGAACGCTCCCGGCCGTTATAGCACTATCGTGACTCGCGATGGCGGCGCAGGATCGCTGGGACCGTCATACTTTGTCTCTACGCTGTCTGACGGTGAAAAGCTTAGCGGTATAGTACAAAGTGCCGGGCAAGGTCTATGTTCAGGGCGTTATCTTACCGGTTCTGGCGTTCTGCAAGGTGTGCGAATTCCCATTGCCATGTTCAGTCAGCGCCCTTATCGCTATGAGAAAAACTATCAGTGTGGCAGCACCATCAATTATGTGTCTTCGTCAGGGGATAGCGTGGTGGGCTTTGCGCTGGGCGATAGTCAGTCCGGCGATGGAACCGAGATCGTATTACAAAAAAACACCGATCTTAGCCAGTTTGCAGGTCAACGCATTTTACTGGGCAATGTTCGCCTGACGGGTAACGACGGAGTGGCGAAAGCCAGTAATGTTTATCTCTCTTTTGCCCGAACCTTAAGAAGCGACCCGGCGCTGATTGATGCAAGCTTTTTAAAGGCTGACGCGGCACGTTTTAGCACCGTCGCCATTAATCAGGACACCATAAAAACGGCGGTGCTTAACGTACGGCGTATTTCTGATTCGCCGGCGACGGTGTTGCCGTTTAATGTGACTTTTGAATCAATGAAAGGGGCGCCAAACCGAGACTTCCGTATGTATTCCCTTGAACAGCCTGAAAAATTTATTCCTTACGGCATCAGCGTGGATAAGCGGACGGTCGGCTATGGTGACGTACTGACCTATACCCTGGGAAGCACTTCAGGGTCGGCGCAGCTATTAGAAATTAATTTTACTATTCGCGGAAAGGATCTGGTGGGGCTAAAAGGCGGAACCCACTTTTCAGATACCTTTACTGCGGTAGTGACTCCGAGCCTTTAGCGAATAGTCAGAACATTTACAGGGAAAAAATAATGAATAAATTGATAGTGACGTTCGGACTTGTATACGTGCTGTTGGCTTCCCAACAGGCTCTTGCCGTGGTTTCGGTGAGAACATCCATCGATGTTACCGCTGAAATAGCGTCCAGCGTGCGCGTTATTTATGACCATAACGCCGACGTTACCGAAGGTAACGTTCAGGTGAAGCTGGAAGATAAAAACAGTTATATGGTAGGGATGACCAAGTCTTTCCATTTTATTGGTAATGCCAATATGGTGAACCTAAAGCTGGAAGGTTCGACCGGGTTGAAGAAGGTAGGTGACCCGAATAACTTTATTATGCCGATAGGCTCTACCTGGTACAGTAGCCCGACGAAGCCTATGAGTAGTACCGGATTCAATGCCGAAGCTAAGGTATACGCTACGGTGACAGAGATACCCGCTACCGATGAAGGGATCTATATTCGCTTTATATCTGCTCAGCGAACCGAAACCTATCCTTTGGGTAACTATAGCGGAACCTATACGTTAACGGTGACGCCAAAAAGCTAAACGGTTTGAGCCTCTAGGTTAATCATTATTTTTGACAGGATATGATATGTTTTGGTTATCACTTCACCGTTGACCTTGGGGCGTCGATTCCTTTGCTCAACGGTCAGAAGTTAAAGCGTTAATACTCGCTTCAGGTCTATCAATGCCTTTTGTTAGCAGTGGCTTTTTTGCTACCGATCTGGCCGTTTTCTTTAGGCGCTTTCGCAGCAACTTCACTAGACGTCGTCGCCTCTGTAATCACCGGTATAGAGGTTATGGCCATTCCCAGCACGTGGGCGCGGAAAAAATGTAGATTCATTCTGTCCTCCGTTGGTCTCTGCTGATTATCCGGTCGGATAAGTGCTCATATATCCGCCATACTTCAAGCCGCATTTTTGTTGGCTGCGTTCCCTCATCCGAATCACTTAGCTGAGTAAGCTCATCGGCACTACTCGAATTATTTTGACCATGGCTTAATTATAGTTGCTAATCACTATTTTACTATTTGAGACCTAAGCCGGTTTAATCAGTCATATAGCCGGTGGTCTATCGCCGTATTATTTTTATAAGCGCTGGCCGGTTTTACCGACTCTTTAACTGCCAGTTTCCCCTGTAATAACTGAGTTCGGTACGAGGACTCCGGCCGGAGAATTCGTTGCTGTAATAGGTTAATGGCTTCTTCCCCCAACTCACTGCACGGAACCTGAAGAGAAGTGAGTTCAATACCATGGATAGCGCTAATACTAAAGCCGTCCATGCTCATGACTGAGATATCTGCGGGCACCGACATCCCCATGTTTTTTAGCGCATTGATAGCGCCGGCTGACATAAATTCCCCTCCGGCCAAAATGGCTGTCGGGTAGTCTTCAGGCGCGGTTTGGCTGAAGTATTGACCGATCGCCAGTTCTGATTCAGCGGTGCTGAAACCCGATGTGGTAACCAAGTGCAGGGGCTCAATAAATTCGATATTGTTATCAATATAGGCCGATTTAATACCACTTAGCCGCCGTTCCATAGTGATTCTTCTCGGGCAGATTAGCGTCAGTATTTTTCGATGCCCCTGCCTGATTAAGTAGTTCGCTGAAAATTCACCAATAAGGCGATGATCCGGAGCAACGCAGTCTAGCTGCATACTTTTATCGTAGCAGTTGATTAATACGCAGGGCTTTTTTAAATCGGCGGCCAGAGTGTGAATATGAGGGTCATCAATACCAATAATCAGCGCGGCTTCGGTCATCGGATCGGTAATTCTTTCCAGAAACAGCGACGTATCGCTGTTATTTTCCTCAATGCCGCAATAACGAATGTGAACTTCACGTTTTTCTAATGCCTGAACGACACCCTGAATCACTTTGTGATAAAAGACGTCGGTGCGGATATCAAACGCTCTGGGCGGCGCAAAGATTGTCAGGTGGTTGAGCAACAGCCTTCCACCGTAAATATCACTCAGAATTCCTTGGGATTTTGCGTAATTCATCACCAAGCTTTTGGCTTTATCGCTGGTATTGGACTTACCGGCCAATACTCTGGAAACGGTACTGATCGAAAGGCCAGTCGAGTCTGATATTTCACGAATTTTTAGCTTTCCGTTCATTTTGTGATCTCCTTCAAATTAGCAAATGAAAAAATTCTCATGGCCAGTGATTGCATCAATATAAGGTTTATTTGATCAATGTGAATGATTTTTAGTCACTCCATGAGAATTATTGCAAATAAAGCCGTTGTAGCCAGGATTCTTTTATCGCTATGTTTATTTGGTAAACCAATTTCTCTTACTGGTCAGATAAATTTTTCGGTGGGTATGATTATAACCAAATGATTATTAAAATTTTTATTTTTCATTAGTGTTTTTCTCATATTCAGAACACCTGATACATTTGACTGACTCTGCCAAATTGAACCGGTATTGGGAAATTTCCCACAAAATGGATGATGGAGAGTGCGATGAGTATTGATGTTAAAGAATCGGGCGAAGAAGCCTTTTCTACCCGCAGAAAATGGAAGTCTTTAAGATGGTGGATGCTGGCGCTATTTTTACTTGGCGTGACCGTCAACTACATTACCCGTAACTCATTGGGTATTTTGGCCCCGGAGTTAAAGACCAGTCTTAATATGACCACTGAGCAGTACTCGTGGGTGGTCGCCTCTTTCCAGTTAGCCTATACCGTTTTTCAGCCAATATGTGGCTGGTTGATCGATGTGATTGGCCTTAAGTTAGGTTTCTTAATTTGCGCCAGTATTTGGGCCATAGTTTGTATGATGCATGCCGGTGCCGGTAGCTGGCTGCAACTGGCGATTCTACGTTTCTTTATGGGCGGCGCTGAAGCTGCCGCAACGCCAGCGAATGCCAAAACAATTGCTGACTGGTTCCCGAGAAAAGAGCGTCCGGTTGCTGCCGGTTGGGCCGGCGTCGGTTTCTCCATTGGTGCCATGCTGGCTCCGCCAATCATTGTTGTTGCTCATATCTCGTTTGGCTGGCAGGGGGCATTTTTGTTCTCCGGTGGCTTAGCACTGCTTTGGGTCGTATTGTGGTGGTTGTTTTACCATTCACCTGAAGATCACCCGAATCTGAGCAAAAAAGAGCTGGCCTTTATCCGCCAGGACAATGAGCCGGATACTGAAAAGCTGCCTTTCTTTAAGTCTCTGCGAATTCTAAGCAAAAATAAAAAATTCTGGGGAATCGCCATCCCGGCTTTTTTGGCTGAACCGGCATGGGCGGTATTTAGTTTTTGGGTTCCTTTATATCTGGCCAATGAGCGCGGAATGGAGCTAAAACAGATCGCTATGTTTGCCTGGCTACCTTTCTTAGCGGCAGATATCGGCAGCGTAGCCAGTGGATACATGACTAACCTGTATCACAAAATATTTGGTTTCGGTCAGATTAACTCGGTGATCGCCAGCTCGGTTACCGGCGCTTTTATGATGATATCGCTGGCCTTTGTGGCGATCACCAAAGATCCCTATATCGCCATTGCTCTGATCTCCGTGGGGGGGTTTGGTCATCAGGTTATTTCCTGCATGTTAAGTGCGCTGGTGGTGAATAACTTTGATAAGAGTCAGGTTGCAACGGTGAATGGCCTGCGGGGTTCATCGGCATGGATCGCCAGCTTCTTATTTACTCTGCTTATTGGCGCCGTTTCCGACACGATCGGCTTTGGGCCACTGTTTGTTGCCATGGGCTTCTTTGACCTGATTGGTGCCGCATTCCTGATTTTCCTGTTTGCCGAACGCCGTAGTCAAAAAAACACTCATGCCTGAATTTATTTTTTCCGGCAGTGAAGATACTGCTGATAACCAAGAAGATATTTGCTATGAAGACATTGAAAAACTGGACGTTAAAACAACAGCATTCTGACCACGTTGAGCTTTGGGTCGATAATCGCCATACCTTTTGCCTGTACGTTCTGGAACAGGATCTGTTTCGGGTGTTAGTTAAGCAAAATAATACCCTGGCGCTGGACAGAACCTGGTGTATTGCTCCCAAAGATGATGTGCCATGGGAAGGTCGCCCTCGTCTGAGCGTTGAAGGATTCTCTCTGCCAGCGTATCGGTTAGAACAGGCTGAAAACCACTTAGTTATCAGCACCGATAAGCTACGGGTTACGGTCCATCAGCCGCTATGGCTGGAGTGGGAATTTAAAAATGCTCAAAACCAATGGCAGGCGCTGACCTCCGATCGCTCAACCGGTGCCTATATGTTGAATTCACACGGCGATGGCGTTGCGCACTATCAGCGGCGCTATGGTCAGGACCAGGTGTACGGGCTGGGTGAAAAATCGGGCGATCTTAACCGCAGCGGGCGTCGTTTCGAGATGCGTAACCTTGATGCGATGGGATATAACGCAGCATCAACCGATCCTTTGTATAAACATATTCCGTTTACAATAACCCGTCGGGAAGGCGTTAGTTTTGGCCTGTTTTATGACAACTTAAGCAGTACTTGGCTGGATTTAGGCAAAGAGCTGGATAACTACCATCTGCCTTATCGCCGTTATCAGGCTGAAGCGGGCGATATCGACTATTACCTATTCCTTGGGCCTCAAGTATTAGATGTGACGAAGAAGTTCGTTCGTTTAACCGGTAAGACGCTGTTCGGGCCCAAGTGGAGCCTTGGCTATAGCGGTTCTACTATGTCATATACGGATGCGCCGGATGCCCAAAATCAGCTTCAGCAGTTTATTAGCTTATGCAAACAGCATGATATTCCTTGCGATTCATTCCAGCTTTCATCGGGTTATACCTCGATTAATAACAAACGTTATGTGTTTAACTGGAACTACGACAAAGTTCCTCAGCCAAAGGTATTGAGTAAAGCATTCCTCGATGCCGGTTTTAGACTGGCGGCAAATATCAAACCTTGTTTGCTACAGGATCACCCTAGATACCAGGAAGTTGCTCAGGCGGGGCTATTTGTTCGGGATTCTGAAACCGGTGAGCCGGAACGCTCAGTATTCTGGGATGATGAAGGTTCTCATCTGGACTTTACCAACCCTGAAACCATTCAATGGTGGCAGAGCAACGTCACCAGCCAACTGTTGGAGATGGGGATCGGTTCTACCTGGAATGACAATAATGAGTTTGAAGTTTGGGATCGGGAAGCGGTATGTCACGGATTCGGTAAGCCGATAGCCATTAAACATATTCGCCCGGTGATGCCATTATTGATGATTCGCGCTTCGATGGAAGCTCAGCAGCGATTTGCACCAGAAAAACGCCCGTATCTGATTTCCCGTTCCGGCTGTGCCGGTATTCAACGCTATGTTCAGACATGGAGCGGAGATAACCGCACCAGTTGGCAAACCCTACGTTATAACACCCGTATGGGGGTTGGAATGAGTTTGTCCGGTCTGTATAACTTAGGACACGATGTGGGTGGCTTCTCTGGCGATAAACCTGATGCAGAGCTGTTTGTTCGCTGGGTTCAGAATGGTGTAATGCACCCGCGCTTTACTATCCATTCATGGAATGATGATCATACGGCCAACGAGCCTTGGATGTATCCGGAGGTGACTCCGGCGATTCGTAATGCGATTAATCTGCGTTATCGACTGATCCCTTATTTTTATAATTTACTCTGGCAGGCTCATCGCGATGATGAACCGATGATTCGCCCGACCTTTTTAGACCATGAACACGACGTAAATACCTTTAGTGAAACGGATGATTTCCTTATCGGTCGTGACCTGCTGGTTGCCAGCGTAGTAGAAGAGGGGCAGCGTGAGCGCTCAGTTTATCTTCCTGCTAATCAGACCGGCTGGTATTGCTTCTATACCGGTGAGTGGTTTACCGGCGGTCAGACTATTGTGGTACCTGCGCCGCTGGAACGTCTGCCTTTGCTGGTCAGAGCCGGAAGTGTATTGCCTGCTTCAAGATGCCTGTGTTCAACGCAGCTGGCAAAAGAACAGGTACGGGAGCTGTATTTATTTCCTCAGCAGGGTAGCGGGTCATCATCAGGCGATATTTTTGAGGATGACGGTGAAAGCTTTGACTATCTGACTCAGAATGCGCTCTGGTTGGATTGGACGCTTACCTCAGATTCGCAGCGTATTGACCTGACTATTCAGACCAAAGGCCGTTATGTGCCATCATGGGATAAGCTAGTGACAATATTGCCTCAGACCGAAACCCGCCCTCTGTTTATCAATGGCGAGCAAGTTAGTGAGGTTGTATTGGCTTCACTCTGCTGAGACCGTTGATGCATGAGTAGTGATAAGCCGTCGTAATGGCGGCTTGATACTGATGAAACCATTACATTTTATATTTGCATCGGTTTCATCCGCAAAAGAGACTTCGGAGTATAGTGACTGTCTTGAGGTCAACGGACGATGTTTTTTTAGGTTCAATGGGCTGGCTGCGATGACCTAACGGACCGTGATTTATTACTTAGCTTAGATATGTAATAACTTAAATAGGCTAAATATCATTCAGTTAATGGGTAAGGCTGGTAGACTTGTTATAATCAGCCATATTAAAAAGCGTAACGTTGGGGATATTACATGTCAGATGCTAAACGCCTGTACCAAAAAGTCGGTCAGGAACTGAGGGTAATGCTAAGTTCAGGCAAGTTTGAGATAGGTTCTCGCTTGCCGCCGGAGCGTGAAATTGCCGCTCAATTTGAGGTTAGCCGCGCAGTTATCCGTGAAGCATTAATTATGTTAGAGCTGGAAAGCCTGATTGATGTCCGCAAAGGCTCAGGTGTTTACGTGATTAATCTGCCTGATAATGTAAAACCAGCACAATCGGCAGCCGATGATGTTGGCCCGTTTGAAATGTTGCAGGCCAGACAATTACTTGAAAGCAATATTGCCGCCTTTGCCGCAACTCAATTAGTTAAATCTGATATCGCTGATTTACGTAACGCTCTGGAGCAAGAACGCCTTGCGCTGGAGAGCGGGCAAACTAACTATGACGGCGATGAGCTGTTCCATACTTTAATTGCCAAAGCGACACAGAACTCACTGTTAGAAGATATGGTGCACGATCTTTGGGTGCGCCGAAATAACAGCGCCATGTGGCAAAAGTTACACACCCATATCAGTAATCAGGACTATCGACGCAACTGGTTAAGCGACCACCAAAAGATCCTACAGGCATTGCAATGTAGAGATCCGCAGGGCGCCCGTCAGGCAATGTGGCAGCATTTAGAAAATGTAAAGCAGACCTTGATGGTTCTGTCTGACTCCGACGATCCCGGTTTTGACGGATATCTTTTTGACTCTGTGCCGGTTGAGGGGAAGGGGGCTTAATATTAATAAGCCCCGGACTATGTTGTTATCCCGTTGATATTGATTGTTTTGATTCAGGGATGTCCTAGCATTTGGCTCTGTGGAATCAACCGTTGGTAAAATTGTTCCGGGAGTTTGGTATCCCAGTGTCCTGCGAGTTTGGCATAGCCAATAGTACCGCCCAGGATCAGGGTCAGAATCAGCGCGATAGCCATACCGGACAATCCGGCACTGCGGGTTGCTCCCGGTTGACCTTTGGGCCTAAAGGCCGAAAAGACCAGAGTATCCTTCGCCGGACAGGATTCAACGCATGACATACAAGCGGTGCATTCCACCGTTCTGACCTGAATCAGGCGATCGACAGGAATACGTGACGGGCAGGCTTTAGCGCATTTTCCACAGTCGATACAAGAGTCGGGGTTACGGCGTACTTTAAACGGTGAGAACAGAGAGAACAGGCCAATCAGTGCGCCATAAGGGCACAGATAGCGGCACCATAGGTTTTGAACAAACAGGCTGCCGATCGTCAGCACGATAACGGAAATTAGCGTCACCTGCCCGATATTACGGAAGAAGTTCAGCATTTTTACGTCAGCTATCAGCCCATAAGGTGACATCAGAAATCCCTGAATAGCCTGGACCGGCATCGGAACAACCAAATAGAGGAAAAAAGCCAACAGCAGATATTTCAGGCTGCGCAGCGGAATATCCAGCCAACGCGGAGGAGAAAAATGCCGGCCGAACAGCTTTTTGCCTAATGCACCAAGCGCTTCAGATAGCGTGCCCACCGGACATAACCAGGAGCAAAATGCTTTTTTGAGCAGTAATCCCATGGCTAAAAATGCCACTAAAAGCAGCATCGATGCGGCATGGATAGGGGGAATATTCCAGGTTTCGAGAAAATACTTTAAATTCATCAAACCTGCGATAGGCAGCCAGCCTTCAATACCCGCCGGGCGTTCAAGGTAGAGGCTATTTCCGCCGGTTTCATAAAACCGAACCCAGATATAGAAAGTGACGCAAATATAGATGTTGATGACAACAAACACCGACTGAGCAACATGTCGCCATGTCTTAGCATTTTGCTGGCTATTCCACGGCAGTTTTCCGCCCTTGGTGCCGGGGCGGCGGATCAGTTTTTTTCTCGACCGGGTCGCCGCCTTATCGATGTCATCATCGGCATCGTTATTTTGGGCATTGATCTGTTTTAAATGAGAATTCATATCTTATCTTCGTCATTGAGCGAGCAGCATAATCTTCAAATATCGATAAAACATACCATGTAGAATATATCGGAACAGGTATATTGCATTTTAAATGCGTCTTTATTGAGGTAGATCGTGTTTTGGGCTATGAAGTAGATTATTTAATGTGTTGCAGATAATCGGCTGATATTAATCTCGAACATCCACTAAACTATTTGTGATACCGCAGGGTATGCTATGGGCAGAAAGGCCGGAGCCGACGATCAAATGTGAAAAAAGAGCCCGGAAATCAGTCACTATTAATGAGCAATGACTTTTATGCAGGACAATAAATTAACCAATACCAAGCTAGAGAGAAATAGAAAACGGATTCTGGAATTATTATCAGATAACCTGTTAGTTGCTGCTATCGACTACGGTAAACAGACCAAAAGCTTATCGGATCCCTCTCTGGATAAAGAGATTCATGAAGCCCATAAGTTAGTTAATTCTCTGCACGCCGCCGACCTTGCGGACTTACTTGAGTCACTGCCGAATAATAAACGCCGGGCCGTCTGGGCCCTGATGGGGGATAAAAAACGCGGTAAAACGCTGATAGAAGCCTCTGATACCGTATGGGACAGCCTGACTGAAGATATGAGCGATCGCCAACTGCTGGCGGCTCTTCAGCATTTAGATCTGAATGAACAGGCCTATCTGGCCGGATACTTACCCCGTGATTTAGTTGAGCAATTACTGGCTTCTCTGGATGCGCATCAGCGTGCCAGAGTGAGCGAGATCATTCATCTAGGCCATGACCGAGTCGGTGGTTTGATGGACTTCGAACTTATCGCTATTCGGGATGATATTACATTAGGGGCCGCGTTACGGTTTCTACGTAAGCGTAAAAAGATTGCAGATTCAACCGATAAGCTGTTTGTTATCGATCGGGAAAACCATTTACTCGGTGAGCTACTGATTACCGATATGCTGCTTAATCCCCCGCAGACTAAAGTTTCTGAGCTAATGGTAAAGGAGCCGCTGACTTTTTTACCCGAAGATGATGCTGAAGAGGCTGCCGGTGCGTTTGAACGCTATAACTTGATTAGTGCGGCGGTGGTTAATCACCAGAATAAGCTGATTGGCCGGTTAACGGTCGAAGATGTGGTCAACGTAGTATTGGAAGAAAGTGATAACGATCTGCGCAGAATGGGCGGGGTGTCTGAAAAAGAAGATATCTTCTCACCGATATTGGTTTCGGTACATCGCCGTTCAGCATGGCTGGCAATCAACTTATGTACGGCCTTTGTGGCTTCACGGGTGATTGGCCTGTTTGAAAACACCATTTCTGAGCTGGTGGCACTCGCCACCTTAATGCCGATTGTGGCAGGTATTGGCGGTAATACCGGTAATCAGACTATTACAATGATTGTCCGCTCATTGGCTCTACACCAGATTCGTTCTGAAGATATGCCTTTCTTGATGCTGCGTGAGCTGGGCGTCGCCATTATTAATGGCATTGTCTGGGGCGGAATTATGGGCGGAGTGACCTATATATTGTACGGCAATCTGGCTATGGGCGCGGTCATGACTTTAGCCATGATCCTGAATTTATTGCTGGCTGCGCTGATGGGGGTGATTATTCCGATGACCATGAATCGGTTGGGAAGAGATCCTGCCATAGGATCAAGCGTCATGATTACTGCCCTTACTGATACCGGCGGATTCTTTATTTTCCTTGGCTTGGCAACGCTGTTTTTAATCTAAATGATGGTGAACGTGCTGAAAGATATTCAGTGTATATTTCTTCAGTACTGCGCATAACCGATGGTTATATGCAGTACTGATTAATATCACCGACTGATTAATTTTCTGTCCGCTGTTTTTGATGCTCATAGGCTTTTAAATGGGTATAAGCGGTATACAGCAGTGGTAAAGAGGCTTTCTGCATATTTTGCTGCTCAGCCCGATAAATCAGGTCGCCAACGATTTGATCGGATTCGATCCGGCTGCCGTTAAGCAGATCCCGATACATTGAGGCGGTCAGGGTTGATCCCGGTACTAATAACATGGAATGAGCCCGTTCGACTGACGGTGAATAGCCTGATGCTAGTGCAACACTGCGTATTTCTTCTATCAGCCCCAGAATAAACTCTTTACCATGCGGTGATGCGACTATATCGCCGATTGGCGCGCGCATCAGGCAGGTTCCGGCAGCCAGCGAGGCGAGGAATAGCCACTTTTCCCACATCGCTAACATGATGTTTTCACTGAGCTCGGAGTCAAATGCTGCCTGTTTTAAGATGCCGGCAATAGCCACTACGCGTTCGCTAAGCGTGCCGTCACGTTCACCAAAGGTGATGTTATGAATTGGCGTCATGCGATGAATCGTTCCGTCGGGCTCAACGGTGGCGACGATATTACATAACCCGCCAAGGACTTTTTCTGCTCCGAAAGCGTCTTCCAGCGCATTGATATGCCGCATGCCGTTAAGCAGCGGCAGAATAATGGTGTTACTGCCGACGGCTGGAGCTATCGACTGAATTGCACTATCCAGATCGTAAGCTTTACAGCTCAGCACGATCACATCGTAGGGCTGTTTTATCTCTTCACTTAGTACGGTAGGCGGTGATTGTAGGGTGCTCAATGAGCCATCCGGATTCTTAATAACCAGTCCGTTTTGCTTTAATCGTTTTGCCCGCTCGGGACGGACCAGAAAGGTGACATCCTGATTAATTTCAAGCAGTCTGCCGCCAAAATATCCGCCTACGGCTCCCGCACCAACGGTAAGAATACGCATATAACTCCCCTTGATTGATGGATAAACAATCAATGTCAATTGAGACAAAGCTGAATAACAGATTCTCCAGAATAGACGTAAAACAGGTTTTAGAATAGATAATGTGTGGGGTTTAGCAATGGTTTGTTTGGCGGTATATGCGGATATTCCATATTTAACCTTGTGATCTTGCGCACGATTTTCATTGATGGCGAATAAACCTATTGTGTGTAGCGATTCAGTATGTTTATCTATATTCAGATTTCTATCATAAACAACATTAATTCAGGACCCACATGACCTCAACTATGCCTACTTCGATTCGACTCATTACCGCGCTACCAGCCGCGGTAGTCGTCGTGCGTGTGGTGGTGGTCGTCGGCAGTGCGCCGTAGGGTCTGAATCAACGCATCGATTTCAAAACCCCGCCGGCGCAAACCGGGCGGGGTTTCTTGTTTTAGTCCCCCTAACCCGAAAAAGCGAACCGGCTTAGAAGAAGGACTGGAGCATGGCAATTTCGGCAAACCCACCGCAGGCACAGCGTATTACTGGCGCACAACTGATTGTACAACTGCTTGAACTTCACGGCATTACCCGTGTCAGCGGTATTCCCGGTGGCACAGTGCTACCGCTTTATAACGCGCTGAGTCAAAGCACTAAGATTCAACATATTCTGGCGCGCCACGAGCAGGGCGCCGGCTTTATCGCGCAGGGCATGGCGCGTACCGAAGGCAAAGCGGCGGTGTGTATCGCCTGTAGTGGCCCCGGCGCAACGAACTTAGTTACAGCTATTGCTGATGCCCGTCTGGACTCCATACCGCTAGTTTGTATTACCGGCCAGGTAGCCACTTCGATGATTGGTGCGGATGCATTTCAAGAAGTAGACACTTATGGTATCTCCATTCCTATCACTAAACACAATTATCTGGTGCGTAATATTTGTGAACTGCCACAGGTGATTTACGACGCCTTCCGTATTGCACAGTCTGGCCGCCCGGGGCCGGTATGGGTTGATATTCCAAAGGATGTGCAGACTGCTGAAATCGATATCAGTGAGCTGCCAGCGGTTTCTGAACTTACGCCGGCACCTCAGTTTGAGCCACAGCAGATTGAAGATGCTGCTGCAATGATTAATCAGGCCCAGCGCCCGGTGCTGTATTTGGGTGGTGGTGTGATTAATGCCCATACTAAAGTCCGGACGTTGGCCGAACAGGCAAATTTACCGACCACGATGACGCTAATGGCGCTGGGAACACTACCGGCTAAGCACCCGCTGTCGTTAGGCATGCTGGGCATGCACGGGACACGCAGCACTAACTTTATCCTGCAGGAAGCCGATTTACTGATTGTATTGGGGGCACGCTTTGACGATCGGGCTATCGGTAAAACAGAACAGTTCTGCCCGAATGCCAAGATTATTCACGTCGATATTGACCGTGCGGAGCTGGGCAAAATTAAACAGGCTCATATCTCCATTCAGGGAGACGTCGGCGAAGTGCTGGAGCAACTGCTGCCGAAGATTAATAGCGACCAGCGCCAGCAGTGGCATCAACAGGTTGACGCGCTGAAGAGCCAGTTTCCGTGCAATATGCCGGGCGTAAACGATCCGTTAATGCCCTATGGTTTGATTAAGGCTGCCGCTGAATGTGTTGATGATGACGCGATTATCACCACCGATGTAGGCCAGCATCAGATGTGGGTAGCACAGGCTTATCCGCTAAATCGTCCGCGCCAGTGGCTAACTTCCGGTGGCCTGGGGACGATGGGTTTCGGTCTGCCTGCCGCCGTTGGTGCTGCACTGGCAAATCCACAGCGTAAAGTCCTGTGCTTCTCTGGTGACGGTAGTTTGATGATGAACATTCAGGAAATGGCTACCGCAGCCGAACACAATCTGGATGTTAAAATCATCCTGATGAACAACCAGGCGTTAGGATTAGTTCATCAGCAGCAAACCCTGTTCTATCAAAAAAATATTTTTGCCGCCACTTACCCGGGGCAAACCAACTTCCTTAAGATTGCCGAAGGGTTTGGCCTGTCAACCTGCGACCTGAACGCGGCAGAAAATCCGCAGGCAGCGCTGCAAGAGGCGATATCACGACCGGGACCTAGCCTGATCCACGTACGTATCGACACTGATGAAAAAGTATTCCCTATGGTGCCGCCGGGCGCTGCAAATATTGAGATGATTGGAGAGTAAGCCATGCAACAACAAACGTGTTCAACAGTGACCTTAGAGCTTACGGTTCGTAACCATCCGGGTGTGATGTCGCATATTTGTGGTCTGTTTGCCCGTCGGGCATTTAACGTGGAAGGCATTCTCTGTCTGCCGCTGCAAGACAACCAGCACAGCCGTATTTGGTTACAGGTAGCCGACGATCAGCGACTGGAACAAATGATCAGTCAAATCGAAAAGCTGGAAGATGTGCTACATGTCAAACGTGATACCGATGAATCAGGCGTATTCAGCCGACTGACAATGCTGGTGCAGTAATCTCAGAGTAGTATTTGCCCGGATTCGTATTCCGGGCTGATTCCTGTACCGGTGTCATATATACATGCGTCACCGGTATGGAAGATCTGATAGACGTGAATTTTTTCTTATTTAACGATGTATCTGGCGCTACCGGTTATGACTAACATCAAGACCGCAATGGCGCTAAAAGCAAAGCTCAGGCTAATGGCATGCGATATAAACCCGATAAGTGCAGGGCCGGCGAGTATCCCTAAATAGCCCATTGTAGTGACCGCAGTAATCGCCAAATTGGTCGGCATTTGACTTTGGTTTCCGGCAGCGGAAAACAGGATAGGAACAATATTGGATGCACCCAACCCGATAAGGGCGAATCCAACCAGCGTGATCAGATCGTTAGTACCATAAACCACCAGAGCCAGACCGGTTGCGGTTGTCAGGCTCCCGGCAAGCAGAACCTTAAAATTGCCGAAGGTTTTAACAATAAGATCCCCGGTAAGTCGGCCGAAGGTCATGGTAAAGGCAAACAGCGTAAAGCCAATTCCACCCTCGGCAGTGGCAAAATTTTTGACCGTAGTCAGGAATACCGCACTCCAGTCAAGAATTGCACCCTCAACCAAAAAGCAGATAAAACACAATATACCGATAAAGGCGACCTTCCCGCGGGGGAGAATGAATATTGGCGATTTTTCCTGATGCCCTTGATTGGCATCCATTACATTGGCATAGGGCAGCATATGACGCGCGCCAAACAGCAGCAAAAGAATAATGCAGGCTACGGCGGCCAGCGTAGTAGTCAATGTTGCTATCCCCAGGGTAAGTAACAGGCTAACGCCACCGGCACCAATAATACATCCCAAACTATATAAGCCGTGGAACCCTGACATCATGGGTTTTCCGCTGGCCTTCTCAACCAGAACTGCTTGAATATTTATCGCTACGTCAATGGTGCCTACGCTGGCACCAAAGATGAAGAGCATGATGCCTAATGTCATAATTGAAGGTACGGTGGCCAGCAGAGGGAGGCACAGCATGATAAAAATTGCGGCGCAAATAATCACTGCACGGCAACCAAAGCGTTCTGCCAAAGAGCCGGTCATTGGCATAGCACAGATTGATCCGATGCCTAAACAGAGGAGAAGCAGTCCAAGAGTGGCATCGTCCATTCCAATGCGCAGTACGGCATAGGGGACCAGCGGTGCCCAAACTGACATTCCCAGCCCGGCAATAAGAAAACCCACTCTTGTGGCATGCTGCTGTGCAACGCCAATGGGCTTACGTGAAGCCAAGGGAATGGTGTGGTCTGACATGGATAACTCCGGTGAGATGATTTATCGCAATATAAATGCTTATACCCGTCCTACTTCAGGCTGCATCTTTGTTGGCTGCGTTCGCTCGCTTGCCGCCGCGATGAAACTCGAATTATTTTGGCTATATGTTAACAGTAATAACATGTTAGCAAACTCACCATACTGAGTATGTACTCCTGATATAAATATTACGTCGCAACTGCCTTCCTCGTTACCGCTTAAATCCACCCTCTTAAGTTTTCACTAATAATTGCTGATTATGCTTGGGCCATTCATTCAGTAAGCGCCCGAGTCATCATGATGCGAAAGCGGGAGAGCGGTGGAGAAATTAACCATGTCGAATCATTTGAGTACCGTCAGCATGTTGCCTGCGGAGTTCTATCGTCGCCAGATTTTGGGTTTACTGATTATGGCCGTGGTTTTTGGGTCTGTTTCTCAAAATAGCCGATTAGATTTTTGGATAACGGACTTTTGGTATCAGGCATCTACGCATAGCTTTCCTTGGAAAGACAACTATTGGCTGGAGCTGATTAATCATAAAGCAATGAAGTACATGATTATTATCAGTGCCATATGCGCTCTCTTTTGGGGTGTTTACCAGAGAAATATTCAGTTGGTAGTAACAATGTTATTGATGGGCTTAGGTGTTTTAGCCGTAGGCATATTGAAAGCGGTCAGTATTCATTCCTGTCCGTGGAGCCTGACGGAGTACGGCGGAAGTGCGGCTTATATCCCTTTGCTTACCTCGTTGCCTGCCGGTGCTAATTCGGGGCCGGGATCTTGCTTTCCCGGAGGTCATGCGTCATCAGGATTTAGCCTAATGGCCCTGTTTTTTCTGCTGTATCCCTTAAGGATTAAAGCCGCGTGGCTTTGCTGGTTAGCGGGGCTTTTGCTTGGCATGGCTATGGGGTTTGGTCAGGTAATGCGCGGTGCTCATTTTCTTTCTCATAATCTGTGGTCTGGCTGGTGGGTGTGGTTGACTCAGGTTTTATCTTATTGGCTGATAAGCCATTGCATTGCTTATTATGGTCGTCATTCTCAGAGGGTTCTAATCAATGGATCAGCTTAATCATCAACTCTTTTTGCTAATAAATGCTACCCCTGAGTCGCCGGAATGGCTAATTCAATTTGCTGATTTTATCGCCGTTTACGCGATAAATATTATTCCAGTGGTATTGCTGATTGGCTGGCTATGGCTACCTCAGCGTAAGCTGGTACTAAAGATAATCATCGCATTAGCCATCGCCGTTTTGACAGCAAAAATGCTTTCATCTATCTATCCTCATTCCCGACCTTTTGTTGAACATATCGGACATCAGTTTTTGAACCACTCTGCAACACCCTCTTTTCCCAGCAGCCATGGCACGATTGCATTCACATTTGCACTGGCTTTTATATTATGGGGACGAATCTCTCAGGCTGTTGCGTTTTTCTCTCTGGCATTAATGATTGCCTGGGCAAGAGTGTATCTGGGCGTTCATTGGCCGTTGGATATGTTAGCTGCATTGCTAGTTAGCCTTCTGAGCTGTGCAATAACCCAATATATATGGTCAAGGGTTGGCAGGGTGATATTGGTTAAATCTGCACGTTTCTATCGTTATCTGTTTGGTATTTCAATAAAAAAGAATGGGGTTAAGTACTAAGCTATCTATTTTCCTTTCTTCTGGCTTCTGGTAAATATTGTTCAATTCATTCGCTATATTTCTAACTCTTCAGTTTAGGTGGCGACAGTGATATTAAAATTAGTCACTGTCATCACCACCTTTAAACTACATATTATCATGTTAATGACTGCTTAATCCTTCTATTGATTGGGTATCAAGTTTTATTGATGAAACTTAGTTTAGATACTGTAATCTAATTTTTATATGGTTTTAATCTGACGGCTTTGAGAACGGTTTGGTTTTAATGTTTATTTCTAATATAAAAATAAACATTTTGTTGTTTTTGTATTTAATTGAATTTAATGGTTAAATTTAATTAAAAATTTAACATACATTTCAAATGGTAATTTTTTAGACGGTAGTTTTTATTGTTAAATATTTAATGATAATTGACACATAAAGAATGTGGTCTTTTTGTTGTTTATTATAAAAATAACCCTATTCTATTCATTGAATTAAATGCTCACAAATATATTGCTGACAAAATGGAATAAATTAAAACCAACTCTACAATTAAAATACGTCAGATGACGTTTCTATTGAGGCTATATATCATGAAACCGACAAATATTGGCCGTTTGAGCAAAATAGCATTGGCAATATTACTTGCCTGCTCGCTCGCGGCGTGTAGTGGAGGCGGTGGCGGTGGATTCAACTCTGCAAAAGATAACGGCGGACAGAATTCCGGTATTGGTGGAGATGACGGCTCCGGAAGTGGTGGTGATAACGGAAGCGGTGGTGGTAACAATGGCGGCGGGAATAACGGAGGGGGTAACAATGGAGGCGGCAATAATGGCGGCGGAGATCCCGGCACGACAGATACCACCACAACCACCGGAAATATTCTTAACGATGCAGGCGGGGCGGTTAACGGCGTCGGTGATACCGTAAAAGATCTAGGTGGTATCGTCAGCAACGTCAAACTACCTGATGCCGGCGCTACGGTCGTTCAAGGGGGCGTTACCTTATTAGACAGTACGGGTAATGCGATTAACGATATTGGTAGCGGTATCCAAAATGGCGTCGGGCAGTTAGGTTCCAATCCGAATGCTATCGGCGTTACGGCTGCCGGTGCGGCTAAAGGCGTTGCCGATGTGGGTACCGGCGTTTCCGGGCTGGGCGATACGGTGGCTGACTTAGGTGATACTAAGCTGCTCGGTGTAGTTGGTAAAACCGGCGTGCTGGATACCACCGGAGGACTGGTTAATAAGGTTGGCGATACGGTAACCGTGGTAGGTAACGGTCTGGCAACTGATTTGACTTCAGGCAGTACCGCCCAGGTCACTACGGCGTTAACTGGCGTAGTGACGCCGGTCGTTGGCAAAGTTGAGGGCGTAACTCAGCAACTTGGAGCCGCTACGGGCATTGGTACTCCGGTTGATTCTTTACTGGATAAGGTGGGCGGTACCGTCAGTGGCATTGGCTCTCAGGTAAGTAATAGCGCTCCTGCATTGGGTGGTGTAGGAACGACAGTGACTAACGTCGGTAATGCAGTAAGTGATGCGGGTGGCTTAGTCGATAACGGTACAGCGGGCGGAAGCACTGGTGCTTCTGGTATTGGCGGCGTTGTCGGTGGCGTGGTTAAAGGCGTGACGGGTACGGTGTCCGGCCTGGCCGGCGGAACGGCTAATAATGGTGGTCTGGCCGGCGGTTTGGGTATTGGCGCTGGTGCTAATGTCGGCATAGGCGGCATATTAGGCGGTACCAGCTCAACCCCTAAAAAGTAAATAATTACTATTTATTATCAACTACATATAAAGAAATATAACCACATTCAACGCCTCTCTAAATCGGGAGGCGTTTTTAAAAGTGTCTCGACAGGGTAATTAAACAATGAAAATAAGACAGATCTGCCTGTTTTCTTTACTCAGTTCAGCCGTTGGTGGTGCGTGGGCTGATGTTCTTCCCACCCTAATTGATCCAAATAACCCAGCCCGGCTGGCGCGTGAAGTACCTCGCCCCTCATCACCGCAAGCACCAAGAGATCAAGCTTCGGTTCCTTCTCCCGGCGTTGCAACAAAGTCAGCCGGTTTAACTATGGATACCTTGATTGAGGTAAAACATATTCAATTTATTGGCGGGACCCGCTATCAAAATGACGTGCTGGTTGCTCCGTTCGCCCGGTTTATTGGTAAAACAGTCGCATTGAAAGAGCTGTTGGCCGCCACGCAGTCGATCACGGAAAAATACCATAATGACGGCTATGTTCTGTCCTATGCCTATCTGCCCGCCAATAACTTTCAACAAGGGACGTTGAGGGTTGCTCTGGTTGAAGGCTATGTGGCGAACACCCGGATTCAAAGTGACAACACGGCCGTTGCCCGCTGGTTAGAGCGACTGTCTCATAAGATTATGGCTGACAAACCTCTGACCCAAGGCGTTTTTGAACGCTATACCATTCTGATGTCCCGTACTCCGGATACCAAAGTTACTGTATCAGCGAATAACCCGGATAATATCTACGGCTCAACGGTGATGGATGTTAAAGCCGAACACCCCCATTACTGGAATCTAAGTTCGACGGTGGATAGCCGTAAAAATCAGCAAAAAGCGGTAGTGAATGCCACCTTGAGCGGCCTGACATCTTATGGCGAACAGCTGGGCGTAGCCGCATTGATTCCGATCTCTAACAGTGACGATCGCGAGAATTATTTTGGCCTCAACTATCAGCAATATCTGGGCGACAGTGGTTTACAGATGCAGCTTCGCGGCAGTTATTACCAAAAGAATCCAAAAGATTATACCTACCTGCTGACGCTGCCTCCCTATGATGTGGATATTGATAACAAGTCAAAAGAGACACAGTCAACCGGCGGTATTCAGTTTAACTATCCGTTATTGCTGACGCGCCAGCATCAGTGGACGGTCAGCGGCGCACTAGACTACCTGAATAAAAGCTATGAATATCGTTTTCGGGCTACCCAAGCCGGGCAGACGCTGCCTATTTCTATTCCGGGCGTGGATCAGACATTGCGCTATCCGGCTGCGGAACTCTCTTTGAACGGCTATCGTGAATATAGTCAGGCTTACTGGTCAACCCGTTTCAGCCTGCGTCAGGGTATTGAAGGCGGCGTTGCGCACAGCGATGTGCCGAATACCGATATTGCTTTTACCCGCTGGAGAGGAAACGGAGAGACCGCCTACCTTTTTGATAAGAAGTGGCGGCTTAGCAGCAGCATAGAAGGAGACTGGTCGGATAATAATTTACCAGAACCGGAGCGGGTCAGCTTTGGCGGGTTAAGATTCGGGCGTGGTTATCCCGACGGCGATGCTTCCGGTGACTATGGCTATGGCGGTCAGGTTGAAATGCGTTATCTGCATACCAGAGACAGTATTTGGTTGAATAGCATTCAGCCCTATGTTGTCCTCGATACCGCCCGGACCTACTTCAATGCCGTGCCGGCGAATCGTAAGTTGGCATCTTATGCTGCGGGTGTGACGATTGGTGATGGTAAGCATTATTCATTATCGCTGGAGGGAGCAAGGCCGATTGGGGATGTTCCGAGTGATAGTGATAAGAGGGGGTGGCGGTTTAATGCGACCTTTACATATAATTTTAATAATTAATATTGGGCTCTCTTAGAAGGCAAAGGCTAGATTTTCGATCGGTTTCGGCCGTTAATAGTGATGGGGTTAACTTGGCATTGGTACATCGGCCGAACAAGAGGGGGTAGGCCGACCCCCTCTTGTATCTCCGCGGCCTCGCTACAAATGTTGACCGCAGCGTTGCTGCGGCAACCTCAGTCATCAGAAAGATTCAACGCACCGGCGCAGAGTCGCTCCCGGCTCCACTGCGCCTCGTCCCGCATCCTTGCGGGCCGTGCTATCTTTCTGATTCCTTCGGCAACATTCGTCATGCTCGAGTTGAAGGTCAAGGATGAAATGGGCGTTGAGGCTGTTTATCAGTTTCTCTTACTGTTCTTCGAGTTTTTACGTGGTTAACCCTAGTTCCTCTGAAATCGATTTTGCCGCTTCTTTCAGTGGTTTTATCAGGGTTTTTTCACCAATTTGCTTCAGTTTGGCGGTAGACAGAGAAATAGAGACTGAATAGCTGACCCGCTGGTGGATGTCAAAAACCGGTACCGCTATGCAGGAGACGCCGAGTTCGTTTTCTTCTTTATCCATCGCAAAACCCTGCGTTTTAATCAGCTCCAGCTCTTTATACATCAGCTCAATATTCGTGATGGTATTGCGCGTTAGCTGCTGAATCTGATCCTGATGGCTGTGCCAGTATTCTTCAATGTAGCTTGACTGGCCGTAGGCCATGTAGATTTTTCCCATGGCGGAGCAGTACAGCGGCATATGTTGGCCGATATAGGCCCGGGTGCGCATCATGCCGGTTGTGGGTTCCAGCTTATAGATCAGAATTGCGTGATCGTCTTCACGGGAGGAAAAGTTCACCGTCTCACCGGTAGTGATATTCAGTGATTCAAGGTGCGGAGCCGCAACGTGAATAATGTTGAGTGATGACAAAGATTTTTGCCCGATGGCAATCAACTTGGTGGTTAAGCGATAGCTACCGGCGGCCGGGGCAGGTTTGACATAACCGCAGGAGTGAAGCCCCTGTAATAAACGGTGAACCGTACTTTTGTTCATTTGCGAAAGTTCAGACAGCAGGGCTAACGGGCAACCGTTCGGGTAGTTACTGAGAATTTCAAGCAGTTGAAGCCCGCGAAAAAGACTCTGGCTACCCTGAGGCTTATCTTTAGTGAGATCGTTACCTTTCATATCCGTCAATCGCTCCGATATTTATCTTGATAATGACGATGTTAGCTCAAAGTTAACCTTGGGGCGAAGTAATAGTGATTTATATCCGTGATACTTTTGGTTAGCGATACGCCATCCCCTATATCGTCATCCCGGTGAAAACGCACTGCTGTCCGGGATAAGTAGAGTCCACTCCAACCAATTGATGACAAAATGATTCAATTTAGTTTTATCGTCAATTTCGTCCGCAAAAAGAATGTCGAAATATAATCTTTTTCTAGCGGCCGAGGGGCGATGTTTTTAAGCTCAATAGGCTCCGGGCCTACCTTTCCTACTGGCGCTCCGGCGGCTTTCGCCGCTACGACCCCAACGGACAAAGCCGTAGGGAACGGCGTTGAACAACACGGAGTGTTGGCCCAAAGGGCTGGCGACAGGAAGTAGCCAGTAACGCTCTCCCTGCGTTTGACCCTTTTAAAACCAACATATTGTTGTATTTATCCCGGACAGTAGTGGGTGAAAACGGGGATCCAGCCTTTAGGTTGAATGACAATTTGTGAGCTAAAACCTAGATGATTGTCTGCGCTCACCCTTCGGACCATTCGCTATGCAAATGTTTGCTTCGCCTACGGCTCGCGTTCCCGTTTTCACCGGGATGACGGGAGGGCGGGAATAACGGGAGGGGCACGATGACGATTTAGCGGCATTAACTTTTACTAGAGCAGATAGGTATTAGAAATGCTTAGCTGACATGCACTATCAGATACAGCGATTATTTCCTTTTTTGCGCCAGAGATCCTCGTTTCCAAATTGTGCCCTTCATCACGATCCTGATATTTAATTATTAACTCAATGATATTACGGCATTTTTAAAAAACACACTGCTTTGACTTGATCGTGGTCGATCTGTATTATTTTTGGAATGCAATTTCATATAGTGAAATATATAGATTTAAATATGAACAATGGCGTTCGCTGTTGTCACCAAGGAGAAAGAGATGCGGTTAACCTTTGAACAGTTAAAGCAAGAGTTTGAACGAGTGTTACTGGCCCGTGGTGTAAAGGCGGAGCTGGCCGATGAATGTGCCACTATGTTTGCTCAAACCACAGAGTCCGGCGTTTATTCCCACGGCGTGAACCGCTTTCCACGTTTTATCCAGCAGTTGGAAGCGGGGGATATTATTCCTGACGCTCAGCCAACCAAGGCGCTAGCGTTAGGGGCTATTGAACAGTGGGACGCGCACCGCTCTATCGGTAATCTAACCGCCAAAAAAATGATGGACAGAGCGATCGAACTGGCCGACGGCCACGGTATTGGTCTGGTTGCGCTGCGTAACGCCAATCACTGGATGCGTGGTGGAAGCTATGGTTGGCAGGCCGCTGAAAAAGGCTATATCGGTATTTGTTGGACCAACTCTATAGCGGTAATGCCGCCTTGGGGAGCCAAAGAGTGTCGCATCGGGACTAACCCGCTGATTGTTGCTGTACCGGGTACGCCTATCACCATGGTTGATATGTCGATGTCGATGTTCTCTTACGGCATGCTGGAAGTGAATCGCTTAGCCGGCCGGGAACTACCGGTTGACGGTGGTTTTGATGATCAAGGCAATTTGACGAAAGAGCCGTCAGTGATTGAGAAAAATCGTCGCATTCTGCCAATGGGATACTGGAAAGGTTCCGGGATGTCGATTGTTCTGGATATGATCGCCACGCTCTTGTCAGACGGAGCTTCAGTTGCAGAAGTGACGGAAGATAACTCAGACGAATACGGCATCTCGCAAATCTTTATTGCTATTGAAGTCGATAAGCTGATCTCTGGTGACAATCGCGATGCCAAACTAAAACGCATTGTGGAATATGTTAAAACCGCTGAGCGTTCAGACCCAGAGGTAGCCGTTCGCCTGCCGGGCCATGAGTTTACCCAGCTTTTGGCTGAAAATCGTCGCAACGGTATTAACGTTGATGACAGCGTTTGGGCAAAAATTAAAGCGCTATAGCGCCAAGGAGCAACCATGATTTCAGGACATATTTCTTGCCCCGATGTTTGCGCTTTTCCATCTGCGATTCAGCGGGCGCTGGCTTTTTTAAGAACAACGGATTTTAGCCAACTGCCGGTCGGTGAAATAGAAATCGAAGGGCGGAATATTTATGCTCAGGTGATTGATTTGACCACCCGACCTCGGGAAGAAAATCGTCCTGAAGTTCATCGCCGATATATTGATATTCAATATTTAGCCAGCGGTGAAGAAATTATTGGCTTTGCCCCGGATAGCGGAAATAACCAAATTTCACAATCATTACTGGAACAGCGCGATATTATTTTTTATCACCAAATGGAAAATGAATCGTCATTAATTATGACCCCGGGCAGCTTTGGCATTTTTTTTCCTCAGGATGTTCACCGGCCAGCCTGTGTTCATCATCAGCCGACGGCAATAAGAAAAATTGTCGTTAAGGTTGCATTAACAGAAATTAATTAAGCACGAAAGTTTACGCACCATCTGTTTTTCAATGATTCATTTAGCCTACTTTTTAGTTAACTAAATAGTCGTTATTGATTATGGACATTAGCCGTAATGGCAAGCGGTATGGAGTAATAATTATGTTGAAACAACCTCAAGGATTTATTGTTGGTGCTTATCCGAGCGCACCTTCATTCCACCAACGGGAACAGTCATTAGAAGTTGAGTTCTGGCAGCGGTTAGCAGAAATTCCCGGTATTGGCGGAATTGAACAGCCCTGCTTGGCCGACCTTCACCCTTATGGGGATGACTTCCTGTTTAATCATATACCTGATAGCTGGCAAATTGTTGTGACCGGCGTGATGGAGACGATGCGGCGCAGAGGGGCTAATGGTGGCTTTGGCCTGGCATCAACGGATGAAGCACAGCGTCAGGCATGCGTTGGGCTCTACCGACATATTCTGGACAAAATCAACCAGGCCAATGACCATTTTGGCTGCAAGAAAGTGCTGGCTTTAGAACTACAGTCAGCACCGCTGGCCGGTTGCAAAGATAGCCATTCAGCCGCCGCCTGCTTCCAAACCTCATTACATCAAATGCTGGAGTGGGATTGGCCTTGTGAACTGGTGGTTGAGCACTGTGATGCCATGAGCGGAGTCAGCCCGCGAAAAGGATTTTTGCCACTGAAAGATGAAATTGAAGTCTTAACTGCGGTAAATAAACAGCACAATACTGGTATTAGCCTGTGTATTAACTGGGCCCGTTCTGCGCTTGAAGCGCAAAATATAACGCTACCGGTTGAGCATATAAAACAGTGCCAGCAGGCAGGTTTACTCAGTTCAGTGATGTTCTCCGGCACAACCCAATCGGGACCTTATGGTGACTGGCAAGATTTGCACTCTCCGTTTGCCCCTTTTGACGGTGCCAAAGCGGGCTGTGAAGAGTCACTTATGACGTTGGATATTGCCCGTGAAATTTATCAATTAGCACCGGCTAATTCACTGAGTTTTTCAGGTATTAAACTGCTGGAAATAGATCCTCAGGCCAGCGTTGAACACCGGGTTGCCATTATTGAAGATGGAATAAAAGCGCTAATATCGGCTTCTCAGTAATGGCCGTTGAGCTATTAATATTTAAACATTAATAGTTAAGCAGAATATTGTATTTATTATTTTTCCAGATTCATGCTGATGATGGGAACGGGATTATTTACGCCTTATTTTCATTATTTTTCTGAATCTATAAAGCGAGTTTCTTCACTGAAATAAAAGTCTTCTTCCAATAGAAGAGCGTCATTTTCTACGCAAATCGCGTTGAATGTTGTTAATAATAATTATTAAGGCGTGAAGTAATATGAATATAGAACAAAATACCCTACTTGATAAAATTCCGAGCCAGCGTTGGCTACGGATCATTCCACCCATTCTTATTACCTGCATTATCTCTTATATGGACCGGGTCAATATTGCCTTTGCAATGCCCGGTGGTATGGATGAAGAACTCGGTATTACCGCATCGATGGCCGGGCTGGCCGGCGGTATCTTTTTTATCGGTTATCTGTTTTTACAAGTTCCGGGCGGAAAAATAGCCGTTCACGGCAGCGGTAAGAAATTTATCGGCTGGTCACTGGTGGCATGGGCTGTGATCTCGGTATTAACCGGTTTTGTGAGTAATCAGTATGAACTGCTGTTCTTACGCTTTGCTCTCGGAGTCTCCGAAGGTGGGATGCTGCCGGTAGTTCTGACCATGATCAGTAACTGGTTTCCGGATAAAGAGCGGGGGCGGGCGAATGCCATTGTGATTATGTTTGTCCCTATTGCCGGCATTATCACTGCACCACTTTCAGGCTGGATTATTTCCGCGCTGGACTGGCGTTGGCTATTTATCATAGAAGGCATTATGTCAGCCGCGGTATTGCTGTTATGGATGCTGACTATCAGTAACCGTCCTGAAGAAGCGCGTTGGATATCACCACGAGAAAAAGCCTGGCTGATAAACACGCTGCGTCAGGAACAGCAGGCCATTGCCGGTAAAGAAGTTAAAAATGCGTCGTTAAAAGCGGTGCTATCTGACCGGACAATGTGGCAACTGATCTCGCTAAATTTCTTCTATCAGACCGGTATTTATGGCTACACCCTATGGCTGCCAACCATTCTAAAAGAGCTGACCAACAGCGGAATGGAAAAGGTCGGGATGTTAGCCATTCTGCCTTATGTCGGTGCGATGTTCGGCATGTATCTGTTCTCAACGCTGTCAGACCGTACCGGCAAACGTAAGCTATTTGTTTTCCTTCCTCTGTTGGGCTTCGCCATGTGCATGTTCCTTTCCGTGACGCTCAAAGATTATATGTGGTGGTCTTATGCCGCACTGGTGGGCTGTGGGTTCTTCCTTCAATCGGCCGCCGGTGTGTTCTGGACTATTCCGGCTAAATTATTTAGCGCTGAAATGGCCGGTGGTGCCCGCGGTGTGATTAACGCATTAGGGAATCTGGGCGGCTTCTGTGGGCCTTATGCGGTTGGGGTATTAATCACCTATTACAGCAAAGATGCCGGGGTTTATTGTCTGGCGCTGTCACTGGCGATTGCAGCGGTGCTGGCACTGCTTCTGCCGTCTAAGTGCGATCAACCGACTAAGCCGGTAAGTCAGCAGCTAGATGAAGGACAGGCAACGGCCTGAGTCAATTAATACCGGCCAGATATCTAGTCATTCTGGCCGGTAAACCACAAAGGTAAAAGCATGGACTATTGGTTAGGTATTGACTGCGGCGGCACCTACCTTAAAGCCGGGTTATATGACAGTTGCGGTAGAGAGTATGGCATTAGCCGTCAGGTAATGCCGGTGCTCAGTGACCATCCCGGCTGGGCTGAACGGGATATGGATCAACTGTGGCAAGGCTGCTGCCAGACCATTCAGAAGGTATTACACCAGTGTGGCGTAGCCGGGCATCAGGTTAAAGGTATTGGCATTTCAGCTCAGGGAAAAGGGCTGTTTATGCTGGATAAGCAACATCGGCCATTAGGGCGAGCCATTCTCTCTTCCGATCGCCGGGCGACTCAGATAGTCACCCAGTGGCAGCAAGAGGGTATTCCACAGCAGCTGTATCCCATCACTCGCCAAACTTTGTGGACCGGGCATCCGGTTTCATTGTTGCGCTGGATTAAACAACATCAGCCAGAGCGCTATAGCCAAATTGGCTCAGTCATGATGGGGCATGACTATTTACGTTTTTGCCTGACCGGCGAACGAGGCTGTGAAGAGACCAATATCTCTGAATCTAACCTTTATCGCATGGCTCAGGGAGACTACAGCCCGGAGCTGGCCCGAATACTGGGTATTGATGAAATCTTTGAAGCCCTGCCGCCGATTGTTAGCTCCGCACAGGTCTGTGGCGGCGTCACGGCTGAGGTAGCAGCGCTGACCGGACTTGCTACCGGTACGCCGGTGGTTGGTGGGTTGTTTGATATTGTCTCTACCGCGCTGTGTGCCGGATTGAAGGACGAACATACTCTCAATGCGGTAATGGGTACCTGGGCGGTGACCAGCGGTATTGTTGAGCAGGTGCTGGATGATGAAAAGCATCCCTATGTTTACGGGCGTTACGCGGATGAAGGTAAATATATTGTTCATGAAGCCAGCCCGACATCGTCGGCCAATCTTGAATGGGTAACCCGTCAGTGCGGTGAAATGGGCTATGACGCCATTAATCAGGCCGTTAACGGTTTGCCTAAGGCTGGCAGTGATGTGATGTTTTTACCGTTTCTCTATGGCAGTAACGCCGGGTTAGGTATGACGTCGGGTTTCTATGGTTTGCAATCATTGCATCAGCGGGAACATTTGCTACAGGCGGTTTATGAGGGGGTGATTTTTAGCCATATGACCCACCTTAACCGGATGCGTGAGCGTTTTACGCAGGTAAATGCTCTGAGCGTTACCGGTGGTCCGGCCCGTTCAACCGTTTGGATGCAAATGCTGGCAGATATTAGCGGGTTGCCGGTTGAGCTGCTCCAGATTGAAGAGACCGGCTGTTTAGGTGCGGCAATGGCTGCAATGGTCGGTGGCGGGGTATATACCGATTTCGCATCGGCTCAGCAACGTCTGGAACACCCTTCGAGCCTTATTATGCCCGATTCGTCCGTTCAGGCAGCTTATCAACATAAATTTCAACGATATCAGTTTCTGGTTGAAGCACTGGGTAGTTATCAGACCCGGTGTGAATCTCATTTTCCTCAAAGGAGTTGTTAATCATGAGCCGACCTTTGCTCCAACTGGCGCTGGACCATACGGATCTTCAGGCAGCACTGCGCAGTGTCAGCCAGTTAAAAGACCATGTGGATATTATCGAAGCGGGCACCATTTTGTGTATTTCTGCAGGACTGAATGCTGTCCGGACGCTGAGACAGGCGTGCCCTGACCATATTCTGGTTGCCGATCTTAAAGTGGCCGATGCGGGAGAGACGCTGGCTAACCAGGCATTCAGTGCGGGGGCTAATTGGATGACGGTGATTTGTGCTGCACCGATAGCGACCGTGGCCCGGGCTCAGGAAGTGGCGTTGAGCTATCAGGGCGAAGTTCAGATCGAATTATTCGGTCGCTGGACGCTGGACGATGCTAAGTCATGGCGAGATTTAGGCGTTAAACAGGCGATCTACCATCGCGGACGGGATGCTCAGGCCAGCGGCCAAAGCTGGGGAGCTGAGGATCTGAAGGCGATGACCGCTCTGACGGAGTTGGGCATTGAGCTTTCGGTTACCGGTGGTATTACACCGGCTGATTTGCCGCTGTTCAAAGATATTGCGGTGCGTGCCTTTATTGCCGGGCGGGCGCTGTCTGAAGCCCCCGAACCGGCCGGCGTTGCCGGCGATTTTCATCGGCAAATTGATCGGATATGGGGAGCGCGAAAATGAGGATACATCCTTTAGGAATTTACGAGAAAGCCCTGCCAAAAATGCTGAGCTGGCCGGAAAGGCTGGCGTTGGCTAAAAGCTGTGGTTTTGATTTCGTTGAGATGTCAGTGGATGAAACCGATGAGCGTTTATCGCGTTTAACATGGGACAAAAAGCAGCGGACAGAGCTGGTCGGCGCCATGTTAGAGAGCGGTATTGCTATTCCGTCTATGTGCCTGTCGGCCCATCGCCGTTTTCCCTTTGGCAGTCGAGATGATGCTGTGCGTAGCCGGGCGCGTGAAATTATGACTCAGGCGATTCAGTTAGCTCGGGATCTGGGGATCCGCACCATCCAACTGGCCGGTTACGATGTCTATTATGAACAGCAGGACGAAGGGACTAAACAGCGTTTTGCTGAGGGACTGGCTTGGGCGGTAGAAAGTGCCGCCGCCGCTCAGGTTATGCTTGCCGTGGAAATTATGGACACCCCGTTTATGAATTCCATTACTAAATGGAAGGTTTGGGAGCAGCAGATCGCATCACCTTGGTTTAGTGTCTATCCCGACGTTGGCAACCTGACTGCGTGGGGAAATAATGTTGATGATGAGCTGAGCCTGGGGATTGATCGTATTGCCGCGATTCATCTGAAAGATACTTATCCGGTTACCGATACCTGCGCAGGCCAGTTCAGAGATGTGCCTTTTGGTGACGGCTGTGTCGATTTTGTCGGTTTGTTTAAAACGCTGAAAAAGCTCAACTACCGCGGTTCTTTCCTGATTGAGATGTGGACGGAAAAGGCCAGCGAGCCGGTAATGGAAATTATTCAGGCCCGCCAGTGGATTGAAGCCAAAATGAAAGAGAGTGAATTTGTATGCTAGAACAACTTAAACAGCAGGTGCTTGAGGCTAATCTGGCACTGCCTCGCCATAATCTGGTGACTTTCACTTGGGGTAATGTGAGTGCTATCGATCGAACGTTGGGGGTGGTCGTGATTAAGCCTTCCGGCGTGGAATATGCTGGGATGACCGCTGATGATATGGTGGTGGTTGAGCTGGCTACCGGCAGCGTGGTTGAAGGTAACAAAAAGCCTTCGTCAGATACCGCGACGCATCTGGCCCTGTATCGCAAATTCAGTGCAATTGGTGGCATTGTTCATACCCATTCGCGCCATGCCACAATCTGGTCGCAGGCCGGGTTGGATTTACCGGCATGGGGGACCACCCACGCGGACTACTTCTATGGTGCCATTCCCTGTACCCGAAGAATGACCGCCAACGAAATTGCCGGTGAATATGAACATTTAACCGGTGAAGTGATTATTGAGACTTTTGTGAAGCGTAATATCGATCCTATGCAAGTGCCCGCGGTTTTAGTCAATTCCCATGGCCCGTTTGCTTGGGGAAAAGACGCTGCTGACGCAGTGCATAATGCCGTCGTATTGGAAGAGTGTGCCTATATGGGCATTTTCTCTCGCCAGTTAACCCCCAATCTTGGTGATATGCAGCAAGAGCTACTCGATAAGCACTATCTCAGAAAGCACGGGGCCGGAGCCTATTACGGCCAGGGCGCTTGCCCTTAGGCTAAGTGCGGTTAGCTAACAAATTAGCGCTTGGCTTCAAGGTTCCCCCCGTTTTTCAACGAGGTGATGCAGAAGTTATTTCTCTCGTCATCCCCGTGAAAACGGGGATCTAGGTTTTAGCTAACCAATTAGCGCTTAGTTAAGGGTAGGATGATTCGCGACAGTGCCTGTCATGAATATAGACCGATGGCGTTGGTAATTAAGCGCCTTTTTTCTTTGATTCCGGCGATACGCCGCGCAGGCGAACGTTTAAACCTTTCAGGAAGTACCGCAGCAGTTGGTCACCGCATTCACGATAGTTTTTATGGCCCGGCTTGCGGAATACTGCACTGAGTTCCGGCTTAGAAACGCGGAAATCAACCAGTTTATAGATATCAAGCATATCAGTGTCTTTGAGTTCAAAGGCGATACGCAGCTTCTTTAAGACAATATTATTGGTGATCTTGGCTTCGATTTCCGGTGCCGGAAAATTCTCATCTTTACCGCGACGGAAAAAGATCAGGCCATTCAGAAAGTGGCCCATGACTTTATCATCACATTCACGAAATTCCGGTTCATCGTCTTTTTTCAGCCAGCCAACCATTTCGGCCTGAGTGACGGTTAAGTCGGCCAGTTTGATTATCTGAACCATTTGAGCGTCGCTCAAATCCAGCATGTAACGAACGCTGCGCAAGACATGATTATTTAGCATAGTTATTGGTCATCCATTGTTTTTTTCAATTCTAAATCAACCTCAATGACGGATATCAGTGCTGCGATTCAAAGTGTCAAACATATTAATATCGGAGGGGTTAACTCAAAGATTAAGTTCCGATTTTAGCATGGTGCATAGTAGGGACTTATGTCCGCTTTCTCAATGAAATTTTATCGATTATTGTTGCCTTAGCCGCCCGCCGATTATCATGGCTAATCATCACAACGGTTCTCTGTCCGTTTCTAATAGTTGGTCTAACAACCACTGCCCGGCAGGTCCCGGTGGGGTAGTGGTTGACCATATGGCATCTACTGAAATGGTTTTTGGCCAGCCTCTGGCCGAAAGCTCAAACAGATGGCGTTGACTAAAGCGTTTAACCAGCCAGCGGGGCAGCATTGCCCAGCCAAAACCCTGCTCAGCCATTTCCAGCAATAGCAAATAGCTGGGGGCCGACCAGATAAGCCCCTGAGGGACATACTCCTGAGTGCGCAGATAAGTATTAAGGCATAGCTGGCGCGAGGTAGCTAACTGCTGTGCCGTAACCAGCTTTTTTGCTGCGAGCGGATGTTCTTGAGCAACATACAGGCTCATTTCAGTCTGCTCATGCATTCGGGAAAAGCCGATATCGGGGGGATAATTTTTTTGCGCTTCGATAAAGCCAATGCTGGCACGCCCGCTTTGCAGCAGATCAATAACGTCTTCGTCTTCAGCCAATAAACACTCAAATTCAATATCCGGATAGCGTTGCTCAAAGTTGAACAGAATCTCCTCATGACGCGTTGGCTGATAAATATCAGAAAGAACAAAGGTCAGCCGGGGCTCGACATGTGTCGATAAGCGGATGGCCAGCTCATCTAAACGCTGGCTGGCCGCCAGAATATCTTTTACCTGATTTAGCACCCGTAATCCCTGCGAGGTTAATACCGGATGGCGGGCTTCTCGATCGAATAGCACCAGGCCAAGATCGGCCTCAAGATTAGATATTGCAGTACTAATGGTTGACTGGCTTTTACGCAACTTACGCGCAGCTGCGGAGAAAGACCCCAGAGCTGCGGCCTCAACGAATGCTACTAATGCTTCGGGTGAATATCGCATGATGTATCGCTTTTATCGATGGAATCTATCTTTAATGTATCCCAAATAGCGATGATAATCCTCCTCGATAAGGTCCTATTTTAAACATTGAGTAAATTAAGCAGGTTATTTATGCAGAAGAAATCAGTATTAGAACGCGTATTTCATGCGGTCGGCTTTGAAGTTATTGCCGTGGGTATTACCGCGCCTGCCGCCGCATGGATCATGGGGCGTTCAGTTTGGCAAATGGGAACGTTGGCGATTGTGCTTTCTACTGCGGCCATGATATGGAACATCATCTATAACAGCATGTTTGATCGGCTGTGGCCATCAGACCGGGTGGTTCGTAATACTAAAGTTCGTATTCTCCACGCGTTGGGTTTTGAGGTTGGTTTTATTGTTATTGGCTTGGGCTTGGTCATGGCGTTACTGGGCATTGATGCGAAAACGGCATTCTTGATGGAGGTGGGGTTCTTCCTGTTCTTCCTGCCGTACACCTTTGTCTATAATCTGGCCTACGATGCGTTGAGGGCTAAAGTCATTAAGCGCCGGATAAGTAAAAGACAGTTAATATTACAGCGCGAGTGTGAAAAATAACGCCGACTGTCAGATAGTCAATTTTATGGTATGAGAGCGCATCATTCGGCATTAACGCACGTTTTGCTGTTCATGTCGGGTGATGCGGGTCTATGATTAACCGCATATTCGACCGATCGGGCATCACACACCTTTAGGGTATAATTTGTATGTTTCCTCCGTTGGCGGGGCGTATAATTTTTAGCGGGTTTACGTGCTTATCAAACTTCTCTCATATTAAGGTTTCATGACATTATGGAACATTCCCCTCTTGGTTTTCCGCCGCTAACCGTGGCGGTTTTTGTTGTATTAGCGGTATCGGCATTAGCCATCGATCTTATTGCCCACCATAACGATAAGCCTATTAGCCTGAAAAATGCGTCACTTTGGAGCCTGTTTTGGTTGGCTATTGGTTTGGGGTTTGGTGGTTTTCTCTATTTTCAACATGGGATCGAAATCGCCAGTTTATATATCACCGGCTATGCGCTGGAAGAGGTGCTATCGGTTGATAATCTGTTTGTCATTATGGCTATTTTTGCCTGGTTTAAGATCCCGGATGGCTATCGTCATCGGGTACTTTATTGGGGCGTTCTGGGTGCCATTGTGTTTCGTGGGATCTTTGTTGCTATCGGTACCAGCCTGCTGGCGCTGGGACCGTGGGTTGAAATGGTATTTGCAGCCATTGTGGTATGGACGGCAGTAATGATGCTACGGGCTAAAGGCGATGGTGATGAGATTGAAGACTACTCTAATCACCCGGCTAACCGACTGGTCAGGCGTTTTTTCCCGGTTTATCCTAAGCTGGTGGGTAATCACTTTATGCTCAGTTCTGCTGAAGTTGAAGCCGATCTGGCTAAGCCTGAAAATACAGGCTTTGTGTTTCAGGTGAAGAAGAATATTCACTACGCTACCCCGCTATTATTATGCGTAGCGGTGGTAGAAATTTCTGACGTCATGTTTGCCTTTGACAGCGTGCCGGCAGTAATTGCCGTAAGCCGTGAGCCGCTGATTGTTTATTCTGCCATGATGTTTGCCGTGCTTGGCCTGAGAACGCTCTATTTTGTGCTGGAGGCGTTGCGCAATTTATTGGTTCATCTGGAAAAAGCGGTGATTGTGTTACTGTTTTTTGTCGGATTTAAGCTGGCGCTTAATGCAACCGATAGCTTCTGGCATCATGGCTATGAAATTAGTGCGCTAGCCAGCTTAAGCCTGGTGTTAACCGTGCTGGCGCTCGGTATTGTAGCCAGCTTTATATTCCCGGCTAAGGCGAAAGAATAATGATACAGAGAGGGCTTAAACCAATCACCACCCTCTTTGTATCTACCCGCTTAGTCGTTAATAAGAGCACTGTGGGAGTTTTCTTTTTCAATATCTCTGACTTCAACGCTAATCTCTGTCGGCGTGGTGCAGGACGCATCGGTAAATAATTTTTTAGCTTCGTTAATGATAATTTCAGCTACCTGCTGTTTTACTTCATCACTGCGACCGGCATACATACGAATATCGATACGCAAAAGGGCTTTCTCTTTGTCATTGCTACCGAAAACGATCCTGTTCAGCGGTAAAATATAGCTTTTAAAGTTCTCAACGCCGGAGGCAACAACCGGTGAAATAGCGTGATGAAGATTGAGTGCAAACGTTTCAAGATTATCCTGAGCTGGCAGGTTCGGTGTGAAGCTAATATGAATATGGGGCATTGATATGTTCCATTAATAGTAGGTAAGTTATACCCGTCATACTTCAAGCTGCATTTTTGTTGGCTGTGTGGTCTCACCCGAATCACTTACTGGAGTAAGCTCATCGGGACTCGCTCTCTTGCCGCCGCGATGCAACTCGAATTATTTTGGGTATAAGGCCATTTTTATAGATTCAGGGCTACCGTTAGAATCCTAAACTGAGCGTACTAAAAAATATAGCATCACAACAAAAGAGATTAACTAGCGGACGTTTTGTTATCTGATTAACGCTGTAATTTTGCCAATAGTGTCTTACGAGTAATACCCAATTGTTTCGCTGCTTCCGTTTTATTGCCACCGGTTTTTTCCAGTGCGGTCAAAATGGCCTCTTTCTCTACCTGTTCAAGTGGTTGAATCGGCTGGTCAGCATTATTGCCATCACGATCGCCATTTGGATGGTCTGCAAAATACTGGTTAATACTTATCGGAAGTTCTCTTTCGCTGATGAAATCTCCTGATAGCAAGATAACCGCCCGCTCAACGGTATTCTCCAGTTCGCGTACGTTACCCGGCCAGTTGTATTTCAGCAGCATATCCATTGCCTGAGGGGTAAAACCTTTAATTGATTTGCGATTGCGCTCGGCAAACTTTTCTAGAAAGTGCATTGCCAGCGCCGGGATATCTTCATTGCGTTCCCGTAGTGCCGGCGTGTCGATAGTCATCACGTTCAGGCGGTAGTAGAGGTCCTGACGGAACTTACCGGCTTCAACATCGGCCTTGAGGTCTCGGTTGGTTGCGGCAATCAGCCGTACATCAACCGAAAGGGTTTGGTTACTACCAACCCGTTGAATTTCACCTTCCTGAATGGCTCTGAGTAATTTTGCCTGCATTAACAAAGAGACTTCACCAATTTCATCCAGAAACAGCGTACCTTTGTCTGCTTCCATAAAGCGGCCTTCCCGGCGTTTATCTGCACCGGTAAATGCCCCTTTTTCGTGGCCGAATAGCTCTGACTCAAGTAAGGACTCGCTTAATGCGGCACAGTTGATAATCACTAACGGCCGGTCTTTACGTGAACTATTGGCATGGACTGATTTGGCAATCAGCTCTTTACCTGTGCCGGACTCTCCGCAGATTAATACTGTAGCTTCTGACGGGGCAATCATTGCCACCATTTCCATTAACCGCCGCATCTGTGGGCCACGGCCAATCATGTTTTGGTTATCAACCGTCAGACGCTGCTTTAGGTTTTTGTTTTCAGTTTTAAGGTAGGTGTGCTCTAAGGCGCGTTGTATGGTTAGCTGCAACATATCAAAGTCGAGTGGCTTGGTCAGATAATCATAGGCTCCGGCTTTGATCGCCTCAACGGCCGACTCTACGTTAGAGTAAGCGGTCATAATGAGAATTGGAATGGCCGGGTTATAGGCTTTGATCGCTTTTAGCGCTTCGATCCCATCCATTTCGGCCATGCGAACATCACTCAGAATTAGATCAAAAGGTGCCTGTTTGACCTGTTCAACCGCCTGTAGACCATTGTGTGCCAAGGTCACCTGGTAGCCCCAACCTTTCATCAGAGCTTGGATAATGGTGCAGTGGCTCAGGTCATCATCAACAACCAGAATGCTGGCTTTATGGGTTGTCATTATTTAATGCTCCCTGTGGTTAAGTGGTTATCCGCACTTTTATCGGGCTGACTACGCTGATAGCTAAGCGGGATAACCATATTAAATTGGGTTCCCTGATGGCGGTTGCTGGTCACGCTGACCTTACCGTTATGCTCTTCAATAACCTTTTGTACGATGGTTAAGCCAAGGCCGGTTCCCGCCGCTTTAGTGGTGAAATAAGGGTGGAAAATATTGGTTAAATCATCCGGGTTAATGCCCTTTCCTGAGTCCTTTACTATGACCTGAACATCAGATTCATTGGTCTGACTCACCTCAACCGTTAGCCTGCCGTCAGAACCAATCGCCTGAATGGCATTGAGATAAAGGTTAAGCAAGGCTTGAGTAAAGCGGTCAGGGTCCATGGCTACGCTTGGCAAGGTTTGATTGGGTGTGAACTCAATAGCAATATTTTTAGATTCAGCATCTTGGCGAATCAGATGAAGTGAGTGTTCAATCACCTCATTAATATTCACCTGCTGGATCCTTAAGTCAGAAGGGCGGACTAACTCCAGCAGTTCGGTAATGACCCGATTAAGTCGATCGACTTCCTTAGCCATTACCTTAGCTAACGCTTGCTCTTCGCTACCCGCTTCAGAGCGCCCTTCGAAATACTTAGCGAAGCCTTTAATTGATGACAGCGGGTTTCTGATTTCATGGGCAACCCCGGCGGCGAGGCTGCCTATTGCCGCCAGTTTTTCTTTGCGGCGAATCTCTTCCTGTAGCTGGCGGACTTCTCGCATATCCCGGAAGATAAACACGTTACCTAAAAAACGGCCGTTGTTATTGGCAATTCTGGCAATGCTGATGCTTAACGGGATGGATTGACCGCTACCGGATAAGTATTCAATTTCACGTTCAATCACGGGATTATTGGGCAGGCTATAAGCGACCAGTTGATTCCACTCTTCCGGCAGCGTTTTTTTAATATCCCGACCGGAAAGGGCGACGGCGTTATAACCGAGAATAACCTCGGCGGCGTGGTTTACCACGCTTATCTGATTATGTTCATTGGTGGTGATTAAACCGATAGGAAGATGGCTGATGATCTCCGTTGAAAAAGCTTTGCTATCTTGTAGCATACGGCTTGAACGTTGGTAACGCTTTACCCAAAACAGCGTCAGAATACTGGCCAAAGCCAGCAGCACCAGAATTGACAGTGAGATAATGGTATTGCGTATATCTTTAGCCTGAGAGGCATCCAGCGCAGCGGTATCAAAGGCGGTAAAAATAATTTTCGGGCTGTTTCTATCTTCTGCCAGCGACTCGGAATCCTGATTATAATCCCGATCTCTGCGCATCATCATATGAGAACGATGGTTATTGCTTCTTTTTAATGGCTTAAAATAGCGATAAACCTCGAAGGCATTCTGCTGCTCATTATCCACCATGTGTTTAGTCATACGCCATTTTTCTGTTTGGCTAACATCCAGAGACTTCATGGTTTGATCGTTATAAATCTGGCTGCCAATAAGCTCAGGATCGCTGTGCGCCAGAATTCTTCCTGAATCATCAGTGACGGCGATATACAGAATGCCCGGCTGATAAGCCATCTCTTCGATCAATATTTGCATCTGTTCATTACGCCAGCGCATGCCCATTCCGGTTCGGGTTCCGGACTCAAAGGCTCTGATCAGTACCGAACTTTTCTCAAGCAGGGTTTGAGTTTCAATACTCCTTGCCCGGTTGAGGTCTTTTATTGCCATGGTAATAATGATACCAACCAGAATAATCACCGAACTTATAAAGAACCAGGAGGGCAGTACCGCCAGTAAACCGGATTTCCCTTTAAATTCCTTCACTGTCTGTATCCTCATATTGGCCTATTCGCGTATGTATTGACGTGGTATCAATGATAGTCAAATATTAAACGAGTCATTATTACTCGCATTGTACCTCTGATGGGTAGTTTTTACCCGCTTACAGCCTTTCTATTTGCACTTTATTTAGCCTAACATTTTCAGCACGGATTTTTCTGATAGCCTTTTATGCGGTACATCACGCCGATTTTTCCGTCTGAATGCCCTTGCTAGCAGGCGTTTCCGCATTTTTATTTGCTCTGAGTTGTGCTAACTCATATCCAATTTTCGTGCCAAATAAAATATTGGCACGTGGTTTGCAATTACATTTGTAAGCTTTAATGCGAAGTTTGATTCATTTGATATTAACCAGAAGGAAATTAATCATGACTCTGAATAAAACAGCTATCGCCGCTATTATCTCACTTGCCGCTCTGACCGGATTTAGCGGCGTTGCCAGCGCTCAGAACACGATGCCGGCCGGACAGCAGACCCAGTCAACAAATCAGGGAATGGATAACGGTTACCATATGAATAACGCAAGACATCAGGGAATGGATAATGGCTATCACAAGAATATGTCAAGACATCAGGGCGGCCGAATGGCTAACCTGACGCCAGAACAGCAGGCTACCAGTCAGAAAGCCTTTGATGAATTTGAAGCCAAGACCGCCGATCTGCGTAAGCAAATGGTGTCTAAGAATTACGAGTATAAAGCGTTGTTAACCGCCGGCACCGTAGATGACAAAAAAGTTGAAGCGGTAAGTAAAGAAATCACCGCGCTGCGTGACCAAATTGCAGAGCAGCGGGTTCAGTTAGATATCCAATTAGCTAAAGCAGGAATCCCCATGATGGGCCATCGCGGCATGGGGAATCATATGGGAATGAATGGACATGGTATGAGCGGCGGGAGAGGCTGTCGTTAATTTTAATTTCAACGCTTTAATTTTGGTTTTTTTATTAAAATAAAACCTCAGTAATATATGCCCCACATGCATTTGTGGGGCTTTTTTTGTTTTAAGTCATTAATATTAATCTCCTCTATCACCTCTTCCTTGCTGGTAGCATAAAACTCTAAATCGATGTGCTGATTCATTTGTAACAGATAACGGTGAGTTATAGTTTTCATTGTGTTTTTTTTCATCGATTTTTATGTGTGTTTTTACTTTATTTCGTATTTTTTGATGTTTTTTATGAAGGCACTTTAACTATTCCATTGTTTATAAAGAATTTATTTTTATTTGTTTACCTAAATACCTTTATGTGGGTATTTAATGAATTTTAACTTGATGTTATTTTTCTTAAAAAATTAACTGATGCTATTCAGGTGATTCTGCTTGTATTTAATTTTAAATGATAACTTTTTTCTAACTTTTATTTAGAGCTTTAGCCTTAATGGTAATGATTATTGAGGTAATAATACTGAGTTTACCTTCATACTAAGAGTTATAGCCCAATTCATATCATTCATATCTAAATGATGTGTTTACTATTTGTTCTTTGCGTGTAAAATTCCTCAAAATGATCATTTAGCGATCTTTTAAATTGTTATGGCAGGTTTTTGTTTTCATTTCTAGCGAAAGGAATTGCGCCCAATGTTTTTATGGGTAGATGTGGTTGCAACATTTTTGAATTTAACTATATCTCGAATTAATTCGAGGTTGAAAACGTTCGCCTGCAAAAAAACAACGTCTATGCTTGCTGCTGTTTTAATTCTTTTTAGCAATGTTAATTTTAGTTATGCTGCCCCACTGCCTAAATGGGCTGAAGCACCAATGGTCCGACAATCAGAAACCCTCTCTTTAAAAGAGGCCATTTTGCGTTCATTCGGACGTAGCCCTGCTATTACTCAGGCATCAGCTCAGGCTGGAATAGGTCAAGCTCAAATAGATGAAGCTTGGAGCGTATGGTATCCACAGATTAGCGCAAGTGGTACTTCAGGGCGTTCGAAACAAACGGATTCAAGCGGCAGCTTAAATAATTCAGCCTCTTACGGATTAACATTATCTCAATTAGTTTATGACTTTGGTAAAACAAATAACAATATTAAGAAACAAGAAACGATATCTGCGTCTTATTATTACAGTTTGCTAAATGTAATGAATGAGGTCGGGGAAAAAACTGCGTTGTCTTATTTGGAAGTTAAACGTTATCAATCGTTATGTGATGCAGTAGAAGATAATATTAAATCCTTAGAAGCCGTTAGGGACATGGCTCATTTGCGGGCAGAAGCAGGGCTAAGTTCAAGTTCAGACGTTCTACAGGCCGAGGCTCGGATTGCAGGTATGCGTGCCACGCTGGAACAATATAGAGCTCAACATCTTACCGCAGTATCTCAACTGTCTGTTCTGACCGGAATAAGGGCATCTCATCTACCTGATTATCCTGAAGCGTTACTCAAGCAACCGATAGAGCTGGATCAAATTAGTTATCAAAATAACCCTCAGGTACAGGCCGCACAGTCTCAACAAAATGCGGCAAAGTATGGTGTTGAAGCCGCCAAGTCACAAAATTGGCCGACCTTAAGCATACAAGGTGGCCGCACTCGATATGAGACAGATAACCGCTCCTACTGGAATGATCAGTTACAGCTTTCAGTTGATATGCCTGTTTACCAGGGCGGAGCCATATCTTCCCGGGTAGAGCAAGCTGAAGGTGCTCGTCGTGCGGCTCAATCGCAGGTGAGTCAGGCTAAAATGGATATTAATCAAAAGGCGGCAACGGCATTTGCCAACTGGTCGGGTGCCAGAGAAAGAGAAATTGCCGGTGACCAGCAGTTTTTTTCTGCAATTACGGCCCGCGATGTTTATCGCAATGAATACAAATTAAGTAAACGTAGTCTGAATGATTTACTTAGCGTTGAGCAAGATGTCCATCAGGCGGCAGTAGCTAAATTAAATGCTGATTATGATGGTTGGGCTTCTGCAGTCAATTATGCAGCTGCGGTAGATAATCTATTACCACTCTTAGAGATACTGAGAAAACATAGGGACGATCTACCTAATTTATAATTAATCCATTCATTAGGTATTAACATTATTAACGCTGGTGACTATTTACATACTTATACATATATCTGTAATGGTTTACGTAATAACGACTGGTATCAAGTATTATAACGGTGGGTTACTTGTTTTAAAATAAAATGAAAGCACCATGTTTATATTTTTTACGTGATCTTTTGCAACATTTTTGTTTTTGTATTTTTAATATATTTGTTTTTTTGAAATTAATGAAGGCGTTATCCGACTATGACCATGTCTTTAATCATGGTTAGCCACACTATTGCTAACAATGAAAGGTCTTATTTAGCAAGCTAATTAATTGAACTAAAACGTTGGGTGGAAGCTGACAACGTTACCATTATCTAGAATTGAGGTGAATTTTGAACAAGGCTGTTGATATTATCTCCCGCAAAGCGGAAACCAAAACTTCCCTGATTAGTGCAGGCAATTTAAACATTTCTCTGCAACAACCGAGCGTATTGGTGATTCATGGTTCCAGCGCCGATGTTGCCCGTTATGAACGCCAGGGAAACGATCTTTTAATTGTGATGAAAGATGGTAGCGTTATCCGTTGTAATGGTTATTTTATTGAAGACTCTGAACAACACCATGGCGAGTTGGTATTTCAGGATGATACAGGTGCATTAACTCACGTAACCTTTGGTGAAATGGATCCTAATGCACCAATGGTTACCATGATTCTGGAGCCGGTTGAAACCCTAATAGCAGATATTCAGCCCTTGCTCTATGCCAGCTCAGAAAGTGATTATTCATGGGGAATGCTGGCCGGTGCGTTGTTAGGCGGAGCCGGAATTGGTGCGTTAGCAAGCAGCGGCGGCAGTGATAAAACTCATACTGAATATGTTGACAGGCCGGTTATTGAGCCTGAACAAGTTATAACTGCCACGTTCATCGTGCAGGATAAAACCGGTGACAAGCAGGGTTTACTTAACAATAAAGATATTACTGACGAAACCCAGCCAACGTTTAGCGGTAGCGGTCAACCGGGCGCAACAATTCAAATTAAAAATGAATCAGGTCAGGTGATTGCCAGCGCTCAGGTAGATGCTGATGGTAAATGGCAAGTCATGATTCCTACCCAACCCGCAGGAACGCACACTTATTCTGTGGTTCAAATTATTGGCGATAAAACAACTAGCGCAGGGGATATTACGCTGGAAGTGGTTACCGCTAATGCCACTCTCTCTTTCAGCACTGTTTCTGACGATAATGTGATTAACGCTACAGAGCATAACGCGGCAGCGGTTATTTCTGGCCAATCAAATGGTTTAGCGCCAGGAACTCCGCTTGTTATCAATTTAAATGGCACCCCTTATCTGACAACCGTTGGCGAAAATGGCCTGTGGACCGTTACCGTTCCGGCAGTGGATGTCAGCAAATTGATGGACAGCCAATATGTTCTAACCGTTACCGGTAAAGATTCGGCGGGTAACACCGTGACTGAAAGCCATAATATTGTGGTTAACACCGCGGCGCCGGTCATGATAATCAATACTATTGGTGGCGATGATATTCTGAACGCCGCTGAAGTTGCTATGAACCATACTATCAGCGGACGCGTAGTTAACGCCGAAGCCGGCCAGCAGGTGAAGGTTTCTCTGAACGGTAAAGAATATACTACAACCGTAAATGCCGATGGCACTTGGTCAGTTGATGTTCCTACTGAACACCTTGTCGGGTTGGCTAACGGAACTCTGTCTGCCACTGCCAGCGTAACCAATAAGGCCGGTAATACCGGCCATGGCGATCGTGATATTACGATTGATTCCGGTTTAGCGGCTATCAGCATCGATACCGTGGCCGGTGATGACATTATTAATGCTATTGAATTGCAACAACCTTTGGTTATTAGCGGTACCAGTTCTGATCTGTCGCAAGGGATAGTCATCACTGTTCATGTGAATGGTAAAGATTACGCGGCCAGCGTAACGGCAGACGGCACATGGAGCATCGGTATTCCGGCTAATGACGTTGAGCTTTTCCCTGCGGGCATATTAGCGATTACAGCATCGGCCAATGATATCTCAGGCAATCCGGTCAGCAATATCCATAATGCCACGGTAGATATATCTCCGGTCGCTATTAGTATTGATGCGATTAGTGGTAACAACGTACTGAACGCTCAAGAAAAAAATCAAGATTTAGTACTGACTGGCTTAACTGAAAATGTTGAGGCTGGACAGATAGTAACCATTACCGTAGGCAGCCACAACTATCAGGCTGAAGTTGCTCTGGACGGCCGTTGGACGGCCACTATCCCGTCAGTCGATCTGGCGGATCTGCATGATGGTGTTAATCATATTGCTGTCAGCGTTAGTAACGTTTCGGGTAATAGTGCATCGTCTGCACAACAAGTGCGCGTTGATACTCTTGCGCCGACCATTACCATCGATACTTTAGCCGGTGATGATATTTTGAGTGCGGATGAAGCCACTCATGATCTGGTGGTTAGCGGTACTACTGTAGGTGCTGAAGCTGGCCAGACAGTGACCGTTTCTTTGAACGGCCAGGATTACACTACGACGGTTAACCCTAACGGAAGCTGGAGTCTCTCGATCTCTGAGGCTGATTTAGCACAATTACCAGAAGGTAATATTAACGTTACTGCCAAAGTGACTGATAAAGCCGGTAATGAATCTTCCGTCGGACATAACATACTGGTGGATATCTCCGCTCCAACCATTTCTATCGACACCGTCGCCGGTGACGATGTGATTAACAGCATTGAGCACGGCCAGTCACAGGTTATCAGCGGAACCACCGCTAACGCCGTCATCGGTGACAGCATTACCGTGACCATCGGTAGCAACACCTATAATACGACCGTTAATGCAGACGGCAGCTGGAGCGTAGGCGTTCCGGCCAGCGTTATCAGTGGATTACAGAACGGGACAGCCACCATCACGGCCACGGTCACGGATAAAGCCGGTAATAGCAGTAGTACAGAGCACGATGTTTTGGTCAATACAGCGGCACCAACCCTGCTGATTGGCACTCTGGCCGGTGACGATATTATCAATGCCAGCGAAAAAGGGCTGAGCCTGACCATTAACGGCTCCAGTACCGGCGTAGCCGAAGGCCTGACGGTCACGGTCTCTCTGAACGGTAAAAATTATACCGCACAGGTTGATTCTGCGGGTCACTGGACGTTAGACGTTCCGGCNGCCGACGTGGCTAAGCTGGGTGAAGCAAATTATACCGTCAGCGCTCAGGTGACGGATGCGATTGGTAATGCGACTTCAGCGACTCACGATATTACGGTTAATACGGCTGCACCGCAGGTGATCATCAATATCATTGGCGGCGATGACATATTAAATGCCGATGAAGTGTCCGAGGCGCAAACCATCAGCGGTCGGGTCGTCAATGCTGAAGAAGGNCAGACGGTAACCGTGACCCTGGGCGGCAAAGAGTACACCACCACCGTTAACGCGGGCGGCATCTGGTCTGTTAGCGTGCCGTCAGATGACCTTAAGGCNCTGGGCGACGGCGGGCTAAACGTCACGGCTACGGTGACCAATCAGGCCGGGAATGAAGGCACCGGCGATCGTGAGATCGCTATTGATGCCGGCCTGCCGGGCTTGCGTATTAATACCGTTGCCGGTGATGACATTATCAACGCCATCGAACTGGGTCAGCCGTTAGTGATTAACGGTACCAGTACCGATCTGGNGACGGGCAGCGTAGTGACCGTTACGGTTAACGGGAAAGATTACACCGCCAGCGTGACTGCNGATGGTTCATGGAGTCTGGGTATTCCGGCCAATGACGTTTCGGCCTTCCCTGAAGGGACATTGGTGATAACGGCGAATGCCAACGATAGCGCCAATAACCCGGTCAGCCATGTACATAACGTGGTNGTAGATTTAGAGACCGTTGCTATTAGCATCGACACCGTGGCCGGTGACAATGTATTGAGTGCGGCAGAAAAGGGTCAGGATCTGGTGTTAACCGGCTCGACTCAAAACGTCGAACAGGGTCAGATGGTAACCGTTAACGTCGGTGGCAAAAATCATTTGGCTACCGTTGATGACAGCGGTCACTGGACGGTGACAGTACCGTCAGCCGATCTGAAAGGCTTAAAAGACGGCCTCAATGATATTGCGGTGAGCGTGAACAATGCCGCGGGTAACGGAGCCTCGGCGGCACAAGAAGTCCGGGTCGATACCTCGGCGCCAACCATCACCATCAACACCTTAGCCGGTGACGATGTCCTGAACGCGGCGGAGGCTGCTCAGCCATTAACCATCAGCGGTACCACCGTGGGCGCGGAAGCGGGTCAGACCGTCACGGTCTCCCTGAACGGGACTGACTACACCACCACCGTGGCCGCTAACGGCAGCTGGACGTTGAACGTTGATGGGGCTGATTTAGCCGCATTGGCGGAAGGTCATGCCGTTATCACGGCGACCGTGAGTGATAAAGCGGGCAATACCTCGTCCGCCACCCATAACCTATTGGTTGATACCTTGGCGCCAACCATCACCATCAGCACCGTAGCCGGTGACGATGTGATCAACAGTACTGAACACACTCAGGCTCAGGTGATTAGTGGAACCACCACCAATGCCATCGCCGGGGATCAGGTAACCGTTACCGTTGGTTCAAACACCTACACCACGTTGGTCAATGCCGACGGCAGCTGGAGCGTAGGCGTTCCAGCCAGCGTGATCGGCGCATTGGCTGACGGTACCGCGACTATTACCGCGACGGTGACCGATAAAGCCGGTAACAGCAGCGATGCCAGTCATGATGTGATGGTAAATACCGCCGCACCAACGCTATCTATCGCGACCATTGCCGGTGATGACATTATCAACGCCACCGAGAAAGGCTTAAGCCTGACCATCAACGGGACCAGCACCGATGTGGCGCAAGGCCTGACGGTGACCGTGAANCTAAACGGTAAAACCTATACCGCTATCGTGGGGGCTGACGGCGCATGGACATTNGATGTTCCGGCAGCGGATGTGGCTAAACTGGGCGAAGCGAGCTATACCGTGAGCGCCAGCGTGGCAGATACCATTGGTAACACTACGTCTACGACTCACGACGTGCTGGTGAATACTGCCGCGCCGCAGGTGATCATCAATGCCATCGGCGGTGATGATGTGCTGAACGTAGCCGAAGTGTCGGTTAACCAGACCCTCAGCGGACGCGTGGTGAACGCCGAAGCNGGTCAGACGGTGACCGTGTCGCTGGGCGGCAAAGAGTACACCACCACCGTTAACGCGGGCGGCACCTGGTCTGTTAGCGTGCCGTCAGATGACCTTAAGGCACTGGGCGACGGCGG
>NZ_KE386584.1:0-12080 GCF_000427805.1 Budvicia aquatica DSM 5075 = ATCC 35567 | reverse complement strand
CGCTATTGATGCCGGCCTGCCGGGCTTGCGTATTAATACCGTTGCCGGTGATGACATTATCAACGCCATCGAACTGGGTCAGCCGTTAGTGATTACCGGTACCAGTACCGGTTTGGCTGTAGGCAGCGTTGTTACTGTGACCATTAACGGTAAAGACTATGTTGCCAGCGTCACTGCCGATGGTTCATGGAGTTTAGGCGTTTCGGCCAATGAGGTCGCCGCGTTCCCTGCGGGGAATTTAGTCATAACGGCTAACGCTAATGATGAGGGCGGGAACCCTGCCATCAACGTACATAACGTGACCGTTGATTTAGCTGTTGTTGCTATCAGCATTAATACCGTGGCTGGCGATAATATTCTGAGAGCAGAAGAGAGAGAACAAGATCTGCTATTAACCGGTTCGACGCAAAACGTCGAACAGGGTCAGACGGTGACCGTTAACGTTGGTGGCAAAGCCCATCTGGCTACCGTCGACAGTGATGGTAACTGGGCTATAACCGTCTCTCCGGCCGACCTCAATGGTCTGAAAGACGGTATCAATAATATCTCCGTCAGTGTGAATAATGCTGCCGGTAACGGTGCGTCAGCTGCGCAAGAAGTACGCGTCGATACTGTTGCGCCAACCATCAATATTGATACCGTAGCCGGTGACAATATTCTTAATGCGGTGGAAGCTGGCCAGCCACTGACTATCAGTGGTACCACTGTGGGTGCTGAAGCCGGTCAGGTTGTTACGGTTTCTTTAGGCGGTAAAAACTACAGTGCCACTGTTGATGCTGATGGGCGCTGGACGTTGGATATTCCGGCCGAAAATCTTGCTAGCCTGCCGATAGGTAACATTGAGGTTATTGCCAGTGTTAGCGATAAAGCGGGTAATGGCGGCACTACGTCTCATCATCTGCTGGTTGATGTGACCGCGCCAACCATGACTATTCATACGGTGGCCGGTGATGATGTGATTAACGCCACTGAACACGCTCAGGCTCAAATCATTAGTGGTACAACCATCGATGCCGTTGCCGGAGATCAAGTTTCTGTCACTATCGGAAGTAAAACGTACCACACCGTGGTTAATGCCGACGGTAACTGGAGCGTGGGCGTTCCGGCTAACGTTATTAGCGCACTGCAAAATGGCACAGTAACCATCACTGCAACAGTGACGGATAAAGCCGGTAATAGCAGTAGTACAGAGCACGATGTTTTGGTCAATACAGCGGCACCAACCCTGCTGATTGGCACTCTGGCCGGTGACGATATTATCAATGCAACCGAGAAAGGACAGAGCCTGACCATTAACGGTACCAGCACTCATGTGGGAGAAGGGTTAACGGTTACCGTAACGCTGAATGGCAAAAACTATACTACACAGGTTGATTCTGCCGGTCACTGGACGTTAGACGTTCCGGCCGCCGACGTGGCGAAACTGGGTGAAGCTAATTACACCGTGAGCGCCAGTGTGACAGATAACGTGGGTAATTCAGTCGTCAGTACCCACGATGTAAAAGTTAACACCGCAGCCCCTCAAGTGATGATTAATGCCGTAGGCGGCGATGACATCCTTAATGCCGCTGAAGTTGGCGTAGAGCAGACAATCAGCGGGCGGGTGATTAACGTTGAAGCGGGCCAGACAGTCACCATTTCGCTGGGTGGGAATACCTATACCACTACCGTTAATTCTGGCGGAACGTGGAGCGTAAATGTTCCCTCTGCTGACTTGAAAGCGCTGGGTGACGGGCAATTGAATATCACTGCCGGCGTAACTAACAAAGCTGGCAATGAAGGTTTTGGTGAGCGTGATATTGCTATCAGTGCGGGCCTGCCGGGCTTACGTATTGATACCGTCGCCGGTGATGACATTATCAATGCCATTGAACTGGGACAATCGTTAGTGATTACCGGTAATAGCGTTGGTTTAAATGCGGGTAGTACGGTGAATGTGACGATTAACGGTAAAGGCTACTCTGCCAGTGTTAACGCCGACGGAAGCTGGAGTGTTGGCGTACCTGTCGTTGATGTTGGGCAATTCCCTGCCGGTACTCTGGTTATCGCGGCAAGTGGTACAGATACGTCAAGCAACACAGTACAGGTAAAACATAACGTTACTGTTGATTTGAATACTGTCGCTATCAGTATAGATAGTGTGGCTGACGACAATGTAATTAGTGCCTTAGAGAAAGGCCAAGATTTACTGCTAACCGGACAAACGCAGAATGTGGAAGCAGGCCAAACGGTGACCGTCAACATCGGTGGAAAAACCTATGATGTTAACGTTAATGCAAACGGTTCATGGTCTGTCAACGTACCGGCTGCTGACCTGAATGGTCTGAAAGAGGGGATGAATAATGTGTCTGTCAGCGTTAAAAATGCTGCCGGAAATAGCGCCTCTGCTGCCCAGGATGTGCGTGTCGATACTTCATCTCCAACCGTTACGATAAATACTATTGCCAGTGATGACATTCTGAATGCAGCAGAAGCAGGCCAGCCGCTGACTATCAGCGGTATGGTTATCGGTGCTGAAGCCGGCCAGACTGTTACGGTAAGCCTGGGGGGTAAAAACTACACTACCACCGTGAAAGCTGATGGTAGCTGGCTGCTGGATGTTGCCGCTAATAACGTTGGTGCTTTGACTAATGGCAATGTCATCGTTACGGCAAAAGTGGCTGATAAAGCCGGAAATGAAGGTAGCTCCAGTCACAATCTGTTGGTTGATACTTCTGCCCCTGGCATCACTATTGCTACCGTTGCGGGCGACAATATTATTAATGCTACTGAGCATGCTCAGGAGCAGGTCATCAGAGGGTCAACGACCAATGCCGTTGTTGGTGACAAGATTGTTGTGACTATCGATGGTCATTCTTATAACACTACCGTTAATGCCGATGGTAGTTGGAGCGTGGGCGTTCCTGTCAGTGTGATTAGTGCGTTACAGGATGGATCTGCCACTATTACCGCGACGGTAACTGATAAAGCCGGTAACAGCAGTAGCGTTAGCCAAGATATTCTGGTTAGTACAGCTTCTCCGACGTTAAACATTAATGTTATTGCCGGTGATAACATTATTAATGCTACTGAAAAGGGTCAGGACCTGACTATCAGCGGAACCAGCCAGAACGTGGCTGCCGGTCTGACAGTCACCGTGACCTTAAACGGTAAAACCTATACTGCTCTGGTGGCCGGTGACGGAGGCTGGACGCTTAACGTTCCTGCTAACGATGTTGCTGCTCTGGGCGAAGCTAACTACATCGTTAACGCCAGCGTGACTGATAGCGTAGGCAATGCAGTCAACGCTAATCATAACGTTGTGGTTAATACCGGGCTTCCGGGGATCACTATCGATACCGTAGCCGGTGATAACGTTATCAATGCAACTGAAATTCAGTCAGCTCAGACCATTAGCGGTAAGGTTTATAACGTTGAGGTCGGTCAAACCGTCACTGTTACTATTAACGGTGAAACATACCAAGCTACCGTTCAGACCGGAGGCAAGTGGAGCGTCAGCGTAGCTGCTGATGACTGGCAGGCAATTGGTAACGGCAATATCGTAGTAACGGCAGAAGTAACCAACCATGCGGGTAACAGCGGGCAAGGAACGCATAATGTCGTTATTGATGCGAACTTACCGGGTATCCGTATCGGTGCCATTTCAGGTGATGACGTTATTAACATCATCGAACACGGGCAAGATTTGATTATCAAAGGCTCGAGTGAAGGTTTTAACGTTGGCGCTATTCTGAAGGTGACCGTTAACGGCATCACTTATGATGCTACCGTTGGTAAAGACGGTAACTGGCTGGTTGATGTTTCTGCCATCGATGTCTCCAACTTCCCTGCGGGTACTTTAACCGTTACGGCTCAGGGCCAGAATGCCATTGGCGAGTCTGTCTCTAATAGCCATCTGGTTCAGGTTGATCTGGCCAGTACGGCGATTACTATCAATACCGTTGCCGGCGACGATATTATCAATGCGGCTGAAAAAGGTCAGGCGGTTACCCTGGGCGGTTCAGTTGTTGGTATTGAAGTGGGTCAGTTAGTTACGTTGGTGATTGGTGGTATGACGTATACCACGACCGTTCTATCGGGTGGAAACTGGACGTACACCCTGTCAGCGAACGCGGTAAGTAAACTGGCAGAAGGCAATTTAGATATTACGGTTAACGTTGAAAACCAGTCGGGTAACTCTGCCAGCGCTGGGCGTCAGGTGGTAGTGAACAGTCAGGTTCCTGCTATCAATATCAATACTATTTCCGGCGACGACATGATTAATTCGGCTGAACATACTCAGTCGTTGACTATCAACGGAACCAGCTATGGTCTGGAATCTGGTCGTGAAGTGACAGTCACAATCAACGGGCTGAATTACACGACGTTGGTTGCAAAAGACGGTAGCTGGACGTTGGATGTTCCTGCCAATATTGTCAGTGGCTTGGCCTATGGTTCTTATCAGATCACCGCCTCTGCCAGCAACGTTGCCGGCAACAGCTCGTCTGCCAACCATAGTGTAATTGTTGATACAATGGCTCCGACCGTAGCTATCGATAATGTCACCAGTGACAATATGTTGAACGCAGAAGAGCACGCTAATAATCAGGTTATTTCCGGTACCAGTAATGCTATAGGTCAGATGATTTATGTCACTATCGGCGGCGAAACCTATTCCACCGAAGTACGTAAAGACGGAACCTGGATTGTGGGTGTGCCATCAACGGTGATTAACGGTCTGAATGAAGGGACCAACACCGTTGAAGTCAGCGTGGCTGATAAAGCGGGCAACGTGGTGACCAGTAGCAAAGATTTTGAAGTGATCGCAGGCGTGCCGACCCTGAGTATTAATGCTATCTCCGGTGATAATGTTATCAACCAACTGGAGCATGGCGGTAATCTTGAAATCAGCGGTACTGCCAGCACTAGCCTGATTGGTCGTGAAGTGACGGTAACGTTGAATGGTAAAAACTACACGGCGACGGTTGATGGTACGGGCGCTTGGACACTAACGATTGATGCCGCAGAGGTGGGCGATTTAAGTGGCAGCTACTATAAAGTCACTGCCAGCGCGACGGATATCTCCGGCAACTCGGCTAACGGCGCCCGAGATCTGGCTCTGGACTTAGTTCCTCCGTCATTGACCGTATCTGATATTGCTATCGATAACGTAGTCAATGCGATTGAACACGGTAACTCTGTCACGATTAAGGGTTCTTACGGTGGGGCTGAAAATGGCCAGTTAGTTACTGTGACGCTGAATGGTAAAGACTACTCAGTGGCGGTTACTGGTAATGGTAGTTGGTCAATTACGGTTCCGGCTAGTGATGTGCAGAATCTAATTGATGGTGATTACAACGTCAAAGTGTCTTTGAGCGATAAAGCAGGCAATAAGGTCAGCGTTGACAAGCCGCTGGTAGTCGATACTACTGCGCCAGAGATTAGTATTAATGCTGTCACCGGTGATGATTCTATCAGCGTCACTGAACAGGCTGCGGGTGTGACTATTAACGGTACCACGACGGCTGAAGTCGGCCAGACGGTGAGCGTTAACTTCAACGGTCGTAACTATTCAGCGACGGTAACTGCAGAAAATACCTGGACTATCAATGTACCGAGCAATCACTTTAACGGCATTGTTGATGGCACTTACCCGGTTACCGTAACCGTGAGTGATAATGCAGGGAATAATAGCACCCTTAGCCACAATGTTACGGTAGTGACTAAGTTACCAAGCCTGACAATTGATACTTTTGCCGGTGATAACGTTGTTAATGGCGATGAACATCAGCAGTCTCAGGTTATCAGCGGAACCAGTGATGCTATTGGTCAGTTCGTTACCGTTACCCTGAACGGTAAAACTTACAGCAATATTCAGGTCGAAAATAATGGTACCTGGCGCGTCACCGTCAGTGCTACCGATATGCTGGCGTTGAATGAAGGGTTGACCAAAATTGTAGCATCGGTAAGTAGTGCTACTGGCAATGGTTACAGTACAGAGTCTACGATTGAAGTTGACCTGACGCCACCTGCTGCTCAGGTAGTGATTAACTCTATTACCAATGACACTGGCGTTTCGTCCAGCGACTACATTACCTCTGATACTAAGTTTGTTATAAACGGTTCTATCAATGGCTCATTAGCCGCCGGTGAATATGCTGAAATTAGTCTGGATAATGGCGCGACGTGGAAAAAACTGACGCTGATTAATGGGCTGTGGACGTTGAATAACGGAACTACTGACTGGGCTGAAGGTGAACATACTTATTATATGCGCGTGGTTGATGCCGCGGGTAACGTAGGCGTTGTCACCAATCATAAAGTCACCGTTGATACTACCGCTCCGGATCAAGTGATTAGCGTTAGCCATATCACTGACGATACCGGTACTTACGATAATGACTTTGTTACCTATGACACTACGCCTTCTCTGTTCGGGGCTCTAAGCCGCGAATTGGGTAGTGACGAAACGCTGCAAATCCGTTTGGATAGCGGTATATGGGTAACCGTAGCTAATGTGACAGGTAAGGACTGGCAGTTTGATACCGCAACTGCGTTGACTGAAGGTAGTCATACTTATGAACTGCGGGTGATTGATCTGGCCGGTAATACCAGCAGCGTGGTATCGAAAGATATTACCGTTGACGTGACGCCATCAACAATATCGACCACCATCGTCAGCTTCACTGACAACGTGGGAACTAATCAGAGCAACTATCCGAGCGGCACTGAAACGGATGATACCTTACCAACCTTGAACGGGACGCTAATAGGAAAGCTGGGTAGTGGTGATGTGGTACGTATCTATGTGGATGGCGTATGGGCAGGTAATGCCACTGTGTCCGGCACAACGTGGACTTATGACATCAAAACTGCGCTGAGTGAAGGCCAGCATACCTTTACTGCAGTCGTAACTGACCTTGCGGGTAATGAAGGTACACCTTCACCTGAATTCTCTCTGGTTATCGATACTATTGCTCCAACAGAGACGGCCACTATCGTTAGCTATACCGATGACGTGGGCCTGTACCAGGGTAACTTTGGTTCTGGTACATATACCGATGATACTAATGTGGTGCTGAACGGTACGCTTAGCGGTGCGATTAAAGCGACCGACGTCGTCCGTGTCTATGAAGGAAATACATTGCTGGGTACTGCCACGGTAAATGGCACTGACTGGACGTTTAATCTTAATGGCCTGTCAGAAGGTACCCATACTTATCACGTTGTCGTTTCTGACGTGGCAGGCAATGAAAGCCCGGCTTCAAACAACTTTGTGATGAATGTGGATATCACTGCGCCAACCAGCGTTATCACCGTTGATACCAAGTTGACCGCGGATACTACCCCGACGATTACCGGTACAGTCACCAATCTGGGGGCTGATGAAAGGCTGTGGATTAACGTTAATGGTGTGATTTATCGTGAAGGTATCGACAATGCGTTAAGCATTAACCGTATTACCAATACGTGGGCGCTGGTGATTGATAATGCACATGCATTGAATGCCGATGGTGTTCTCAATCAGGTTTATAACGTTGATGCCCGCATTACGGATAAGGCCGGTAACTTTAGCGAAGTTAGCTCCAAAGACCAGTTAACGGTTTACTCTGATACCGCCATTATCCGCTCACCAAGCTTTGATTATATGGCGGAAACGCAGCCGGCCTTTATTATTAAGGGAACGGCTGGTACCGGAGAAACAATGATAGTGGAAGTCCGCAACGCGGGCGGTACGCTGATCAAAACTTTCAGTAGTGCTGACGGTTCTCTGGTGAAAACGGCAGATGGTAGCTATACCATTGCTTCTTCTGCATGGGGAACGACTAAGTTAGTCTCTGGTGAATATTCAATTAACTCCTACGTTAACGTCGCAGACGGATCGGGTGGTCAGGCTTCAACGACTGAATACTTTACGGTGATTGAGCCAAATACCGCTCAAAATGTGACAAATGCCAATGATGACAGTGCCTCACGGGTTTATGCAACCAGCGATGGCGGCTACTGGATGTTCTGGGCAAGTGGTACAACTGCGACGGGAAATACCTATAATCTGTATGCCCAGCGCTACGATCAGAGCGGTAATAAAGTTGGCAGCCAGGTGACCATTTCTAACGATAGCGGCCAGAACAATGCTAACAACCTGCAATATATCCGTCTGTATGATGTGTATATGAAGGAGGATAACTCATTCAGCGTGTTCTACTCTTCGGGTGCAGCGCAAATCCCTTATTTGCAGAACTTTGATGTGAATGGCGCCGCCGTTGGCGCTCGAGTGAGTATCACCAATACCTTGGCGTTTGAACTAACACCGACCTATGTTTCGATGGCTGATGGTGGTTATGCCCTGGTGTTTAACTCCGGAACCATCAGCAACTATAACGTTTATGCGATTCGTTATGATGCTAACGGTACCGCGTTAGATGCCAGACCTGTAGCTCTGACAACAGGCACTAACTATAACAACGGTTTTGCCTATGTGTTAGGGGGATATGTTGGGCAGCCAACCGGAACGGGAACCAGTACAGCAACGACGACTCAGGGCATGTCAGCAGTTGATATCGGTGATAGTAAATATGCCGTACTTTATATGAGCAGTAAGCCGGGTAGCGTTGGCGGTACTGATATGTATATGAAAGTGATAGATTTTAAAACCGGAAATGAAGTTTCAGGTTCTGAAATCATGGCTAATGCCTTCACGGATAAAATGCAAATTGGTGCGTCAATGGTCGCGCTAAAGGGTGGTGGTTTTATTGCCGCTTGGGCATCTAATACCGGTTCCGCCGGTAATAATTACGGCACGATGGATGGCTTTGATGTCTATGCGCGTCGCTTCACTTGGGATGTTGCCACACAAAAACTGGTTGCGCTGGATGCCACTGAAGTTCGGGTAAATACCAGTACCGATGGTGTTAACGGCGTGGCTTACAATGCCTTAAGCGTTAATATGGACGTCGCGGCTCTGGAACAGGGTGGCTATGTTGTGGTGTGGAGTAAATTTACCGCAGCCAATAAATCAGATGTTTATGCGCAATCTTTTGACGCTGCGGGTAATAAACTGGGCGGTGAAACGCTGATTTCAACTAACAATGCTAACCTCGACTCCTTACCGTCGGTCACGGCTCTGGCAGATGGCGGCTATGTGGTAAGTTGGGATAGCATGACCACAACGGCGAACTATCTGAATGGCTATAAGAATGACATTAACAGCGTGATTGTTAATGCCGACGGCACTATTCGTGGTACTGGTGATACCAATAGCTATTCACCGACCGCCAGCTATCTTGACGGTAGCGGTACCTTAACCGGTGATGCGGCAGTTAATACGTTGGATGGTCGTCACGGTGCGACAGTAATGAACGCCGGTGCGGGTAATGATTACATCATCATCAACAATACCAATTTCACTTCTATTGACGGCGGTACTGGCTTCGATACCTTAATTTGGAATTCAGCTAATAACCTGAACTTTAGTGATATTTCTAATAAAGTGACGGGAATTGAAGCTATCCATATGGGGGATGAGTATGCCAACGTATTAAGCCTGACTCTACAGGATGTGTTGAATGCATCAGATACCACTGACGTTCTGGTTGTTCAGGGAGGGGTGACTGATTCCGTTAACCTGACTGACACCGGTTGGTATTCTGTGGGTAGCCAAATCTGGCGTGGAGATACCTATCAGGTATTGCTGAATACCTATGATATTAATGCCTCATTGTGGGTTCAGAACGGCGTTGTGGTGAAGAATAATGCCACAGCAATGTTGATGAATCCTGCCAGCCTGAGTGGAAGTGAAGAAAGTGATGTGATCACCATGGATAACAACCATCAGGTGATTAATATCGGTAACAGCGGCCACGATACCTTGTTGTATAAGTTACTAAACAGTGCTGATGCAACCGGTGGTAACGATCACAGCGTAGTGAATGGATTTACCGTTGGCAGTTGGGAAAATACTTCTGATACGGATCGTATTGACTTAAGCAGCCTGCTGCAGGGTTCCGGTTATAACGGTTCAGCGACTGCCAGCTACGTTAACGGTATCGCGACGCTGGGTTCTGAAACTGGAAATATTGAGGACTACATCAACGTTCGGGTTGAGAACGGTAATACCGTAATCAGCATTGATCGCGACGGTGCCGGTAACAGCTATAACTCAACGGATTTGGTCACTATCAGCGGTGTTCAGACTGATTTGGCAACGTTGTTGGCTAATCATCAGCTGTTAGTTGTCTAGGTTTAACGATCCCGTTTATCCCGGCGAAAGCCGGGATTCAGGTTTTAGTTAACCGGCTAGTTCTTGGCTTAAAGGCCGGACCCCGTTTTTCAACGGGGTGATGAAGGAGAGATAAGGTAGATAATCTGAAAAGGTTATAACTGCCGCTGTCCTATAGTCCCGTATCCCGGCGAAAGCCGGAACGCGAGCCGTAGGCGAAGCAAACATTCGCATAGCGAATGGCCCGCAGGGTGAGCGCAGCGAATCATCCAGGTTTTAGTTAACAGGTTAGCTCTCGGCTTAATGGCCGAGACCCGCTTTTTAATGAGATGACAAAAGAGAGTGTTTGGTGATAATTAGGCTGGTTAATATTCAAAGTATCTACATTATCCCCAGCTAGTTGGTATTAAGCCGTAAGGGCACCTTATCAGTTATTATGAGTAAATATATAAGGCTTTTATTTATTAGTAGTGTTCCTCTTGTTATAAATGTTGCTTTTTACGTATATTTACGTGTTTTTACCTGTATATAGGTGCTTTATTGTGATTTTAAGTGCCTAATTACCTGCTAATTAATCAATGAGTATCTAAAATTTCTTTATTGTTCACTCAATGACTTAACTGGTTATTATTTATAGTTAATGCGTTGTTTTTGTTTTTTTATAATATTTTAAGTCGGGCGTTTTTTTGCGTGTAAATATGCTCGAGCATGAGTTTAATGACGAAGTACATCAAGGAAGGTAACACCCTATTATGAGTCAATCGACATTCCCCTATGAGCCTTGGCTAGCTGCGATGATCGCGGTTGCCAGGCACTATCGCCTTGATTATTCAGAAGAGAATGTTCGGGTGTCTCTGGAATGGGAGCAGGGGGCGGCCCTTGATATTGTTTTAGATCGCATGGCCCGCCAATTAGGACTTGTCGTGCGTTTTGAACCATTTGATCCGGTTCAGTTGGATCCGTGGCGGATGCCTATGATTGTCGAGTTTACTGATGGTCAGGTCGGCGTGCTGGAAAAAATGGATAGTGAAGGTCATATCAGCGTGTTGTTCAGCGGCGACAAAGGTATGTCTACGCCGTTAAATGCCACTGAAATCAGTGAACGAATCAAACTGGTCATATTGCTTAAACCTGAATCCTCGGTTCCGGATGCGCGGGTTGATGAATATATTAAGCCTTATAAAAAAGACTGGTTTTGGGCTATCGCTCTGCGTGATTGGCGCCGTTATATCGATATTATGCTGGCTTCGTTGGTCGCTAACGTACTGGCGCTGGCCGGTATGGTGTTTTCCATGCAGGTCTATGATCGGGTAGTTCCGGCACAGTCAGAAGCGACGCTGTGGGTACTGTTCGGTGGCGTAATGCTGGCGATCTTCTTCGAATTTATTATGCGCATGACCCGGGTGCATATTTCCGACATTATCGGTAAACGGGCCGATTTGAAAATATCCGATAAGGTGTTTGGTCATGCCCTGCGGATCAGAAACAGCGCCCGTTCTAAATCGACCGGATCATTTATTTCTCAGATCAGAGAGCTGGAACAGGTGCGGGAACTGATTACTTCAACCACCATCAGTACGCTATCTGACTTACCTTTTTTCCTGTTATTTGTGGCTATTCTTTGGGCTATCGGTGGTCCATTAGTCTTTGTCGTACTGGTTGCTCTGCCGATGCTGTTGATACCGGGCCTATTGATTCAGCGCCCGTTGGCTAAGCTGTCTAACGAAGGTATGCGTGAGTCNGCAATCCGTAATGCGATGCTGGTGGAAGCGGTCGAGTCGCTGGATGATATTAAATTACTGCGCGCAGAGCAGCGCTTTCAGAACCAGTGGAATCACATTAACGATGTGTCCGCCACCATTAGTATGAAACAGCGTTTTTT
>NZ_ATYS01000020.1 GCF_000427805.1 Budvicia aquatica DSM 5075 = ATCC 35567 | reverse complement strand
CCCATCTGGGTTCATCTGATGGCGCGAGGCCCGAAGGTCCCCCGCTTTGGTCTTTCGACGTTACGCGGTATTAGCTACCGTTTCCAGTAGTTATCCCCCTCCATCAGGCAGATCCCCAGACATTACTCACCCGTCCGCCGCTCGCCGGCAAAGTAGCAAGCTACTTTCCGCTGCCGCTCGACTTGCATGTGTTAGGCCTGCCGCCAGCGTTCAATCTGAGCCATGATCAAACTCTTCAATTAAAAGCTTGATGCTCAAAGATTACTTTCGTAATAACACTTCTGTAATAAATTACAAATGAATTACTGCTTGGTCACTCTTTTAAGACTTAGTATATTTTTTGCCACCGAGGTGGCTATGATACCGTCTTGTGAGTGCCCACACAGATTGTCTGATAAATTGTTAAAGAGCGGTGTTGTAGGGAGAAAACTTCCTGCAACACGGGCTGCGAATAATACGCTAACCCGTTAGAGAGTCAAGTGTTAAATCTCAGATTTATTCACCCACATCTCGGTCTGCGCGGCTGTTTGCCGTGTCAGTGGAGGCGCATTATAGGGATATTCAACTGGATAGCAAGGTTTAAATGAAATTTTTTCTCAATATTTAATATTCAAGAAAAATCATCAGTTGAACTCGCCGGATTTTATCGCTTTTGGCAATGCGGCCAGACTATCGAGTACCTTATCTGCCAACGCTTCACCTTCAGCAGTAATCGGCTTTCCGGTTTTAACTAAAACTTTATAGCCAACACCTGCATTAATAGCTGCTTGCATATCTTCAACTTTATCACCAACCATATAAGAGGCGGCCATATCGATGTTCAATTCTTCTTTTGCCGATAAAAACATTCCGGGCTGAGGCTTACGGCAATCACATACTTGATTAAACGGTTCAACTTCACCTTCAGGGTGATGAGGACAATAATAGATACCGTCGAGATCAACATTACGATCGGCTAAAGACCAGTCCATCCACTCAGTTAATATCATGAATTGTTTTTCAGTAAATTTACCTCTGGCAATTCCTGACTGGTTGGTCACAAGCACTAATGCGAAACCCATTGCCTTTAACTCAATACAGGCATCGATTACGCCGTCAATAAACTGAAATTGGTCGATCTCATGAACATAACCATGATCAACATTAATGGTGCCGTCGCGGTCAAGAAAGATCGCTGGTACAAGATTCGCCACAAATATACTCCTGATGGCTGCGGGTGATTCCTAGTATCGCACTATTCTACTCATAGAAAGAACGTTTCGATAGATCCAAAATCCGATTGACTTAGACGTCTAGACGCCTTAGCATCCATCTAATCACTTGGCTTTAGCTAAGTTCTGTTTATTGATATCAGTGACTCTTTGCAATAAAAGATAGCCACTGCAAACGCATAGCATAAGAAAATAATGATTAAACTTCAGAATATTACAAAAATATTCCAGCAAAAGAACCAGACCATCACGGCTCTTTCTGACGTGTCTCTGCATGTTCCTGCCGGACAAATATACGGCGTCATCGGTGCTTCCGGTGCAGGAAAGAGTACGCTTATTCGTTGCGTAAATCTGCTTGAACGCCCAACTTCAGGCCAAGTTTTAGTCGACAATAAAGATTTAACCGCGCTTTCTTCAAATGAATTAACCAAAGCACGCCGTCAGATGGGCATGATATTCCAACATTTTAATCTATTATCTTGTCGCACCGTATTTGGTAATGTTGCTTTACCTCTAGAATTAGGTGGGGTTCCTGCTGCAGACAGACAACAGCGGGTTAAAGAATTACTCGATTTAGTTGGCTTAAGTGATAAGCATGACGCCTATCCGGCCAATCTATCCGGCGGCCAAAAACAACGGGTTGCAATTGCCCGAGCGCTGGCGAATAACCCTAAAGTTTTATTATGTGACGAAGCTACCAGTGCTTTAGATCCGGCAACTACACGTTCAATATTAGAATTACTTAAAGATATTAATCGCCGCTTAGGCCTGACTATTTTATTAATTACCCACGAGATGGACGTGGTAAAACGCATTTGCGATCAGGTGGCGGTTATCAGCGATGGTCGATTAATTGAACAAGACAGCGTGAGTGCAATGTTCTCGCACCCCAAAACCCCGCTGGCCCAACAATTTATTCAAGCGACGCTGCATCTGGATATTCCAGAGGATTATTCCAATAGGCTCAATCCGGAACAAAAAGAGAATACTCATCCACTTTTACGCTTAGAATTTACCGGCCAATCGGTTGATGCACCATTGCTATCTGAAGTGTCCCGTCGCTATAACATTAATAACAACATCATCAGTGCCCAGATGGATTATGCCGGCGGCGTAAAATTTGGTGTTATGTTGACTGAAATCCACGGAACCCATGAAGAAACCATCGCGGCTATTCAGTTTCTCCAAGAACACCATGTAAAAGTTGAGGTATTAGGTTATGTCTGAAGCAATGATGCTGTTGATGGCTAAATCAACGTGGGAAACCATTGTCATGGCTTTTGCTTCTGGCTTTTTTGGTTTTCTTATTGGCTTACCTGCGGGCGTGCTGCTATATGTCACAAGGCCGGGACAAATATTAGATAACCCGACTATTTATCGCTCAATGTCTGCGGTGGTTAACGTGTTCCGTTCTTTACCATTTATTATTTTAATAGTGTGGATGATCCCATTTACCGATCTTATTATGGGCACATTTATCGGATTAAAAGCCGCGTTAGTACCGCTAAGTATTGGTGCCGCGCCTTTTATTGCCCGAATGGTAGAAAATACCCTTTTAGAAATCTCTACTGGCCTTATTGAGGCTGCCCGCTCTATGGGAGCAACGCCATTACAGATTATCTATAAGGTATTATTACCTGAATCATTGCCCGGCTTAATCAACAGTGCGTCAATTACCTTGATTACACTTGTTGGCTATTCGGCAATCGTAGGAAGTACAGTAAGTGCCGGCGGCTTAGGCCAACTCGGCTACCAATATGGTTACGTTCGATATGATGCAACCGTCATGAACACAGTACTTGTGCTATTAATTATACTGGTTTATTTAATTCAGTTCTGTGGGGATCGTTTGGTCAAAGCCGTTACTCATAAATAACTGTTTTGATAAAGATAATTGTGCTGCTTGCAGCGTACTGATAATAGAGAGAAAAATATGTTAATTAAGTTTAAAACCTTTGCCGCGGTTAGTGCTCTTATTGGTTCTCTCGCGCTGGCAGGATGCGGGCAGGAAGAAAAAAGCGCTAACCAAATTAAAGTTGGCGTTATCGTCGGCGCTGAACTAAAAGTTGCCGAAGTGGCTAAACAAATCGCCAAAGATAAATATGGATTGGACGTTGAGCTAGTCTCTTTCAACGATTATGTATTACCTAACGAAGCCTTAAATAAGGGCGATATCGATTTAAACGCCTTCCAACATAAGCCATATTTAGATCAACAGATCAAAGAACGTGGCTATAAACTAGCCGTTGTGGGTAATACCTTTGTTTATCCTATTGCTGCTTATTCAAAGAAAATCAAATCTCTGGATGAGTTAAAAGACGGTGCACAGATTGCAGTACCAAACGATCCAACTAACCTTGGTCGCTCACTGCTGTTACTGCAAAAACAAGGCCTAATTAAGTTAAAAGAAGGCGTGGGCTTGATGCCAACACCGCTGGATATTATTGAGAATCCAAGAAACTTCAAAATCGTTGAGTTAGAGGCACCACAACTACCTCGTGCTTTAGATGACAATCAGATAACTTTAGCCATTATTAACACGGCTTATTCAAGTCAGATTGGCTTAACGCCAACTAAAGATGGCATTTTTGTTGAAGATAAAGATTCTCCTTATGTAAACATCATTGTTTCTCGTGAAGACAACAAAGACTCAGAAAACGTGAAGAAATTTCTTCAGGCGTTTCAGTCTGACGAAGTATTCAAAGCCGCAGACCAAGAATTTAAAGGTGGCGCAATTAAAGGCTGGTAATAGTCCTTCTAATAAGTCGTGATTATTCCAACTTAGCTAAAAAGGCAGATAATTATTATCTGCCTTTTTCTATGAGTCCGTTTATAGTTAACTTATACTTACTACTTATTTTGAACTTCCCAAAAAACACGTTTCCACGTGCAATATTATTTTTATTAAAGGATATATCAATGCGAATCCTCAGCCTCTGTCTGTTTGCCCTTCTTCTTGGTGGTTGCGCTCAATCAGGCACTTCAAATTCTGAATTAGAATCCGTGATGTTATATAGAACTGACGCGGAGCTCTCTGGCGTAAAATTTAAAGAATTAGGTCAGGTTTCAGGTGACTCTTGTCAGTTTACTTCACAGGATGCCCCTCCTAGCATTCCAGCTGCCACCTTAAACATGCAAAGAAGAGCAGCATTTCAGGGCGCTAATGCCGTATTACTTAACCGCTGTGAACTGATGACCAGCGTACCTGGCTGTCACCGAGCGGCCATATGTGAAGGTACCGCATTAAGCGTTGCGTTCTAAATGACTGCATTAAGTATCGAGCCTATCGGTATTATCCATTCTCCTTATAAAGAGAAGTTTGCCGTACCCCGTCAGCCGGGGCTTGTTGCCGACGGCTGCGGGGAATTACGCTTATTACCCCCCTACAATCAGGCTGAAGCCGTTCGCGGTCTTGAGCAATTCAGCCATATCTGGGTACTGTTTATTTTTCATCAGACTCAAAATGGTGGCTGGCACCCGACGGTACGACCGCCAAGGTTAGGTGGAAATGCCAGAGTTGGCGTATTTGCAACCCGTTCTACATTTCGGCCGAATCCAATCGGCATGTCTCTGATTGAATTGAAAGGTATTCGGCAACAAGGTTCAGAAATAGTTTTAGAACTGGGAAGTCTGGATCTAGTGGATGGCACTCCCGTTGTGGATATCAAACCCTATCTGCCTTTTGTAGAAAATATTCCAGATGCACGGGCCGGATTTGCACAGGATATCCCTTTGGCCGACATGCCTGTCAATTTCACCATTGAGGCAGAACAAAGGTTACTACAGGAAGTTCGCAATCACCCTAATTTGCGTCGCTTTATTACACAAGTTTTAGCTCAGGATCCACGCCCGGCATATCGAAAAGGCGAACAACAAAGCAGAGAATTTGCCGTACACCTATCCGAATTCAACGTTCGCTGGCGGGTTGAGAATGGCCAAACTGACGTTATTGCTATAGATAAACGTTAGAAATTCCCGATCCTCTCTTTTGGCTAAGTGTCGTCGCTGATACACTAAGCCACTTTAATAAAATTAGGCATATACCCCTTTTGGTTTTGTTAGCGTTGATTGTATCTCGCTGATTCACCAATAGTGCGAAGCCACTGTTATCAGCAGTTTAATTGGAAGCTCTATATCATGCGTACTAGTCAATACTTGCTCTCAACATTAAAAGAGACACCCGCAGATGCTGAAGTCATTAGCCACCAGCTAATGCTACGCGCTGGTATGATTCGCAAGCTGGCCTCAGGCCTATACACTTGGCTGCCAACCGGCCTGCGAGTTCTGAATAAAGTCGCTAAAATCGTTCGTGAAGAGATGAACGATGCCGGAGCAATTGAAGTGTCAATGCCGGTCGTTCAGCCTGCAGACTTATGGCAGGAAAGCGGCCGTTGGGAACAATATGGCCCTGAACTGTTACGCTTTGTTGACCGCGGTGAACGCCCGTTTGTTTTAGGCCCGACGCATGAAGAAGTTATTACTGATTTAGTGCGTAACGAAATTAACTCCTACAAGCAGTTACCGTTAAACTTTTATCAAATTCAGACCAAATTCCGGGATGAAGTTCGCCCGCGTTTTGGCGTAATGCGTTCACGTGAATTCATCATGAAAGATGCTTATTCATTTCATACTACACAAGAGTCTCTGCAGCAGACTTACGACAAAATGTATGATGCCTACAGTAAGATTTTCACCCGCATAGGTCTGGATTTCCGTCCGGTGCTGGCTGATACCGGCTCTATTGGCGGAAGTTCTTCCCATGAGTTTCAGGTTTTAGCAGAAAGCGGTGAAGACGATATCGTATTTTCTACTGATTCAGGCTATGCCGCTAATATCGAGTTGGCAGAGGCCATTGCGCCAGCAGGTTCTCGTGCCGCAGGTACTGAAGAGCTACGACTGGTTGACACACCAAATGCAAAAACTATTGCTGAACTGGTTGAACAGTTCAATTTATCCGTTGAAAAAACGGTTAAAACACTGATGGTTCACGCGGCTGAAGAAACCGGGCATAAGCTGATTGCCCTGTTAGTTCGTGGCGATCATGAACTAAATGAAGTTAAAGCTCAGAATTTACCGCAGGTGGCGAGCCCATTAACCTTCGCTACTGAAGACGAAATTCGGGCGGCCGTCGGTGCGGGACCGGGGTCATTAGGTCCGGTAAATTTATCCATCCCATTAGTGATTGACCGTTCTGTGGCGGCAATGAGTGATTTTGGTGCTGGTGCAAACATTGATGGAAAGCACTACTTCGGTATCAACTGGGAGCGCGATCTTGCAATTCCAACCATTGCTGATATTCGCAATGTTGTAAAAGGCGACCCAAGCCCTGATGGTAAAGGTACCCTACTCATCAAACGCGGTATTGAAGTTGGCCATATATTCCAGCTAGGCACTAAGTATTCGGAAGCAATGAAAGCAACCGTTCAAGGTGAGGACGGACGTAACCAACTGATGACTATGGGCTGTTATGGTATCGGGGTCACTCGCGTGGTTGCCGCATCTATTGAACAGAATCATGACGATCGCGGAATCATCTGGCCTGACGCTATTGCACCGTTTGAAGTGGTTATCGTACCAATGAACATGCATAAATCTTTCCGCGTGCAAGAGGTTGCCGAGCAGCTTTATCAGACACTGCGTTCAAAAGGCGTTGATGTATTATTTGACGACCGTAAAGAGCGCCCGGGTGTGATGTTTGCCGATATGGAACTGATCGGTATTCCACATACCGTTGTTATCGGTGACCGTAATCTGGATAACGATGAGATGGAATATAAGCATCGCCGTAGTACGGATAAAGAGATGATTAAAGCCGACGAGATCGTCTCTTTCTTACTATCTCAATTAGGTCGCAGCTAATAGCAAATTGGCTTAGCTTGATAGCAAAAACCCCGCAACGGCGGGGTTTTCTATTTGGAACTTAATAACTAACTTTGCCACGCAACGTTTTTGTTTCACCCCGCCTGTTTTTACTGTCCAAGCGTTTTCTTTTGGCATTTTTACTCGGCGCCGTTGCTTTTCGGGCCTTTTGGAAACGAGTCGCGTCTTGAATTAACGCCACCAGGCGAGCCAATGCGGCTTCACGATTTAGTTCCTGACTGCGATATTCCTGAGCCTTGATGATAACAACGCCATCGCTGGTAATCAGATGATGAGTAAAAGCCAATAGCCGTTGTTGATAAAATTCAGGCAGGCTAGAACCTCGAATATCAAAACGCAGATGAATTGCCGTTGATGATTTATTTACGTGCTGACCACCCGCCCCCTGAGCACGGATAGCCGTCAAAATAATTTCGTCATCCGGAATTGAGACTCCGGCAGAAACAACTAACATAATTAATTACTCACCAACGGTTTGCCACGGCTCAAACTGCAGTTCAAAATTGGTCTGATTATCAGAAAGCCAAATAATTCCGTCCTGAATAGTCGCCTGTAACTGCATATTTCGTGCGCTCATTGAAGCCAACTGTTTTAACTGAACGTCATCTAAAAATAGTACCGTCAGGTTTTTATGGCCACTGAGCTTTTCTTTATTCTGCTGCCACCACACTCTGCCAGCACGGTCATTGTATGCATACAAAACAACTTGCTTAGACTGATGACACGCTTTTCTTAATCGCTTTTCATCGGGTAATCCCATTTCAACCCACAGTTCAATACCATTATGATCGTTGTGCCGCCAAATTTCAGGTTCATCATCTGCACTTAAACCTTTAGTGAAAATCAAACGTTCATCAGCATGGCAAATCCATGCCAGCAAGCGCAACATCATACGTTGTTCCGTTTCTGACGGGTGTTGCGCGACAGTCAGCACCGTATCCAGAAATACCTGCCGGTCCATATCGGCAACATTTACCGTTGCTTTAAGTATTGTTGCTTTTAACGCCATAAAGAGTTTGCCAAAATGAAGGAATTTGAATGAACGATAGTGTACAGAATTCAGCGGGCTAGCGCGACGATAACCCGAGCAACCGCTTTCTATAAATGAGGCCAAGTAGCTGATATAAAAAATAACAACTATGCTATAGTCAGCGCTGTAATTAATGTAGAGTAGCTCAGGCATTAATGAAAACGTTGCTTGATAAAGCTCCGTAATATGAGATTGGCTGCAAAGGAGGACTGAGTGCAAAAATACAGCGAACTTGTTCGGCGTAAATATGCGGAAATAGCCAGCGGCGATCTTGGATATGTATCCGATGCATTAGGGTGTGTATTAAAAACATTAGATGAGATTGCGGCTAATGAAACGCTCTCATCTGCAGTTAGGGAACAAGCGGCTTATGCTGCTGCTAATTTATTGGTGAGTGATTATGGTGATGACTGAAAAAGAGTACCAACCCATAAACTGTGATGACTATGATAATTTAGAGCTCGCTTGCCAACACCATTTAGTTCTGGCCATTAAGCTTAGGGGTGGTGAGAAGTTAGAGGCTAAAGCTTGTGACTTATTATTAAGAAAACAGGTTGAGTATCTGATTGTTGAAATCGATGGCGCGCAACAAGAGCTACGGCTTGATAACATTGCCTATTTCAGCCATCCGACAATCGGCAAAATTGAGATTAGTCTTGCCGACTAAGCCTTTTGATACGGGCAGATTCTCTGCCCGTATACTTTATTCCCTGCAAAGCCCCTACCAACCCTATTCTGCTAACTTATTGCTTATCGCCTAAACTTGCGTAGTAAGCCGCTAAGTCAGCAATATCTTGATCGGATAGTTTTTGCACATAAACGCTCANAATATTAGCCATATTTCCGGTACGCTCCCCTTTTTTATACGCGTGCATTGAGTAATCTAAATAGACCTCATTCTGCCCGGCAAGGTGCGGATATGTAGGAATTGATACTTTCCCGTTCATACCATGACAAGCTACGCATTTAGCCGATTTACTTTTACCAGCGTCAATATCGCCGGCTGCATAAACAGAAAAGTTAATCAGTAATGATGCGGATAATAGTAGTAGTGTTTTTTTCATTGTTTTTTACTCCTGTAACGACATTGTTTATTGTTCAATAAGTTAATTTAATGCGTTGCCTTGAGAATCCGTCCAACAAATACGCCAAACTGGTCGTTCTTCTTTAGGACTTCCTTCAGCAGTAACAAAAAAACCAATGGCGGCAATCAACGTTTGCCCGTAATAAACCAAAGGAATCCGCTGCCGTTGCCACGGCGGAACGGATAATTCTTGCCATAATTTTTTTAACGTTCTGGAATGTTCACGCCCAACAATGCGAATGATGTCTGCACCCGGCGCAGTAAAGCGAATGCTAACACATTGATTGTTTTCAGGTGACACTATAGCCACACCTTTATCATGTGAAATAATTAATTGGCCAAGATTATCGGGTAGTTCTAAAGGCTCGCAGCCATCCCATGACAGGTTTATCGACCCAATATTTTGCATCGATGGTAATAAATAAAGGTTTTCCCGATAACGGCGAATTTGACTACTGCCCAATTGAAACTGAGGTTCAGCGTCCGGTTTACTGAGTGCAACGTCAAGCCATATCTTATCTAGCTGACTGCGCGAAGGCATCATAACCTGGTGATAACGAAACCAGCGACGTAATAAAGCCCGGCGCTGAATAACGGATACTTGAGCTAAAGCTGAGATATTAATCGCCCCATCAGGCTTAATCATACCTTCCAGTACCGGCGTAAGTAACTCATCCAGCAAAGCTTCCTGTTCTGCACACAATTCCGCACTGCGAGAAACCATTTGTGGGAACTGAGGCCAGCGGCGTGAAATTTCAGGCAGCACGCGTAATCGCAAAAAATTACGATCGAACCGGTCATCCTGATTGCTGTCATCTTCAATCCAGCTCAGACTATTTGATTCAGCATAGTGCTCTATCTCAGCACGGGTAATATTAAGCAGCGGACGAACCTGTTGATGGTCAAAAAAAGACATTCGTTCAGGCATAGCAGACAATCCGGCAGGGCCGCTACCCCGCTTGAGAGCCAGAAAGAAAGTTTCACACTGGTCATCCTGATGTTGGGCGGTGACTAATATTTCATCATCGGATAATAAAGAGTGAATAGCCTGATAGCGCGCTTCTCTGGCCGCGGCTTCTATTCCGGTAACCGAAGCATCAACCTGAACATACACAATTTGTAAATCAATTTGCCAGAGTTTACATTGAGTCTGGCAGTGTTCTGCCCACTGGTCAGCATAGTGACTTAAACCATGATGCACATAAACCGCCCGCACCAGCAGGTCAGGTCGAGAGTGGTGACGAAGGCTTACCAAAGCATGTAAAAGTACGGAGGAATCAACACCACCGCTAAAAGCGACTAAAATACGGGAATCGTATCTTAACTTTTCTGCTACCTGATCTATTATCACATCACCAGCCATTGTCATTTTTCCACAGAATACTGATTACAAGCTCTGCTCATAAAGTTCTAGCGGTAGTCCATCAGGATCGCTAAAAAAAGTAAACCGTTTTCCAGTGTAAGGATCTATCCGGATGTCCTCGCACTCAACGCCATCTTTATTTAGCTGAGTGATTGCGAGCTCTAAGTCCTGAACGCTGAATGCCAAATGTCTTAATCCACAGGCTTCAGGTCGGCTAACTCTCTCCGGCGGTGATGGAAATGAAAACAACTCAATCATGTACTGCCCGTTTAGCGCTAAGTCAGCCTTCCAGGATCCACGCTCTGCTCGATAGTATTCAGCCATTAAAGAAAAGCCTAATGTATGACAATAAAAGTCCTTACTTTTTGAATAATCAGAGCAAATCACGGCTATATGATGCATTTTATCAATATTTAGCATTTGGAACCCACCTAAAAATATAACTATAATAAGTTAAATCAAAGAATTAACAATTCATCATACAATAATCAATTATCGGTATATTTCTAGTTAACTCGATTCAGCTCACTGAATAATAAAGGAGTAGCACCTAGAATCTGCGGCTAAATTAATACACGAAGCCAAAAAGGACGAGCCATGTCAGAGTATGTTTCCTTTCTTTTAGGGATTATTCCACTTATAGCCCTAATTATTATGATTCTTAAGATTAAAACGCCTATACATTATGCAGTTATAATCTCTCTGATTATAACTTTATTAATTGCCGGCATCTTCTGGGAAACACCGCTACAAAACCTCTCAATGTCGACGCTTTACGGTGCTTCTAAAGGCTTATGGCCTATCATCATCGTTATCTTAGGCGCCATTTATAGCTACAACCTGATGTTAAAAACCGGCAGTATGGAAGTGCTAAAAAACGTCCTAGCCAGCATCAGTGATGATAAGCGTATTCAGGTTCTGCTGATATCTTGGTGTTTTGGTGGTTTCCTTGAGGCGGCCGCAGGTTACGGTACAGCTGTAGCAATTCCAATCGGTATTCTGATTGCCCTTGGATTTAACCCGTTAAAAGCGGCAATAGCATCATTAGTCGCGAATACGGTACCGACTGCATTTGGTGCTGTGGGTATTCCTGTTTCCATCCTGGCGGAGCAAACTGGTCTGCCGGTGCGTGAACTCAGCAGTATGATTATCATCCAGCTATCTCTGTTTAACATCATACTACCGTTTGTTATCGTCGCCATTGCCGGTAACGGCATCAAAGCGATTAAAGGGGTATTCTTTATCACTTTAATGTGTGGTATCAGTACCTTAATTCCTCAATACTTTGTTGCTACTTATTTAGGTGCTGAATTACCCGCCTTTGCGGGTAGCCTGGTGAGTTTATTAGTCACTATATTTTTGGCTAAACGCCTGACTAAATCTGCTCAAGGAAGCGAGAATAAAGAGCAAGTACAGCACAATTATTCAGGCGCAGAACTGTTTCGCGCGGGTGCTATTTATCTGCTGACATTCCTGTTCATTCTGCTGTGTTCACCGCTGTTTCCTGCGCTTAAAAACGCAGCAGGTCAATTCTCTAGCGTTATTCCCTTTGCTTTAAACGATAGTCAAATTCTGAAGCTTAAGGTTGAATGGCTCAGTACGCCGGGCGTACTTATCATTATTGCGACATTTATTGGCGGATTCATTCAGGGAGCCCGCTTCTCAAATATGGTTTCTGTGCTCTGGAGCACGGTCGTTCAGCTTAAAAATTCCATTATTGCCATTACGGCTATCGTTGCCATGGCGACCGTAATGGATACTAGCGGCATGATCGGTGATATCGCCAATACCTTGGTGAATATGACCGGTACAGGATACATTTTCATCGCACCGGTTATCGGCGCTTTGGGTACCTTTGTAACCGGCAGTGATACTAACTCCAACGTACTTTTTGGCAAGCTACAGACCAGCGCTGCCGCACAGTTGAATATTGATCCTATCTTACTGGCTGCGGCCAATACTGCAGGTGCTACCGGCGGCAAGATGATTTCACCTCAGAGTATCGCCATTGCAGTATCAGCCACCAAAATGGATGGTCAGGGTAGTGCCATTATGTCCGGCACACTCAAATATTGTGCGATTTATATTATTATTCTTGGCCTAAAAATCGGTACAATTTACTACTTATTTTATTCATAATACAAATCAATCGGATTCTATCAGGCCACGCGCTTTTGTCATGGCCTGATAATTCCGATTATCCATGAAAACAATAGCAATAATGTGGGTAATAACTTATTTAATGAAGTAGATAAGTTATCTGTTTCAGGTCATCAGAACATTAAACAGATGCATTAACGACATTCTGGAGCAAACGATGAAAGTAAATTTCTACGTCACCTGTATCGGTGATGCACTGAAGGCTAACATGGCACGAGATAGCGTGTTACTACTAGAGAAATTGGGCTGCGACGTCATTTTTCTTGAACGTCAGGGATGTTGCGGACAACCGGCAATCAATAGTGGCTATGTAAAAGATGCCAAACCGGCAATGAAGTCACTCATCACCACCTTCGAAGAAAACGACTACCCGATAGTCTCCCCTGCGGGTTCCTGTACCTATGCGATTAAAAGTTATCCCGCTTATCTGGCCGATGAACCCGAGTGGGCCGCCAGAGCAAAAGCCGTAGCTGACCGGATGCAGGATCTCACTACTTTTATTGTTCATACCATGGGGATTGTTAACGTTGGAGCCCGATTACCGGGTAAAGCGGTTTACCACCCCTCATGCAGCCTGTCTCGCAAACTGGGCGTGGTCGAAGAGCCCTTAACATTGCTGCGCAACGTCGAAGGATTAGAACTGCTGCCTATTGTCAACCAAGAAACCTGCTGCGGATTTGGCGGAACATTCTCCGTCAAAATGTCTGAAATATCAGGAGAGATGGTCAAAGAAAAAGTTGAACACATTATGGATGTCGTTCCTGATTTCGTTATTGGTGCTGATACCAGTTGCCTGATTAATATCAGCGGACGCCTGACGCGAGAAAAGCGCCCGGTCAAGGTGATGCATATTGCTGAAGTATTAATGAGCCGCTAAGGAGATATTCACATGTCGATGAAAACCAGCAATATCGATTTTAAACCGCGCATTAAAGCCGAAATGGAAGATACCATAATGCGCAAAGCGGTTGCCATGGCTCAGGAGCGAATCGGGGCCAATCGTCAAATAATGGTAAATGAACTAGGTAATTGGGAAGACTGGCGCGATCGTGCTGAACAAATTCGTAATCACGTACTTGAAAACTTAGACGCCTACTTATATCAATTATCTGAAAAAGTGACTCAAAATGGCGGACACGTCTATTTTGCCCGCACAAAAGAAGATGCGACTGACTACATTCGCGATATTGCAAAACAGAAGCAGGCAAAAAAGATCGTTAAGTCTAAATCGATGGTGACAGAAGAAATCGGTTTAAACCACGTACTTCAGGCGGAAGGTATCGAAGTGGTTGAAACCGATCTTGGAGAGTACATTCTTCAAGTCGACAACGATCCACCTTCGCACATTGTCGTGCCGGCAATCCATAAAGATCGTTATCAGATTCAAAAGGTACTCAAAGAGAAGCTTGGCTATGAAGGTTCTGAAACACCTGAAGCCATGACATTGTTTATCCGCGAGAGAATTCGTAAAGATTTTCTTGAAGCCGATATTGGCATTAGCGGATGTAACTTTGCCGTAGCTGAAACAGGCAGTATCTGTCTGGTAACTAACGAGGGTAACCTCAGAATGGCCACTACACTGCCAAAAACCCATATCGCCGTAATGGGCATGGAGCGTATAGCTCCAACCTTCGAAGAGGTTGATGTACTGATTACCTTACTTTGCCGTAGCGCTGTTGGTACCCGTTTAACCAGTTACAATACTTGGTTAACAGGTCCAAGAGAAGAAGGTCACGTTGACGGGCCGGAAGAGTTCCACTTAGTCATCGTTGATAACGGTCGTTCAAAGATCTTAGGTTCTGAATTTAGCGATGTATTACGCTGCATTCGCTGTGGAGCCTGTCTGAATACTTGCCCGGCGTATCGTCAAATCGGCGGACATGGCTATGGCTCAATATATCCGGGCCCAATTGGCGCGGTAATTTCTCCATTACTGGGTGGCTACCAAGACTTCCACGATCTTCCTTATGCTTGCTCACTGTGTAACGCCTGTAATGTCGTTTGTCCGGTGAAGATCCCGCTGGCACAGCTCATTCTAAAACATCGTCAGGTTATGGCTGAAACCGGTCTGACACCAAAAGCTGAGCAGCGGTTTACCCGCTTATTCAACTACGCTAATGCTCACCCTGCCTTATGGAAAGTCGGTATGACTATGGGAGCAAAAATGGCGAACTGGATGATCAAAGATGGCAAAGTTCCGCTAAAAATTAGCGTTCTTGAAGACTGGACCGAAGCCCGTGATTTACCAGCACCGGATGGAGAAGGTTTTCGCAGTTGGTTTAAACATCATAAAGCGGAAGGAAAAAAATAATATGTTGATGAATGAACAAAACCGCACCTCATTTCTCAATGAGATTGCCAGTCAGTTAGGCCGTGAAATGCGTAAGGTTCCTGCCGCTGATTCAAAACCAGTTAACACCTATCCGCAAACTCGTCTGACGGAAAAAAGTCTGGATGAGCTCTGTCAGGAGTTTCTTGATTTCGCCAGCACTCAGAAAGTGAAGTGCGTGATTAGTCGTCCTGAGACGCTGCTTACCGATATCATCGCTCTATGCGAAGATTACGGCGGTGCCCCGGTTGTGACCAGCGGAGATCAACGCTTAAAAGAGCTGGGTGTGAATCAGGCTCTGAAAGAACAATATGATGCTTATGAATGGGATCCTGCACAGGGCAAACACAATATCCTTATGGCGGAAAAAGCCAAGGTGGGTATTGTTTATGCTGAAGCAGGCCTGACTGAGTCTGGTGGCGTAGTGCTGTTTTCTGCGCCAGAACGGGGACGTTCGGTAAGCCTGTTACCTGAAACCTCAATCTTTATTCTGCGCAAAAGTACGATTCTGCCGCGGGTCGCACAAATAGCACAGCGCCTGCATCAAATGGCTGAAGCCGGCGAACGTATGCCATCCTGTATTAACCTGATCGGCGGCCCGAGTTCGACGGCTGATATTGAGCTAATCAAAGTGTTTGGTGTTCATGGTCCGGTCCATGCCGCATACGTGGTGCTGGAAGACTGCTAATCGATATTATTGTGGTATCAAGCGGGGCTTAGTTGCCCTGCTATCATTTCATAATCATTTCATCTAATCATTTTATCATCTGCCTATATCCCCAATAATTCGGGCAGCATTGAGAGCAAATAACCGCCAAAGGTAGAGATATCTATATCTTTGAAGCATTAGCGGGTATATACATTTTTATTTTGCTCAAACATACTGATTACCTGTCTCACAATCACAAATGGATAAACGGCAATGTCAGAGAAAAACACTCATCACTCGCTGGTTGAACAACAATTTGGTGAACAGGCTAATGCTTATTTAACCAGTACCGTCCACTCTCAGGGATCCGACCTGCAAAAGCTAGCCCGCCTGATGAGCAATCAATCGAGTGCTCACGTTCTGGATATAGGATGCGGGGCAGGACACGCCAGTTTTGCCGTCGCATCATCTGTCAGCAGCGTCACATCTTACGATCTGAGTACAGAAATGCTCAATGCCGTACAGCAAGGGGCCAAAGATCGTAACCTGACCAATATCCAGACCACTTGTGGTATTGCCGAATCGCTCCCGTTTGGTTCAGCCAGCTTTGACATTGTTATCAGTCGTTATTCAGCCCACCACTGGCATAACGTCAGTTTAGCCATATGCGAAGCCAGCAGAGTGTTAAAACCGGGCGGAAAAATCGTGTTAATGGATGTCGTTTCACCGGGAAATCCGGTATTAGATATTTATCTTCAAACCGTTGAGGCTTTGAGAGACCGTTCACACGTCAGAGATTACAGTATTTCCGAATGGAGCCGTTTTTGTAATGAGGCTGGCTTAAAAATTGATGAAATAACCACTGACCATTTACAGTTAGAATTTGTCAGCTGGACTCAGAGAATGCGTACACCTCAACATTACATCGATGCAATTCGGGCATACCAACAAGAGGTTTCTTCAGAAGTGAAAGAGTATTTCCGTATTGGCTCCGATGGCACATTCTCAACGGATATTGCGATGTTGGTTGGACACAAATAGATCGTCAATTTAGAGCGGTCGCCATTGCCGGATATTCTTAATATCACCAAAAACAAAACGCCCGCAGCATGCTAGCTCGGGCGTTTTTATCAAACAAAAGTAGATCGATTAACAGTAGCCGTAATTCATTAGTCGCTGGTAACGACGGTCTAATAATGATGATAATTCTAACTCATCCAGCTCATTAAGATCGGCAATCAGTCTGGCCTTTAATGAGGCTGCCATTTCAACCGGATTACGGTGAGCGCCCCCCAATGGTTCAGGAATCACAGAATCAATCAGCTTCAGCTCTTTCAGCCTAGGGGCAATAATGCCCATCGCTTCTGCTGCCAGCGGGGCTTTGTCTGCACTCTTCCAAAGAATAGAAGCACAGCCTTCCGGAGAGATGACCGAATAAGTACTGTATTGCAGCATATTAACTTTATCACCAACGCCAATGGCTAAAGCACCACCGGAACCGCCTTCGCCCACGACAGTACAAATAGTCGGAACTTTAAGACGTGACATTTCACGCAGGTTACGCGCGATAGCCTCTGACTGACCGCGTTCTTCAGCGCCAACGCCAGGATAAGCTCCCGGAGTATCAATAAAGGTAATGATTGGCATATTAAAACGCTCAGCCATTTCCATCAGACGTAAAGCTTTACGATAGCCTTCAGGTGCTGGCATACCAAAATTGCGGCGGACCTTTTCTTTGGTCTCACGGCCTTTTTGATGGCCAATAATCATAACCGGGCGGCCATCGAGGCGGGCAATACCACCAACGATCGCTTTATCATCAGCATAGGCACGGTCACCTGCTAATTCATTGAAATCGGTGAAGATATGCTCAATGTAGTCCAGGGTATACGGTCTACGGGGATGACGCGCAAGCTGTGCAATTTGCCAAGCCCCTAGTTCAGAGAAGATTTTGTTGGTCAGTTCAAGACTTTTCTCACGTAGACGCTTAACCTCTTCATCGAGGTTAATATCCAATTTTTCGTCTTGAAGACTGATTGCGGTTAGCGAATCAATCTTCGCTTCTAATTCAGCAATCGGCTGTTCAAAATCAAGAAAATTCAGACTCATAGCATTCCTATTTTAGTCAAATTCCAATTCAACCTGGGTATTACCAACAATCTTACGCAGTTCAATCAGCAAGCTATCGGCAGGCGTTACACGCCATGCTGCGCCGAATCTAAGCCTTGCCCGGGCATCTTCACGCTGGTAATACAAGTGCACTGGAATCGTCCCCGAACGATGGGGTTCCAACGATTCACGAAGACGGTTTAAAAGCTGGTCATCAATTTGCCTATCAGTTAATGATATAGCAAGCCCACGGGCATATTTTTCCCGCGCTTCACTGATGTCCATTAATTCGCGGACCATCATTTTAAGTCCGCCGGTAAAATCATCAAAGCTGACCTGTCCTGTCGCTATCAGGATCCGATCTTTTTCCAACAGGTGCTGATACTTATCAAGTGCCTCAGAGAATAACATGACTTCAAGGCGACCGGAACGGTCATCCAGCGTACAGATCCCAATTCTGTTACCACGTTTGGTGGTCATTATTTTGGCGGCTACCACTAAACCTACTGCGATAATGGTTTTTCCGCGCTCTGTCGGGTGCATATCTTTAAGACGCAGACCGCCAGTATAGCGTTCCAGCTCTTTTAAATATTGAGTAATCGGGTGACCGGTAAGATAGAGTCCCAGCGTTTCACGCTCACCGTCTAAAATTACCTGTTCTGGCCACGGCGCTACATTAGCATAGGCTTTCTCAACATGCTCAGGTTCTTCTGCTAATACGCCAAACATATCGGCCTGACCAAGGGCTTCTGCCTTCGCATGCTGATCGGCAGCCTTCAGAGCTTCAGGCAATGTGCTCATTAGCGCGGCCCGATGCGGACCTAACCGGTCAAAAGCACCGGCCATAATTAGTTTTTCTAATACCCGTTTATTCAAGCGTTTAGTATCAGAACGGGCACACAGGTCGAACAGCTCTCTAAAATAGCCGCCCTGATTACGTGCTTCAATTATAGCTTCTATCGGGCCTTCGCCAACGCCTTTAATTGCACCGATGCCGTAAACAATTTCACCGTCATCGTTGACGTGGAAATGGTACAGTCCGCTATTAATGTCTGGTGGTAATACTTTTAGCCCCATGCGCAGGCATTCATCGACCAGGCCGACCACTTTCTCAGTATTGTCCATATCGGCGGTCATTACCGCTGCCATAAACTCGGCCGGATAATGTGCCTTCAACCATAAAGTTTGATATGAAACTAAAGCATAGGCCGCTGAGTGGGATTTGTTAAAACCATAACCGGCAAATTTTTCCACCAGGTCAAAGATTTTCATCGACAGTTCTCCGTCGATGCCCATGCGTTCAGCGCCCTCTTTAAACACAGATCGCTGTTTAGCCATCTCTTCTGGCTTTTTCTTACCCATGGCGCGACGCAGCATATCTGCACCGCCCAAGGTATAACCGGCAAGAACCTGAGCTATCTGCATAACCTGTTCTTGGTACAGGATAATGCCATAAGTAGGTTCAAGGACCGGCTTCAGCGATTCGTGCTGCCATTGGATATCCGGATATGAAAGTTCTTCCCGACCGTGTTTACGGTCGATGAAGTTATCTACCATGCCCGACTGCAGCGGCCCCGGGCGGAAGAGAGCCACCAGAGCGATCATATCTTCAAAGCAGTCAGGTTTTAGACGCTTAATCAGATCCTTCATACCACGGGATTCAAGCTGGAATACGGCGGTGGTTTCGGACCGCTGGAGCATATCAAAGCTCTTTTTATCTTCCAGCGGAATAGCGGCAATATCGATCGGTTCCAGACCAGTCTTAGCCCGGCGAGCATTAATCATGCCCAATGCCCAGTCAATAATGGTTAATGTCCGCAAACCGAGGAAGTCAAACTTCACCAGCCCGGCATATTCAACGTCATTTTTATCAAACTGGGTAACAGGGAACTGACCTTCCGGGTCACAATAAAGTGGCGCAAAGTCAGTAATCTTAGTCGGGGAGATCACCACACCACCGGCGTGTTTACCGGCATTGCGGGTGACGCCTTCCAACTGGCGAGCCATATCAATCAGCGCTCTGACTTCTTCATCAGCTTCATAAAGCTCGGGTAGTTGAGGCTCTGCGGCAAACGCTTTTTCCAGCGTCATACCGGGATCCATAGGGATTAATTTAGATATGCGGTCAACGAACCCGTACGGATGACCAAGGACCCGACCAACATCGCGAATAACCGCCTTAGCCGCCATGGTACCAAAGGTAATAATCTGAGATACCGCATCACGCCCGTACATTTCAGAGACATGTTCAATAACCCGATCGCGTTTCTCCATACAGAAGTCAACGTCGAAGTCGGGCATAGATACGCGTTCAGGATTTAAGAAGCGTTCGAACAGCAGGTCAAATTCTAACGGGTCAAGGTCGGTAATACCCAAAGCATAGGCAACCAGAGAACCTGCACCGGAACCTCGCCCCGGCCCCACGGGCACGTCGTTATCTTTCGACCATTGAATAAATTCCATAACGATCAGGAAGTAGCCGGGGAACCCCATCTGGTTGATAACCCCAAGCTCAATATCCAGACGCTCATCATATTCCGAGCGTTTTTTAAGCCTGACGTCAGGATCCGGAAATAAAAACTCGAGGCGCTTTTCCAGCCCCTCTTTAGAGCAGGCAACCAAGAAATCTTCGGTGGTCATATCACCGGTAGGGAACTGAGGCAGGAAATACTCACCCAAACGGATAGTAACATTACAACGTTTAGCAATCTCTACGCTATTAATCAGCGCCTCAGGAATGTCAGCAAATAGCTCACACATCTCCTCTTCACTGCGCATGTATTGCTGAGCACTGTATTTTTTAGGTCGTTTAGGGTCGTCCAGGGTAAAGCCGTCATGTATTGCCACCCGAATCTCATGGGCATCAAAATCTGATTCACTAATAAATTTCACATCATTAGTGGCAACAACCGGCAGGTTTTCACGGGTTGAAAACTCTACCGCAGCATGAAGATAGATCTCTTCCTCATCCCGCCCTGTTCTGACCAGCTCCAGATAATAATTATCAGGAAAATGTTCGCGGTAAAACTGCAGGCATTCCTCAACGATAGGTTGGTTGCCGCGCATCAATGATTGACCTAAATCACCAAATCTACCGCCGGATAATAAAATAATGCCATTCTTATGTTCGACCAGCCAGTCACGATCGATAACAGGCCCGCCTTGTACATATCCTCGTTGATAGGCCCGAGAAATAAGCAGCGTCAGGTTTTGATAGCCTTCGTTATTGGCCGCCAGCACGGTAATTTCAGTCAGCTCATCACCCAGAGTTTCACTCTGCATGCGAAAATCTGCACCAATAATCGGCTTAACGCCGGCACCGTGAGCGGAACCATAAAATTTAACCAAGCCACATAGATTGGTAAAATCAGTGATTGCCATTGCCGGCATACCCAGTGCAGCCACTTTTTTCACCAATGCACCCGTTTTGGCCAGTCCATCAATCATGGAATAGTCACTATGGATACGCAGATGAATAAAACGAGGTTCAGCCATATAAAACACCAGCAATCAGGTTATAAAATTTGTGATTCAAGCAAACGCCTGCGCAGTAAATATCTGACAGGCTCTTATTCTAGCCCCAAGGCCCGACGTACCGGAGCAAAACTTTTACGGTAATGCTCAGTAGCTCCGAATTGTGATAATTTATCTAAATGGAAAGCCGTAGGATAGCCTTTATGCTGGGCAAAGCCATATTGAGGAAACAGCAGGTCAAGCTCTTCCATTTCACGATCCCGAGTGACTTTAGCTAAAATAGATGCCGCGCTAATTTCTGCTACCCGGTTATCGCCTTTCACTACCGCTAAGGATTTCATCGGTAGCTTAGGGCAGCGATTGCCATCAATTAAAACTAAATCAGGTTGAATGCTTAATCCAGCCACTGCCCGCTGCATCGCTAGCATCGTGGCATGTAATATATTCAGTTGATCAATCTCTTCCGGCTCAGCCCGGCCCAGACTCCAGCAAAGTGCTTTTTCTTTTATTTCGTCGTAAAGGGCAAGCCGTTTTTTTTCACTGAGCTTTTTTGAATCAGCCAGCCCGACAATCACGTTTGCGGGGTCCAAAATAACAGCGGCTGTAACTACCGCCCCAACTAACGGGCCACGCCCCACTTCATCAACGCCAGCAATACAGCTTGCAATGGGGTACACAAAAGGTTCCATCTCGGTACTTTTCATTACACGATACCTGCTACGGTTATTTATTCCGACTGATACGGATATCCGGCCAGTTCAAGCACTGCCTGTGCGGCCTGTCTATCTGCATCACAACGAATGCTGAGGTGTAACTGATTGAAGGTTTGCTTTAATTCCTTTGTACGATCGTTTTCATTATTCAGCAAAGGTTTTAAAGCATCTGCAAGCTTATCAGGCGTGCAATCATCCTGAAGCAGTTCAGTGACTAACTCACGGCCTGCCAGCAGGTTAGGTAAAGAAACATACGGCGTTTTGATCAGACGTTTGGCCAACCAAAAAGTAAAGGGCTTCATGCGATAGCCTACGACCATCGGACACTTTGCCAACATACATTCAAGCGCTGCAGTCCCGGAAGCCAGCAACGCGGCATCGCTGGCAATCATCGCATTTCGAGCCTGACCATCAAGCATATGAATATGTAAATCCGGCGCGATCTCAGCTTTAATTCTTTCAAACTGTTCGCGTCGTTTGGCGTTAACCAAAGGGACTAACACTTCAAGCTCAGGATACGTTTGGCGCAGCAACATCGCTGTCTTTAAAAAATCTGCACTTAGCATTTCTACTTCTGAATGACGGCTGCCGGGTAATAAAGCCAAGCAGTGTACATCATCAGCAATACCTAAGGTTTTTCTGGCCGCAGAACGATCCGGATTCAATGGCATTGAATCCGCCATGGTGTGGCCGATAAATCGGCACGGTACATCAAACCGATCGTAAAAGGCTTTTTCAAAAGGTAGGAATGCTAAAACCAGATTAGTTGAACGGCCAATCTTAAATACGCGTTTCTGACGCCATGCCCAAACTGAAGGGCTGACATAATGAATGGTCTTAATACCACGGGCCTTGAGCTTCCCTTCAAGGGTGATATTGAAGTCAGGTGCATCTATTCCGACAAAAACGTCCGGCTTCAATTCACTAAAGCGGCGGGTAAGCTCACTACGAACCTTCAGTAAACGAGATAGTCGGCCAAGAACCTCAACTACCCCCATAACGGCAAGCTCTTCCATTTCAAACCAGGCTTCACAGCCTTCAGCCTGCATTAGCGGGCCTGCAACACCCACAAATCGGGCATCAGGATACTGGGCCTTTAAAGCACGGATAAGTCCGGCTCCTAGAATATCGCCGGAGGTTTCTCCGGCGACTAATCCAATGGTAAGGGGGCGCTGTTGCATAATTTAACGGATAATGCCACGCGTGGAGCGATTAAAGAAATCGACAAATAGCTGAACAGCCGGATGTTCTTTAGCTAGAGCTTCAATTTCTGGTTTAGCTTCATCCAACGTTTTACCACTGCGATAAAGTAATTTATACGCGTTACGAATAGCGTGCAGAGCCTCTTTCTCAAAGCCACGACGCTTTAGCCCTTCAATATTAATACCAAATGGCGTTGCATGGTTACCTTGAGCAATAACATAAGGCGGCACGTCTTGAGCAACGCCGGAGCACCCACCTACCATCACGTGAGCACCAATAATGCAGAACTGATGAACGGCAGTCATACCGCCGATAATTACAAAATCATCAGCTTCAACGTGCCCAGCCAGAGTCGCATTATTAGCAAGAATACAACGGTTACCAATTTTGCAGTCATGGGCAATATGCGCATTGATCATCAGCAAATTGTCATTGCCGATCTTTGTTAAGCCACCGCCTTGTGCTGTACCTCGATGGATAGTGACACTTTCGCGAATGCGATTGCGATCACCAATCTCAACGCGAGTGGGTTCACCGGCATATTTCAAATCCTGATTCACTTCGCCAATCGAGGCAAACTGATAAATCTGATTATCAGCACCAATCTTGGTAATGCCGTTAACGACAATATGAGATTTAAGTACTGAGCCTGAACCAATCTCAACTTGAGACCCAATCCAGCAAAACGGGCCAATATGTACATTGGCTCCAATAATCGCACCCTCTTCAACAATGGCTGTAGGGTGAATAACGGCGGTGTTATCAATCACAATATTAAGACTCCCGGCGTCGTGCACACATCATATCGGCTTCACATGCGATTTCACCATCAACTTTGGCAACGCCACGGAAGCGAGCAACACCACGACGCTCTTTAATAAATTCAACCTCAAGAATCAGCTGATCCCCAGGTAAAACAGGTCGCTTAAAGCGTGCATTATCAACAGCAGCAAAATAATACAGCTCACCCGGCTCTAATTGACCCAAGCTTTTAAACGCTAGAATTCCCGTAGCCTGCGCCATCGCTTCCAGAATTAACACGCCTGGAAAAATTGGTTTACCTGGGAAATGTCCCTGAAAGAAAGGCTCATTAAACGAAACGTTTTTAACCGCCCGTAAAAATTTTCCTTTATCAAAATCCAAAACCCGATCCACGAGCAAAAATGGATAACGATGAGGTAATAAACTCAGTATCTCTTCAATATCCAGAGTACGATTGTCAGTAGTCAAAATACTCATCCTGTCTTCTAAACTAAACTGATGATAGCAACAACGCGGCCTGCTCCAAATCTCTACAGACTATGAAGGCAGGCCGCGAATAAAATAATAAAAATCAATGGATTAATGACTATTTGTTATACAATTTTGTCAAACTATTTCCCATTAACTTTCCGTTCAACGGCTTTAAGTCGTTTACTCATGTCATTAATATTCAACACGAGAGCGGCTGTCTTGCGCCAGTCTTTATTCGACTGAAGAGGAATACCTGAAGAATAGATTCCCGGCTCAGTGATCGGTCTCATCACCATTCCCATTCCAGTTATAACGGCTTTATCGCATATTTCCATATGACCATTAATAACGCTAGCGCCGCCTATCTGGCAATATTTACCGACCTTCAGGCTACCGGCCATAACAACACCGCCGGCGATTGCTGTATTGTCGCCAATTATTACGTTATGCGCAATCTGGCATTGGTTATCAATGATCACACCATTGCCGATAATAGTATCATCAAGTGCGCCACGATCTATTGTGGTACTGGCACCGATCTCTACTTTATCGCCAATTATTACCGTTCCCAACTGAGGAATTTTAATCCAGTTGCCACGCTCATTGGCATAGCCAAAGCCATCAGAACCAATAACGGTACCTGACTGAATAAGACACTCAGTACCAATTACAACTCGGTGATAGACAGTGACGTTAGCCCACAAGCGGCTACCGGCCCCTATACGAGCATTTTTGCCAACAAAACATCCAGCGCCAATAATAACATTATCGCCCAGCTCAACGCCGGTTTCGATCACCGCATTAGCACCAATTGAAACATTTTGTCCCAATTTAGCATCATCAGCAATCACAGCACTTGGCGCAATGCCTTGAGCTGGCTGAGGTGTTGAATCCAAAAGCTGAGCCATGCGCGCATAGCTAATATAAGGATCTTTCACGACTAGCGCGGGTAAATGCTGGCAGAAGGGAAGATTCTCTTCGGTTAGCACCACTGCACTAGCTTGACAGGCTAAAAGCTGTTCGTTGTAATGACTATTAGACAAAAAGGTAATTTGCCCTTTTCTTGCAGTACTCATAGAGGCAAGACCGGTGATGGCAATATTGCCATCACCGTGTACTTCTGCACCCAAATGTTCTGCTAAATCAGCTAAACGAATGGAGTGCATAACTTATTTAACCTGCGCCAGTACTTTTTCAGTAATGTTGTTTTCATCTGCAGCATAGAATGCGGCATCAGCTTTAATAACAACTGAATAACCTTCTTTGTCCGCTACAGTTTTCACTGCGGCCTGTACTTTAGCAACTAACTTATTCATCTCTTCAGCTTCGCGACGACGGCTGTCTTGAGTGAAAGCATTAGCTTTCTCTTGGAAAGCTTTAATTTCGCCTTCCAGCTTAGTACGGTCAGCAGCTTTCATTGAAGCACCGGTGGTTTGTAGCTTTTTCACTTTATCTTGAACTGATTTTTCGTCTTTCTGTAGAGCTGTAGCACGAGCTTTAAACTCAGTGTCCAGTTGCTTAGCGATAGTTTCACGCTCAGGCATTTTTTGCAGAATACTCATGACGTCAACAACGGCGACTTTATCAGCAGCCTGAACGCCCGCTGAAGCAACCATAGCTAAACCTAAACCTGCAGCACATAACCACTTTTTCAATTTGAACTCCTTACTATAATTGCTATTGAGTAAAACACTTTGTTTTTTCACTACTAACTCACAACAGTTACCAGGTTGTACCGATGTTAAACTGGAACTGCTCTGACTTATCACCTTCATACTTCTCTAACGGGTTAGCATAAGAGAATACCAATGGCCCCAGCGGAGACATCCACTGCAACGCAACACCGGCTGATGTACGAATATTGCTTGGATCACCATAGTCTGGCACACCATTAATATTCTGCCAGTTCGTATCCCAAACGGTACCTGCATCAAAGAACACTGATGTCCGTAAAGAATTGGCGTACTTATCATCAACAAATGGCGTAGGTAAAATCAACTCTGCGCTGGCAACGCCCATGGCATTACCACCGACGGCATCTGTCGACGGACTACATGAATTATTACCACAATCAGAGAAGTATACCGCTTTAGGTCCAATGTTATTGGAACGGAAACCACGTACTGTACCCGAGCCGCCGGCATAGAAGTTGTCATAGAACGGCATCTCTTTACCGCCTAAGCCATCGCCATAGCCTGCACGAACACGCCCCAACAATACCCAAGTTTCATCAGTATTTATCGGGTAATAGCTGGCACTATCAAATGTGATTTTATAATATTCGTTATCTGAACCAGGAACTGTCACTTTACCATTCAGGCCGGCACGAGAACCCGAGGTAGGGAAGTAACCTCTATTCAGACTATTATAGCTCCAGCCACCGGTCAGGAAGAAATCGTTAGCTTTATAATCACCACGATTGGCACTACCCGGGCTTTCGCCAACGGATTCAAGATAACGCCACATAGCAACCTGCGGACGCATATCAGAAAGGTCGTTGCTTACAAAGTCTAAACCAAGCCGCAGCGAGTTATTTTCGTTGATTGGGAAGCCTAATGTTGAACCTAAACCGTAGCTGCTTTTACTATAGTCAGACAGGTCTGCATTATCAGCATTAAACTTATCGTAGAAAATTCGGCCGCTTAAACTCACACCATCGACGGTGAAGTATGGTTCGGTCATAGAGAGTTCAACATAGGTACGATAGTCATTCTTAGTACCGCTGATGCCAACGCTCTTACCGGTACCCATCCAGTTGTCCTGTTGCAGACCGACCTGGAAGCTGACACCACTTTCGGTACCGTAACCGATACCAAAGTTAAAGGTACCGGTATTACGCTCTTTAACTTTATAGACAACGTCAACCTGATCCGGCATGCCAGGAATGCGTTCAGTCTCAACGTCTACCGTTTCAAAATAGCCTAAACGACTAAGGCGTTCTTTGCCTTTTTCAACTAAATCATTGCCCAGCCAAGAACCTTCCATCTGACGCATTTCACGACGAAGTACTGAGTCTTTACTGACATCATTACCCTCAAATCGAATGCGACGAACGTAGTAACGGTTACCTGAGTCCACGCTGATATGCAGCTTGACGGTCTGGTCTTGATCGTTAATTTCAGGCTGAGTGGCCACTCGCGGATAAGCATAGCCGTATTTACCTAACAGCTTTTTAATGCTGTCTTCAATACGCGTTACCTTACTGCCACTATATAGCTCACCCGGGGTTACTTTCGCCAGTTCTTCAATCTCGGCAGCACGGCCGGCTAAATTACCTTTGACCTCAACGCCTGAAATCTTGTACTGCTGGCCTTCCGTCAGGTTGATCGTGATATAGATGCTTTTCTTATCTGGCGTCAGGCTCACGTTAGTAGAATCAATATTGAATCGGGCATAGCCTCGATCCAAATAGAAACTACGCAGAGCCTCAAGGTCTCCGGATAATTTCTGCTTTTGATAATTACGATCGCCCATAACGTTCCACCAAGGAACATCATCACGTAACTGGAAGCGGCTCACTAACTCTTCAGTAGAAAACGCATTGTTACCCACGATATTAATTTGCTGAATAGTGGCAGAAACGCCTTCAGCGAAAACTAATTTCAGGTCAACACGATTACGCGGGAGAGGTGTGACAACAGCTTTTACTGAGGCGCTATATTTACCAACGCTATAGTAAAAATCTTCTAAGCCTTTCTCCATAGAACTTAACGTCGTTCTATCAAGGGCTTCACCTACCCGAACGCCTGAAGACTCAAGGTTCTGTTTTAGCATCTCGTCCTTAACCGCTTTATTACCGGAAAAGGTGACGCTTGCTATAGTTGGTCTCTCTTTCACTTGAACAATAAGGGTATTTCCATCACGCATAACCCTTACATCTTCAAAGTTTCCAGAGGCGAATAAGGCGCGAATAGTATTGCCGATGTCACCATCGTCAATAGTATCACCAACACGGACAGGCATATTCAATAATGCAGCCCCTGTGGCAACGCGCTGTAATCCTTCGAATTGGATGTCTTTTACGACAAATCCATCGGCACCGTATGCGGTGGCGCTGCCAAACAGCAGCGACGCTAGAAGCAACTTTTTCATCGCCATCGTTGTAATCTGTTCTTCCTAACCTATTCTCTAGCCGTAAAAGCGTGAGAAATCATTGAAAAGTGCAAGTCCCATCAACAGTACCAATAAGATTGCCCCAAAGCGATAACTGTAGTCTTGAACTCTCTCAGAAACCGGCTTACCTGTTATTTTTTCTATCGCCAAGAACACAAGATGCCCCCCGTCTAATACAGGAAGAGGGAACAGATTGATTATGCCTAAGTTAACGCTAATTAGCGCTAAAAACATTAAGTAATAAACCAACCCATAACCAGCAGAAACACCAGCGCCTTGCGCGATTGATATCGGGCCACTCAGGTTATTTAACTTAACGTCACCCGTTACCAATTTGCCTAGCATTTTGACTGTTAATTTAGTCAATTGCCATGTTTTATCAGTTGCCTGATATATCGACTGAAACACACCATACTGACGATCTATTTTATACTCGTCAGATAGCGGAATGACCTTTGGAGATATTCCAGCAAAACCTTTTTGTGTTCCATCATTCAACACTTTCACATCGGGCGTCATAATCAAAGAGTGGGTAATTCCATTTCTCTCTATGACTAATTCTATTTGCTTACCCGGGCTATCATTAATTAGACGAACAAGATCGGCCCATTGTTGATAGTCTTTTCCGTTAACGCTAATTAATCGGTCCTGAGCCTGTAAGCCCGCTTTTTCTGCAGCAGAACCTTTTTGAACCACTTCAAGTATAGGCTCAATCTGTGGCAGCTTAGGAATAAAACCTAACGATCTTATAGGATCTTGTTTATCCGGCTCAAAGGACCAGTTAGTCAGATTAAGTATTTTAGTTTGAACAACTGAAGAACCAAATGGAGCAACGGTAACCTCCATTTCCTTCTCACCGATCTGCCCTACCATCGCTAAACGAACAGAATCCCAATCAGGCGTTTCGATACCGGCAATTGATTTTAGTTCCATTCCCGATGAAATATTGGCCTGTGCTGCAATCGACTGCGGCTCAACCTCTCCGACCACTGGCCGCAGGCTAGGAACACCAATGAGAAAAACCAACCAATAGGCAAATATAGCAAAAATAAAGTTAGCGATTGGCCCTGCAGCAATAATAGCAGCGCGCTGACATACCGTTTTATTATTAAACGCTTGATGGCTTTCTTGAGGGTTCACTTCCTCAACGCGCTCATCCAGCATTTTTACATAACCGCCTAGCGGAATCATCGCGATAACATATTCAGTACCTTTTTTATCGGTACGCCGCCACAGCGCCTTGCCAAAACCAATGGAAAAACGAATAACCTTAACGCCACAGCGACGGGCGACCCAAAAATGGCCGAACTCATGTACGGTGACTAAAATCCCAAGGGCAACAATAAACGCTGCTACAGTTCCAAATATATTCATAGGCTATAGATGTTCCGGACTAACCTTTAAAAACGAGAAGAATCAAACAGGCAAACACGGGAACAGCGGCCGTTAAGCTGTCAATTCGGTCAAGGATACCACCATGACCGGGAATCAGATTACCACTATCTTTAATACCGGCTTCGCGTTTGAACATACTCTCGGTTAAATCACCCAGTACTGAAGCAATAACCGCAATCACAGAGCAGATCAGCAAGGTATTCAAAGAAATATTCAGTGGCGCATACAGGCTAAATAGCCAGGCTAATAATGCAGAGGTCACTAATCCACCGACCAGGCCTTCAAGCGTTTTCCCCGGAGAAACCTTCGGTGCCAGCTTATGCTTACCGAACATTTTACCAAAGGCATAGGCACCAGAATCGGCACCCCAAACTAAAAACATCACATAAAGCAGCCACCAGGCTCCAGTATAGCTATTTTGTTCAAAACCATATTGGCGCAGAGTAATCATTCCCCAAAAAAACGGAACAATAGTCAAAATGCCGAATAATAGACGCAGGATATAAGATTTATTCCATATCTGTGCCGATTTTGGATAAAACAGCACCATGATAAGTGCAAGTCCCCACCAGCCCAAAGAGGCTAATAAAAAGCCTTCCACCACCGGGTGGGCAAGTAAAGGTAAAGAGGATTGATAAGTGGGCCAGTATAAGGCCGCCAAACCGACACCGCAGAGAATAGCCAGAACAACACGTTGAGTTGGAGTACTAAGACCGGCAAATTGCCCCCATTCCCACGCAGCCAGCATGCTTACCGCAATAATCATAATTGCGAAAGGCAGAGGTGGCAGCATAAACAACGCAGCTATAACAATAGGTATAAGAATCAGAGCAGTAATGATGCGTGACTTCAACACGAGAGCCTCCTAAAGTTCTTTAATACTCGCGGGTTCAGTCCCACCAAAACGGCGTTCGCGTTGTGCAAATGCATTGAGCGCACCTTCAAAAACAAGTTCATCGAAATCAGGCCAAAGAACCTCAGTAAAATAGAGTTCTGCGTAGGCAATTTGCCACAGCAGAAAATTACTAATGCGGTGTTCACCGCCCGTCCTGATCACTAAATCTACCGGGGCTAAATCACAAAGGTTAATATATTGCCCTAACCTCTGCTCATCTATCATCTCAGACGTTATCACACCGTCTTTTACCTGCTGAGCGACCTGCTGAACGGCCTGAATAATATCCCAACGACCGCCATAATTTGCAGCAATATTTAACGTAAGGCCTGTATTTTTCTCGGTTAACACTTCCGCTCGGTTAATTCTGGCCTGTAATTTTTCACTAAAGCGTTGAGTATTACCAATAATCTTTAAGCGTACGTTATGTTTGTGCAAACTTTTTGCTTCTTTATCTAACGCTCTGATAAAAAGATCCATCAAAGCAGATACTTCCTGAGCGGGTCGATTCCAGTTTTCACTGCTGAAGGCATAAAGTGTTAGCGCTTCGATACCATTGTTGATGGCAAAACTAACAGCACGTCGAACAGCTTTTGCACCTTCCTGGTGTCCAAAAATCCTTAATTTGCCTAACTGTTTAGCCCAGCGACCATTGCCATCCATAATGATAGCCACATGGCGCGGTATTGACGTTTTGATGTTATTCACTTGCTGTTTCGCTGGCGACATAACCTATTAAGATTCCTCAGCTATAAATAAAAACCGCTGTTTTTCTCGCGTAAAAAAGCCGTGAACTCGCACGGCCTACTCAAATCAGCTCGTTAATACGCTGTCTACCGCCAATATCCATCGACCAGACGGCTTAATCGCGCAAACTATATCATTTAGCCGGTACTGTAACAAATTTGCCATAATTATTGTTTCTGAGTGGCGATAAGTTGTTCAGCATGGGATCTGGCCCATGCATCTATTATTAAGACTTCATCAATGCACTGAGGTTCAGTATGAACTAATTTGTCCATTACACGGCTATTTAATACTGCTATATCCATAAAGCCTATTTTATTTTGCAGGAATGCTTCCACGTTAACCTCATTTGCCGCATTTAACGCCGTTGTGGCGGCTTGTCCGGCATCACTTGCGGCTATGGCAAGCTTCAGGCAAGGATAACGCTCAAAATCAGGCTGTTCGAAAGTTAGCGCTCCGATACGGCAAAAATCTAAATGCTCAGCGCCTGATTTAACCCGGTACGGATATGCCATTGCCTGAGCAATTGGCGTTCTCATATCTGGAGAACCCAACTGTGCAATCACGCTCCCATCATGATAACGCACCATAGAGTGGATCATTGACTGGGGATGTATTAAAACTTCCATCTGCTGTGGCGAAGCATTAAATAACCAACGGGCTTCAATATATTCAAGCCCTTTATTCATCATGGTTGCTGAATCAACGGAGATTTTACGCCCCATTGACCAGTTTGGATGAGCACAGGCCTGATCGGGCGTCACCGTCTTTAATTGTTCCACCTCAGTCGTACGGAAAGGACCGCCTGAACCCGTCAATATTATTCGGGAAATACCATTATCTTCTAATGATGCGTATCCCAGTTGGCGCTGCACAGACTCCGGCATACTCTGGTAAATCGCATTGTGTTCGCTATCAATCGGCAGCAGCTGTGTACCACTCTGCTTAACCGCATCCATAAATAACTTGCCACAGGTGACCAGAGACTCTTTATTTGCTAACAATACCTGTTTACCGGCACGAATAGCGGCAAGCGTAGGAGATAGCCCTACAGCGCCGACAATAGCAGCCATAACCTGATCAACTTCTGGTGCAGCGGCCAAATCACAGGCAGCCTGTACACCACAGAATACTTCTGTCGGCACGCCTTCTGACTGCAAAATTTGTCGCAGAGAGTTGGCCGATGCTTCATCGGCCATAGAGACAAACAGTGGCCTGAACTCTCGGCACTGTTGCGCCATAATTGCCACATTGCAGCCAGCAACCAGAGCATAGACGCTAAATAGTTCAGGATTTTCCCGAACTACGGCTAATGTGCTGTGGCCAATCGAACCAGTTGAACCAAGAATTGTTATTTTTTTCATTAGGTTAATCTTTGCGAATACTGAGAAATTCATTGATATTCTGACCGAAAATCATTGTGGTCAGAAAAATTTTGTCCATATTACTCTTTTCACAACAGAAAAATAACTCCCCTACCCTGAATCACTCAACTGACTTAGCTTTCTGGAACCTATCTTTTCTATAAAACATTAGCTTCTATACCCAAAATCATTCGAGTTGCAGATAGGCGGCAAGTGAGTGCATACCGATGAGCTTACTCAGGGACGTGATTCGGGCCAATGAACGCAGCCATCCCCCCTACAACTTGAAAGATGGCGGGTATATATAGTAAAAAACCCGGAATAGTTACCTACCCGGGTCAGCATGACTAGAACAAAGTAGTCAGGATTAGAAATCCATCAGTTCAGCTTCTTTCTCAGCTAAAGCCGTGTCTACTTTTTTAATAAACATATCGGTCAGCTTCTGAATATCTTCCTGAGATTTACGATCGTCATCTTCGCTAATCTCTTTATCTTTCAGCAGAGCTTTAACTTTTTCATTGGCATCACGACGAACGTTACGTACTGAAATACGGCCGTTTTCAGCTTCTGCACGCACCACTTTAATTAAGTCTTTACGACGTTCTTCAGTCAGCGCTGGCAGCGGAACACGAATAACAGTCCCCGCAGATGAAGGATTTAACCCTAAGTCTGCAGACATAATCGCCTTCTCAACTGCCGGGCTAATGCTGCGGTCAAAAACGGTAATCGCCAGAGTACGAGAGTCTTCAGCAACGATACTGGCTAACTGGCGTAAAGGCGTAGCTGAACCATAATATTCAACCTGAATACCTTCAAGCAGGCTTGGATGTGCACGACCTGTCCGAATTTTACTAATGTGTGTTTTAAACATCTCTACGCATTTTTCCATGCGTACCTGAGCATCTTGTCTGATTTCGTTAATCACGTTGCTAACCTTTAAAAACAAGTAATATGGAGGGCTACGCCATATTGCATAACCCGTCAAATTTAGCCCTGAGGAAAATTCTGACAGCAGAATTACCCGCAATAAACCTTTATCAGGCTATAAGGCCTCGATTATTCTGCCGGACGGGAAATTAAGGTCCCTTCGTTCTCGCCCATAACAACGCGGCGCAAAGCTCCCGGCTTATTCATATTGAATACACGGATCGGTAAGTTATGGTCTCGGGCCAGGGTAAATGCCGCCAGATCCATCACTTTTAGTTCACGTTCTAATACATCTTGGTAGTCTAACGTTTCATACAGGGTCGCTTCAGGGTTCTTCACCGGATCATCAGAGAAAACGCCATCAACTTTAGTTGCTTTCAGTACCACATCGGCTTCGATCTCAATACCACGCAAACAGGCTGCAGAATCTGTAGTAAAGAACGGATTTCCTGTACCTGCTGAAAAAATCACAACACGCCCATGGCGTAATAAGCTAATGGCTTCCGCCCAGCTATAATCATCACATACGCCATTCAGTGGGATAGCTGACATCAGACGGGCGTTCACATAGGCACGATGTAGCGCATCACGCATAGCCAAACCGTTCATTACGGTAGCCAACATTCCCATGTGGTCGCCCACTACGCGGTTCATACCCGCTTTAGCCAGACCAGCACCCCGGAATAAATTGCCGCCGCCAATAACCACACCGACCTGAATTCCTAACTCAACCAATTCCTTAATTTCTTGCGCCATGCGGTCTAATACACTCGCATCGATGCCAAAACCTTCGGAGCCTTGTAAGGCTTCGCCACTCAATTTAAGCAGAATTCTTTGGTATACGGGTTTTGCGTTGGTTGCCATGGTATTGTTTCCTAATGGGCAGTCAATAAAGGGGGGTTTAGTTTAAAAAAACGGACCGATGTTAAGATCGATCCGCCTTCACATATTAAGCTAAGCTTATTTAGACATTGCAGCAACTTCAGCCGCGAAATCTACTTCAACTTTCTCAATACCTTCACCAACTTCGAAGCGGATGAATTCTGCAACGCCAGCTTTGTGTTCTTTCAGCAGGGCATCAACAGTTTTGCTTGGGTCCATAACGAAAGCCTGACCAGTCAGAGAGATCTCACCGGTGAACTTACGCATACGGCCTTCAACCATCTTCTCAGCAATTTCACGTGGCTTACCAGATTGCATAGCAATATCGATCTGGATTTGATGCTCACGAGCAACGACTTCCGCAGGAACGTCGCCTGGGTTGATAAAGTCAGGCTTGCTTGCAGCGATGTGCATAGCAATATGCTTAACCAGTTCATCATCAGCAGCGCCGGTTGCAGCAACCAGAACACCAATGCGAGCACCGTGCATATAAGCGCCTAACTTCTCGCCTTCTACGGTAGCAACACGACGAATATTGATATTCTCGCCGATTTTAGCTACCAGAGTAGTACGTTGTTCTTCAAATTTAGCCTGTAAAGCTTCGATGTCGCTAGTGCGGTCAGCCAATGCAGCTTCTGCAGCAACGTTAGCAAATGCCAGGAAGCCAGCATCTTTAGCAACGAAGTCAGTTTCACAGTTAACTTCCATGATGATGCCGAACTTACCGTCAGCAGCAATCTTAGTCAGGATAACGCCTTCAGCAGCAACACGGCCTGCTTTCTTAGCGGCTTTTGCCTGACCAGATTTACGCATATTGTCGATCGCTAATTCGATGTCGCCATCAGCCTCAACCAGCGCTTTTTTACATTCCATCATGCCAGCGGCAGTACGCTCGCGAAGTTCTTTTACCAGAGCAGCGGTAATCACAGCCATTCTCTTTATCCTCGGGTTATATTTCGTTGGATATAAGCAAAAAGGGAGCCTGTAAAGGCCCCCTAACCAACATATCTAATACCTGGTTAATAAGGGCTCTCAATGGAGCACACCTTATTACTCTGCTTCGATGAAGCTTTCTTCTACAGCCTGAACACCTTGGTCTGCACGACCTTCGTGAACAGTTGCAGCAACAGCACCAAGGTACAGTTGAATTGCACGGATAGCATCATCGTTACCTGGGATAACGTAGTTAACACCGTCCGGATCAGAGTTAGTATCAACGATAGCAAATACAGGGATACCCAAGTTGTTTGCTTCTTTAATAGCGATGTGCTCGTGATCTGCGTCGATGACAAATAACGCGTCAGGCAAGCCGCCCATGTCTTTGATACCACCCAGGCTATTCTCAAGCTTAGCCATTTCACGAGTACGCATCAGCGCTTCTTTCTTGGTCAGCTTTTCGAAAGTACCATCTTGAGCCTGGATTTCTAATTCTTTTAAACGCTTGATTGACTGGCGAACTGTTTTCCAGTTAGTCAACATACCACCTAACCAACGGTGATTTACGTAGAATTGATTACAGCCCTTTGCAGCTTCTTTCACTGGCTCGCATGCTGCGCGCTTAGTACCAACAAATAAGATTTTGCCTTTATGAGACGCGATCTTACCCAACTCAGCTAATGCTTCGTTGAACATAGGTACAGTTTTCTCAAGGTTGATGATGTGAACTTTGTTACGAGCGCCGAAGATGAAAGGTTTCATTTTCGGGTTCCAGTAACGGGTCTGGTGACCAAAGTGTACGCCAGCCTTAAGCATATCGCGCATTGAAACAGTTGCCATTATTACCTCTATGAGTAAAGTTCGGGGTTATGCCTCCACGTATCCCATAACGCCGACCCCTAAGTGCTAAGACATCAGGGCACCCCGCCGTATGTGTCGATACGTGTGTGTTATAACGTTGATTAATGTTAGGACAATCTTAATGCTTCTAACCCTTAAAGACTTAAGCTTTAGATAGCGGATTGTCGGCGCGCTTTATACCATAGAAACAGGGGTAAACGCCACTAATACTCGAATTTAAACGTAAAAAAATATACGCCATCAAGCGCTAATTGGCCCGATGGCGTAGGAGAACTTATTCAGACTAAATCACTTAAGGTTAAATTGCCTCAAGCTCAGTCGCGAAAAATTTTTCCGTTCTGATAAACCCATTTACCGTTAACCATAGTTCGAACCACTTGCCCAACCATCTCCATTCCAGTGAACGGACATGATTTGCCGCGAGTTAACATTGTGCTTGGGTCAACAATCCACTCTTTTTTCGGATCAATCAGTACTAAATCAGCCAATCCCCCTTCGCTCAAATGCCCGCGATCCTGCCAGTTAAATGCTGCTGCCGGGCCGGCGGTCATTTTTTGAATCAGTTCTTGCAGGCTCCACTCACCGCTTTGAACAAATCGGCTATGTAACACGCTAAAAGCCGTTTCAAAACCGGCGAATCCACAAGGGGCCTCATTAAACTCACAGTCTTTTTCTTCGTATGCATGGGGAGCATGGTCAGTGGCAATCGCGTCTAAAGTACCGTCTTTTAAACCTTCTAATAACGCAACAATGTGTTCGTTTGTACGTAAAGGAGGATTCACTTTAAAAGCAGAATCAAAGGATTCGATGGTTTTGTCTACCAGACAGAGATGATGAGGTGTCACTTCCGCGGTGACTTTAATTCCTTTAGCTTTAGCGGCACGAATCAGTTCCACTGCACCTTTGCTGCTGACATGAGCGATATGAATATGGGCACCGGTCATTTCTGCCAGCATCAGTTCACGAGCCACCGCAATATTTTCTGCCTCAGCCGGGCGCCCGCGTAAGCCTAATTTGGCCGAGACACATCCTTCATGCATAACGCCGTCTGCGACTAAGCAACAGTCTTCTGAGTGGGAAATCACGGGGATGTCGAACATGCTGGCATATTCCAGAGCAGCACGCATCAGTCGGCCATCGCTAACATAATTACCATCGTCAGAAATCGCACGAATACCGGCCTGAGCCATATCACCAATTTCCGCCAGCTCTTTGCCTTCCAAGCCTTTAGTGACAGCCCCGGTAATCTCAACCCGCACAACCGAATCCGTTTGTATTTTATGCTTCATACCGGCAACGATAATCGCCTGATCAATGACCGGGCGCGTGTTGGCCATCGTCAGAATGGTCGTGAAACCGCCGGCCGCTGCTGATGCAGTACCGGTAAACAAATCTTCTTTAGCTTCTTGCCCCGGTTCACGTAAGTGGCAGTGAATATCAATAAATCCGGGACTCACAATTAAGCCATTTGCATCAACGATTTCATCAGCGTCTTCTGCCTTAAGTGATTTAGCGACGTTAACCACTTTGCCGTCAACTACCCGGATATCCATTACGTCATCTAAACCGTTAGCAGGATCGATAAGGTGCCCATTCTGAATTAACCACTGTGCCATTATGCTTGTTCCCCGTCAGCTAAAGTTAAAGTTAAAAGAGCCATACGAACTGCTACGCCGTTATTCACTTGTTCTTCAATGCCTGAATAGTGTCCATAGGCCACGTCAGGCGAAATTTCTAATCCGCGATTCATCGGACCCGGATGCATGACCAATACATTTTTCTTGGCCAGCTTTAAGCGTTCATCGTTAATACCAAAAATGCGTGCATATTCACGCGGTGTAGGAAACAGCCCTTTCTTCTGGCGTTCTAGCTGAATTCGTAACACGTTAACCACATCGGCATCAGCAATGGCATCTTCAACCCGATGATGAATAGTGACGCCAAGATCCAACATCTCTTTAGGTATCAGCGTTTTTGGCCCTCCAAGATGAACTTCGGCCCCCATTTTTAACAGACCCCAAATATTAGAGCGAGCCACCCGGCTATGAAGAATGTCACCTACGATGGCGACTTTTTTTCCGGCTATTTCGCCGTGATGCTGACGTATGGTTAATAAATCCAGTAACCCTTGAGTTGGATGTTCATGAGCGCCATCGCCCGCATTAATCACAACGGCTTTCACATAGCGAGTCGCATACTGAGCAGCCCCCTCCGCGCTATGGCGCATCACTATCGCATCGACCCCCATAGCTTGAACGGTGAGTAACGTATCTCTCAGGCTTTCACCCTTGGCTACGCTGGATGAAGACGCCGCAATATTAATGACGTCTGCACCTAAATATTTCCCTGCCAGCTCAAATGATGAACGCGTTCTGGTACTGTTCTCAAAGAAGACGTTAACGATTGCTTTTCCACGCAGCGTAGACAATTTTTTTATGTCTTGCTTAGTCACCTTTTTCATTTCTGCTGCGGTGTTCAATACGCGTTCGATGTCGGCGGGCACCATGTGTTCCAACCCTAAAATATGCTGGCCTCGCATTATATTTTTTGCTCCCAAGTTGAAATTTAGACCTAAAAAAAACCCCTAATCAAAAAACCTGTGGGTCTTATGATTAGGGGTTGATATCAACCTTGCTGACTATGTGAACTTTCATCCTTTTAACCTATTTTGTACTAAGGATTATCAGAAACGCCTTACTTTTAAAAGACTGTGTGCAAACCGGCTTAAGATATCAGATTTTATATACCAGTCAATAAATATTTTTAACCTATGGCAGCCGGCAGAAAGTTAAGCTGAGACCCTAAATACAATCTGCATGATAAATTTGGCACTCTTTTGCAGGACTGATACCATATTTGCATTATAAATTGATTATCATTGTCAGTTAGCTCAGCCCGGTCGCTTTATATTTCGTACTTTTGCGCTGACTTCCAATCATTAATGGACACTCTTGTTATGGCTATATCAATCAAAACTCCCGAAGATATTGAAAAAATGCGCGTTGCCGGCCGTCTGGCTGCTGAAGTACTGGAAATGATCGAGCCTCATGTCAAACCCGGCGTAACTACCGGTGAATTAGACCGTCTTTGTCACGACCATATCACTAACGTTCAGCATGCGATTTCAGCCTGCCTCGGCTACCATGGCTTCCCTAAATCAGTGTGTATTTCGGTTAATGAAGTCATCTGCCACGGTATTCCGAGCGATGATAAAAAGCTGAAAGACGGCGATATCGTTAATATTGACGTTACCGTGATTAAAGACGGGTTCCACGGTGATACCTCTAAAATGTTTATCGTAGGTAAGCCAACAATTCTTGGTGAGCGCCTGTGTCACGTTACTCAGGAAAGCCTCTACTTATCGCTAAAAATGATTAAGCCGGGAATTCGTTTGCGTACTCTGGGTAAGGCTATTCAACAATATGTTGAAGCCCAAGGCTTCTCGGTTGTCCGTGAATATTGCGGTCATGGCATTGGTGAAGGCTTTCATGAAGAACCTCAAGTATTACATTATGATGCTGATGATGGCGGTGTTGTTCTCCAAAAAGGGATGACTTTCACCGTAGAGCCGATGGTCAACGCTGGTGATTACCGTATTCGCACCATGAAAGACGGCTGGACGGTAAAAACTAAAGACCGCAGCCTGTCTGCCCAGTACGAACATACTATCGTTGTCACCGACAATGGATGTGAGATCCTGACTCTGCGCAAAGACGACACTATTGACGCGATTATTACTCACGACATGTAATTGATAACCCCCAGACAAAAATGGCTAACCGAATTCGGTTAGCCATTTTTATTTCTACTCATTTTAATTTCTCTTCTGATCGGTTTTGGTCTGGCGAATTAGCTGATTTAACGGTAGCTTAAACAGTGCCCACTTATCAAAGCTAAAAGGCAACCGTCACTATGTCTGAACTTATTCTGCCGAGAAAACCCTGCGACCCCTCTTGTTTTAGTAACAGCGAACTTAATTTGCCTCAGCTAAAGCAGGCACTGGATGATTTTCAGCAGTGGCTCAAACTGGCTTTCGAAGCGGGCGCTGAGGTAAGTGAACTGATTCAGGCTCGTTCTGACTATATAGACCACTTGCTTCAGCGACTTTGGCTATTTCATGGCTTTATTAAGCCCACGCCCAAAGGCCTGGCCAACAGTAGCGGATTATCCTTGATCGCCGTTGGCGGCTATGGCCGGGCAGAGCTCCACCCGTTATCTGATATTGATATTCTCGTCCTTAGTCAGCAACCGCTGACAGAACCACAGGCTGAAAGCGTCAGCAAAATCATTACCCTGCTTTGGGATCTCAAGCTTGAGGTCGGGCACAGCGTAAGAACGCTGGAGCAATGTCTGGAAGAAGCGGTTGCCGATTTGACGGTTGCGACTAACTTAATAGAATCCCGCCTGATTTGTGGAGATGTCGCGCTATTTCTCGCGTTGCAAAAACATATATTTAGTCAGGACATATGGCCATCAGATATTTTCTTCCATGCAAAATGCCAGGAGCAGGAAGAGCGCCACCAGCGTTATCACGCGACCAGTTACAATCTGGAACCTGATATAAAAGCCAGCCCGGGCGGTTTGAGAGATATTCATACTTTACTTTGGGTTGCTCGTCGCCACTTTGGCTCTACTTCGCTCAAAGAGATGGCCAGTTTTGGCTTCCTGACCTCAGCAGAGTGTGCCGAACTGGAAGAGTGCCAGGACTTTTTGTGGCGTATCCGCTTTGCTCTTCACCTGATATTAAGCCGTTATGACAATCGACTATTATTCGATCGCCAACTCAACGTAGCAGAACTATTAGGCTATCAGGGGGAAGGTAATCATCCGGTAGAACGCATGATGAAGGATTATTATCGGGTGACTCGCCGGGTGAGTGAACTCAACCATATGCTACTCCAACTGTTCGATGAGGCTATTCTGGCGCTGGATCATTCTGATAAGCCTCAGGTCCTTGATGAGCGTTTTCAACTTCGCGGCCAGCTTATTGATTTACGCGATCCTAATTTGTTTATTGAACAGCCTGAAACGATAATAGGCCTGTTCTATCGTCTGGTCATTCATCCTGAAATCAAAGGCATTTATTCAACAACCCTGCGCCACCTGCGCTATGCCCGCCGTCACTTAACCCAGCCGCTATGTGATCTGCCCAAAGCCCGAGATCTGTTTATGGCTATTCTCAGACACCCGGGCGCGGTTAAGCGAGCCATTGTTCCGATGCATCGTCATAGTGTATTAGCCGCCTATATGCCTCAATGGGGCAATATTGTCGGCCAGATGCAGTTTGACCTGTTCCATGTGTATACCGTGGATGAACATACTATCCGGGTACTGATGAAATTAGAGAGCTTTGCCGATGAAGCAACCCGGCAATCTCACCCGCTTTGTGTCGAACTCTATCCTCGCCTGCAAAAGCAATCTCTTCTGTTAATGGCGGCGCTATTTCACGATATAGCCAAAGGCCGCGGTGGCGATCATTCAACGCTGGGAGCTGAAGACGCCAAGACATTCGCCGAATTACATGAACTGAATTCAAATGAAGCCGAGTTAGTAAGCTGGTTGGTCAGGCAGCATTTATTAATGTCAGTTACAGCCCAGCGCAGAGATATTCAGGACCCTCAAGTTATTCAACAGTTCGCCAGCGAAGTTCAGACGGAAACCCGATTACACTATTTAATCTGCCTGACCGTGGCTGATATCTGTGCCACCAACGAACCGTTATGGAACAGTTGGAAACAGAGCCTGCTGCGTGAACTCTACTTTGCTACGGAGAAACAGTTACGCCGGGGAATGCAGTACCGCCCGGATCTCAGGGAACGAGTTCGCCATCACCGGGCTCAGGCACTGGCATTACTGCGCAGAGAAAATATTAACGAAGAAGCATTGCACGCAATATGGAGCCGCTGCCGGGCAGACTATTTCTTACGCCATACCCCGAATCAACTGGCCTGGCATGCACGTCATTTGGTTAATCATCCCAAAGGTCAGCCGCTGGTATTAATCAGTGCCCTACCCAACCGGGGAGGAACGGAGATTTTTATCTACAGCCAGGACCGCCCCTATCTGTTTGCGGCCACGGTCGGTGAGTTAGATCGGCGTAATCTCAGCGTTCATGATGCTCAAATTTTCACTAATCGTGACGATATGGCAATGGATAGCTTTATCGTCCTGGATCCTAACGGAAAACCATTAACACCAGACCGCCATCCGGCGATTAAAGAGGGCATTGAACGGGCATTAACTCAACCGGTTTATGAACGTCCGCGTCCGAGGGTCGCCTCATCGAAACTGCGTCACTTTAACGTACCGACCCATGTGAACTTCTTATCAGGGCATAGTGAACGGCGAACCTACATGGAACTGGTGGCATTGGATCAACCGGGGCTATTAGCCCGCGTCGGAGAAGTGTTTGCCGACCTTGGTTTATCGCTTCACAGCGCCCGAATCTCAACCATTGGCGAGCGGGTAGAAGATTTATTCATTCTCACTAATAGCGATCGCGTGGCACTATCTTCTGAAATATGTGAAGAATTGAAACAAAGGTTGACAGAAACCCTTAATCCAAAGGATAAATATGGCGCTAATACAAAGTAGCAATATTCCCTTAATACCAAATCAGGAAAAAAGATGCAGCAGTTACAAACCGTTATAGAGACCGCCTTTGAGCGTCGCGCCGACATTACACCGGCAAATGCAGATACTGTCATCCGTGAAGCCGTTAAGCTTACGCTGGCTAAGCTGGACAGTGGAGAACTTCGGGTAGCCGAAAAAATTAACGGTGAGTGGATTACACATCAGTGGTTAAAAAAAGCCGTTCTGCTTTCATTCCGCATTAATGACAATGTTGTGATGGACGGAGCAGAAAGCCGCTATTTCGATAAAGTACCTATGAAATTCGCTGATTATGATGCAGCGCGTTTTCAACGCGAAGGCTTCCGGGTTGTGCCACCAGCCAGCGTACGCCAAGGTGCATTTATCGCACGTAATACCGTGTTAATGCCTTCTTATGTCAATATCGGCGCTTATGTTGATGAAGGCACCATGGTTGATACATGGGCTACCGTTGGCTCTTGTGCTCAAATCGGTAAAAACGTACACCTTTCTGGCGGCGTTGGTATCGGTGGTGTGTTAGAACCGCTTCAAGCAAACCCGACAATCATTGAAGACAACTGCTTTATCGGCGCCCGTTCAGAAGTAGTTGAAGGTGTTATTGTTGAAGAAGGTTCAGTGATCTCTATGGGAGTCTATCTTGGACAAAGCACCCGTATTTACGATCGTGAAACAGGTGAAGTTCACTACGGCCGCGTACCTGCCGGTTCTGTGGTTGTTTCAGGCAATTTGCCGTCTAAAGATGGAAAATACAGCCTGTACTGCGCAGTGATTGTGAAAAAAGTCGATGCGAAAACTCTGGGCAAAGTGGGTATTAACGAACTCCTGCGCACCATTGACTAATCGCTCAAAAACGCTACAGCGCGGGTTAAAGGCCCGCGTTCTTTTATCTCTTGATAAGCTTATTTACAGATACCGCCCGAAATATTGGCTAACCGCATCGGGGTTAAATTTATCTTCGCCCCGCCAGTAAGTCACATAAGTCCAATCATGCTTCCCTCTGCTGGGCCGCTCGTAAGACCTTGGTTGTAGCACACCAATACAGGCAAGGATCTCGATCAACACCTTCCGCTCATCTTTTGTTGACTTAATCACCGTCGCTAAATTCTTCTCCAACATACTGGGATAATCATCAGGCTTACTCGCGGCGATCGTCGCCAGTATTGCATTTAAGATAGACACATCGTCCGCTGAAGGTTGCGGAATATCAGCCAACCTGAGTTGCTGTAAATCAAACAAGGTATAATCCAGTGCACCATGCCTTACACCCCCCCATTTAATTCGTTCAAAATTCAGTACGTTCAGATCGATATCATGATAATTTTCACGTCCAATAATGCCGTATTTGAGATCTCTGCATACTCCACAGGTATAACTGGTATGGGTAATATTTCCGTCCAGATCGTAAGATTGACCGTTTAAAACCGGGGTATAAACATGTGGTGTCAGTTGCTTTGCGATAAAATAAGAGGCTAAGCCGGATCGCAGATCTAAACGCCGGCTTGAAAGGCTACTGAGAAAGGCTGTTGCCACCAGATCAACAGTAATATCAGATAGCATTGCGATAATATCGTGCAAACAACGGTCGTGAGTTGTCGTCAAAGGATCAAACATCAGCCCTTTTTCTTTAGCATATTGAAAATCATCGCGGGTTATTGTTCTTTGACTATTATCTATCCAACCGTTTTTCCAATAGGTGCTAAATAAAATTTTTTTAGCTCTTTTATCCATGATTAGCACCACACTCCGCTGTTTTTGATATTGGTTTTAGACAATAAAAAAATCACAATGTCAGTAATACCATTTCCTGACAACGTCTTCACCATAGAGCTCATTAAGCATTTCTTCTGCCCACCTCTCGGCATCTCTTTCAAGGCTAATATCAGCAAAAAGTTGAGACTGACAAAAAACTAAACACCCTTTTAAATAGTCATCAATACAGTGAAACATCTTCGTCAGATAGGGTTTTGAGTCATGATCAAAATAGTAAATTTCTTTGGTTTCACTATGAAAGCAAAACATATTTCCGTTTCCAAGATAATCACTAAATGTGACCATAAAGGGCAACGCGGCTAAATCCTGCTCACTAAAGTCAGGACCATATTCAGCCATCGCTCCCCAGGTATCCTTTAACCACCCCATCTCATCAAAACTCTGCAGTTGTTCACCGATATCAGCAATGCCAAAGGTCTGATAAAACAGCTTCAGGTTGAGCGGAAGCGCAGTTCCTAATCGTTGTTCAAGGCTTCCAATCTCGCGCTCAGTTTTCACTTCCGGCAGTGAACATTCCCAGTTTTCGGCAACAGAGAGCAAAATGGCTCGCACCCGAGTTTCCCATCCGCATTCACCAATCTGGGTGAAGGGAATAGTAATATCCGACTTCTTTTCGATATTTATCATTATATTTTTAACCGGTCGCCGTGGGTAAAATCACTCTAAAAAATAATCCCAGCAATCAATTGGCTTTGGGCTTTCCGGCAATGTTAAATCTGCTGGCAGCGTTAGCCTAAACTCATGTTTAAAGTACGATGCCAAGTCATAACCGTAATAAATGATATCAGTCTGATAAACTGAAAATACCGGGTTACCGTCTTCATTAGGCATCGAAGGAATATAGCGGTGAGAATAGATAGGAATTAACTTAGGCCACTGTCGGTAATGATATTCAGCAATCTCTTGCTGCTGTTGCAAATCATCCGGCTTATTCCCCCACTCAGATGGCCAGAAGCCATTGTTATCGATATCAAAGAACATACCTTCCAGAGGCCAGTTTATCCGGTCCCGGATCTCCATTTCTTTCACCGTTGAGCTTAAACCCGCTCTCCAGTTAATAAATTTGCCGGAAACGGGTAATGCCGTTTGCAAAAATAACATCAGGTCTGGTGGAAACTGAATGTCAAAATCATGATGAATAATAGTCACCTCTTCATCAGATAACCCTTTAATGAATTCAATCCCTTGTTTTTCTAGTAGATTAATCAGTATTCTTGCCGTTTCTTTGTTCATGCCTGTTTCGAAAGCCCCCGATGCAATTGCCCTTCTCGATCAACATGGAAACGGGTATCGTCTATTTTTAAGCTGTCGGAATACTCCTTATCCAGCCACTTCATTGCCGCTCGTATAATCTCCGCCACCTGTTTCGGCATCAGGGCATTAAGCTGAAAATGAGTTTGTCTCATCGGTTCTGGGGTAGTAATAATTTCACCATAGAAAAACCATGGATTATGGTATTGATAGTGAACCGTAATCCATGGTTTTGCCTTATGGCCGGCAATCCATACCCGTAAAAAAAGAAAGTCTCCGTTAGCCGCATCATCATCCCATACCACCCGCCAGAAGAAATCAATGTCATCCACATGGATTTTACGCAGCTTATTTTTCATCCTTGCCTCCCGTTAGTCACAATCAAAATATAACCGATATTTACCGCAGTGCAGACACTGAAATAGATATCCCTGACAAGAACCGTTGTTACGTAGGTATTTGGGTAGGTCCTCCTTACCCGCATGAAGCGCTTCACAATCCCGATCCAGGTCGACAAAAAACTCGAGTTTATCCTTGATTTCATCCCAACCGACATAGCCAACAAATGCACATAAATCACCACAATGAGAGAGCCAGACCTCCTGTTGCCACCCTCGGTAGCCGGGCGTCCTTAAAACTAACTCATCAATCGCCTGCCGCTCAAAATGGATAGAATCCGGCTGTTCAGGGCTAGCTGAAATACCTTCAATGCCGCAATAGTCCTGAAACTCACCGTTAAATTTTTCTGCCGCCTGTCCGCCGGCAATACACCATGGACAAAGGAACTCAACGTCGTTTGCCGAGTAAAAGGGGTTGGTATAGTAGACAGAGGTTTGTTGCTTACAACAATCGCAGGTAATAGGCGTACTGATTGTAAAAGCACCGGTCTCAATTGGATTCGGATGGTATTTGAAATAGGGTAACTGCTTATTATCAATCATCCTTGGTAAAACCGGTGGCACCGACTTTTGTGGTTCCATCTTTAACTCCTGTATTGAGTTAACCCTGTGAGCAACGTCAATAATATGTAATCTAGTCAACAGGTCTTTCAGTATTATTGTATTCGGGGTTTCATCTTCCCTGAATATCTACTGCTATAATGATTAATTAATCGTTATCTATAAAGATAATGTACCAAGTGCATAGTATGACGCGCGCCGGAGCAAGACAATAATCGAGCAGCGTTAACCGCCACTTTATTGGCTTTTCACCTTAATCATTGAATAAATCAGGAAGGAATTCTTATGTACGATAACCTCATCAGTCTCGGCATTACGAATCCAAAGCAGATTGATCGCTACAGTCTGCGTCAGGAAGCCAGCAATGATATTTTGAAGATCTATTTTCGGAAAGAAAAAGGTGAATTCTTTGCTAAAAGCGTCAAATTTAAATACCCGCGCCAACGTAAAACTATTTTAGCCAATCCGGGTGCTGAAAAATCGTATAAAGAAGTGCATGAAATCAGCCCTAATCTGCGTTACGTAATAGAAGAATTAGACCAGATTTGTCAGGGTGAAAAGATTGAAGTGGATATCAAACAAAAAATTCTTGCTGACCTGCGCCACTTAGAGCAAGTGGTAACGCATAAAATTGCAGAAATAGAAGCCGATCTGGAAAAGCTTACCCATAAAGACAAATAGGCTTCAGGTCGCTGGGTGCAGCTAATAAAGATGCGGCTTGAAGTATGACGGAGATAAAACCTGATAAGCGCAGAGTCGCCCTATCGGGTTTTATATTTTAGGCAGCCATAGTTAATGATTTTTGGCTGCCTGAAAAATACTTATTTTACTAATGAGCCCCAATGCTCAATCCAGCCGGCGGCAAAAACTTCAGGCTCAGGCACTTCTGTTGCATCAATCAGTAAAACATCAGCCAAGCGGCTCGCCCCTTGCTCTTGCAGCAAAGCATCAAACTGTTTACCCGCACCGCAAAAATTATCGTAGCTGCTATCACCTAACGCAATCACACCGTACTTCAGCTCAGGTTGATGGCCCAGCTGTTCTTTTATATCAAAAAACAGGGAGGCGATAGAATCAGGAAGGTCGCCCTGCCCGGTAGTTGATGTGACAACCAGCACATATGCCTGTTGATACGCTTTCCACTCTTCCAGCGTTCCCTCATCAAATACCGTTACCTCATTGCCAAGATCCTGAAGCACTGCTTGCGCTTCTTCAGCAACCATCTGCGCATTGCCATAAACGGTTCCAACGAAAATTCCAATCTTTGCCATGAGGTTTCTCTCTGCGTCTAAAAGGGGATTAACTAAGCTCTGTATCCTGTATTATTGGCCGAATAAATTCAACCTCATGATACGCAGGGCATTGTTCTTGCCAGTTAAAATGATTCATTAAATGCTGCCAGCGTTGTTCCCAAGGCGCAGAAATCACTAACCGCTCTCCGGTTACCGGATGATTTAGGGCTAAATGACTCGCATGTAACATCAGGCGCTGGCAGTCAAAATGTTCCGCTAAGGCACGATTATGACGAAGATCTCCGTGCCTGCTGTCACCGATAATCGGGTGAGAAATATGAGCCATATGTCGGCGTAACTGGTGCTTACGCCCGGTTTCAGGGCTGAGCTCAACTAAACTATAGCGAGCAGAATCATATCGCCCGACACGAATAGGGACTTCAACCTGAGACAATGTCGTGTAGTGGCTGACAGCCTGCTGAGCCTCCCGATCTTCTTTCGCAAACTTATCAGCAACTTTGTCCAGTTCCTCCACTAAGGCGTAGTCAATCGTCCCTGACTCATTCACATAGCCGCGCACCACCGCATGGTAAATTTTATTGATCTGGTGCTGTTCAAACTGCTGTGAAAGCTGATGGGCAACCTCGCTCGACAGCGCCATCAACAAAACGCCGGATGTGGGTCGGTCTAAACGATGCACGGTAAAAACGTGCTGACCGATTTGATCACGCACCGTTTGCATCACGACGACTTTTTCATTCCTATCTAACCAGCTACGGTGCACTAACCAACCGCTAGGCTTATTAACCGCAACCAGATGCTCATCTTGATATAGGATATCTAACATTGATTATTTTCTTTATTAAGCACTTGGTCGATGTTTTGAAGTGCAGCAATAAGGGGCTGGAAATCCCCAGACCGCTTAGCAAATGAAACTTCAAAATAGGGCGTAATGGCAATATTAGTCGGAAGTGGTTGCTCGCTTTCTAAAATTGCCCGCATGCGAGGAATAAATACCCACTGTAGCCACTCTTCAGGCTCCATGGTATCAATGCAAAAAGGCTCATGACTATCAAAGGCGGTCAACGCCGGAGGTACCGGGTTCCAAAGTGTCGACTCCTGCATCAGTTGCTCTATCTCTGTTAACAACTGCCATACCTGATTTTCTAAGCTCATACTTCTCCCATCAACGAATAAAATACTTTAGAGCAATCTAGGCCCCGAATAGTGGGTAATCATACCAGCTTGGCCTCAAGGGGTAAAAATTGACGAGAATAAAAATAGAAAGGAAAAAGGGCCCACTGTTTACACAGTGGGCCCTGTTCGTTTTATAGCAATCCAGCTACTCGTTTGCTTCCCTGCTCAATCCTTGAAAACAGTGTCCTATTGGTTATCCTAACCACGCTATCCTTTGCGGCGTCCTACTTTCGTCCTGACTCATCATCCCTGCATCATCCTGATGCCTATCCTTGCTAGTCTTCCTGACCCCCTACTATCCTAGTAGGTTCTCATTCTCCGTCCTGGAGGTGTCCGTAAGTTCAATCCTTAAACTGTCCTACCATCATCCTGATGGTCTATCCTTGTTGGTCTTCCTGACGACTCACAGCCTTGTAAGTACTGATTCTCCATCCTGGAGATGTCCGTTAGTTTCATCCTGAACTGTCCTGCCATCATCCTGATAGCTTGTCCCTGATAATCTTCCTGACTCACCTATCAATCCTGACAAGCTTTTCTATCTCCGTCCTGGAGGTGTCCGTAAGTTCAACCTTAAACTATCCTGTCATCTTCCTGATGACATCCAGAGCTCTTCCTAAGCTAATCCTTTTGCTTTATCCTAAAGCCTGTATCGTCCTGATACATCCCTTGGTTTAGTGCTCCGTTTCCTTGAACATAGAATCGCTTATTTTCCCGATGCTCACAATATACCTCAGAGACTCACATCCAATTTAATCGGGCGTAAGCCACAAAAAAACGGATCAATGCATTGATAAATAAGAGTTCTTAAAATTGAAGGCTTACGCAATAAGCGTGATGTCTCACAGCGCTTGTGAGACATATCCTACAAGGAGTCGGTCATTTCGTGTAAGACGGGCATCTTAAAATGAAGGTTTGGCAAGCAAACTTGATTCAGGGATCAAAAAAATCGACTAAATCAGGTTCAAAAAGTAAGTTTTAATCAGGCTTTCTTTATGCGGGGCTGTAAGTCTTGTAAGAATGCCGCCAAAGAAGGAGCCAGTACTTCACGTTTTTTAGTTCCGAAATGTTCAAGTATCACTTCACCCGTGAGGTTGCATACCGAAACCATATCCATTTCTGAGTCAGTGGTCGCAATAAACAGCGTAGGTGATAACTTTAACCGGCGCTGAGTCACTAAATGACCAATCAGATTTTCCTGAAGGCGAATAAAGTCCTCGTCACTCCAGACCTGAATTAACGTTAGTTCAAGATCGTTAAAACTGCCAGCCATATCACCCGCATATTGCTCAGTATAGAAAGCAGTACACTCATCTCTTAAGACAATGTCGATGGCACGAGCCACGTTTGCCAGCGTTTTCTCTGACTCAAAAGGCAGAGGAAGCCAAAGTACCTCCTCGTCTTGGGTTGTCAAAATACAGGGAGAGGCAACGCCATAAAGCTCGTCACTGGCCGGTTCGTGCCCGGTCTCTTTTTGCCACAAATCAATAAAGGAGGAGGTAAACTGAGTTAATGCGGAGATTACTGGATATGTCATATTTCTCTCAAAGATTGCGTTACACTATAGCTAATTTTTACGATTATATAGATATATACAATATCGGGGTAATAGTATGACTTCCCATTATCAGGACCATCAGGCGCTTTCGAATCTGACCTTAGGCAAGAAAACGGCTTACATAGATAACTACGATGCCACATTATTACAGGCTGTTCCTCGTAGTTTAAACCGTGAACCACTGGGGCTGACCCCGGATAACCTTCCTTTTCACGGCGCAGATATATGGACCCTGTACGAGTTATCATGGCTGAATTCTCGCGGTCTGCCACAGGTTGCCGTTGGCGAAGTCAGGATTTCATCGGACAGTGCCAATCTAATCGAATCTAAAAGCTTTAAGCTCTATCTGAATAGCTTTAATCAGACGCGTTTTGATAACTGGGAACAGGTGAATCATGTTTTATCGCGTGACTTATCTCAGTGCGCACAAGGCAAAGTAAACGTAACCCTATTCCGTTTAGATCAACTAGAAGGCCAGTCCATCGGGGCTTTTGCCGGTGAGTGTATCGACGATCAGCCCATCGAGATCGACAATTACCAGTTCGATGACAAACTGCTTTGTCATGGGGTTACTGACACCAAGTTGCTGGTTAAAGAGCAGTTAGTCAGCCACTTACTGAAATCAAACTGCCTGATCACCAATCAGCCCGACTGGGGTTCGGTCCAAATCAGCTATCAGGGGCCAAAGATAAATCGGGAAGCCCTGCTACGATATTTGGTCTCATTTCGCCACCATAATGAATTTCATGAACAGTGCGTAGAGCGTATTTTTAATGATATCCAGAGTTACTGCCACCCGACTCATTTAACGGTATATGCACGCTATACCCGACGAGGCGGGCTCGATATCAATCCTTACAGAACCAATGAAGCCTTTAGGCCGACGGTTGAAAGGCTAGTCAGGCAATGATTAAACGAGTGATTTAATCGTCTAGAACAGAATATGCATTATAAAATCATAATATTACGTGCTACTTCGCAATCCTTATGTAAATGCAGGTAAAAAGCATAAATTTACTGTTCATGGTTCCCATAACATCAGTAAAGTAGTACAAACAGATAAAATCAGTGATTACACTTATCTGACTATTCATCTATATCTCGCCTCAGGGCGTTTTGATTTAATAATGGGTTCTTACTGACCTATTTATCAGTATCAGGGAGTTGGTTTGATTACACATATTAGTCCGCCATTAGGCTCAATGGATCTATTATCACAGCTTGAAGTAGATACCTTAAAACGAACGGCCAGCAGCAACCTTTATCACTTATACCGTAACTGTTCACTGGCCGCGCTGAATGCAGGTAGCCAAACAGACAACAGTAAAGAGCTGCTTGAACGCTATAAGTCATTTGATATTAACGTACTCCGCCGGGAACGTGGCGTTAAGCTAGAACTGATTAACCCACCGGAAGAAGCATTCGTCGATGGTCGAATGATTCGCTCTATTCAGGCAAATTTATTTGCCGTTATGCGCGATATTCTGTTTGTGAACGGACAGCTCTCACAGGCATACAAAGCTCAGCAACTTAGCCCGGACAGCCCGATTCATTTAACCAATTTAGTCTTCTCGATTCTGCGTAATGCCCGCGCATTACACGTTGGAGAAGCACCCAACATGGTGGTTTGCTGGGGCGGTCACTCTATTAATGAAAATGAGTATCTGTATGGCCGAAAAGTCGGCAATCAGCTAGGCCTGCGTGAATTAAATATTTGCACCGGATGTGGTCCTGGTGCGATGGAAGCACCGATGAAAGGCGCTGCCGTTGGCCATGCTCAACAGGGTTATAAAGACAGTCGATTTATCGGTTTAACCGAACCTTCGATTATTGCCGCTGAACCGCCGAATCCGTTAGTTAATGAACTGATTATCATGCCGGATATCGAAAAACGTCTGGAAGCCTTTGTGCGCATCGCCCACGGAATTATTATTTTCCCGGGCGGCGTAGGTACAGCAGAAGAGTTACTCTATCTGCTTGGTATTTTGATGAATCCGGAAAATAAAGACCAGAAGCTCCCTCTGATTCTGACCGGACCAAAAGAGAGTGCGGACTATTTCCACGTACTGGATAAGTTTATTCAAAATACTTTAGGTGATGACGCCCGTAAGCACTACAGCATCATTATTGGCGATCCGGAAGAAGTCGCTCGCCAAATGAAGCACGGTATGTCAGCAGTTAAAGAGAGTCGCAGAGCTAACGGTGATGCTTATAGCTTTAACTGGTCAATCAAAATCGCCTCTGACCTTCAGCATCCGTTTGAGCCAACCCATGAAAATATGGCAAATCTCAATCTGCACCCGAACCAACCACCGGAACAGCTGGCAGCCGCACTACGCCGGGCATTCTCTGGTATCGTTGCCGGTAATGTTAAAGACGTCGGTATTCAGGCGATTGAACAATATGGCCGCTTTAAGATCCATGGCGATCCGGCAATGATGAAACACATGGATAGCCTGCTACAGGGATTTGTTGCCCAGCATAGGATGAAGCTCCCCGGCACGGCTTACACCCCGTGTTATGAGATCTGTTCATAATCCGCTGGTAACCCTGTTTATTTTAATCCTGCCGGAGCTTGTCTTCGGCAGACACAGGATGCTCCACCACTCATTATGTCTATTCACCTACTGATTGTTGATGCACTAAATCTGATTCGCCGAATTCATGCGGTTCAGGGTTCTCCATGCCAGCAAACCTGTATACGTGCTTTAGAGCAGTTAATACAGCATAGCCAGCCAACCCATGCCGTTGCCGTATTTGATGATGAAAAACGTAATACCGGCTGGCGTCATCAGCGCTATCCTGACTATAAAGCCGGGCGTTCTCCAATGCCGGATACGCTTGCCGAGGAGTTGCCACAGCTTAGAGAAGCATTTGAACAGGCCGGAGTGGCCTGCTGGCAATCCATTGGCGATGAAGCGGACGATTTGGCCGCTACGCTGGCCCATAAGGTAAGCCAATTAGGTTATCAGGTAACCATTGTGTCAACCGATAAAGGCTACTGCCAGCTTCTGGCCCCGACGCTACGCATTCGTGATTATTTTCAAAAGCGCTGGTTAGATATGCCCTTTGTAGAGCAAGAGTTTTCCGTCTCTCCCCTACAGCTGACAGATTTCTGGGGATTAGCCGGTATCAGCAGCAGTAAAATTCCGGGCATCGCCGGAATTGGCCCTAAAGCGGCGTCAACATTGCTTAGCCAGTATGGTTCTCTAGACCAAATTTACCAACAGATAGACAGCGTGCCAGAGAAGTGGCGAAAAAAGTTAGTCGAACATAAAGCGCTGGCCTATTTGTGCCGTGATATTGCGACCTTAAAGCGGGATATACATCTGGAAGGTAATCTTCAGCAATTGAGGATAAATAAAGTGCAAGCGGAGCAATAAATTAGCGTTCAAAGTCATCATTAAATTAATGGCCCCACTACTGTAAGTAATGAGGCCATAATTAGCGGATTAGTCGCGTTCATCCCGGCGGCCGGGAACTGAAGCCCAAATGCGCCGCACATGAACCGTAATCTCCTCACGATCGTGATAGAGCTGTTTAGCACTAATCTGAGCGTTAATCCCGTTTTCTTTCAGCTTATCTTCTATCATTTTCAGATTCTGACAAACTTCTTCATAACGCTTTTTCATTGGCAGTTTCAGGTTAAAAATAGCCTCACGACACCAGCCTTTGATTAACCAATCGGCCATTAAGCTCGAGACCCGCCATGGTTTCTCAACCATGTCACAAACAACCCAGTAGATATTAGGGTTAGTCGGTTCATAACGAAAACCATCTTCCTGATGATGAACCACCTGCCCGGTATCCATAATGCTTTGTGCCATCGGCCCATTATCTACGGCATCAACCATCATGCTGCGTTTAGTCAGTTGATAGGTCCAGCCGCCTGGACAAGCGCCCAAATCAACTGCCCTCATACCGCTGGCTAAACGTTCATCCCATTCATCAGCGGGAATAAACACGTGAAATGCTTCTTCAAGCTTGAGCGTTGAACGGCTTGGCGCATCAGAAGGGAATCTCAGGCGCGGAATACCCATAAAGAACGGCGAATTGTTATTACTAAATGAATAACCGACATAGCAACAACCGCTGGCAATAAAGAATACGTGAATCACCGGACGATGGCTGTTCTCTTTAGATAACAGAATATTGCGTGCTCGCAGTGCCTGACGTAGCGGCACCGTCAGCTTACGGCAAAAATTCAATAATTCTTTACCTTCATTGGTATCAGGTACTTCAACCCGCAGGTCGCCGGCATTTTCCACCGCACCGTCAATCATACCAATAATCGGCGAAACCCGATCTTCAACCGGTAAATTACGTAATAATTCACCAACCAATACCATTTGGCGGGCAAAAATTAGCGAGTTAAAAGGCAACTCTTTAATCAGGCGCTCAGCATCTTCACGCTGGTAGCACTCAAACATGACGTAACCACTGTTATCTTTAACCCGCGGGAAACCATATACTTCAAGCNCTGCGGCTTTCTCCGTGATCTCTGCCGCGCACTCTTTTTCAAATCCAGGACGGCAATACAATGCTATTTTATTCACGGTTAAACCTTTTTATTCTGGCGCAAAGCACCAACTAGCAGAAGTGCCCAGCCAATTAAGAAGCAGAAGCCTCCGATTGGCGTGATGTACACCCACATTTTTGTGGTTGATAGCGCCAGCCAATAAAGACTACCGCTAAATAAAATTGTCCCTAGCGCTAAGAAAGTTGCGCTGCGCTGAAACCAAATATTGCCCTGATGCTGAACTGCAATGCCTAACGCCAGAATAGCCAGAGTATGTAATCCCTGATATTCCAAGCCGGTACGCAACCATGCCATTTGTTGAGCATCAAGTATTTTACTCAGGCCATGGGCTCCGAATGCGCCAAGGGCAACAAAGATAAAACCGCTAACTGCGGCAAAAATTAAAATCAAACGACCCGTCATCATCACTAACCTTATTACTGTCATCTCTGAATTAAGAGAAACTGGTGTGAATTCTACTGATAAAACCCAATTTCCACAGTGAATGTTTTCATTTTTGCTGATATTTACTCTTCGTAACGTAAATGGACGCTCTCCTGCTCACTGGAAGCAAGGGCTAAAATCCACTCCCGAAAGGACGCTATTTTACCCAGTTCAGCCTGACTGTCATGACAAACCAGATAAAAAGCATTTTTACTGGCTAAAGCATGATTGAACGGACAGACCAAACGACCCGATTCTATCTCAGCCAGCGCCAGCATATTATTGACTAACGCCACGCCCTGACCATGAACCGCAGCCTGAACAACCATGGCGGTATGGCTAAAAATAGGCCCTTGCTGAACGTTAATATGCTGTACGCCTAATTGGCGAATATATGCCTGCCAGTCACGCCTCGATGCATCATGGAGTAGCGTATGGTGCTCTAGCGCCTTTGGCGAACTTAGCGGATTATTCCCCATCATCAGCGTTGGCGAACACACCGGTATCAAATATTCAGCATATAAGGGTTCAACCCGTAATCCTGACCAGTTTCCCCGGCCGTAAAAAATCGCCACGTCAACATCGTCTGACAATTTCCACTCGTCTCGATCGATTGCCTGAATTCGTACATCAATGCCGGGATAACTTTCATGAAAGCCCGACAATCGCGGCACCAACCACTGAATGGCAAAGCTGGTGGGTAAGCTTACCGTCAGGGCCCCTTTCGCGCTGCGGGCCTGAAGCTTTCGGGTCGCCTCATTCAGCGCAATAAAAATCTCTTTAATATCTAAATAGTAACTTTGCCCTTCTTCCGTTAATAAGAGAGAGCGATTACGCCGACGAAAAAGTTTCAGTCCGAGAAAATCTTCTAATGACTTAATTTGATGGCTAACTGCGGCCTGTGTCACAAAAAGCTCTTCTGATGCCTTAGTAAAGCTAAGGTGGCGGGCTGCGGAATCAAACACCCGTAACGCATTTAATGGGGGTAATCGTTTCATATAATTGACAGTACATCCCGGTGTATGGGCTACAGAGCGATCGCATCTCGCTATTTAATCATTAGTTTTTCTAATGCGATACATTATAAATTGTCCGTTGAGTATATACCAGTAAATACCTATAGTGATGGCACTCCATAAGCCGGAACGAAGAATGTGTTTTTTTTGAATGAAGGGCGCATTTTGGCTTTGTGGTTGTGATGTTGTGTTTGCTAATTACCTGACACTTGTTGGGTGCAATCATTACCCCAATGATGACATTGGATTAATGATTTATACATTTTCTGAACATTTACCCTGTCTGTCCATAGTGATTTCAGTAGCACCGCGAATGCGGTGCTTTTTTTTATCTTTCTACCCCAAATAATTCAAGTTGCATCGAGGCTGAGCCAACAAAGAGGCCGTTTGAAATATCACGGGTATAGTTTGGCATATCAGCTTAGTAAGGCTGTTTAACAAACTCTTTAACCTGATCCTGACTGACCTGTTGTTCACCGTCAAAACGGGTTTCATAAGTATACATTCCGGAATTCTGGTCAAGAGAAGGTTCACCCACAGTGATGATCTTGGTACCGTCGGCCATCGTCATTTCATAATGACTTGAACATCCCGCTAGCCCTAAGGTGAATAACAGCGCTGAGGTGATAACAATAAAACGTTTCATAAAACATTCCTTACGGTTAAACAGAATAAATCCGATAAAAATCGTGCGTTGCATTGATTGCCTACTGATAACGATACCCAGAATAATCTAAATTGCAGGAGGGCAGCAAGCAACCTCCCGGAGATGAACCCAATAACCCTGATGAATATACTAAGGCATAACTCAGGTTACCCCATTAGCTCAACGCCCTGCTACTTGGAGTATGACGGATATACATTAAAATAGTGCCAAATTAGCACTGTTCTTTGCTCTCGCGGCTAGTACAATCTTTATCATTCACGGCGACTATTTGCCGGTCACTCATTAAAGTATGACACCATGAAATCTTTTGATCCCACTGCGTTTCGCCATCAGTTCCCTGCATTACATCAGGCCGGTTGTTATCTTGACAGCGCAGCAACCGCCCTTAAGCCACTAACATTGGTTCAGGCAACCGGTGAATATTATGCTCATAATGGTGCTACGGTCCATCGTAGTGCCCATAGTGCAGCACAAAATGCGACAGATCGCTTTGAAAGTGCCAGAGAAAGCGTAAGAGAGCTGATTAATGCTGCAAGCCATCAACAAATAGTCTGGACCAAAGGAACGACCGAAGCGATTAATTTAGTGGCGCAAAGCTATGCCCGCCCGCGGCTGAAAGCCGGCGACGAAATACTCGTCAGTGAGTCTGAGCATCACTCCAACCTGATTCCATGGCTAATGGTGGCACAGCAAACCGGTGCAACAGTAATTAAGCTCCCGCTAGACCAACGTTATTTGCCAGACTTAACGCAGCTTGAACAGTTGCTGACCGGTAAAACTAAAATATTGGCCATTGGCCATATGTCTAACGTTACCGGCGGCTGCCCCGACCTAAAACTTGCCATCGAACTGGCGCATAAAAACGGCACTATCGTCGTCGTAGACGGAGCTCAGGGAGTGGTTCATTCACCACCCGATGTTCAACAGCTAGACGTCGATTTTTACGCTTTTTCCGCCCATAAACTATACGGCCCCACCGGCATTGGCGTCCTTTATGGAAAAAGTACCTTGTTAGCAGAAATGGCTCCATGGCAAGGCGGTGGGAAAATGCTGACTCAAGCCTCATTTGACGGTTTTGAAGCTCAGTCAGTACCGGAATGTTTTGAGGCAGGTACCCCAAATATTGCCGGAGTCATCGGGTTCGGCGCGACGTTATCATGGCTAAATACTCAGGATATTGTGCAGGCTGAACATTACGCTTGTTCACTGGCACAATTAGCCTATGAGAAACTGGCAACTATTCCTGGTTTTATCAGCTATCGGGCACAAAACAGCAGCCTGCTGGCCTTTAATATTGCAGGCTTCCATCACAGTGACATTGCCACCTTGCTGTCAGAGCAAGGCGTAGCCATCCGTTCGGGCCAACACTGTGCTCAGCCGCTATTAGATGCGATCGGCGTCAGTGGCACCTTACGCGCGTCATTTGCCCCCTATAACCAACCCGATGACGTTGATAAACTTTACCAATCATTAATCCGTGCGCTGTCTTTGTTGGAGTAATCATGCAGATCCTAGCCCCTCATCCTTTTGGGTCCGATATTAATACCGATCAACTTGTTGAGATGTTTAGTCATAAAACGCTATGGGAAGACCGCTATCGCCAGTTAATTCAATTAGCTAAGCAGTTACCGGCTCTGCCCGAGGAGCTTAAGCAACAACAGCTCGAACTTAGAGGATGTGAAAACAGAGTCTGGCTGGGTTATCAGTTAATGGATAACGGCACTCTGCATTTTTACGGGGACAGTGAAGGGCGAATCGTTAAAGGCATTTTAGCCATTTTGCTCACCCAAATAGAGGGTAAAACCCCGGTGGAAGTTATCGCGCTCGATCCGTTAAAACTTTTTGAGCAGTTAGGCATTCATCAACAGCTCAGCGCATCCCGTTCCCAAGGCTTAGAGTCCCTGGTTTCAGCGATAAAAAAAGCGGCTGAATCCTGCCAATAAAAGCAGCAGCGGCTAAGGCGTTTTTTTCTGCCGTTCAGCTTTAGCCAGCATCTTCTTCAGTGCATGAGAAACGGCAATAAATCCAAATGAAGCCGTCACCATGGTGATGGCACCAAAACCAGAGGCACAGTCCATTCGCTTAGGGCCGTCAGCGGTACTTTTTGCGGCGCAGACGCTGCCATCAGGCTGTGGATACACCAACTGCTCAGTCGAAAATACGCAGTCTATACCCAACTTCCCTTTGCTATTTCTCACTACATTAAAGTCACTTTTCAGGCGTTCACGCAGCTTAGCCGCCAGCGGATCCTGAATAGTTTTGGCTAAGTCAGCCACCTGAATTTGTGTCGGGTCAATCTGGCCGCCGGCGCCGCCGGTAGTGATAACCGGAATTTTATAGCGACGGCAATATGCCAACAACGCTGCTTTCGGTCTGATGCTATCAATGGCATCAATCACGTAATCAAATTTATCCGTAATATATTCAGTGACATTGTCCGGGGTAATAAAATCATCAATACAGGTAACTTGGCATTCCGGATTAATTTCGGTTATCCGCTGAGCCATAACCTCCCCCTTCGGCTGCCCTACCGTTTTAGACAACGCATGAATCTGGCGGTTAGTATTTGTCACGCAAACGTCATCCATATCAATCAGAGTAATGTGACCAATACCACTACGCGCCAACGCTTCTGCAGCCCAAGAACCTACGCCACCAATGCCAATAACACAGACATTGGCCTGAGAAAACAGCATTAAAGCCGGCTGGCCATAGAGTCGGGCAATGCCGCTAAAACGGTGTAAATAAGCCTCGGAGTAGCCGACAGACATAGTGACCTCATACCTGAAAATGACGGATGCAGCATTCAATGCGGATATTAATACTACGGGTTACCTGCCATACAACACAAAAGGATCCGGTTGGTATGGCAGGGTTCTTGCTCAAAATTTATTTAGCGACAGACAAACTACTTGCAGCGTCCGGCGGGGTACTCAAAACCCAAACCCGGCCATAATGATTATAGAAACCGGCTGCATGGCCGGCATCATCACCAATTCCCTGATAAATATCGAAGTGATGACCTTTGATTGCACCACCAACATCTAATGAAACCATCAGCCGCATCTCATATTTACCGGTAAATTTGCCTTGATTGTCTAACAATGGCACTTCCGCCAGAATAGTCGTTCCCGGTGGAATTAATGTTTTATCCGAAGCAACGGAGGCTTTAGCCACTAGAGGAACCGCACTGGCACCTTTAACCGGGGCTGAGTGCCTTGGCTTGAAGAAAACGAACGATGGATTCTGTTCTAACAGTTCTCTGACTTCAGATTCACTATGCTCTTCAGTCCATTTTTTAATTGCCTGCATCGACATCTGCTCACGCGGCACTTCATTACGATCGATTAATACTTTACCAACGCTATGATAGGCCCGGCCATTTTTCCCTGAATAGGCAAAAAAGACTAGCGGAGTACCGTCACCAAAATCGACATAAGCACTGCCCTGTACTTCCATCATAAAGTTATCGACCAATGAATTGCTATAAGCTAATTCAAGGCCTAAGCCATCCAGCGCGCCGGCATAAATTCCGGCACGATCGGGAAGACGGCGCATTTTCTTAGTCTTTCTCGGCATGCTATACAGCGGGTATTTAAATTCGCCCTGTTTAGTATGGCGGGCATGAATCACCGGAGTGTAATAACCGGTAAACTGAACATTACCAAAGTTATCAACGCCCTCCATCTGATAAGCATCTATTTTATATTGAGCTAACTGAGCGCCTTCAGCACCGGATACCATCCACTTAAATATGGCCTGATAGGTATCACGATGTTTGGCATACAGCGAAGGTGACACTTTACTAATTTCAGAAACCTGCTGGGCGAAATCCTGACCGTTAACCGGCTTGTTCTTTGCGTTAGGGTTATTCACCAGTTCAAACGGGTGAGTTAACTTACCGTCTTTATACTGCTGCCCCCTATCGGTGGGGCGCGACTCACATCCGGCAAGTAACGCTATAATTATCCCGCCAAGTACATATTTAGCCCAACATCCTTTCATTTCGCCACTCACTTTTGTTAACTCTCTATTGCTGCAGGGCAATACCAAGCCCATAAGTATAAAGGAAAGACCTCATAAATGAAGTATTCAACGTAAATGATAGAAAGATTGCCGGAATTAACAAATATAGGGGGTTTTTATAACTTTACGGAAAAAATCACTTGCAACCTGTGACACAGAGAGTATTATGCGCCTCCTACAGACGCGGGGTGGAGCAGCCCGGTAGCTCGTCGGGCTCATAACCCGAAGGTCGTCAGTTCAAATCTGGCCCCCGCAACCATTTAATCTTGTAGCTGCAATATTAATCGGATAGCGCTGTAGAAAGAGTAGAAGTAAAAGTCGTTTCGGACGCGGGGTGGAGCAGCCCGGTAGCTCGTCGGGCTCATAACCCGAAGGTCGTCAGTTCAAATCTGGCCCCCGCAACCAATTTAATACTGTTGCTACGGTATTGAAGAAACGCAACAAGTAAGAAATAGAGCAAAGAGTACAGCAAACGTAGTTTCGGACGCGGGGTGGAGCAGCCCGGTAGCTCGTCGGGCTCATAACCCGAAGGTCGTCAGTTCAAATCTGGCCCCCGCAACCAATACTACTGAACCTTGCAGGCATCGCCTTCAAGGTTTTTTTATATCTGAAATCTGCCCTTTTCATTCCTCTCTTATCTGCTAATGTGAATAATCCTACTCCAGATTAATCAGGCGATACTGATGAAAATGTCCCCTTTCCCTTTTAATATCACTCAATGGGCTGATGTTGAAAAAACTGAACATGCCGGCGAAACAGGCATGGCTTTCTGGCAAACCCGTTATTTTGGCGAGCAGCAAAATCAGATTCGGGTACGCATCGTTGAATACACGGCGGGCTATTTGGCCGATCACTGGTGTAAAAAAGGCCACGTCCTTTTCTGTCTGGAAGGCGAATTAGAAACAACGCTGGAAGATGGCCGTAAGTTTACATTAACGCCCGGAACCAGCTATCAGGTAGGAGACAACGCAGAAGCCCACCAGTCCTATACCAAAACCGGTGCCCGTCTGTTTATCATTGACTGATAAAGAAGTTAGTATTTGATCGTGGCGAAATAAGCTTTGATCCCGGCAAAGACGGACTCAGCAATTTGCTGCTGGAACTTTGCCGTTCTCAGCTTACGCTCTTCTTCCAGATTAGAAATAAAAGCGGTTTCTATCAGTATCGATGGGATATCCGGGGCTTTTAATACCGCAAAACCGGCCTGCTCAACCTTATTTTTATGCAGTTTATTGACCTTTCCCATACGGGTAAGCACTTCTTTACCAAACTTCAGACTATTATTAATCGCCGCCGTTTGGGCTAAATCAAAGATAGTATGGTCAAGATAACGGTCGCCACTCTTACTGACACCACCGATCTCATCGGCTTCGTTCTGAGTTTGAGCTAAATATTTAGCTGCGGTACTGGTCGCACCTTTAGTTGATAACGCAAAAATAGACGAGCCGTTGGCCGAACGATTAGTGAATGCATCAGCATGAATAGAAATAAACAGATCCGCCCGCAGTTTTCTGGCTTTTGCTACCCGCACCTTAAGCGGAATAAACACATCTTCATTGCGGGTCATATAGGCCTTCATTTTCGGATCTTTCTGTATCAAAGTCCGCAGCCGACGGGCTATCTGCAATACAATATCTTTTTCACGCGTACCTCGTTTGCCAATGGCACCGGGATCTTCACCCCCGTGACCCGGATCGAGCATAATCACCAACGGACGATCGAGCCCGACCTTACCTGCCTGCGGGCCCTGAGCCGGCTGATCTTTTTCCAGCGCGCCTTTATTGTATTCCTTCAGCAAGGCTAATAACGGATCGTCCGCTTCATCCGCATTGCTATTTGCAGGGTATAAGTCCACCACCAGCCGATTCTTAAATTCAGCAATAGGCTTAAGGGTAAACAGATTAGGATTAATATTTTGTTTTAGCTCTAACACCAAACGTACAGTTTGGGGATCAAACTGCCCGATACGCGCCATTTTAAGATAGGGATCGCTGGTCTGAACCTGGCCCGCGATACCTTTTAATACGCTATTTAACTGTACGTTCTCAATATCAATCACGATACGGTCAGGGTTAGCCAGGGCGAATTGCTTATATTTCAGCGGGGTGCTGGATTCCAGAGTAATACGTGTATAAGTCGAAGACGGCCATACCCGAACGGCAATAACGCTGGACGTTGCCGCAGCCACACCGACACCACTTACGCTCAACAACCACGTCGCGGCGGCTCCTTGCAATAAACGACGGCGTAAATAATCGGGTTTAGAGCTAGACATGATTCTCCGAAATAAGCGTACTGCTGAAGCGATACGGTAAAACAAAATTGAAAGTTGGCGTAAAACTCTACCGAAGAGAAGCGACCGTGTCACGCTTAACATGCATGTTATTCGGAATTAACCCCTAACATGAAGCACAAAATCGGGAAAAATAGCACTTACTGCTTAAATTAGACGTTAAATTACCAAGGTTGCTGATTATTTAACGTAAGTGATAATGACAATAAATCGGTGTCGGTTAAATATTCTTCTTGCCTCCGAGCACCAAATAGAATAAAAATACAAAAAATACGAATTATTATGCAAGAGGTTTATCATGAAGGAACGTAGTATTGAGCTGGTTGAGGGCTTTCGCCATTCAGTTCCTTATATCAATGCGCACCGCGGCAAAACCTTTGTCATTATGCTGGGCGGAGAAGCCATTGAGCATGAGAATTTTAGCAATATTATTAATGATATCGGTCTGTTACACAGCCTGGGGATCCGGCTGGTTGTGGTCTATGGTGCCAGACCACAAATCGATGCTAATTTAGCCGTTCATAATAAACAGGCGATCTATCATAAACATACAAGAGTTACCGATGCCGAATCGCTTGAATTAGTCAAGCAGGCTGCGGGTCGCTTACAGTTAGATATTACCGCCCGCCTGTCAATGAGTCTGAATAATACGCCTCTGCAAGGAGCGCATATTAATGTAGTCAGCGGTAACTTCGTCATCTCTCAGCCGTTGGGCATCGACGATGGCGTTGACTACTGCCATTCTGGTCGTATCCGTCGCATAGATGAAGAAGCCATTCACCGCCAGCTAGACAGCGGTGCGATAGTATTGCTGGGGCCGGTTGCCGTATCAGTAACCGGAGAAAGCTTTAATCTGACCTCTGAAGAAGTTGCCACTCAGCTAGCCATTAAGCTTAAAGCTGAAAAAATGATTGGTTTTTGTTCTTCTCAGGGAGTGGAAGATGAGAATGGCAAAATTCTTCCTGAATTATTTCCTAACGATGCTCAAAAATATCTCGAGAATCATGAGGCTATCGGCGATTACCATTCAGGTACCGTACGCTTCCTGCGCGGCGCGGTAAAAGCTTGCCGCAGCGGAGTGCGTCGTTGCCACTTAATTAGCTATCAAGACAGCGGAGCGCTGTTACAGGAGCTATTTTCCCGTGATGGTATCGGTACTCAGATCGTTATGGAAAGTGCTGAACAAGTGCGGCGGGCAACCATCCATGATATCGGGGGAATTTTGGAACTCATTCGCCCGCTAGAGCAGCAGGGTATTCTGGTTCGTCGTTCCAGAGAACAGCTTGAAATGGAGATTGATAAATTCACCATTATTGAGCGTGATAATATGACTATTGCCTGCGCGGCTCTCTACCCTTTCCCGGAAGAAAAAATCGGTGAAATGGCCTGCGTAGCCGTTCATCCGGAGTATCGCAGCTCGCTGCGAGGTGAAATACTGTTAGAAAAAGTCAGCGGTCAGGCACGCTTGATGGGGCTGGAAAAGCTGTTTGTTCTTACCACTCACAGCATACATTGGTTCCAGGAGCGGGGCTTTATGCCGGCAGATATTGATGATTTACCGATGAAGAAACAGGCCTTATATAACTATCAGCGTCGGTCAAAAATTCTCGTCACTCCGGTGTAATAACGCCAGAACTCAAAAAAGGCTTACCCAATATTTATTGCGGTAAGCCTTACAGACCCGCCCCTACTTTTCTTTTTTCACTCTTTTATCGCTGACTCATGCAAATTATAATGATAACAATACTCATTTACATTGAATCTCATTGATTAATACGGGTAAACTGCAACAGATAAATAACATACAGCCCTATTAATAAAAGGTAATGTAATGAAGAAAATCTTATCTCTTGCCGTTGTAACCACGTTAGCGTCAGTTCTGGCAGGCTGTGACCAAAAGCCCGCGGACAACGCAACGGTTGCACCAACAACAATTCAGGAGCCGGCGACTCCCGTTCAGGTAAAAGAGGCCGATAAAATTAGCGTTACTCATGCTAAAGGCACCGCTGAAGTTAAAACAAACCCGGCCAGCGTTGTTGTTTTTGATTTTGGCACTTTAGATACCCTAGACACCATCGGCGTTGAAGTCACTACCGCCCTGCCTAAAAAGAATGTCCCTCACTATCTCCAGCAATATGCTACTGACAAGGTTACTGATGCCGGGTCAATGAAACAGCCAGATCTCGACGCTATCAAACAACTCAACCCCGGCCTGATCGTGATTACCGGACGCCAAAGTAAATCTTTTGACTCACTGAATGCGATTGCTCCAACCCTTGATCTCAGCATCAACAATAAAATTTATCTGGATTCATTTAAAAAGAACGCTCTGACTATCGGGCAAATCTTCGGAAAACAGTCCGAGGTTGAAAACGGTCTGGCCGCTCTGGATAAGAAAATTGCTGACGTCAGAAAGAAAGCTGAGGCTTCAGGTCAAAAGGCACTGGTGTTGGTTCACTATAACGGCAAATTCGGCGCGTCCACCTCTAATGGCTACGCCTCTATTATCCATCAGGTTCTGGGCGTAAAAAAAGCAGATGAAAATCAGGGTGATGAGCGTCAGGCAGCCACTCCGGACTACATTGCGGAAAAGAATCCTGACGTTATTTTTATCATCGATAGAAATGAGGCTATCGGAGAAGGTAAAGTAGACCGCAGCCTGATGGATGATGAAAAGATCAAAGCCACTAATGCATTCCGTAAAGGCAAAATTATCTACCTGACGCCTGACCTGTGGTATCTATCCGGAGGTGGTTTAGAGAGCCTGGGCCTGCAAATTGATGAAGTCGACGCAGCAATAGAATAATAACGCCGCCATAACGGTTAAACAGGACCAACCTGTCGGTCCTGTTTAACCAGAAAACATAAGCCCTGAGTCCATTGAGATCAAATAAAACTACGTTGTCATCAACCTAACCGCTAAACGATCTGCCAACCCGCTTCTGCGTTCTGTCGGCGTTCTGATTGCCCCAAGAAAAATATTTTCATTCGCGAATAAGGTTAGCCTGTTACGGGCTCGGGTAATTGCGGTATATACCAGTTCCCTGCTCAGCAGCGGAGAAAAACTATCGGGTAAAACCAGCACCGTATGGTCAAATTCAGAGCCCTGAGATTTATGTACCGTCATGGCATAGGCCGTTTCACAAGTAGGTAAACGACTGGGCTGGACCGCCTTTACAGAACCATCCGGCAGTTGAAAATAAACCCGAATTTCACCATTATCAGCCCGCAGAGTAATGCCGATATCCCCGTTATACAGCCCCAAAGAAGCATCATTGCGACTCACCATGACCGGACGCCCCGGATACCAAACTCCGCCCGGTCCGGGTAGTTTATTAATCAGCTTCTTGGCCTGTAGCGTCTGTTCAATGCGGGTATTTAACCCTTCAACGCCAAAAGGACCGTTTCGCAATGCGCACAGCAGACGAAACTGATTAAACAGCGCCAAAATCAATAACGGATCTGAATTTTTTATCTGACTCAAATATTGTCGATAACCTTCAGTACAGACGTCCAGCAGCTGCAAATAATCATTGCTGTCGCTCATTGTCAGCCACTCAAGATCGTTATAGTCAGGCCTAAAGCAGCCTATCGCGCCACGACCATCACCGCAGTTAACCGCCATGGCCAACTGCCCGATACCTGAATGCTCATGAAAACGATAGCTTTTTCTTAACAAGCACAGATTATCCCGAACCGGAACGGCATCGGGTAAATCATAGCCTTGAATATCATATCCGGTCAGAGCAGATAACTGACCGGCTCTGGCTGTGCTATAGCCCTGTTCTGCAAACCGACAGATATCCCCCAACACCGCACCGGCTTCAACCGATGCTAACTGATCGCGATCGCCTAGCAAAATTAGCCGAGCGTGTGCGGGTAAAGCCTCAACCAAACGCGCCATCATCGGCAAATCGACCATTGAAGCTTCATCAACAATTAACACATCCAGATGTAACGGATTATCTTTGTGATAACGCAAACGGCGGCTATTCGGTTGGACGCCAAGCAAGCGGTGAAGAGTCGAGGCTTCAGTTGGCATTTGTCGTTGCTGTTCATCGCTTAACGGTAGGCTTTGGCTGGCTTTACCAAGAGACTCCGTCAGGCGAGCCGCCGCTTTACCGGTAGGTGCTGCAAGCGCAATTCTGAGTTTAGACTGCCCGGCTAATTGAATCAGTGCCCCAAGTAAGCGGGCCACGGTGGTCGTTTTCCCGGTGCCCGGGCCGCCGGAAATAATTGATACCTGACGGCTGGCTGCGACTGCAGCCGCGACCTTTTGCCAGTCAATATCATCAGGCTGAAGCTCAAATAGATGGTCTAACGTATGACGCAATGCTTGTTCAGTCAATCCGATAGCCTGAGTATCAACAGGCCGACTCTGGAGCATAAAGAAATCAGCGATCAAGCCTTCGTCCTGCCACATGCGCTGCAAATACAAACGATCGCCGGACAGCACCAAAGGCGTTGGCAGGCCACCGTCACTCACCGCAGGAGAAGCAGCAACCGCAGCTAAAAAATCACCGTGATCCGGCAAACCGGCACTATGCCATATCTCAGCGGCCAGCTCAGTATTTCGTCCGTCAAACAGTGAAAATTCATTCAGTGAACCTAAAGACAGGCAGACATGGCCAGCCCCGGCCTCAGCGCTTAACTTAGCAATCAATAGTGCCAAGCAGGGCTCACTGTCAGAGGCCAATAAGCGGGCCAGTTGAATATCCAGCGGACGAAGCAGATTAACCTCAACGGCTTTCTGTAACAGGCTAAACATTGGCTGGTTCCTTCTCTCCGGCAAAAAGACGATCTAAACCATCAACTAACGCCCATTCAGGCCGGCAATGGAAAACACCCTGTTCAGGTTTATCCTGCTCTAAGCCTCGAAGAAAGAGATAAAACACGCCGCCAAAGTGCTGTTGGTAATCATAATCAGCAATCCGATGGCGTAAATAGCGATGAAGAGCCAGAGAGTAAAGCTGGTATTGCAAATCATACCGATGGTCACACATTGCCTGACTCATGGCCTCAGGCGTATAGGATTCGCTGCTTTCACCCAGCCAGTTAGATTTATAATCCAACAGGTAATAGCGGCCCTGCCAGCAAAAAACCAGATCGATAAATCCCTTTAGCATTCCGCGAACCTGACGGAAATTAAGCTCCGGGCATCGCACAGACAGAGGGTCATAACGTTTAACCAAAGCATCCAGCTTAGCGGCTTCCAGCGCCGGGCCAATAGGCAGGTAAAATTGCAGTTCAGCCTGTCGGTTAGGCGCTAAAATACCCTTCAGGCTAATCCCTGAACTCTTCTCAAGGGGGGCGCTAACAATTGTTTCCAACCACTGTTTCAAAACCGGCAGCCAACCGCTGTCCAGCCCCTGAATAACCAAGCGCTCACTAAGGAACTCATCATCTATTGGCTGGCTGAAATCAATCGACTCCAACAGGTCGTGCAGGAAAGTACCGGGAGAAGCCCCCTTAGGGAAAGTATGCGGGCTCATTAATGGTTGCTTATTATCATTCTTTTCACCGGCGGCATCAGTATCAAAACGCGGAAGTAAATCATAATGATGAGTCGCCCCCTGTTGCTGTAACCCTGAATAGCTGGTGACCCGCCAATTATCCTGACGATGCCCGCTAAATGTCCGAGCGCTCAGGCTTTCTGGCAAAGTGATAATATCCTGCCAGATGGCAGAATCCGTCTCAGCGATCGGATAAACTTGAATGCCGTTATGCTGTTCCAGCGCGGCCAATGACTCAGCCAACAGCGCAGAATCACCGGCAACGCCCTGCTGTAATAAATAGCCAATCGCACTGCGGTGTAAATCTGAATGGCCTTTTTTACGCCCACCGGAGTAATACGGCGTGACGCCAATACTGCAATGGTAAATTGAGCGGGTCAGAGCAACATAGAGTAAACGTAAATCTTCAGCTAACCGCTCTTCTTCTGCTAATGTAAGTGCGTCCTCACTTTGCTGGAGATCCAGCGTGGCCGAAAAAGTCTCACGATCGTGATATAACGCCTGGCTTTGAGGCCGGAAGCCACAAATAAAAGGCAGCCAGACCAAAGGATATTCCAGCCCTTTCGACTTATGGATCGTCACGACACGAACTAAATTACGATCGCTTTCCAGGCGCAGTTGCTGGCTATCAGCCTGAACGTTTGGCTGGGCAATTTGCTGAGCCAGCCAGCGTACCAGTGAGTGTTCACTTTCCAGCTTTAGCGCGGCTTCTTGCAGCAGCTCGCCGATATGCATAACGTCGGTTAAACGTCGTTCGCCGCCCAAGGTGACTAATAAGTTTTCGGCCAGTTGCCGCTTAGACATGACTTCCCGGAGCATCGGTAATACGCCCCTTTTCAGCCATAGCTCACGGTATTGGCTGAACTCTTCGACTAATTCATCCCACTGCCGCTCATCCTGATTGATGGCGTCAATATGACGGGCATCTAGCCCAAGCAGCCCGCTAGCCAGAGCGCTACGTAAGGCGCGATCTTTTTCCGGCGTCAGCACCGCCTGCAACAGCCATAAAACGTCTTTAGCCTCCGCGGTGGAAAATACGCTCTCGCGGTTAGAAAGATAAACGGATGGAATAGCTAACGCGCTCAGGGCATCACGAACCAGCGCGGCTTCTTTCCCGGTCCGCACCAGAATGGCAATATCTGCCGCAACGACGAGTTCTCGTTTATCACCCCGGACTAACCAAGCCTGCTGTTGTTGACCGGCTGCCAGCCAATCTCTGATTTGTGCCGCACACTGGCGAGCCATCAACTGCTGGTATTCATTTTGTCCGGAACCTTCGCCCGGCTGTAACCAAATCCCCATTGCCGGTTGGCTCACACCGTGCAGCTCAAAACTCAGGCGCTGATTTTTTTCGGCCGGTTTTACCGCCACAAACGGAATCTGACTAAAAATAAACGGAGAAGAGGTTCGTTGAAATAAAGTGTTAACGGCGTTCACCATATCTGATGATGAACGCCAGTTGGTATCCATGGTGTAGTGACTGCTTACTTCACTCCGGGCCTGCATATAGGTAAAAATATCCGCACCGCGAAAAGCATAAATAGCCTGTTTCGGATCGCCGATAAGCAACAACCCGGTGTCTTGCCGCCCGCCGTATAACTTATGGAAAATCCGATATTGTTGAGGATCGGTATCTTGGAATTCATCAATCAAAGCAACCGGATAACGCTGCCGTATCGCCTCAGCTAAAGCATCGGCATCAGGCCGCTGCAGCGCCATATCTAATCGGCTCAATAGATCATCAAACCCTAATTCAGCCCGGCGACGCTTTTCTTGCTGTACCGACATGCGCACTTCGCTGAGTGCCTTAGCCAAAATTAAATCCCGCAGCGTTAAAGGCTCGGCATAAAGCAGCTCTATAACGGTAAACAGAGGATGAACCGGCGGCGTTCCTTTCTTGGTTTTTTCATCAATAACTGACTGGCGGAAATTATTAAGTTCTTTAGGTAGCTGATAGCCCTGCGTCTCTTCATCAGACCAAAGCGTGACTTTATTCAGCCAGTTGGGTAAATGTTTTGAACTATAGCTACGCTTATCAACATCAGAAGTGCTGATTAGCGACTCAAGATCGGCAGCAGACTGCCGCCATTGCTGTTTTGCATCCTCGATTCGTTCAATAATTTGCTGATGCCGCTGTAAAATATCATCTTCAGACGGCGGATGCCGCAGCTGAGGAGCCTCACCATGCAGGTAAGGAGATAGATCAGCCAACAGGCTTTCAGGGCCGCTCCATACGGCACAAATAGCCTGAGCAACCGGCAGAGGTAGCGGATAGCAATGGCGACGCCAGAAATCGGCGGTAGCCTGACGGCGCAGCGGTAACTCATCCTGAATTAAAGACTGTTCAAACAAAATACCCGATTCAAACGCATTATGGCTAAGCATTCGCTGGCAAAAACCATGAATGGTATAAATAGCCGCTTCATCCATCTGACGTTCAGCGGCCAATAGCAAGGCAGAGGCATCACCCAGGTCCGGAATTTCCGTCAGAAGATGTTCTAAAAGAGCATCGCTACTCTGGCGGCGAATGCAGGCAATTCTCAGATGATGAATATTCTCTCTTATCCGGTTGCGTAGCTCTTCCGTTGCCGCCTCGGTAAAGGTAACAACCAGAATTTCCTCTACGGACAAAGGCCTTGGATAAGCGGCTTCTCCGCCTAGCCCGAGCAGCAGCCGTAAATAGAGTGCCGCCAGAGTATAAGTTTTTCCTGTTCCGGCAGAAGCCTCTATCAGACGCTCCCCGTACAGCGGGAGCGTGAGTGGATTAAGCGCTGCGGGCAACCGCTCGGTCATTAGTTCTGAACCTTAACCGGCAGAGTTTTCTGGAGTGCTGATGCATTCGGATATTCGGTCCAACCTTTAGGTTGTGCAAATGCGGCTTTCAGTTCACCCTGCCCCATAATTTGGGAGAGAACGGCCAGACCGTTATGCTCAACAATAGCCTGCCGGTAGAAGGTATGAATATCATCCTTAGTCAATTTCTTTACCTGATCCAATACTTTGGCTCTGGTATCAAAACGCGTATTTCCACGACCAAAGTCGTTGCTGTAATAACCGGCTTCTTCATCCAGCGTTTGCGGGCGCTGTTCCAGCTCATTAATTAATGCCTGCTTATACTGATTAAAATCAGCCTCTTTCAGCTCAGACAAACGCTTATCTGCCATTTGATAGAAGTTGAGATAGCGTTGTTCAAGGTAGGCCGGCGTCTGGTTATTACTCTGCAGTAAGAATCCAATACCGGACTGGCGGCCAACGCTCATCGGGAAGGCAAACACCGCGTACCCCAGTTGCTCTTCGGTTCTCAACTGATTATAAAACCACGGCTGAATAATTTGGGTCAGTAGATTACTGCGGGCCATGCTTTGAACTTCGTCATAGCCGATAGGGATATAAACCGCGGCTAGCGCCGAATCGGTGCTGCTACCGTCTTTCATCAGATTAGCCAACTGAGGCTGAGAAACCACCACATTCTGGCCATGCCACCATTCAGTGCCGACACTGCCTAACTGCTGTTTAAGATTCAGGGCAAGCTGTTTAACCTGTTGCGGCGTCATATTGCCAAGAACAAACATCTCTGGCGTTCCTTGGGTTAATAGCTGATTGCGGTATTGAACGATGTCGTTAACCGCTATGCTATCAAGTACCTTTCTGCGTTCTTCCCGCTCAAAATAAGGTACCTGCGACACGGCACGAATCGGTTGTATAGCCAGTTCATAAGCCTTGCCTTTTTCAGCTGCATCCAATTGTTCCCGATACCACGACTTAGCCTGAACAAGCTGCTCATTGGTAGGAGCAAATTTCTGATACTGTTCTAAAAAAGCGCTCATCAATTGTGGAATTCGTTGATTGAAGCCACTGACATTAAATTGTAGCCCGTTGGCCGAACCGGAAGAAATGCTGATACCGCCGACCGATGCCTGATAGCTGATTTGGGCCAAAGCCTGTTCGGCTAAGTAACCGGTTAAAGCAAACATCACCTGATTACGGGCACTGTTTGATGCTTCAGCATTACGTAAGGCGAAAATCACATTCGCCTTTGGCTCATAAGGAAAATACTGGCTTGGGGTATACCAGGCTCTGATGTTGTCCTGATTTAATACCTGAATAGGCCCGTCTTTAGCTTCAGTTCTTGGGACTAATTTAAAGTCATCAGGGATATAAGGATTAAGCGCTGGCAAACTCAGATTGAGCCGCTTCTCTTCAGATACCCAACGAGAAATTTGCTGCGGTGAAATACGGTCAACCTGATATGGGGCATTAACAAAGTAAGCTTCTTTATTGTGAGGTTCATCCGGGCTGACAAACCAGATGCGAGCGGCTTCCGGCGTCATTTCATCCAAACGTGCAGCAATGGCTTTGGGATCAAAACGGTCGGCTAAGTAATCAGAGTCCAGAACGTTAGAAATCGGAATATTTAACATGGTATCCGATAACCACTCGACATAATCCATATCTCGGGAAATTGATGGATAACGGAAATCCAAATCCAGTACGTGAGCGATCTCATCAAAATAATCTTTACGGATCCCCTCTTTGCGTATCACTTTCAGATAATCAAAAATGGCCGCAATCACCCGATCACGATTAGCCAAACCTTTATCCGTCAGAGAAACGCCAATGTTGAATACACCGCCGTTACGATCGACGACAGGGTTTACACCAGCACCAATACTATCGGCCAGACCTTGCTTACGCAGCCAGTCGGATAAGGTATTCTCACTGCGATTCCCTATCAAATAGCTGATATAGGTATCTGTTTTACTACGAAAATCAGCAATATTATTATCAATACGGAATTCAATACGCAGTTGCTTGCTGGGCTGAGCAGGAACGTAGTGAATAATCACCCCTTTCTCTTTATCAGTAGCCGCAGGAACAGTAATGGCCGGAACGCTGGCATCATGATTACCAATCCGACCAAAAGTATCTACCGCAAGCTTAGCCAGCTTATCTAAAGATTCATTACTGTATAGCACGCCAACCATTAGATTGGCAGAATAGTAACGCTTATGGAAAGCCGTCAGTTCATCATGTAATTTACTTCCCGGCTTGTCTTTCAGAGTCTCTAAATTACCACCGGAAAACCGTGCCGTCGGGTGAGCCGGGTTCAAGGTTTCAGAACCGACCTGAGCCATTCTCATACCGTCACGGGAACGAGCCATGGTGAGCTCGGCATTAACCGCATTTCTCTCACGATCGGCATAGACCGGATCTAATAGTGGCTCTGCGATGGCATCAGCTAAACGATCAACCGCCGGGGCCAGCGCATCATTTTCGACTTCAAGATAGTACGCAGTACGGTAAGAAGCAGTACTGGCATTATGGCTGCCACCGTGCTTTTTAAGAAATTCTGAGATGCTGTCAGGTTCCGGATAGCGTTTAGACCCCATCAGAACCATATGTTCCAAATAATGAGCTAAACCAAGCTGGCTGTCCGGATCCTCAAGGGAGCCTACCGGCAAAGCCAATGCGGCAAGAGATTTACTGGCTAAATCGTCTGACACCAATAGCACAGTCATACCGTTATCTAACTTAATCGCCTTATATTGGCGAGTATCGCGCTCACTCTTCTGAATAGTTTCGCTAACAGGCTGCCAGCCCTGCTCGGCGGAAACCGCAGGGATCCAGCAAGACAAAATAAATATGATACCGGTGATATAGGCATGCAACTTTCGCATTGGCTTTCCTTTTGGAATGACTTAATGACAACTTTTAACAGGCAAAATAATACGTTATCACACCTGACTCTAATCGGGAGGTATAACACAGCACCTCCATTTTGAGATCTACATCAACATTGGACAGCTCGATAACTCAGGGTTCATTTTTTTAGCCAGATTTTTGATTTTCTAACTTGTGGCGAATCAGCGTAAATAAATAGGGTTGGCTATCGCTGATAATCTGTTGGTAACGTTTATCATCCATCACCCTGAATAATCGCATCAGATAAGGGTCTTCACCTTCACCGGTAACCTGCTGCCCGCCCTGCCAGACCTGAATCAGCTTTTGTCTGGCCTTTTGCTGTATTTCTTCATCCCACAAAATGCGACCAGAACTCTGATCATAGCAGTTAGTTAGCCATGCCCATGCGCTTTTAGGTAAGAGTAATAGCGGAGTACTCAATCCATGCACATATCCGTTTAACCATTCAGCAAATATCTCTTCCGCCTGTTCTGTCGGCATGGCCGCAAAGCGCCATTCACTATTTTTTCGCCCGAACATACGACTTTCACCGCTGCCGCCATTGATGCAATACACCAAATGATCAAGCCACAACAGCATGCCGTCAATAACCGACAACTCCGCCGGCCGCCAGCGTAATATTCCGTCAGCCTGAACCTGATGTAGCCAGCCGGTTATTTCAAGACCGGCAATATTATGCTCAAACTCAATACTTTGAGCGGGCAGTTTATGTTGTTTAACCACCTCGGCCAGTTCGGCCATATCTTCACTTTGCCCCTGCCAAAATAGCTCACCAAATGCCCCAAAAGGCAGTTCTCCTGCGGCCCGTGCTCGGGAAAACAAAGCGGCAGGATCCTGATCTTCAATCAAGCTGTTAAGCAGCATCACGTTCATTTGATAGCGTTGCAGATTGTCGACAAGAAAAGGCTCCTCATCAGGCAATTCAGTCTCATCCAGAGAGAAGTTCACTCTCAGCCGTTGCTGAAAGAATGCCCTGACCGGATTACGGTAAAAGCGCCGCAGATCCTCAAGCTCAACCCGTTTCAGTTCCAGCTCATCCAGGTCGGTACTAAACTCTGCATGAGGAATACCCGCTCTACCGGCTGCCGGTAGCCACTCGCTGGCATAGCTCTGCTGCTCACTACCGCTAACAAAATTCTGCTCACTGAACGGCACGCGAGCGTGCTGGCAAAGCAAATGCTGATATACCTTCAAAGCACTCTGCTCTAAGTCCAGATGCCGGTCGTCAGGCAGTCGATGGCTCTGCGATATATATTCCAATAATTCACTGATTAGCACCGAAGGATAGCGCGGGCTGTTATCCTGAATCGATTGGCCGATAAAGCTGATATAGAGCTTTTGCTGAGCCGAAATCAATGCTTCAAGAAACAGATATCTGTCATCGTCACGCCGGCTTCGATCGCCGCGCAGCGGTTTCCGAGCCATTAAATCGAACCCTAAAGGCGGTAATGTTCGCGGATAAACGCCGTCATTCATTCCCAAAAGGCAAACCACTTTAAATGGAATAGAACGCATCGGCATCAGCGTACAAAAGTTAATCGGCCCGGCCAAAAAGCGCTGGCTGATACGTTCATTATCTAAACGGGCAGAGAGTTCATCGCGCAAAATAGTTAACGGAATGAGGTCCTGATAACGGGCCTCCAGGCCAAAACCGATCTGTTTTTGCCACTGTTGCTCAATCAGGGCTAATACCGGCTCAGTTTCAACATCAGTAATAAAGAATGAATCGACCAGTTCACGGCAGAACGGCGACCATTCAGTCAGCGTTCTAGATTGTTTTAGCTTGTTGCGCCAAATGGCTAGCTGCATCAGAAACTCGGCTAATTGACCGGCGAGGCTGGCAATTAAACCGCTGGATTCATCATAGGGAAGAACGCCCTGATAATCGCCACGCTGGCTATCCATCGCATAGCCAAGCAACATCCGGGTCAGGCCGAATTGCCAAGTATGCTGGCCGGTTGGCGGCAGTTCAAGATCGCTGACCATATCGTCATCTAAGCCCCAACGAATGCCTGAATCTTCAACCCACTGACGTAAAATGCGCAGCCCGTCTTCATCAATTTGAAAACGCATCGCCAGAGCCGGAACTTCCAATAAGGTGAGAATATCTTCGGCAGTAAACCGGCTATCCGGTAGGTCCAGCAGGCTTAAAAACGCAGTTAATACCGGATGAGCCTGACTGGCGCTTCTGTCTGAAATCGCATAAGGAAGATAGCGATCCGCCGGAGCATTGCCGAATACCGCTTCAATATAAGGCGTGTAATTATCGATATCCGCCACCATCACAATAATATCCCGCAGGGTCAGCGTCGGGTCATTATCGAGCATCGCCAGCAGTTGATCGTAGAGAACTTCAACTTCGCGCTGAGCACTGTGGCAAACGTGAGTACTTATTGAACGGTCATCTGGATCAAGAATGCGTTTATCACAGCTGTCCAGCGGGGAGTCAGGGCTATTGATGATTAATGCCCGGTCGTCAAGCGAGAGAATATCTGATTGAATACGATGCAATAAGCTGTCAGATTCGATATCAACAAACGCATCGACTTCCTGCATTTTATCGAGCTGAGCCAGCAGATAGAGATTATCGCGCCCAAGCTTACCCCAACTTGCCAGCAGCGGATTATTGAGTTGCTGATTGCCCTGCTCATCAAACAGCGAGCTCGCAGTTTCCGGCGACCGGAACAGGCCAATATCCTGGCCTTTTTTAATATGTTTACGCTTACGTGCCTGCAATTTAGCTAAAAAGGCATAGTCCTGAATATCCGCCCAATAATAGCGGCAGGGATTGGTAAACATCAGGTGCACATCTATATGTTGTCCCAGAGCCTGAAGGGCCTGTAAGTAGACCGGCGGAAGCGCCGAAATACCACAGATAAATACCCGGTGAGGTAGCACCTCAGCGGAAAAATCCGGCTGGTTCAAGGTATCAATAAAGCGTTGATATAAGTTGGCCCGATGCCAGCCCGGCTGCTGCAGGCGTTCGGTGTAATCAATCAATGCCCGCCATAGCGGTGCCTGCCAAATCTGGGCATCATCAAGATCGTTCACCAGCTCATTCTGTTGCCAGCGCTGTAACCACTCCGGGCGATAAACTAAATACTGGTCAAAAAGGTCGGCAATCCGGCCGGCTAGCTGATGGCGCTTACGCATATCCTCATCATCACTCAGGTAGCCTTTTAATGCCGAAAACTCAGGCTGCTCAAGCATGGGTGGTAAGAGCCACATCAGCTTCCACGTCATGGCATCTTTACTAAATGCGCTTTCCTGAGGAATTCCCGGCAGCACTTTGGTAAACATCTGCCAGATAAAGGAAGCCGGTAAAGGAAACTCAATATTTGCCGCAATACCCAATTCGTTGGCAAGTTCAATTTGTAGCCATTGGGCCATGCCGTGGCTTTGAACCAGAATAATTTCTCTGGCAAAAGGATCGGACAGCGGTTTACCGGCGATAAGTGCCGTAGTCAGCGTTTTAAGCAAATCGAGCTGATTTGAGTGATAAACCGTGAACATCCGGGCTCCTGAGTTATATCGGTCCGTTCGGTGCTAGAAAGCGCCGAATCGGATTAAATTATAAGACAATTTTCAATCTTATGGACTGGTCTGTAAAGCAATACAGCAGGATACCTGTTTTAACCGATTAATGACGAAATTATTCCTCGCCAGCCTGCCTTAATCTCCAGCCAAAATAATTCGGCTCGCAGTCACCTGAAACTTTACGGTGAGATAGCACGAAGGGCTGCCCCTTTCACTTAATGATGCTGGTATATTATTTTTAATATCCGACATTATTGTGTGCTGAATGTATTTCAGCCATTTGGCATGCAACGCTTTAATCTATCGATATCGGCCACCATTTACTCTAACGAGGTGTCAAATATGAGCCAGTTATTTACCCCGATTAAGCTAGGTCCCGTCACTATTCCGAACCGAATTATCATTGCACCAATGTGCCAATACTCGGCGATCGATGGCAAAACTACCGAATGGCACGCCATGCATTTAGGACAGTTAGCCGTTTCTGGTGCCGGTTTATTGATTGTAGAAGCTACTGCGGTAGAACCTGAAGGACGAATCTCACCACAGGATATCGGGCTGTGGAATAATGAAACAGAACTGGCGCTGTCAGAAACTATTCAGGGAATAAAAAAGTATTCCTCTATGCCGTTAGGTATCCAGTTAGCTCACGCAGGCCGTAAAGCATCAATGCCGGCACCATGGATATCCGGCCCGGCAGTAAAACCAGAAAATGGAGGATGGCAGCCGGTTGCACCCTCAGCGATTGCCTTTGATAGCAATTCGGCTCAGCCCGAAGCCCTTACCAAAGAACGCATAGATTCTATTGTTGCGTCCTTCGCTCACTCAGCCAAACGAGCTGACAAAATGGGTTTTGACCTCATCGAAATTCATGCGGCCCACGGTTACCTGTTACATCAGTTCCTGTCGCCTATTTCTAATCACCGTGAAGATCGGTACGGCGGCTCGTTGGAAAACCGTATGCGCCTGACGTTGGACGTGTTCTCTGCCATTCGAAAAGTCTTCCCGGCGAATAAAGCGGTCGGAGTACGAATATCAGCTAGCGACTGGGTTGAAAACGGCTGGGACTTAGAGCAATCCCTTATCCTGTGCCATAAGCTTAAAGAACTGGGCTGCGACTATATCCACGTGTCCAGCGGTGGATTATCCGTCCAACAACATATTCCCGTAGGCCCTAACTATCAGGTTCCGTTTGCCCGCCAGATTAAAGCTAAAGTCGGTATGCCGACGATTGCCGTCGGCCTGATAACCGAGCCGGAACAGGCAGAAGCCATTATCGCAACCGGTGAAGCCGATATGGTCGGGTTGGCGCGAGGAATTCTTTATAACCCCCGCTGGCCATGGCATGCGGCAGCGGCATTAGGTGCTCAGGTTACAGCGCCTAAACAGTATTGGCGCTCCCAGCCACACATGGTTAAGAATCTGTTCTCCGATCGATAACCATATTAATAACCATCAATAGCCCTGTCTTTACAAGGGGCTAAAGACTTTATATACCAGCAACGGTATCTGCTTTTAGCGACAAATCCACCTGACTAAAGTGACATCAATATTGCCCGGGGCGGTGACCTGAGCAATAACTTTTTCACATCCTGACGGCATAGAAATGGCATTAACATTCAGCATCCATAACCCTGCCTGTAGTTTTTGTTCATTCTCAATAGCTGCCGGATAAATATCTAACGCCTGATTAGCCAAACGCCATGCGTGCTGAGCGTTGGCATAATGGTTAAATTGAGCAATCAGAACCTGCTGGTAATTTAACAGTCCGAGTAAAGAAATCGAAAACAGCACCATGGCAATCAACACTTCCAACAGGCTGAAACCGGCACTCGATTCAGGCTCTGCCAGCTTCGAATTTATCCAACCTATCGATACCATCCGCCTCCCGAACCGTTAACGTTAATTTTTGATTCAAGAGAAGGTTCACAGTCAGCAGGTGAAGCCAAAGGGCAAAAATCAGTATATCCATGGGTAAGTGGGATAAAATTAATAGCCGGGTCCCCGCCTTCGTTTTGGCGACCTCGTTGAAATAACGCCAAATCAGGCTCGCCGAATCCTAAAGTGCCAGAACCGCGAATTAATACTCCATTGTTATCGGTGCTACGAAGGCAGGCCGATAAACCGTCACTGGCTAATCGCTGACACTGCCAGCCAGCTTTAGCAGCCGGCCATTGCAGTGAGAATCCCCATGCCAGTGATGAAAGAGCCTGATTATAAGCTTTAAGATAGCGCCGCTCATCGCCATAAATTTTGACCTGAGTAGTTAGCTGACCGCTAAGTCCGTTCAGCATCAGCATGCCGAATAACATCAGCATCATTACCATGGCAATCGTACTAAAACCTTGCTGTCGCAGCAGACCGACTGAAGGATATAAACTCATATCTGGTTTTTCACTTTGATACGGGTACTCATCCGTCGTTGTAATTCAGGCCATTTATGCCAGTAACCGGCCAGCGTTAGGGTGAAATAATGCTGATTACCCCTATCTGTGCGGATTACCTGAAATTCAGTCACGACGATCTCTGCCGGATCTAACAATTTGTCCCATCCGGTTCCGCTACACCCAGTGGCTCCACGATACTGTTCAATACTACCTGCCAGCCAGCGATAGCCGAATTGCTCAGCACTATCCGTTCCGGGAGGTTCAATGGTACCGTTATGGTTTAAATCATATTCAATTAACAGGCAGGAGTTTGGGGGAGACTGAGGATGGGCACTCAACCTGATGCTTTTACCACCGCCTACCGCAGTTTGCGCATAGCAGAACCCGGCTCTTTGCATATCCTTCCCTATTGCTCTCAATACCTGCCGCATAGATTGCTCAAGGCGATATAGCCGGTATAAGGATTGACTCTGATGCTGTAAAGTCGGATACATCGCCGCTACGCTAACCATCATCAAACTGCTTAGCAGCATAGCAATCAACATCTCCAGCAAAGAGAAACCCTGCTGCTGACTGTTTTTAACTGATATCAGCATGAAACAATACCCGGCAGATAAGGCGACTGGCCGGCGACTTTCTCACTACAGCGGCGCAATCGCCCCTTCGCTGAGATAACTAACCGCACCCGACCGGCCTGATTAGACACCACTAAATGCCCGCTACCGGCAGTATTGCGCAGGCCATAAAAACCCAGCCCAATATCAGACTGGGCAATCTCCAAACTCAGCCCCGGATCCGGTAATCTAAAGATCAGACCGACCTCTGAGTGACAGTCGCTGCTTTCAGCCTGTAATCCTGCGCTAATACAGCCGACGTTTCCGCGCCGTCCAATACGTAACCGATAGGCGCTATTTCGCCAGTCGGCAGCAAATTGAACCTGAGCCATAAAGGCTAATGCGCCTGCGCTGGCCTGTTCCAACAAAGTTCTCTGCTGGTAATTTTGCCAACTATTTAAGCCGCTGCTGGTTAAGATGGCCATAATCGCGATGACTAACATCATTTCGATTAGCGTCATTCCGCTTTCATTATTATCCGTGTTTATTGTCATCACAGCAGGATAACGAAAGTAATTACGCAGGCGTAAAACAGGAAGGTATTTATGCAAGCCAAGGCTAAATCATTTTATTAAGCCACTAGCCCGTTGCAAAACGCTGCGGGCTGGCCTGCAAAATTATGATGACTTAAGCGTTGGTGTAGTTATTCCGATATTAATTATGCAAATGAAACTTACGCTGAAATTGAATTAAACTACGTTAAAAAAGCTAAAAAAAACCCCGATAGACGGGGCCATATCAGGGATTCAGTAGCTAGCGGATAAAGCGTAATTAAATGGCTACCGGAGCCTTAATACCCGGATGCGGATCGTAACCTTCAATTTCGAAATCTTCAAAACGATAATCAAAAATTGATTCAGGTTTACGCTTAATCACCAGCTTAGGTAGCGCACGTGGTTCACGACTCAGCTGTAAATGAGTTTGATCCATGTGGTTCATATACAGATGAGTATCACCGCCGGTCCAGACAAAATCGCCGACTTCCAGATCGCACTGCTGAGCCATCATATGAACAAATAGCGCATAGCTGGCGATGTTAAACGGCAGGCCAAGGAACACGTCACACGAACGTTGATACAGTTGGCAAGACAGCTTTCCATCAGCAACATAAAACTGGAAGAATGCATGGCAAGGTGCCAGCGCCATTTGGTCCAGTTCACCCACGTTCCATGCTGAAACAATAATCCGGCGGGAGTCAGGATCGCTCTTTAACTGCTCAACAACTTTAGTAATCTGGTCAATATGGCTACCGTCTGCGGCACCCCATGAACGCCATTGCTTACCGTAGACCGGGCCTAAATCCCCATTTTCATCAGCCCATTCGTCCCAAATGCTGACGTTATTTTCGTGCAGGTAGGCAATATTAGTCTCGCCCTTCAGAAACCATAACAGTTCATGAATAATTGAGCGTAAATGACAACGCTTAGTGGTAACCAGAGGAAACCCATCCTGCAGATTGAAACGCATCTGATGACCAAAGATGGATAACGTACCCGTTCCGGTACGATCTGATTTATTCGCGCCCTCATTCAGGACTTTATGCATTAATTCCAGATACTGTTTCATAGTTTTTTATGCCTGTTGTTGCTTCGATTTAGGGCAGCGATATGCCCAAACCATCATCAAAATACCAGCGATTACCATCGGTAAAGAGAGCAGTTGCCCCATACTGAAAATGCTAAATAGCCCCAGTTGAGCATCCGGCTGACGGAAGAATTCAATGATAAAGCGGAATGAGCCATAACCGATTAAGAACAACCCGGATACGCTTCCCATCGGGCGCTTCTTACGAATAAACAGGTTGAGAATAATAAACAGTACTATGCCTTCCAAGAACATTTCATACAGCTGTGACATGTGTCGAGGCAACATACCGTCTTTCATAAACGGTAGCCATTGTGGGTTCTGTTCAACAAATAGCTGGTCAGCTATTCTCGACGTCGGGAAATACATCGCCCATGAGAAGTCGGTAACCCGTCCCCACAGTTCGCCGTTAATAAAGTTACCTAACCGACCAACACCGAGGCCGAAAGGGATCAGCGGAGCCATAAAATCAGAAACCTGAAAGAATGTGCGTTTGGTGCGGTGAGCAAACCAGAACATTACGGCAATCACCCCTAACAGGCCGCCGTGGAACGACATTCCACCTTCCCAAACTTTAAACAGATAAAGCGGATTAGCCAAAAAGGAAGGAAAATCATAAAACAGTACATAGCCAAGACGACCGCCAACAAATACACCGAGGAAGCCGGCATACAGAAGATTCTCAACTTCATCTTTAGTCCAGCCACTGTTCGGCATTTTAGCGCGTCGGTTTGCCAACCATAAGGCAAAAACGAATCCGACCAGATACATCATGCCATACCAGCGCAGCGATAGTGGCAGCGCAGGCTCTAATGAGAAGATAACCGGATCAAATTTAGGAAATTCCAAAAAGCTAGGATTCATCAATCACCACAGTACATTTCAATGTTGGCTTGGGGTTAAATTAGGGATTAGTCTTACGTTAAAAAACGCATAGATTTTGTCATGATAGCATAGCAAAACCGACAATAGGCGTCACACTTGCCGTATTCACAATCATTTACTTTTTAAGACATCTGCTGACAGTCATGGGCTTTAAGCTCCCATATACCGCAGATGGTTAAAAATAAGTTAGCCCCACGCTTTAGGTGAGGCTAACGGATCAATCATTTTACCTGCCGGGAAGTACGCTATCCTTTTTTACGGCGATAAGCCGGATGCGTTTTTTGTGGCTTAACTTCCTGCAATGGCATCACTATTGGTGAAAACTCTTTCATCACGCGGCGATAAACATCGCGTTTAAATGAGACAACCTGGCGGACAGGATACCAATAACTCACCCAGCGCCAGCCATCGAACTCAGGCGTACTGCTGCGTTGCATATTGATATCTGCGTCACTACTCAGTAGCTGTAACAAAAACCATTTTTGCTTTTGACCAATACATACGGGCTTTGTGTCCCAACGCACCAAACGTTTAGGTAACTTATATCGTAACCAGTTTCGCGTATAACCTAGGATCCGCACATCTTTTCGACTCAGTCCAACTTCTTCGAAAAGCTCACGGTACATTGCTTGTTCTGGCGTTTCACCGAGGTTTATTCCCCCCTGTGGAAATTGCCATGAGTGCTGACCATAACGGCGAGCCCACAACACTTGTCCTTGCTTATTACAGATTACGATACCAACATTCGGGCGGTAGCCATCATCATCGATCACCGGACTACCTCAAATAAGCATAAATCTTAAAGATAGCCTGATTGTTTCACACAACGTACAGGCGGTAAACCTCTGCTTTACATCGACTGATGATAATTGCAAAAAGAATAACTTGTACAAAAATTAAAAGTTATAAACAGGCTACGCTATTTTCACCCAATGTTATTCACTTTAACTGTGGGTATCTATGTGAAGAACCGGAGAACAATATGGGTAGAACCCGATATAACATTATCTCCCCCTGCTAATGATATAAAAATATTATTTATATTTTTCAATATAATAACCACGAAAATAGTTATACACAGCCTATAGAAACGTGACTTAGATCTCTAAACGGATCCTTCATGAGTAAAAAATGCTCACCGTCGTTTTTATCCACAGATAATGGTAAAAAGTTGAACACCAGCGTGGCTAATGCCCAAATATAGCCTCACGTCAAGGCTGTAAATTGAACCAGTGATCCCACTTTTGTACACTTATCCAAGATATCTGTGGATAACATGGTGTAAGATCCTGTTCACTGTCGGTGGCTTATTAAATATAAAATCCAGTGCGGCAAATTTAAATAGCGGTTAGAATGATAAATTCATCTTATAAATCACATAATTAGTTTAGTTATCCACTAGTGTAATTTTAAAGATCTATCCTGTATTTTTTATTGTATGTATTTAGACCAGTTAAGAATGGGTTAGCCATGCATAATGATTTATTACCTTTAACTATTCCAGACAGCGAACCAGAGCTGTACCAGCGGGCAATCGCGCTGGCAGGATATACCATGAAGGAGTTGGCCAGCCTGGCCGGAATGCCGATCCCCGAAGATCTTAAGCGAGATAAGGGTTGGGTTGGCATGCTGCTAGAGCGTTATCTTGGTGCCAGTGCAGGTAGCAAACCCGAACAGGACTTTCCTCATTTGGGCGTTGAATTAAAAACCATCCCGGTTAATTCCAAAGGAAACCCGCTGGAGACCACCTTTGTTTGCGTAGCCCCTCTAACGGGTAATAACGGCATTACATGGGAAAGCTCCCACCTGAGGAAAAAACTGTGTCGGGTATTGTGGGTACCGGTTGAAGGAGAGAGAAGTATTCCACTCGCTGAACGAAGGATCGGGACCGCCCTGCTCTGGAGTCCGAATGAGCAAGAAGAACGGCAGCTTCGTCACGATTGGGAAGAGCTGATGGATCTGATCGTCTTAGGCAAAGTCGAATCTATCACTGCACGCCATGGAGAAGTCCTTCAGATTCGTCCTAAGGCAGCAAACAGCAGAGTCCTGACCGAAGCCATAGGCGAACAGGGGCAACCGATTATGACACTGCCAAGGGGGTTTTACCTTAAGAAGGAATTTACTCGGGCACTGTTGGCGAGATATTTTGATTTATAGCGACGAAAGCGGGCTATGTTTATACGTTTGCTTACGCGGAATTCACCGCTCGAAATAGTCGCTATCCCGACAAGCATCGGGATAGCGACTTAGAAATAACTCATTAAGCTATTTTCTTCTTTTTCATTAACTGAACGATCCACAGTCCGCCGATTGACAGTGCCAGCAGGCTGCCGAAGATACAACCAATGACAACAACGGGCATTCCGGCTTTAACGGCCAGCGTATATAGGCCAAGCATCAGTAACATTGATGTATTTTCACCAAAGTTCTGTACCGCAACGGCATTGCCCGCACCGACCGTCTGTTTACCTCGATCCTGTAATAAGGTATTTAGCGGCACAATAAAGAAGCCGCCGAACACACCGACTAGCATAAGAATCACGTAAGAGAGAACATAACTTTCCTGTAGGATAAAACACACCACGCCAATGCCCAGCAGGATGCCTGCCGGAATACAACGGTTAACCGTTTTTAGCGTAATCCACTTAGCCGCAGCCGCTGCTCCGATCACAATACCCACCGCGACCATCGCATTTAATAGCGTTGGGGTAAGTAACCCTTCCATATGCAGCGCAATAGGTACCCAAAGGATCAGTAAGAAGCGTAAGGTAATTCCCGCGCCCCAAAATAGGCTGGTACCGACTAATGACATGCGTGTTTCGTCGTCCTGCCACAGCACCTTACAGGCGGTAGCAAAGCGCTTAATCATCTCAACCAGATTCCAGCGTGCGCCCGGGCGTGCAGCTTTCAGCCGTGGAATATAGCAGTTAGAGATAACGGCAGCCGCATAGACCACACAGCACATCGCTAACGCAAAGTAAGGGCTGATATCGACCAGCCAGCCCCCCATCAGCGAACCAACTAAAATGGCTGCCAGCGTCGAAGACTCAATCAGACCGTTAGCTTTAACCAGTTGATCGCCATGAGTGATCTCGCCAAGAATGCCGTATTTAGCCGGAGAGTAAGCCGTAGCCCCAATCCCGACTAAGGTATAGCCGACAAAAGGATCCAGCCCGCCAATAATAATTGCCGCACCTAATAACTTAATGGCGTTAGCAAACATCATGACTCTGCCTTTGGAAAAACTATCGGCAATTTGCCCGACAAACGGAGCCAACGCCACATAAGCCACAATAAATAACATCTGTAGCGTGGAGTGGCTCCACAGCGGGTATTTTTCCTGAATCAGTATGCCTAAGGTAGCAAAAAACAGGGCGCTATCACCAAATGCCGAAAAAAACTGAGCGCTGGTTACCGCGACCATGCCCCGACTCAATAGCGGCTTAGGTGTAACATCAATGGTTGTCATATTTACGCCTTTACTCCGTTGGCTCTTCTGCCAGCCGTTTCAGGGTGACATAGTCCGGTTTACCACTGCCTAATAATGGCAGTGCGCTGATGACTCTGATATCTCTTGGAACAGCCAGCCCCGGCAATCCGAGCTCCTGTGCTGCTTTAGATAATACATCCCGCGCCAGCGCTTGCGAGGTGGTAAATAACACCAGCGATTCACCTTTAGCCAGATCGGTCACTGCGGTTGCTGCATGATCGGCATCCGGAGCGACTTTTCTCGCAATCAGCTCAACGCTTTCCAGCGAAACCATTTCACCGGCTATTTTAGCAAAGCGTTTAACCCGACCTTTAATGGTACAGAAGCCTTCCTGATCAAAGGTGACGATATCACCGGTATCGTACCAGCCTTCTTCCATCTCGCCTTGCTGATTCTCAGCAACAGGCGGCTCAAGCTCGCCGGGTTTCTCAACCCGCAGATAGCCTTTCATGATGTTAGGGCCTTTAACCTGCAACCGGCCGCCCTCTTCGATTCCGGGCACTTTAATCAGTCGGGCAATCATTCCCGGCAGTATTTTACCCACGGTATGAGACTTAGCCGCCATCGGCACGTTAATGGCAATCACCGGAGCACATTCCGTCACGCCATAGCCTTCAAGAATACGAATACCGAACTTCTCCTGCCAAACTTCACGGGTTGCCGCTGACAGCTTCTCCGCGCCGGCTACCACATAGCGTAAGCGGGCAAAGTCATAGACATGAGCGAAACGGGCGTAGTTATTCAGGAAGGTCGGAGTACCAAACATCACCGTACAGTTTTGGTCGTAAATAAGCTCGGGCACAATTCGGTAATGTAACGGGCTAGGATAGAGAAATATCCGGCTACCGGTAATTAACGGAGTGAACAGACCCGCGGTTAAACCAAAAGCGTGGAACAGAGGCAACGCCGACATAAACTTATCTTTTGGCGTAAAATCAGCCACGGTGCGAATCTGCTCAACGTTAGCTAATAGGCTATTGTGAGAATGAACCACGCCTTTCGGGTTGCCTTCAGACCCAGAGGTAAACAGCACAACGGCTGCATCACTTGGTTTTTGGGGTGCCATTGCCTGACGCGGGAAAAACAGATGTTTGACGACCCAGAATTTATCCTCCTGGGTCAACATATCTTTCATATCTTCAAGGTAATACCACTTAGCGTTTGTAACCTGCTCGGCTAAATAGGTCAGTTGACCTTTTTCTAAAAATTGGCGGGAGGTAATAATAGTTTTAATTTCAGCCGCTTTCAGTGCGCTGCTCAGACCGTTAACACCCGCGGTATAGTTAAGCATTGCCGGTATTCGACCGCTGAGAGAAGTTCCAAAAATAGCGGCAGCCGTAACAATAGTATTGGGTAATAGCAGGCCAACATGCTCACCCTGCTCACTGACTTTGCCAATAATCCGACTCAGGCCGAGAGATTTTTTTAGCAATGTGCGATAGGTGTCATTCTTCATTGCGATATCAGCAATGATGGTCTGGCCCCCGCCGTAGCAGGACTTAGCATCCAAGAAGGCTTCATACAGCGTTTTGGATTTACGGGTTGCCATACGGCCATCCATCATCACCTGATGTAAATGCTCACCGGCCAATTTACGGCGCTCAGTAGACGTCGGGGCTTCAGGCATAGACACTTTAGTATCAGGAAGAACGTGAATGGTGATTTTAGGAAACAGGCGTAGCTTAAAAATTCCTTTGGAACGGCCAAAGAAGCTGAACTCGGCACCTTCAAGCCAGACCGGAATAACGGTTGCATCCGACTTTGCCGCAATAAAAGCAGCACCGTCATAAATCTTCATTAGTGAACCGGTAACTGTGATTCGTCCTTCCGGAAAAATAACAATCGGGCGGCCTTTTTCGATTTGTCGAATCAGGGACTTAATTGCCATTGGGTTACTCGGGTCCATCGGCGCAAAATCAATATAAGGCCGAATAATCCGAATAAACCAACGATCGGTTACGTTGGAATAGATAGCAAAAACAGGTTTAATGGGCAGAAAAAGCCCGAGCAGAACACCATCGAGAAATGAAAGATGGTTAGGCGTTATCAATAAACGCTCTTTGCTAAAACTGGATAAATCACCTTTGACGCTAACGCGAAAAAAGAGGCGAAAAACAAAACGTAGAAACCGGACCATCATATGAAATTTCCCTATAGCCAGCGCGATATGCGTTGATAGCATCCATTCACTATCTAAGACAATCTATTTCTTGTTCACAGTGCATTATTCGCGTTTCAAATGAATAAAAAACGACCAAAACACCTCACAGGCAAAAAAAAACCTACGCATCCGCGTAGGTCGGTGTAATCCAGTAAATGGTTCCAACGCGAACGTTGGATATTCACCAATAAATACCTCTGGGATACTGAATTTAGTTCACTCAATCAAATCCAGCCAGTGCCAAAACGAAACATTGACCGACAAAGTGTAACTAACCGTGTAATTCGTGTATTTTCTCTCATTTCTAGCTTTCACATATTGCCAATACCCTTATTTTCCGTGAGACTTAGCAATGTAATCGTTTACTTTTATTTTGGTGGGAAATCATTATGGCGACGATCAAAGATGTGGCTAAGCTGGCAGGTGTTTCTGTTGCCACGGTATCTCGCGTCATTAACAACTCACCAAAAGCCAAAGGCGTTACCCGTGAAGCGGTGCTTAACGCGATGGAAAGCCTGCAATACCATCCTAATGCCAATGCCCGAGCGCTTGCCCGCCAAACTACCGGCACGATAGGTCTTATTGTTTGTGACGTATCAGACCCCTTCTTTGGTGCCATGGTTAAAGCGACCGAACAAGTGGCTTACGCCAGCGGGAACTTTTTGCTAATCGGTAACGGTTACCACGATGAACACAAAGAGCGCCAGGCAATAGAGCAGCTTATCCGCCATCAGTGTGAAGCGCTGGTAGTCCATGCAAAAACCTTGTCAGACGATGAATTACGCGGGCTGATGCAACAAATTCCCGGCATGGTGCTGATTAATCGGATTCTGCCGGGGCTGGAAAGTCGTTGCGTTGCATTAGACGATCGTTATGGCTCCCGGCTGGCAACTAATTATCTGATTCAACAGGGCCACCGCAATATAGGCATTATCTGTTCAGACCATAAAATTTCTGACGCCGAAGACCGCCTGCAAGGCTATCGGGATGCACTAACCGAGCATCAAATTGCCATTACGGAAAAACGTATTGCTTACGGCTCGCCTGATGAGGTCGGTGGCGAAAAGGCCTTGATTGAACTGTTAGAGAGAAATCAAAAAATTACTGCGGTGGTTTGTTACAACGACACCATGGCTGCCGGTGCACTCTCAGTGCTCAGCGATAACAATATCCAGGTTCCGCAAGATATGTCGCTGATAGGCTTTGATGATGTACTGATTGCCCGCTACCTCCGGCCCGGCCTGACGACCGTCCGATATCCGGTCGTTTCTATGGCGACTCAGGCGGCGGAACTTGCGCTGGCGCTGGCACAGGGAAAACTGCTGCCGGACGTCACTAACTTATTTAATCCAACCTTAGTAAAACGGCATTCAGTATCGGGGTTAATCAGTACGGATAAGGATAGTTAACGTTTCACTTCGACTATTTTTGCAGCCCATTTCCAGAATCTAACATTCTTCCGCTAACTCATCCGTTGATTAATTGCCCGCAGTCTGGCGATACATACCCTACCGTGGTTGCAAAATAGCCAAGAAGCATCAAAGCAGTACCTCTTATTGGTATCGCATATTGGATCACAGCCCAATAACACATTGGTGACACGATTCATCTATCACTATTTGCGCCCTTCATTTTACAAACAAACAACATATACGCCAGTATTGTAACATTCAGACATTATTTTCTATGGCGGTTTATGAACTGGCGTATTGGTATTGGCGGGCGCTTGCTGTTTGCATTTTCATTATTGGCAACCATGACCCTTATGGCGACAGGCTTAAGCCTGCGTAGCCATGCGGACTTAGAATCCCGCCTTACTACCCTACATCAGAATCATATCGGGGCGCTGTTTGCCGCCACCCAGTTAAATGACCAGAGCCGGCAGGTTGTTAGCCTAGCCTCTGCACTGCTGATGGCCGAAAATCAACAAGAACGGGATCAGGTCAAAAATGAGTTACTGCATACGCTAAATCAAATGGATGAGTGGATGCGCCAACTCCCCGACAGAGACCGCTACTTTCTCGAATTAAATACCCAGATCCGACAAACTATTATGGTGCTGTATCAGGTGGCAACGCTGAAAGCATCAGCCATAGCCGGAACCCATCAGCAAACTCAAAGCTTGAATTTGCAATTTGAGCCTTGGCTGGAGCAATTTAATCAGGGGAAGCCTGAACGCCAGCGCTGGCAGTTAGAATTGGCTTTTTTAGCCGGCTTTATTGAAAAAGTAGCCGCAGCCCAAAGCTTTAACGAACTCGACTACACCTTTCTGCGCATAGAAGATATGGGTAAGAAAATTGCAGGTCAGGCCTCCTTTGACAAAAGCTTGTCTGCCGAGCAATACCAACAATTGATTCAGCTACTGGCTTTAACCTCCAGAGAGGGCCAGCTATTTAGCTATAAAAATCAGGAACTGGATCTCTCCTATCAACTCTCATTTCTGATGACCAATAACCAGCGCTATGTGCAACAACTCGCCAAGCAAATCAGCTATTACAGCCAGCAGGTCAACCGGCTTATTGATACTGAACTGTCGGCCGCCACTCAATCAGTAGCTCAGGCTAGCCGCTTAACGCTGGGTCTGTCATTGGTCAGCCTTATTTTAGTTATTACGCTGTCATGGCTGTATGTCCGTCGCAGTATTATTAATCGGATTCGCACTTTGCAGAGCAATATGAAAAGCATCGCCAAAGGCGAGCTGAATACCCCGATTATTATTCTGGGCAACGACGAAATTAGTTCAATGGCTAAGGATCTGGCTATATTTCAGCAATCTGCTTTGCGGGCAGAGCAAACCCGCTGGCAGCTACAGCAAGAAACTGATGAACGCCGCCAGGCTGAACACCAGCTAGCGCTGGCTCAGGAAGAACTGGTTCAGGCAGGAAAACTCGCTGCGTTAGGTCAGCTCAGTGTCTCGATTACTCACGAAATTAATCAGCCACTGGCGGCAATGCGCAACTATATCTTTAGCCTGAACCACTACCTGCAACAAAATGATGCTACCCAGATAAAGCGCAAAATCGACCAGCTTAGGCAACTGCTGGATAAAGTCAGCCATATCACTCATCACCTTAAAAGCTTTGCCAGAAAGGCTGATAACAACCTCTCTCCGGTTCACCTGAAAACTGTGCTATGTGCCGCAATTGAGTTGGTTCAGGTCAGCAAGCAGGGAATTGACCTACAGATTCAGCCGGTTAATCCTGAGCAGAAGGATCAATCGCTGAATGACATTTGGGCTTCGGCCGAAGCAATACGCCTTGAGCAGGTTCTGGTGAATTTGCTGTCTAATGCGATTGATGCCATCTCGTCAGTTGCTCAGCCAAAAATTATTATTGCCTGGCAACGCCTTGAACACTGGGTCGAGATACTGGTAATAGATAATGGCTGCGGGATCGCACCTGAGCATGCCGGCCGCATTTTTGATCCATTCTTTTCACAAAAAACCGCCAGCAACGGTCTGGGACTCGGTTTATCGATTAGTTACAACATTATGCAGGATCTCCGCGGACACCTCCGACTGGTCAGTAGCCGCAGTGCTTATACCTGTTTTTCTCTCAGGCTGAGATTAGTTCCGCCACCGGAATCAGGCGACAACACAGAGGATTGATGATGAATATTGAAATTATTATTGTTGATGACGATCCTTGCATGTCAGAGAGTCTGGCTGAAATGCTGGGTATTGCCGGTTTCAGCTGTCGGGAGTTTAACCGCCCTCAGGAAGCCTTGGACTATATCGCTACTCACTCATCCTGCATCGTCTTGAGTGATATCCGCATGCCGGATATCGACGGGCTCCAGCTTTTAGCCGCCGTACAACAGCTGGATAATCAATTACCGGTGATCCTGATGAGCGGCCATGCGGATATTCCACTGGCGATTCAGGCCATGAAAGAAGGTGCCCAAGACTTTTTGGAAAAGCCGATTAATTCAGAACAGCTATTTCGCCAGACTGAACTTGCCCTTAACCGCCGTCAGGCCTATTTGCAAATGAATAGCCAAAGCCAGCCCGCGTCAGCCCACGCAGAATATATGACGCAAAAAATTATTGGCCGCTCACCGGCAATACAATATCTCCGCCAGCAGGCGATGGTTTTAGCTCAGGCTCAGGTTGATACCCTGATTTATGGCGAAACAGGCAGTGGAAAAGATGTCGTTGCCGACGCTATTCACCATAGCGGGCCAAGGGCTGATAAGCCCTTTATTGCCATTAACTGCGGAGCAATGCCGGAGAACTTACTGGAGAGTGAGTTATTCGGCCATGAAGCAGGATCTTTTACCGGGGCCCAAAAACGACATATTGGTAAAATTGAAGCCGCCAACGGCGGTACGCTGTTTCTCGATGAAATAGAAAGTATGCCGCTCGTCGCTCAAGTTAGGCTACTGCGCGTGCTCCAGACCCGCACTATTGAGCGCGTTGGCAGCCATCAGCTAATTCCGGTCAATATCCACGTTTTGGCCGCCAGTAAAATGGACTTGGTTACCCTCAGCCACCAAGGGCGCTTTCGCTCCGACCTGCTCTACCGGCTCAATGTGGCTAACTTACATATTCCTCCCCTGCGCGAGCGGGAGAATGACATCTTGTTGCTGTTTGAATTCTTCTGTCAGCAAGCCGCTCTCCAGTATCAACGGGAGACACCTACGCTGAAAATTAGCCAACAAAATAAGCTATTAAGCTACCTTTGGCCGGGCAACATCAGAGAGCTCAAGAATGTGGCAAACCGCTACGTACTCGGGATCCCCGGTGACGGCATTAATCTGAATGAAGAAATACCGGCACCGGTAGTCGATATTGCCGATCTTGAACACCATCTGGATACCTACGAAAAGAAGATATTGATCTCTACGTTGGAAATATGCGCCGGAGAGCTGAACGATGTCGCCACACACTTGAACCTGACCCGAAAAACCCTTTACCGCAAAATGAAGAAACATGGTTTGAATAAACGCATCTTCCGTAGCCTGGGGAGGACAATAATGTCCTCATGAACCGTAAAATAAGGACACTTTTGTCCTTATTTTTCCCCTTACGGCTAACTGAGTCCCTTTAGAACCGCGCAGTTATTGTTAATTTTATGTTGGCATTGTTATTGCTTTGTTATAAATGAACACCTAAACGACCTAGTCGTTATACAAGAACAAAAAAACTTACCCTACATAGCATCAATGAGGACGTAACAATGACCAAACTTAAAACCAAACAGTTATCCCGGTGGTTATCCGTCTCAGCATTATTGACCGGCAGTCTGCTCTTTATGTCATCCGTTTCGGCGGCAACCTGTAGCTATCGCGGAGATCTGGACGATCGCTATTGTGATGAAAATCGGGATATGGTGGCCGATACTCCGACCGATCCTAAAGAGTGGAAAAATCCGGGCACCTTGGTGTTTAGCTATACTCCGGTAGAAGATCCTGCCGTTTATAAGGATGCCTTTGCTGACTTCCAGAAATATCTATCTGATAAGACCGGCAAAAAGGTGATTTATTATTCCGTTCATTCAAACTCAGCACAGGTCGAAGCAATGCGCTCAGGCCGGCTGCATATCGCCGGGTTCTCTACCGGCCCGACCGGCTATGCGGTTAACCTGGCTGGCTATGTTCCTATCGCGGTAAAAGGCACTGAAAAAGAGTTCCAGGGTTATAACTTAATCGTGCTGGTTAAGGCCGACAGCCCGTATAAAACTATGGATGACCTAAAAGGCAAAGTTGTCGCCCATACCTCCGTTTCATCTAACTCCGGTAACCTGGCGCCGCGTGCACTGTTCCCGAAAATTGGCATTACCCCGGATGAAGACTACAAAGTGGTTTATTCCGGTAAGCATGACCAATCAGTGATGGGGGTATTAAGCGGTGACTACGATGCCGCACCGGTTGCCTCCGATGTGTATGAGCGCATGGTAGAAGCCGGACGCGTTAAAGCAGCCGATTTCCGGACAATCTATACCAGCGCCCGCTTCCCGACCTCAGCCTTTGGTTACGCTTACGATTTAGATCCTGAGCTGGTTGCCAAAATTAAAGATGCCTTTACCACCTATCGGTTCCCGCCTGAAATGCAAGAAACCTTTGGCGGTGCCGATCGCTTCTATGCCATTAACTACAAAGATGACTGGGGAGTGGTTCGTGAAATCGCTTCAGCCACCGGCACTGCCTATAGCAAAAATGGCCTACAGCAGTTAGCCGAGAAAGAAGCCGCTGACGCAGCGAAAAAGAAACGTGAAGCCGAGGCGCCTGCTAAGCAGTAATCGCATTCGGATAGACAAGCTTTCACTTTTACCCACATTACTTTCTTTTTACTGTCTGGGATAGCCATTCGCTATCCCGCAGGAGGCCTATTACTATGACAATATCAGCCGGAATCCAGCCTCAAGTTCAACCTAAGAACTATTTAACCATTAACCAGTTGAATCACTCTTACCGTGCAGGTAAGCCGATTCTAAAAGATATCAATATATCCATTGAGCAACCGGGAATTATTGCCATTATCGGCCCTTCCGGCACCGGGAAAAGTACGCTGCTGCGCTGTATCAATCGATTAATTACGCCAACAACCGGAGAGATTCTGTTCCAACACTCCGATCTGGTTAAAGTTCAGGGCAAAGCCTTACGCCACCTGCGCCGCCAAATTGGCATGGTATTTCAGGAGTACAATCTGGTCGAACGGCTAAGCGTAATTGAAAACGTATTAACCGGCCGTTTGGGATATATGAATGCGTGGCAGGCATGGCGGCGTAAATTTCTGCAAGAAGATATCGACCGGGCCTTTGAGTTGCTCCATCACGTCGGACTAACCGATTTTGCCACACAGCGTGCCGATAGCCTGTCTGGCGGGCAACGTCAGCGAGTCGGTATTGCCCGAGCCCTGATGCAGAACCCGCATATTTTACTGGCCGATGAGCCGACTTCATCTCTGGATCCCAAGACAGCGGTAGAAATTATGGAACTGATGGATACGCTGGCCGCCAGCAAAGGTATTCCAACGCTGGTTAATATCCACGACGTTAAGCTGGCTCAGCGCTTTGCCAAACGCATTATCGGAATGAGCGGAGGGCGAATAGTCTATGACGGCCCGGCTCAGGGCATCACCGATAGCCACCTCAAAGAGATCTATGGAGGTGAATCATGGCTGGTATAAATACCCATCAAAACCCGTTTAAGACTAACTGGCTGGTCAGGCTGGGGTCAGTTGTCGTTGCCGCCTATGTGATTTATGCCTTTAGTATTATGGGCGTTAGCATGGAGCGGATTGCTATCGGTATGGAGCATGCCGAACGCCTGCTCGGACGCATGTTTCCACCTAACTTTACCCGCTGGGAACTATTACTGAACGACTTGCTGGAAAGTTTGCAAATTGCCATTATCGCCAGCGCCGCCGGTATCGTTATTTCTCTGTTTGTCGGCCTGTTCGCCGCGCGTAATATGATGCCTAACGTTATCAGTATTCCGGCCCGGGTTGTTATTGCCATCTGCCGGACTTTCCACCCGGTTATCATCGCAATTCTGTTTGTTAAGTCTGTCGGCTTTGGCGCGCTGGCCGGTATTCTTACCCTAATCGTTGCGTCTATCGGCTTTATTGCCAAACTGTTTGCCGAAGCCATTGAAGAGATCTCTTTAAAGCAGGTTGAAGCTATTCGGGCTACCGGAGCCAGCTTTATCAGCGTGATTTTATTTGCGGTATTGCCTCAGGTTTTCTCCCGATTTATTGGTTTTTCAACCTACCAGTTAGACTCTAACTTACGTAACTCCACCATGGTGGGCTTAGTGGGTGCCGGTGGTTTGGGCGGAACACTATTCTCAGCGTTCCAGCGCTTCGATTATGACTTCGTCACCGCAATTCTGATTACAATTATTGCCCTGATTTTACTGGGTGAAGCCTTATCTAATCTGGTACGGAGGGTATTTGCATGATGACGTCATTATCTCTGGCGGATAAGCCATCGGTACCTGATACACCGCCAAAATATCAGCGTTTTACCCCTCTCCAGCGCGCCGCCCGCTATTTGGTATATCTCATTATGCTGGCCTCGCTGATTGCCTCAGTCAGAACGGTAGAGGTGATTCCTGAGTTTCTGTATGACGCACCAACTCAAATGATGGATATGTTTGAACGCATGTGGCCATTGGATGTCGCGGCTTACCCGACATCAATTCATCATGCCCTGATGGAAACCTTAAACATCGCAACCTTAGGCACTTTACTCTGCCTGATAATGGCGATTCCACTGGCGTTATTAAATGCCCGTAACGTGGTCCACTCAAGGATCCTAAACTGGATAGCTCAGGTTTTCTTGGTGACCTCACGTTCGGTTAACTCGCTGGTATGGGCCCTGCTGTTTGTTGCTATTTTTGGCCCCGGCATTATCGCCGGTGTACTGGCCGTTGCCTTACGCTCCGTCGGCTTTGTCGGAAAACTGTTGGCAGAAGCGCTGGAAGAGATCAATATGGGTAGCATCGAAGCGCTAAGAGCCACCGGCGCATCAATGCCCAGCATTTTAGTTAAAGGTTATTGGCCACAGGTTGTTCCGGCATTCTTCAGCATCGTACTGTTCCGCTGGGACATTAACGTGCGGGAATCTGCCGTATTAGGATTAGTCGGCGCGGGCGGTATCGGCGTGGTACTAAACGATGCGATGAACCTGTTCCAATGGCAGTTAGTTGCCACCATTCTGGTCAGTATCTTAGTGGTTGTATTATTGGCCGAATGGGTTGTCGTCAGGGTGCGTAAGAAGTTAATCTAAACCAACCGAAGGTCAGCAAAGAAACGCGATCGTCGTCCCTCCCGTTGAAAAATGGGGCGAACCCTTAGGTTAAGTGCTAACTTGTTAGCTAAAATCTGGATCCCCGCTTTCGCGGGGATGACGGAGAAAGGGATGACGATCGAGTGGGATTACATTGCATAGCACACTCTCGTCGTCACCCCGTTGAAAAACGGGGTCCAGTCCTTAGGCTAAGTGCTAACTTGTTAGCTAAAACCTGGATCCCCGCTTTCGCGGGGATGACGGAGAAAGGGATGACTCTCGAGTGGGATTACATGGCATAGAACACTCTCGTCGTCACCCCGTTGAAAAACGGGGTCTAGTCCTTAGGCCAAGCGCTAGCTTGTTAGCTAAAACCTGGATCCCCGCTTTCGCGGGGATAACGGGAGAAAGGGATGACTCTCGAGTGGGATTACATGGCATAGAACACTCTCGTCGTCACCCCGTTGAAAAACCTGTCTCTTGATCAGATCTCCTGATCAAGAGACTTC
>NZ_ATYS01000019.1 GCF_000427805.1 Budvicia aquatica DSM 5075 = ATCC 35567 | reverse complement strand
CGGTCGGTTCTGTTTTTGGGATCGACTTGGGCGATAACGTTGCTTTTTGCGTGCTTTGGGAGACATCGAATGATTTCCTCAACCAACAGATCAATGTTGTATTTATCGTTTGCGGATACGGCTACAATTTGATTTCTTGGATAGTGGAAGCATTTTTCAACGTAGGCTTGTTTTTCTTTGATATGTTGGCGCTGTAATGGAGAAGGACGGTTATTTGCTGTATCCCATTCTCGGTAGGGTTCAATTTTGTCTATCTGATTTAAGACAAAAACAATTTTCTCATCTCCCTCCTGACTGGTTTTTATGACATGGTGATAAAAATATTCATCGGATGCGAAAGCACGGTCATCCCCTTTTAATACCCAAAGTACAATATCTAACTCGGGTAATAGTGAGCGATATAACGTCTTATACTCTTCATCACGTTCCTTGCTTTCACCGACGCCCGGAATATCGATTAAAATAAGAGACCGTTTGCCAAAGGTCAGCTTCATTCTTTTGACTTCACGGGTACAGGCTCCTATATCGCTGACTTCACAGATATTGCTGCGAAATATGGCATTACATAAACTTGATTTTCCAGCCCCTGTTTTCCCCATTACACCAATAACAGGTTCGTAGTTAATCGTGTGTTTTAATTTATCAATGATTTTGTCACTGAGTGATTTAGGTAAAACATCTAAGTACGACCGAACAATTTCAATACCGGATTTATCATCCATAACGCTTTCCTTTGGCTGGTTTTTAAAGGGATTTAGTCTATCAATTCACCGGTTGGTGATTGATCGTTTGTAACAATGAAAAAATGTGATATTGATCGCCGCCGCCGATCAATGCGGTTAAAAACAGCTAAACGTTATTTAACCGGGGGAATATGCTTAATATTCCTCGGTATTGATTATTTATCTTTGTTGGTTTTGTCGATATTTACATAAATGAACTATACCGACGGAGTGTTAGCGCCAGAATGAGGTGTAACTAAACGATATAAGAAGAGAAGGGCTGAAGAGCGTACTGACATAATAAAGAATGGTTGTACGTAGGTTATGCCTCCTCAATGCGGGTCTTACACTGATAAATGTCATGGGAATGGTAACGGCAGAAGTTACGTTGCCAAAGGCTATACAGGGGGCCGTAGGCAGCAATAGGCTCCTGTCGCATACCAAGCTGATACCCCAAGCCCCGACTAAAGTCAAAATCGATAGCATAGGTTGATTCTTGACCAAATGGTGTGGATGTATAGGTAAACTCGGTTACGTAACAGATATACCATCGATTATCCTGTTTCCTTTCTAGTCTAATTTCCACAGGGCGGTAACCGCCCGTTTCTGCCGTGTAGTCCGCATTACTGTAATTGAGTGTGATGCTGAAGACTTTTGGGTGACGTTCGATGATGTTGGCCAGCAGGGTAATGAAGGGTTTAAAAATCGGTAAGTCACAGGTGATGGTTAAGTGCGGTGTTTTTCGTTTTAGTCGATTAGATTTTATTTTCATGAATACGTCTCATTCGCATAATTTATTATGAACAAATAGAGGGGAGGCTAAAAAGCCTCCCCTCGGGTTTTAGTCATATTTGGAAATTTATTTTAGGTTGTAGGTTTAATGACCTTAGCAAAGTCAAAAGGACTGATATAAGTATCTCGGTTAGCATCCAGATAATCCGCCCACCACTGCACCATCAATCGCCGTTCATCTAAATGCTCAGCCTTATGGATGTAAGCCGCCCTGACACCATTACGTTCCTGATGGCTCATCTGACGCTCTACACCATCTCTGGACCATAATCCCGACTCAATTAATGCACTACAGGCCATTGTACGAAAACCATGACCACAGATTTCTGTTTTCGTGTCATAGCCCATATTTTGCAAAGCTTTATTAACTGTTCCCTCACTCATCGGCTTTCTCGAAGAATGGTCACCAATAAAGATCAAATCGCAGCGACCACTTACTTCTTGTACTTTATTAAATAATCCAATGCATTGACGACTAAGAGGTACTAAATGCGGTGTATGCATCTTTGAGCCCCTCTCCGAAAACTTAACACCAGGAATAGACTCCCGTTCAGCAGGAATCGTCCACATAGCACGATCAAAATCTATTTCTGACCAACGTGAAAAACGCAGTTCACTAGAGCGAACGAAAAGCATCAAAGAAAGTTTGATTGCCCACTTCGTAAGTTCTCTACCTTTATACGAATCAATTCGTTTAAGAAGTTCAGGGAGTAGATCAAGTGATAAGGCTGGTCGGTGTGTTACTTTTCCGGAAATAATCGCTCTAGCCATATCTTGAGCTGGATTATAATCAATCAAACCATTCTGTACAGCATAGGTCATAATTGCTGTAGTTCGCTGTTTTAGACGCATAGCAACCTCTAAGCGGCCTGAACGTTCGACGTTCTTAATCGGCACTAACAGATCCTTGGTTTTCAAATCGGCAATGTATGTCTTTCCGATGGAAGGGAATATATGCTCGACTAAACCTTTCAATATGCGTTCACTATGTAACGCTGACCATTTCCTATTTTCGGCGTGCCAAGCCCTAGCTACGGATTCAAAAGTTTTGGCTTCATCCTCTAACTCGGCTTTTACTGCCCTTTTATATTCATTCGGGTCTGTGCCCACAACAATCAGCTTTCTGGCTTCATCACGTTTTTGACGAGCGTCAGCTAGAGTAACCTCTGGATAAACACCTAGCGCAAGCGTCTTTTCCTTACCGCCAAATCGATAACGTAAACGCCAGTATTTCGAACCATTGGGATGAACCAGTAGAAACATACCGTCACCATCGGTGAGTTTGTACGCTTTATCTTCCGGCTTTGCTGAGCGTACTTTGATGTCCGTCAGGGCCATAGTGTATTCCTTTAAATCGCTATTGAGGGTACAGGATTTTTCTATGCGAGAATATACCCGCATTTATACCCACATGAGCACATTGATGTCGGTTGAATTGAGTATACGTAGAGAGAATAGGAAATGAAGAAAATACGTGTAGAAACGTGAAGTTAAGATAAAAAAATAGACGTCTATTGACGTCTATTGATTTGATATTGGTACCGAGGACGGGACTTGAACCCGTAAGCCCAATCGGGCACTACCACCTCAAGGTAGCGTGTCTACCAATTCCACCACCTCGGCACTGCTTTCATACAGAGCAACCTGTAATGGTTACTCTTCGAACTCTTTTTAATCCTATCCCTTAGCGAGGGATATCACTGCTTGGTGTATTCTGAGGGACAGGTTTAACTGCCTCAGTTTTCACCGGAGTGCTTAGGTCTTCCCATTCGCCCACTTTCTTATCCTGGTGGGTACTGAGATTGCCTAATGCTAGGCTAATCACAAAGAATAGCGTCGCTAAAACTGCTGTCATTCGAGTCATAAAGTTACCTGACCCGCCTGAACCGAATAAAGTTGCAGAGGCACCGGCACCGAAAGAAGCGCCCATGTCAGCACCTTTACCTTGCTGAAGCATAACCAGACCAACCAGTCCGATTGCTACCAACAGGAAAATAATAAGAAGCGCTTCGTACATATTCTTGCCTGTAATCCTTCGGGATAACCCCGTGCTAAAACTTGTACCAGTATCCGGAGACGATGTTAATTTTATCTATCTCTCCCGACTGGAGCGGGTGTGAATACTAACGAAAGCCACAGTGAGGTGCAAGTTCATTTTAGCAACCTGCACGCATTTGCGGAAAAAATCAGCATAAATTCAGTCGGCCTGCGGCTAACGGCATCATTATAAAGCAATCATGGCCCGTTAAGCTACGTTTGAATCAGATATCAGTAATAAATAATCTTTCGAATTTTAGTGAACTTGCTTTCTCCGTTATCCCACTCAGCAAGCAACCAGTTGTGGTACCGGTCGTAATCTGAATAATGTTTTTCTCCGCTATTTCTTTTTACTTCGTCGTTACTTGCTATGCCGGTAACTCGTTGTAAAACATTATGTTCACCATAATCAAAGTAATGGGTAGAAATAAGATTTTTTCGTTTAGTTAACACATCGCGGCGGGCAATAAAACCTTGGGAATTGTAATGATATCTTCTAACAGGATAGGTTACTTCACTGAAATTATTTTCATCTAATATTTGTTTTTCAATAACCTCAGTAAGCTGTTGATTGTCATTATAGATATATTCACGCGCCCAGACGCTGTTTAACAACCGGCTTGAAACAATACGGCCCTGCTCATCAAACAGATATTCAATAACCACTTTTCCAACGTCTGACTCTTTGCCATCAATAAGCCAGTTAATACGTTTAATCCAGTTGCCTGATTCATCTCTATAAACCCTGGTGATTGACTCACCTTTTCGGTTCTTTTCCCGTCGCTCCAGTCGAGTCACGTTACCTGACGGGTTGTATTCAATACGGCCAGAGCTGACTATCTCTCCGTTAAGGCTAACGGTTTCATCAAGTTGCTTAAGTTTATAGCCGGGAGGAAATATAGAACTACTGCCGCTCTCAGTTAATACCAAATTAGTCGCAAAAATAGCATTACTATTTGTAAGTGAATTATTGTCTGATGCAAACGAGTTGCTTGAAATAAGAATCGTGCAGAAAACCAACAATGTAGAAAAGAAATTACGGCTAATGAAAGATTTCACGTCCATAGTCCAATCACCTGCCATATATTTTATCCGGATGCCTCAATGCAGCCGAGCAGATAATAACACTTAGAAATAGTTACTTTCCATAAGTATCTCTTTTAAGTAAACGAAATAAACAAAATTATTCAATAAGCGTTTTAAATTGTTGTTCTGTACCGTGGAAAACATTGAGATCGACAAAAGTATCAATGCCATCAAGATGCCCGCGATTAGCGTATTGCCATAGCGTCCACTCACGACTATCAACTAAGGCCGGCTGTGTATAAATATCCCGGATCCAGATAGGGTTATTATCAAATTTATAAGCAACAAAGTCGTTATAGAATTCACTGGTTACATAAAGAATCGGCTTTTTATGATAAAAATCTTCCAGCCGGTTAATTAGCACTTCGATTTCTGCAAGTACCAGCGCTTTGTCTGACGTCAGTTGACAGTTACCGCCATACTCCAGATCAATAACGGGTGGCAGAGTATTCGGCTCAAGCGGAACGGTTTCAATAAAATTTTTAGCCTGTTCTTCACCGGACTTACAAAAAGTGAAGAAATGATAGGCACCAACGATAAAACCACGTTCCCTGGCCGCCGTCCAGTTAGCATGAAAGCTCTTATCTTTGAAATCGCCGCCCTCAGTCGCTTTAATAAAAACAAAACTAACCTGACACTTGTCAATGTCGTCCCAGCGAATCTGTTTTTGATGATTTGAGATATCAATTCCCTGTACGGGGAACTGGCTTAATGTGGGGTAATTAAATCTTAGATATCCATTATACAGTGAAAAAATCACTAGAAGAGCCGCGGCAGTAATGCCGATAACAACAAATAGCAGAGACTTAGCACGCATATGAAGTAATATCCTTTTACTACCCTGAGACGTGACATAAAACTAAAGCGGGAATCTCCCGCTCAAGCTGTTGATAAACCTCACACATCAAAGTCTGGGACTTAAAAAACTCAAACGCAGGGAGAGAATTCCGTTGGGGCCGTAGCTGGCTTGCCAGCCGAAGTACCCCTAGGGATTCTAGGCCCGTAGCCCAATGAACTCAAAGTACCGCCCCTCGGCCGCTAGAAGAAGGTAATATTTCGACATTCTTTTTACGGACGAAACTTCTGATAAAACCAAATTGCACTACTTTATCGTCAGTCTGGGCGGGAATCTCCCGCTTTAGTTTGGATAATAGGCTAAAGTCATTAGCCGTTAGATTTTACCGCATCCGCAATGCTGTTTGCCAGGCGCAGAACTTGCTCATCATCCTCACCTTCAACCATAACCCGGATTAGAGGCTCAGTACCTGATTTACGCAGTAATACCCGACCACGCCCTGCCAACTCTAGCTCAACCTGAGCCGTTACTTGCTTCACGTTCTCAGCTTCCAGCGGGTCATGCTTGCCAGCAAAGCGCACGTTAACCAGTACCTGAGGCAGAAGTCTCATGCCGCTACACAGGTCGTGTAGTGTCATATGGTTGCGCGCCATCGCGGCTAATACTTGCAGGCCAGCAACAATGCCGTCACCCGTTGTTGTTTTATCCAGAAGAATCACATGACCGGAGTTTTCTGCACCTAATGTCCAGCCCAATTCTTTCATTTTTTCCAGAACGTAACGGTCACCTACTTTAGCTCTGGCAAACGGGATACCTAGCTGCTTAAGCGCCAGCTCCAACCCCATATTGCTCATTAGTGTGCCAACGGCTCCGCCTTTAAGCTGCCCCTGACGCAGAGCCTCACGCGCAATAATATACAGGATCTGATCGCCATCCACTTTATTGCCTAAATGGTCAACCATCATGACCCGGTCGCCATCACCGTCGAAGGCGATACCTACATGGGCTTTCTCAGCTAAAACCCGCTCTTGCAGCAGACGGACATCGGTAGCACCACATTTTTCATTAATATTCATGCCATCCGGTTCACAGCCAATAGTAATGACGTTTGCACCCAATTCACGCAATACGCTCGGGGCGATGTGATAGGTGGCACCATTGGCGCAGTCCACGACGATTTTTAACTCACTGAGGCTGAGTTCGCTAGGGAACCCGCCCTTACAGAATTCAATATAACGGCCGGCAGCATCATTAATTCGGCTGGCTTTGCCTAACTCGGCTGATTCAACGCAGGTCAGCGGCTTTTCCATTTCAGCTTCAATCGCTTCTTCTACCGCATCCGGCAGCTTAGTGCCGTCAATCGAGAAGAACTTGATGCCGTTATCATAATAAGGATTATGAGAAGCAGAAATCACAATACCGGCTTCAGCGCGAAAGGTTCGGGTTAAATAAGCAACCGCAGGGGTTGGCATTGGTCCGGTAAAAGACGCGGATAAACCTGCTGCTGCAAGGCCTGCCTCAAGCGCTGACTCCAGCATATAGCCGGAAATACGCGTATCTTTACCAATAATGATTTTACGAGAACCATGACGGGCTAAAACTTTCCCTGCCGCCCAGCCTAACTTAAGCACAAATTCAGGAGTTATAGGATGATCACCAACTTTGCCCCGAATACCATCCGTGCCAAAATACTTGCGATTACTACTCATTTTATTTTTATCCCTTAGCCGAAAGTGTAGCTTCAACGACTCTCATCGCTTCTGCCGTTTCTTTTACGTCGTGTACGCGAATAATTTGAGCCCCTTGCATCGCGGCAATCACCGCACAGGTAACGCTACCCACTACCCGCTGCTCAGGAGGCACATTCAAAAGTTGCCCTATCATAGACTTTCTCGACATTCCGACCAATAGCGGCAATTCAAAATGATGAAAGTCTGACAAATGAGCCAATAATTGATAATTATGTTTTAGATTCTTACCAAAGCCAAATCCCGGATCGAGTAGCAGCTTACTTCGTTCGATTCCGGCATCAAGGCATCGGGCAATATGTTCAACGAAAAAAGCGTCAACCTCAGCCACAACATCCTGATATTGGGGTTCATGCTGCATTGTTCTGGGCATTCCCTGCATATGCATCAGGCAAACAGGTAATCCGGTTTCAAGCGCGGCATCCATCGCTCCCGGCTCTTGCAGAGCCCGAATATCATTGATCAGATGAACACCTACCCGGTCTGATTCTCTCATAACCTCTGGCTTAGACGTATCGACTGAAACCCAGATTTCAAAATTTTTCGCAATCGCTTCTGCCACCGGAATAACCCGGTCAAGCTCTTCCTCTACCGAAACGTCTGCCGCACCGGGCCGCGTAGATTCGCCGCCAATATCGATAATAGTCGCGCCCGCCTGAATCATCTCATTTGCATGGCGTAGCGCATTATCAATTTGTTTAAAGCGACCGCCATCGGAAAAGGAGTCGGGGGTTACGTTAAGGATCCCCATCACCTGTGGATAAGAGAGATCCAAGGTTAATCCCCTGCTGTCTAACTTCATGATGAATTCCTTAATCCTGCATATCGCAATAAATAACGCCTACTATTTTACTCTAGGCCAGATAACTAACCGCAAACAAAACCTTCTGATGAAGAGACGGTTTTATACCCCAAATAATTCGGGTGAGCCAGCGCAGCTAACAAAGATGCGGCTTGACGTATGACCGGTATATTATACCGATAAATACAAAAACCCCGAGCAAGCTCGGGGTTTTTATTATCATACTCGACCAAATGATAGCTTAAACAGCGGGCTTGTCACTTGGCGCGTCAGGCTTATGCAAGTCTGTCACTGTCGGTTCTGCAGGCATAACCGGAGTCTGTGCGTTACCCGCTGGTGGTTTAGTTCCACCGCTTTGTGCATCATCCCAGCCGGCCGGAGTACGAACTTCTCTGCGGGCCATCAGATCGTCGATCTGAGGAGCATCAATAGTTTCATACTTCATCAATGCATCCTTCATCGAGTGCAGGATGTCCATATTATCTTCCAGAATCTGTCTTGCACGCTCATAGTTGCGTTCAATTAGTGATTTAACTTCCTGGTCGATAATACGCGCCGTTTCATCAGACATGTGCTTGCTTTTTGACATTGAGCGGCCAAGGAATACTTCGCCCTCTTCCTCTGCGTACAGTAAAGGACCTAACTTCTCAGAGAAGCCCCACTGAGTCACCATGTTACGGGCAATTGAGGTGGCTACTTTAATATCATTAGAAGCACCGGTAGACACTTTTTCAGGTCCGTAAATTAGCTCTTCGGCTAAACGACCACCGTACAGCGTTGAAATACGGCTTTCCAGCTTCTGGCGGTTCTCACTTATTGCATCACCAACCGGCAGGAAGAAAGTCACACCCAATGCACGGCCACGAGGAATAATCGTAACCTTATGGACAGGATCGTGCTCTGGTACTAAACGCCCAATAATCGCATGTCCGGCTTCATGATAGGCCGTTGACTCTTTCTGCTCTTCGGTCATAACCAGAGAACGACGCTCCGCACCCATCATGATCTTATCTTTGGCTTTTTCAAACTCAACCATCGATACAACACGTTTATTGGTACGGGCAGCAAACAGAGCCGCTTCATTGACTAAGTTAGCTAAGTCAGCACCCGAGAAGCCCGGAGTACCACGCGCAATAACTGATTCATCAACATCCGGCGATACCGGTACGCGACGCATATGAACTTTAAGGATCTGAGCTCTACCGCGAACATCAGGCAGACCAACCACAACCTGACGGTCGAAACGGCCCGGGCGCAGTAATGCAGGGTCTAAAACGTCAGGACGGTTAGTTGCGGCAATAACGATAACGCCTTCATTACCTTCAAAACCATCCATCTCAACCAGCATTTGGTTTAGCGTTTGTTCACGTTCATCATGACCACCGCCTAAACCTGCACCACGCTGACGGCCAACGGCGTCGATTTCATCAATAAAGATGATACATGGAGCCGCTTTTTTAGCCTGTTCGAACATGTCGCGCACACGAGATGCACCAACACCCACAAACATTTCAACAAAGTCAGAACCAGAAATAGTGAAGAAAGGAACTTTGGCTTCACCGGCAATGGCTTTAGCCAGCAAAGTTTTACCGGTTCCCGGAGGACCGACCATCAGTATACCTTTAGGGATCTTACCACCCAGCTTCTGGAAACGGCTTGGATCGCGTAAGAACTCAACCAGCTCACTCACATCTTCTTTTGCTTCATCACAACCGGCTACGTCAGCAAACGTGGTTTTGATTTGTTCTTCCGATAGCATTCTGGCCTTACTTTTGCCGAATGACATCGCGCCTTTACCACCACCGCCTTGCATTTGGCGCATGAAGAAGATCCAGACACCGATCAATAACAGCATCGGGAACCAGGAGATAAAGACCTGTTGTAGGAAGCCAGGCTGTTCAGGCGGCTCACCAATAGTTCTTACATTATTTTTTAGCAGAAGGCTAAGAAGCAATGGGTCTTCCATTGGCATGTAAGTTGTATGGGCTGCTTTGTCCTGCTGCGTTTTATACTGAATTTCACGCCCGCTAATACGAGCTTCGCTGACCTGGTTATTACTAACCTGCGTCATAAATTCCGAATAGTCGGTACGACGACTATTCGATTCGCTAGGCCCGAAGCTCTGAAATACAGTCATCAGTACAACTGCGATGACCAACCAGAGAATTAGGTTTTTCGCCATATCACTCAAGGAATTAACCTCATATTACAATGGTGTTAACAATACGCGTTAGGGTACTACAGTTTGCGCCCAGTCGCTACAATGTATACTTCACGTGAACGAGCTCGCGAAGCATCAGGTTTTCGGACCTTTACTATGCTGAAAAGAGAGCGAACTTGACGTAAATACTCATCAAAACCCTCTCCTTGAAAGACCTTCACCAAAAAACTCCCGCCCGGCGCTAAGACATCTCTACACATCTCTAACGCCAACTCAACCAGATACATCGCCCTTGGAATATCAACGGCGGGAGTGCCACTCATATTCGGCGCCATATCAGACATTACCACCTGAACCTTACCATCACCTACGCGTTCTAATAAGGCTTTCAGTACCATCTCATCACGAAAATCACCCTGAAGGAAGTCAACTCCGACTATTGGATCCATAGGTAAAATGTCGCATGCGATTACTCTACCTTTGTTACCAATTTGTGTCACAACATATTGTGACCATCCGCCAGGGGCCGCCCCCAAATCAACAACTGTCATTCCCGGCCTAAATAGTTTGTCAGTTTGCTGTATTTCATCTAGTTTAAACCATGCGCGGGAACGTAGCCCTTTTTTCTGCGCTTGTTGCACATATTTATCGCTAAAGTGTTCTTGTAACCAGCGCGTTGAACTGCCTGAACGCTTTTTACCCATGTGGTATTCCAACCATAAATGTCTATCGGCTTCACACCAAATTGGTGATAAGTATCAGATGGCGGTAGAATAAGCCGTTTTCAACCCCAACCCCAAACTGACGTAAAGAAAATGAATCTATCTAACAAGCAAAAGCAACATCTTAAAAGCTTAGCGCACCCTTTAAAGCCTGTGGTGATGATTGGTGGTAACGGCCTCACAGAGGGCGTTCTCGCTGAAATCGAACAAGCTTTAGCGCATCATGAGCTGATCAAAGTAAAAATATCAACGGAAGAGCGCGAAACAAAACAGCTGATTGCTGATGCAATTACTCGTGAAACTGGCGCTAACAACGTGCAGGTGATTGGTAGTATTTTAGTGCTCTATAGAGCAAGTAAAGATAAAAAAATCAGCCTGCCTCGTTAAGTTTGATGAAAAAAGGTGATAATTGTCGCCTTTTTTCATTTCTTTACATTCGATTAACCTTTAACCAAATGTAACATAGCTAAAAATCAGAGATATTCAACCTTCAAAATCTCAAATTCGATGTCACCGCCCGGCGCTTTAATCACCACCACGTCGTCCGCTTCCTTGCCGATCAAACCACGCGCCATCGGTGAATTAATTGAGATTAGATTTTGTTTAAAATCAGCCTCATCATCACCGACAATGCGGTAAGTCACTTCTTCTTCCGTTTCCAGGTTCATCACTTTGACCGTGGCACCGAAAATAACCCGCCCCGTATTGGGCATTTTCGTTACATCGATAATCTGAGCATTCGATAGCTTAGCTTCGATATCCTGAATACGACCTTCACAAAATCCTTGCTGTTCACGGGCAGCATGATATTCAGCGTTTTCTTTGAGATCTCCGTGAGCGCGAGCCTCAGCGATATCAGAGATAATTTTTGGTCTGCGTACGCTTTTTAAAAACTCAAGCTCTTCACGCAGGCTCTCTGCACCAAGTAACGTCATTGGAATTTGTTTCATCTACTATTCCCTCTTAAATCGCCAAACTTTAGTTATAATAGCGACGATTTATAATAAATTAACGGCATCAGTCTGCCATACCGGCTACTTTACAAACAAATAGAGTCCGACCCGGCACTATTTTACCAAGCCAAATAAATATCGTATTTAATCCCCATTTTACCTTAGAGTTGCTGTGGGGTCATTGTTTACTTTTATTACTCACCATCCGAGCGTATGGCAACCATGGTATAAATGATGTCATCAAATAGTGATACACTTTCACCTATTCGGACTTTTGCCTCTCTTCATATTTGCTGGCTACCCGCTGGAGCGGTTTAGCAAGAACCGATATCGGGGCAACTACTTTTTATTTTTGCAGGTAAGCAGGTATCTATTCATTATGCGTTTACTGAAAATTCTCACTGGTTTGGCATGCTCGCTCGCATTAACTGCACAGGCAGTGCCCGTTGAACAATATACAAATTTGCTACCGGAAGGGGCCAGCCTTTCACTGATGGTGCAAAAAGTCGGGGCCCCTGCACCTTCAATAGACTATCACGGAAAACAGCTCAGCCTGCCGGCCAGTACGCAAAAGGTGGTAACTGCCTTAGCTGCACTGCTACAACTGGGTCCGGATTATCGATTTACCACTACAATGGAAAGTTCCGCCGGCATAAGTAACGGTGTTCTCAACGGAGACTTAGTGGTTCGATTTAGCGGTGATCCAACGCTGAAACGTCAACAAATTCGCAATATGGTGCAATCACTTAAACAGCAAGGGTTACAAAAAGTATCCGGCAGTCTAGTGATTGATACCTCGATATTTGCCAGCCACGATAAAGCGCCGGGCTGGTCATGGAATGATATGACTCAGTGCTTTAGTGCTCCGCCTTCGGCCGCTATTGTAGATAAAAACTGTTTCACCATTGCGCTGCAAACGTCCAAACAGGACGGCGGCATAGCAACGCCACAGGTTGCCCCGTATTACCCGGTACAGGTTATTAGCAATGTCCGGTCCTACCCAAGAAACTCACCGGACGCCCGTTACTGCGAATTTGATGTTACCGCCGGGGAAAATCAGAAATATACTCTGACAGGCTGCCTGACTCAGCAAGAAAAACCGATTTCTTTAGCCTTCGCTATTCAGGATGGTGCGGGTTATGCCGCTCAGATAGTGAAAAGTGAATTTCAACAGGCCGGAATTCAAATTGGAAACGCGATCAGGTTCCAGACATCAAACACTACGCCTGAAAAAATTATTGCTCAGACTCAGTCAGACACACTACATAACTTACTTAAAGTCATGTTAAAAGAGTCAGACAATATGATTGCTGATACCGTATTTCGCACGCTGGGTAACAAACAGTACGGAGTGCCGGGCACATGGCGAACCGGTGCAAACGCCGTTCGTTCAACCCTGCGTAATCAGGCGGGTATTGATATTGGCAACACCGTCATTGCGGATGGCTCGGGCCTTTCCAGGCATAACCTTATTGCTGCCGATACCATGATGCAAATTTTGCAGTATATCGCTAAGAATGACGCTCAATTAGATTTCATCTCCATGCTGCCAGTATCAGGCCAAGACGGGACACTGCGCTCACGCAGTGGCTTTAAAGATGCCGGATTAGACGGAAAAGTTTTAGCCAAAACGGGCGCGCTTCAAGGCGTATACAATTTGGCGGGATTTATCACTACCGCTAGCGGAGAGAAAATGGCTTTCGTTCAGTATCTTTCTGGTTATGCTATGTCGCCACAAGACCGTTCTGGCCGCAAAGCAACATTAGCCGGCTTCGAGAGCCAACTGTACCGGGATATTTATACTAATAACTAATCGCTGATAAAACGCTTTCCGGGCGGAGATAAAAACCGCCCGGTAATTCATCACTCAATCAGCATCAATCATCTCGGCTAAGACCCAAACGCTAACGCTCCCGCCGTTAACTGAAAACGCGCCCGTTCCCTGCTCATCAGTAACGATCGTTTCCTGACGATGCCCAAGATAATCACAATAGCGCTTATTTTCGAACCCGGCTCCCAGCGCTATCACTTTTTTATTTTCGCTACCGTTCGACATGATCACCACACAACCAGGCCCGTCATCGGTACCAGAACGGACAAAAGCAATACAGTTGACATCATCAAAATAGTCGGTCTGAATGCCATTAGCGAAGCGCTGACGCCCTTTAATCAATAGGGGCAGTTGCTCAATAGCGGGTATCTCAATATCATAGAGCCCGCCATCACTTCCCTCATCCTGATAATTTGCACCAAATAGATCCGGGTAGAAAATACAAGGAACCCCCTGCTCTCGCAGCAAAATTAACGCGTAGGCTAAAGGCTTAAACCAAGGTTCAACCGGGGTTTCTAACGACTGCAAAGGCTGAGTATCATGATTAGCAACAAGCGTTACAGCGTGTTCTGCATCAGCGGCAACTAATGAGCCATCAAGAATGGTCGTCAGATCGAATTCATCTCCGCCTTTTGATGCATGGTGGAAATTCAGATGAAGCGGAGCGTCAAACAGCATTAGTTTGTCATCAATCAGCGCTAAGTATTGCTGTAAAACAGTCAAATCATGCGACCAATATTCAGCAACGGTAAATAGATTACGCTGCACGGTGCCTCTGGCATGGTCCAGCCATTGTTTAAAAAACCATGCGGGAATATGTTTCACTGCATCCAGTCTGAAGCCATCACAAGGAACGGTTTCCATCAGCCAGGTAATCCAGCGTTTTAGTTCCTCTATCACCGCCGGATTTCGAAACTCAATATTGGCGCCCATCAGAAAATCATAATTACCATTTTCGCTGTCAACTTCATCGTTCCATCCCTCGTCAGCGTAGTCATTGACGATCTTAAATATCCCCTCTTCTTGAGGCTCTTCGATATAATCAACGCCGCTAAAGCTGTGATAATCCCAAACGTATTCAGAGTACTGATTTTTTCGGCCCGGAAATGTAAAGCGAGTATAGGCCAAAGCCTCAATCACTTCGGTTGAAATATCATTCCGGTTATCGGGATCGACTTTTTTGACCTTAACCTTTTCTTTTTCATCAGCACCAAGCTTATGATTCAGAACGATATCCAAATAGACTTCTAAACCATGATTTTTAAGGGTATTAACTGCATTAAGTAACCCCTCTTTATCACCGTATTTAGTCGCGCGAGAACCTTTTTGATCAAACTCACCGAGATCAAATATGTCATAGGTATCATAGCCAACTGAATAACCACCAGAGGCGCCTTTATAAGGAGGCGGAAGCCAAACTGCAGTTATGCCTAAATCAGCCAGCTCAGCCGCACGCTCCGCGGCCTCTGGCCATAGCTTGCCCCCATCAGGATAATACCAGTGGAAAAACTGCAGCAATGTCGCTTTTTTCATGATTTACTGGTTCCATAACTCAATTGGGTTCAGTAAGAGTATGGTGTTAATTGGCTGAAAATGCAGCAAAACCGAATATTAATTATCAATTCAGCTTAAATAGAAAAGGCTACCCTAAGGCAGCCTTTTCTATTAATACGACGGGTAAATCAATCAGCGTTCATAAATAATCTCAACGCCGTCATCGTCTTCTTCATCCCAATCATCGTCATCATCATCTTCATCACCATCAGTACCACTCCAGATCTCTTCAGTACTTTTACTCTCCGGACCGTCTAACTGCTCGCGATGATAATCATCCCACATGAACTCAACTTTTTCAGGCGCGACTTCTTCAATCGCCATCGCTTTAGGATGTGCGTTCAGGAAGGCCATGACATCCCAGCAAAGCGCAGTAACGCCAGCCCGGTTAGCCGCTGAAATCAAATAGTACTTGTCTTCCCAGCCGAGTGCATCAGCGATCTCTTTTGCTCTAGCCTCAGCTTCTTCTTCACTCACTAAATCGACTTTGTTAAACACTAGCCAACGTGGTTTTTCAGATAAGTTTTCACTGTATTGATTGAGCTCATTGATAATAACATGCGCATTTTCAACCGGGTTTGACTCATCAATCGGGGCAATATCGATCAGGTGTAATAGTACACGACAGCGCTCAAGGTGCTTAAGGAAGCGAATGCCTAAGCCAGCGCCGTCTGAAGCCCCTTCAATAAGGCCGGGAATATCTGCGATCACAAAGCTCTGCTCGCTGTCCATACGGACTACGCCAAGGCTAGGTATCAAGGTGGTAAACGGATAATCAGCAACCTTCGGTTTCGCAGCAGAAACTGCGCGAATAAAGGTTGATTTACCCGCATTAGGTAAACCCAACATGCCGACATCAGCCAGCAGCAGTAATTCGAGTAATAAATCATGTTTATCACCCGGCGTACCGCTGGTCTTTTGACGCGGAGCACGGTTAATCGAAGATTTAAAACGCAGGTTACCTAAACCATGGAAACCACCTTTGGCCACCATCAGTTTCTGCCCGTGGCGGGTCAAATCGCCCAGAATCTCACCGGTATCCTGATCTTTAATACGCGTACCCACAGGTACTTTGATCGTAATATCTTGGCCTCTGCGCCCGGTACAGGCTTTGCTTTGACCATTCTGACCGCGCTCAGCACGGAAAGACTTCTCAAAGCGATAATCAATCAGCGTGTTAAGGTTTTCATCAGCAACCATGAAAACGTCGCCGCCGTCGCCGCCGTCGCCGCCGTCAGGGCCGCCGTTTGGAATATATTTTTCGCGGCGGAAGCTTACACAACCGTTACCACCGTCGCCTGCTTCAACGCGAATGACTGCTTCATCAACGAACTTCATTCACTGTCTCCGTAAATTATTTATCCGACTACCCAAATGACTTTGTTTAATTTTACCCTATATGAGTCAGGGTAAATGTCTGAACGCTATTTAAGGGGTAAGACCGGTTTTTTCTCTGACCGCCGGGGGAGTAATCGATGACCCGCAGCGGAAAACATGGCGCCCATAACAACAATGAATGCGCCGCTATATCCAAGTATATTTAACACCGTCATGGAGAACATATCCGGCCAGAACAGTGCTAATAAATCAGAAAATACTAGGGTAAATAAAGGCGTTAGCGTAATCAGGGCACTCACCTGTGCCACCTGCCAACGCGCCATTGCTTCCCCTAAAGCTCCATAGGCAACCAAGGTATTTAAACCACAGAAAGCTAAACAGCTAAGCTGCCATGAATTCAGTTTATAAATCTCACTAGGTGCCGATATAGGAGTGACGAAAATGACACACAATACGTACAGTAAAAATAAGATCTGAGAAGCGGCTAACCGACGTTGTAATATCTTCTGTGCAAGCGCATAGCAGACCCAGACCAGAGATGAACAAACACCGAGTATGACGCCCATGGTGTAATCAGTTAAGCGAGTAAATATCTCAATCAGGTTAGTATTAAAAAACAGTACCAGACCAAAAATTAACATTACTGCACCGATAACCTGCGTAATCCTCATGCTCTCTTTTAAGATAAGCACGCTGGCAAACATCATACCGACCGGCGACAGTTGCGCAATCACCTGCGAAGCCGTTGGCGTAAGATATTGCAATGCGGAACTAAATAGAATGAAGTTTCCGACTAACCCTAGTGAAGCAATAATTAGCATTGCCAGCCAGCGAGGACGCTTAAATAACCTTAGGCTCGGCAACTTGCCTTGAACCGCTAACACAATACCCAGCCCAACGGCAGATATCACAAATCGATACCAGACAATGGTATAAGGCGTCATATCGGTTAAAAGTTGCTTCATCGCAATGGGCACTGCACCCCATAACACCGCGGTTATTAGTGCGAATGTAATGCCTAATGCCATACTCTGCTTTACTTGGGACATTTGTCTAACGGCTCCAGCACTGCGGAACTGATCCTAATCTAATTTAGATGCGAATTCGAATTTTAGGTACAACAACAAAATATTGATAGAGAATGGACCTTAAAAAGCCCATCAATCATGCCACCAACAGCCGATAAGTTAACATATTCTCAAAAATAAAAAGCCCCGCAATAATAATTGCAGGGCCTTACATCTATTCGGGCTCGAGAAAGTTATTCAGCTTCGATGCTGATAAACTTACGATTTTTCGGGCCTTTTACTTCAAATTTGACTTTACCGTCAATTAAAGCAAACAGAGTGTGATCGCGACCGCAACCTACGTTAGTACCAGCGTGGAATTTGGTACCACGTTGACGTACCAGAATGTTGCCAGCCAGGATTGATTCACCACCAAAACGCTTAACGCCTAAACGTTTCGCTTCAGAATCGCGGCCATTTCGTGTGGAACCGCCAGCCTTTTTATGTGCCATTTATCCGATCTCCTATACCTTAAGCGCTGATAGCAGTGATTTTAACATCAGTAAACCACTGACGGTGGCCCTGCTGCTTACGGTAATGTTTACGACGACGGAACTTAACGATTTTAATTTTATCGCCACGACCGTGCGCCACAATTTCTGCTTTAACTTTGCTGCCGTCAACGAATGGAACGCCAATTTTGACGTCTTCACCGTTAGCGATCATCATCACCTGGTCAAACTCAATTGTTTCACCCGTTGCGATGTCCAGCTTTTCCAAGCGAACTGTTTGACCTTCGCTTACTCGGTGTTGTTTACCACCACTTTGGAAAACCGCGTACATATAAACTCCGCATTTCCGCGCACCCGACTCAGTTAAATTTAATGTGTATAGAGTGCGCTATAAAATATTCACAATAGGGCGCGAATTCTACGCAAAAATCTAACCGTTGACAAGCGCATAATAGCTAAGAAGTAGAAGAAAATAATTAAGCACATTTAAGGGCGTTCCTCTATGCTCATTTTCAAGTACAATCCCCTAGCCTTGGCGTTCATTCTGACACGCTAGAGGATGGCCCCTAATATCAAAACGATAATATTATAATTGACGCTATGAACATTGAAAAAATCACGCAGTTAGCAGAAAAGGACATGGTAGCGGTCAACGCGGCAATATTGGCCCAATTAGATTCAGATGTAGTACTTATCAATCAATTGGGACATTACATTATCAGCGGTGGCGGGAAACGCATTCGGCCGATGATCGCAGTGCTTGCTGCCAGGGCTCTAAATTATCAAGGTGACGGGCATATTACGTCCGCAGCCTTAATTGAATTCATTCACACAGCAACCCTACTTCATGATGATGTGGTGGATGAATCCGATCTCCGTAGAGGAAAAGCCACGGCTAACGCCGCATTTGGCAATGCTGCCAGCGTATTAGTTGGCGACTTTATCTACACCCGTTCATTTCAGATGATGACCAGCTTGGGATCGTTAAAAATTCTCAAGCTGATGTCTTCAGCAACCAACGTGATTGCTGAAGGTGAGGTGATGCAGTTGATGAACTGTAACGATCCCGATATCACTGAAGAAAATTATATGCAGGTTATTTACAGTAAAACTGCCCGGCTTTTTGAAGCGGCGGCGCAGGCATCTGCAATTTTGGCAGACGCCACGCCAGAGCAAGAGAAAGCACTGCAGGATTATGGTCGCTATATTGGCACTGCCTTCCAACTGATTGATGACCTGTTGGACTACAGTGCTGACGGAGCTAAGCTCGGGAAAAATCTGGGTGACGATCTTAATGAAGGCAAACCAACACTGCCATTGCTACATGCGATGCATAACGGCACGCCAGAGAGATCCGCGCAGATTCGTGAAGCCATTGAGCAAGGTAACGGGCGACACCTGCTAGAGCCAGTATTAGAGACCATGCATCAGTGTGGCTCGCTAACCTATACCCAGCAAAGAGCCGAAGAAGAGGCCAATAAGGCTATTGAAGCACTAGCCTGCCTGCCAGACTCGCCGTATAAAGCGGCACTGGAAGGACTGGCTCGCATCTCGGTTCACAGAGACACCTAAACGATAATTCACAGATAACGGGCCGCCAGCGGCCCGTTATCTGTTTTATTTTTAACCCAACCTTTGACTAGGCTTCTGCCAGTTCCGCATCCGGTATGGCCGCTGGCGCACTGGTATTAATTTTTGCCATTAGTCCAATGACGCCACTACGAACAATCAGCGTAATGATTTGATCTCGTTCACTTGGGGTCAATTGATTATATGCAGTAACCCAGATAGTAAAGGGATCGTTACCATTAGCCATATATTGCGCACCATTCTCGTGTGCACGTAAAATATTCTTAGCTTTATCTGGAATACTATCGATGTGGTATTCGAGGGCTTTGCCTTGTATACCTAAACGCTTACGACTGGTCCAGTGTTCTCTGCGAGCTTTTTGATTAATTCCCTGAATGGTCGAAGGTAACCCGGCAATACCTGTCAGCTCATTTGTTGAAAACCATTCTTTTTTCATAAAATATGCTCCCTTTCTCCCACTAATCCAAATTATCAGGTCACTAATGATTTTCTTAAAAACAGATGAAATATTTTAATTAGCAGAGCATTCATCGTTTCTTTTGTAACCTGAGTATACAAACAAGTAACTTAATCATGTTAGCCATATAAATAAAAAAACGCCTAACTTAAATTATCATGACTGTATTAAAAGACAGGTTAACTCATTGTAAAAACATGCGTTAAAGGCAGCGCAGGTGGCCACAAGACACCAAAGTTAATAATAATAGAAAATATATAGATAACTCTATGAATCATAAATTGAATTTATATATAAAATTACCCCCATCAAAAAGAAAATTAATATAAACAAGTAACCTGATTAAGAAATTACAAAAAATAATCACATCAGAATAAACAACGCAATAGAAACGATAAAAACAAAATATCATCATAAGAAATAATGAATTACGATAAATACATTATTTCAATCATCGAGATTCATTTATTATCCATCAAATAAATCTGTTGAACTATATTAAGAAATTTGTTGATATAAATATTACAAATAACACTCAGTGTAAGTGTTGTAAAAAATAAACTAACGCGTATCTGTTAGTTGTTTCTATAACATCTGTGATTAATTCATACACTCAAGGAGTATATTCATGGTTTCAAGGAAAAGTGACTGGCATTCCGCTGATATTATTGCGGCATTACGTAAAAGGGGAACAACTTTAGCCGCCCTTTCACGCCAATCTGGTTTAAGTTCATCGACCTTAGCTAACGCTTTAGTAAGACCATGGCCCAAAGGTGAATGGCTTATTGCGAATGCACTAGAGACTCACCCGTCAGAAATCTGGCCTAGCCGTTATTTTGATCCTAAGAGCCGTAAGCTAGCCCCATATCGCCTGCCCAAAAATAAAACAGAGCCTTCTGACATGCCATAAGGCAGCATTAACTAAGTCAGTTTATGGTTGTCGATTAACATAAAAAAACCGCTAACAGTAAGGCTGGTAGCGGTCTTCTTAGCAGTAAGATTAATAATTAGCCTTGAATAAATTTCTCACCCAATTCAATGTCTTGATGTAAAACATCTAACATAGATTCAAGCGCTTTCTTCTCAAAGGCAGATAATGTACCAATATCTTTTTTCGACTCTATTCCATTCTTACCTAGGATAAGAGGTTGAGCGAAGAAGCGGGCATATTGACCATCACCTTCAACGTAAGCACACTCAACAACATTGCTCTCACCCTTCATTGCCTTAATCAAAGACAATGCGAAACGGGCCGCAGCCTGCCCCATCGAAAGGGTCGCAGATCCACCACCAGCTTTAGCCTCAACCACTTCGGTACCCGCATTCTGGATACGCTTAGTCAGGCTTTCGATTTCACTATCTGTGAAGCTAACGCCCGGAATCTGTGACAGTAATGGTAAAATAGTCACGCCAGAATGGCCGCCGATAACAGGTACTTCAACCTCTGTTGGTGATTTGCCTTTCAGAGCAGCAACAAAGGTATTTGAGCGGATGATATCCAGCGTAGTGATTCCGAATAACTTATTCTTATCATATACGCCCGCTTTCTTCAGAACTTCAGCTGCAATTGCAACCGTTGTGTTAACCGGATTAGTAATAATGCCGATACATGCCTTAGGGCACACCTGAGCAACTTGTTCAATCAGGTTACGAACGATACCTGCATTAATGTTGAAAAGATCGGAGCGATCCATCCCCGGTTTACGGGCTACACCGGCAGAAATCAAAACAATATCAGCACCTTGTAGTGCAGGCTTTGCATCTTCACCACTAAAGCCTTTCACTTCAACTGCAGTGGGAATATGGCTCAAATCGACGGCTACACCAGGAGTAACTGGCGCGATATCATAAAGGGAGAGTTCAGAATTAGCGGGTAACTGTGTCTTAAGTAATAAAGCAAGGGCCTGACCAATTCCTCCTGCAGCCCCTAGTACTGTAACTTTCATTCATTACTCCTTTGTATTGCATTTAATGTGTTATTGGAATTCATGTGTCAAGCTTAGAGGATGAAAAGCGCGATAACAAACACTAACCCAGCAGATTGAGATATAACCCAAAAAATAACTAGTTAAATACATTAAGTTCACGACAATATATAAAGATTTTTGAGTCCGGCGCGATTTTTATTCATAATGAGTACATTGTTATCTAACTATCGGCGGTAAATGATGCGAAGCTCTACAAAGCAAGACGATCTGGTTAAGGCCTTTAAAGCACTATTAAAAGAAGAGAAACTCAGCTCTCAAGGTGAAATAGTACAAGCTTTACAAGATGAGGGTTTCGAGAACATCAATCAGTCAAAAATTTCCCGCATGCTAACTAAGTTTGGCGCAGTCCGAATTCGCAATGCCAAAATGGAGATGGTTTACTGCTTACCCAGCGAATTAGGCGTTCCGACCGCAACAAGCCCATTAAAGAACCTGATTTTAGATGTCGACTATAACGACGCTCTGGTGGTTATCCATACCAGTCCGGGTGCTGCACAGCTATTGGCACGCCTTCTCGACTCTATCGGTAAATCAGAAGGGATACTGGGTACAATTGCTGGCGATGACACCATATTTACTACCCCAGCCAGAGGCTTTAGCGTAGAGCAGCTTTATGAGGCCATTCTGGAGCTGTTTGAGCAAGAGCTTTAATTAATGGGTTGGTGCTATTAAATATAAAAGGCCTTCATCATGAAGGCCTTTTTAGTCCAAGCTTGCAGAGCTACTAAGCGTTAGATCAGCTCTTTTTCTTTTAGTCCGGCAAGCAACTTGTCGTGTATGCCACCAAACCCGCCGTTACTCATCACTAAAATATTGTCACCGGGCAAAGCCGTTTTTACTATCATATTCACCAGCGTATCTAAATCACCAGACCAGTGAGCCGGCTGAATACAGGCATCAACAACGTCTGAAATCTGCCACGGTAGATTTTCAGGCTGAAGTAAGAAAACCTCATCCGCGCGTCCAAACGCCGGAGCCAAATCATTTTTGCTTATACCCATCTTCATGGTATTGGAACGAGGCTCAAACACGGCGAGGATTCTGGCGGTACCACCAACTTTGCCTCTTAACGCGGTCAGCGTTGCCAGAATAGCCGTTGGATGGTGGGCAAAATCATCATAAACCGAGATATTATTGACTTCACCTCTCAGCTCTAAGCGGCGACGGGCATTAATAAACTCACCAAGCGCATCGCAGGCATCTTTTGGCAGAACGCCAACGTGCCGGGCAGCTGCAATAGCCATTAAGCCGTTATGCATATTATGTTCGCCTACCAGCGACCAATTAACCTCACCGACTACTTCACCGTTGAGCATAACCTGATAATGACTGGCTTCAGCATTCAGTTTTTGAGCATTCCACTGTTGCCCTTCACCGGAGAATTCAAGCTCACTCCAACAGCCCATATTTATGACCTGTTTCAAATTCAGATCGTTCTCAGGCAGGATAATTTTGCCTTTACCCGGCACCAAACGAACCAAATGATGGAACTGCTTCTGAATCGCAGGCAAATCATCAAAAATATCCGCATGGTCAAACTCTAAATTATTCAGCACCAGAGTGCGCGGGCAGTAATGGACAAATTTAGACCGTTTATCAAAAAACGCACTGTCATACTCATCGGCTTCAATAACAAAGAATGGGCTGTCGCCAAGGCAGGCTGACACATCGAAATTACCCGGAACGCCGCCAATGACAAACCCCGGCTTATAGCCACAGCTTTCGAGGATCCACGCCGCCATACCCGCCGTGGTTGTTTTACCATGCGTACCGGCAATCGCGATTACCCAACGGTCGCGCAGTACATTATCATGTAGCCACTGAGGACCAGAAACATAATGGATTCCTTGCTCTAATACCGCTTCAACACAAGGGTTCCCGCGCTTCATTGCATTACCAATAATCACCAGGTCGGGGGCAGGATCAAGCTGAGCAGGATCGTAACCCTGAATAAGCTCGATACCTTGATTCTCTAGCAATGTACTCATTGGAGGGTAAACATTAGCATCAGAGCCCGTTACCTGATGTCCTAAAGCACGAGCAAGCATCGCTATGCCGCCCATAAACGTGCCGCAAATACCAAGAATGTGAATGCGCATTGTATTTCCATTTTTCTGGTGTATCGAGTTAGCTCTCATTCTAACGCCTTGGGCGGTCTATAAGAAGAGGAATAACCTATCAATTTCTTTAACCTTTAGTTAAAATTTCCCCACACATACTGGCGGCATATGATTGCCACCATTCTTTCAGCCTATTCAGGAATCGTTCATGAAAACGTTAGGCGAATTTATCGTCGAGAAGCAACACGATTTTCCTCACGCCACCGGTGAGCTTACTTCGTTACTTTCAGCAATTAAACTAGGCGCTAAAATTATCCATCGTGATATCAACAAAGCAGGTCTGGTTGATATTCTTGGAACTAATGGCGTTTCAAATGTGCAGGGCGAGGCTCAGATGAAGCTTGACCTGTATGCGAACGAAAAACTTAAAGCAGCGCTGAAAGCGCGCGGCGAAGTCGCAGGGATAGCATCCGAAGAAGAAGACGATATTGTTATCTTCGAAGGAGAACGGGCTACAAATGCAAAATATGTGGTATTGATGGACCCACTTGATGGCTCATCAAACATTGACGTTAACGTTTCTGTTGGTACCATTTTTTCAATCTATCGCCGTATCACGCCTTTAGGCCAGCCAATCACTGAAGCTGACTTCCTACAGCCGGGTAACCGCCAGGTTGCTGCCGGGTATGTCGTTTATGGCTCATCAACCATGCTGGTTTATACTACCGGCTTTGGTGTGCATGCCTTTACTTATGACTCATCGATTGGCGTATTCTGCCTGTCCCATGAAAAAGTACGCTTCCCGGCCAAGGGGAATATGTACTCAATCAACGAAGGTAACTACATTAAGTTCCCGATGGGCGTGAAGAAGTACCTGAAGTATTGTCAGGAACAGGATGAAGCAACTAATCGCCCTTATACTTCACGCTATATTGGATCTTTAGTCGCCGACTTCCACCGCAATCTGTTAAAAGGCGGTATTTATCTGTACCCAAGTACTGCATCACATCCAAAAGGTAAGCTACGCTTACTGTATGAATGTAACCCAATGGCAATGTTAGCCGAGCAAGCGGGCGGGCGGGCCAGTGATGGATTCCGTCGCATTCTGGATATTCTGCCGGAAGAACTTCACCAGCGTATGCCGCTATTTATTGGTAGCGAAGATATGGTGAAAGATGCTGAACGCTTTATGCATAACTACCCCGATCAGGATAGCAACGAGTAATCATTTAAGCTTATCTCGTTAACGCTAAAAGTCATACCGGAGCAGAGATATCTGTTCCGGTAATTTTTTACCCCTGCACGCTCTTTTATATCACCGCAGGTTACAGATTGCTTACCGCCATACAAATTAGGTTAACTATTTATTCTGACATATCGCACCCTTTGATATTAAAGAGGCCTACATGCTGGAGCATTTGCAGATCGTCGACTTGGTTATTATCGGCATTGGATTAACTTTTGCCTATATCATTTTTGGCATTACCGGATTTGGCACCGCTCTGATAGCAAGCCCATTGCTGGCATTTTTTATTCCGGTAGACAAAATTGTTCCACTCTTGGCCCTGCTGGATTGCTCCGCAGCTATCGCCAACGTTGCTCGAGATCGAAAACAGGCCAACATGGGAGAAATTAAGCGACTCGTTCCCCTGATGATATTAGGTAGCCTGCTGGGCGCTGGCATCTTGTTATATACCAACCCTGATAAGCTACTCATATACTTGGCTATATTTGTTATTCTTTATGCCCTTTACTCCCTAAGCGGCTTTAAACCCGTAGCCGAATATTCTGCAAAGGCATCAGTACCATTTGGTTTTATTGGTGGTATTTTTAGTGCTCTCTTTGGCAGCGGCGGTTTCATTTATGCGATCTATTTGTCAGGACGAATTCCGGATAAAAATGGCATCAGAGTGACTCAAAGTACACTCATCGGCCTTAGTACCTTCACGCGTATTGTGATCTTCTTTATTGCCGGTGTTTATACCGACTGGTCATTCCTTTCAATGGCTCTGGTTCTGTTCCCGGCCATGATCATTGGCGTATTTATCGGACGACGCATAACGTTGGCACTGTCCAGGGAATCTTTCCTAAAGATCATCAATATCATTATTTTAATCTCCGGGCTGGCCTTATTGAGCCGAACATTTTTATAAGCCGCAGACAAAATCGTCGGTTGTTTACATTTTTGAAACCATTATAATCATTAGCGTTTACAACATTGAGGTCAGCAATGAATAACATCGTTCAAAAAGGCGTCGTGGTATTTATCGCTTTTTGCGCACTGTCAGGCGTAGGTGGCGTGATACTCGTCGGATTAATGATCTACTCCCGCGCAATATCCTGAATAGACGTATTATTGCTCTAAGGGCATCGCTGCCCAAGGGCGATCACGCCCAATACTTTCTACAAACAACTAAATAAAATTTTAGATATTCATCTGATTATGCAGCCTATCGTCAAAAATTGAGGATTCGTGCAGAGAGTCAGCTATAATATGCGCCAATTCTAATCCGACTTTATTTGAGAAAAAGGAAATAAAGATGAGCCTTAACTTGGTTCCGGCAGGCAAAGACCTTCCAGAAGACATTTACGTGGTAATTGAAATTCCGGCAAATGCCGATCCAATCAAATACGAAGTAGACAAAGACACCGGCGCCATTTTTGTTGACCGTTTTATGTCAACCGCCATGTTCTACCCATGTAACTACGGTTATATCAACCATACCCTGTCATTAGACGGTGACCCGGTTGACGTATTAGTGCCGACCCCTTATCCACTGGTTCCTGGTTCAGTTATTCGTTGCCGCCCGGTTGGCGTACTGAAAATGAGTGATGAAGCCGGTGAAGATGCTAAATTAGTCGCCGTACCGCACACTAAATTAAGCAAAGAATACGATCATATTAAAGATGTGACTGATTTACCTGAATTGCTGCGTGCACAGATTTCTCACTTCTTTGAGCACTACAAAGACTTAGAAAAAGGTAAGTGGGTTAAAGTTGAAGGTTGGGAAAACGCAGAAGCAGCAAAAGCTGAAATCGTTGCCTCTTTCGAACGCGCCAAAAACGTCAAGTAATCTATTTCTGCTGATCTTAACCGCGGTTAAGATAAAAAAAGAGCGCTATCAACGCGCTCTTTTTTATTTTTTATCATGACGATAGTACTGCAAGATTAATCTTCACGATGCACCCAATCGCCACTATCGATGCGCTTAAGCCCTTCGACAGAGTGCAAATACAGATACATCCAGGCGCTACCATACGGAGTCTGAACCAACTCGCGTTTATAGTCCCGTCTGTCATTTTTTAACTCATCCAGCTCAGCAAGAATAGACGAATCGATGCGATAAACTTCACAATCAATCTCTCCGTCACCTTTTATCACGGCCGGATAATGTCCTAAATCGTACAGTTCGTAGCCCGGAATGCGATAATCGCCGAGCCACTGGGCATTAGTCATCCAGTGACTGTTTCCCTGTTTGCGTCGTAAACTACCATAAACAATAATTCGCATAATCAAAACTCAAACTGATAAAGTAAATCCAATGCCTGATCAAGACCAGACACAGCTTCAAGATACAACCTTGGCATTAATCGATAACGTAATGTCAGCGTCGCCAGCGAATCAAAAATCCCTACGCCATACTTCACCTGTAAGTCAGGAGTAATATAGCCGCTAACGACAACAGCAGAACTATCACCAACACCTTCGGTATCTAATGATAGATTTTTCACACCAAAAGCATTACCGATTTGACCAACCAGTTTACCACTTTTGGCAACGCCTAATCCAATAAGCATTGAAGTCATCATATCACTGTCACCACCACGGCTGTCTAGCCCCTGACCTCTTAATAGATAAGAAAGCGCGGCTTGTTGTGACATCGCAGGGTCTGAAAAGATCTCGACGCGAGGTTCACTGGCTAATCCGGTCACCCTCACCCCGGCTGTTACCCCGTCAGCGGTTGAATCCGGGTTACGAATCGCCTCTAAGTTAAGCAGTGGTTGATCCGGCGGCCCGGCAAACTGAATGACCCCTTTCTGGATAACCAAATCCTGCCCATAGGCCCGGAACTGTCCGCTCGGAATATTAATCTGCCCGTTAAGCCCCAACCCTCGCCGATCCTGAATAACATTTAAGTCACCCTGCAGGCGCGCTTTTAATCCAAAGGCGCTGATCCTAACGTCATTACCGACATTAATTACCAGATGGCTGCTAATAGGGATTGCCGCCGTTCTCGGGGCAATTGGCTGTAAATTATGATCTAGCATCACCTCATCAGGTGAGACTCTGGTGGCAGTCTCCGGGACTTCCTGAACCGAAATTCGCGCCCATGGAATACCCACAGAACCATTCAAGCTAAGTAGCTGAGGCGTCGCTTCAAACACGATATCAGGCGAAACATCCAACATCACCGTTGGCGGCATTGCCACCCGTATACGGTCACCTTTGGCGGCAATAGAAGCTCGCCATGCATCAATTTGGCGCCAGTCAGCTTTGCCGCTCAGATTTAATGAGCCTTTCTCTGTTTGAATCTGTCCTGTCAGATCGGAACTGGTGCCATTAAAGTTTAGCGCTAAATTGCCCTGCTTAATGGTTAAAGGTATCCATTGGCTATTAATATGTAATTTATCTAAAGCCAGATGGCCTAAAATTCGTGGGTTCTGAGCCGTTCCGGCTAAACGCAGATTGGCATTCAATGCCCCCTCAGCACTTTCGCTCTCATTAAGAATCGGTCTAATCAAGGCTAGTGACAGGCCATCAATCACAACGTTACCCGACAGATTACGCTGCCCCTGCGGGTCGTTTACTTGAACGTTGCCGTTGAAGCTACCGTTATTGGCAATCTTCATCAACCAGTTCAGCTGTGCCCGATTGCCATTCATATTGGCATCAAGCCTGAGGGTCTCTAACGCAATGGGTAACGGTTGTCCCTCAATCATCTGCGTGACCGAAACGCCATTGCCATTCAACGTTACTCTGGCCTGAGGTAATGTACCGTCAGCTCTCCAACTCACATCGGCATTGCCGGTAAATACGCCGCTGACTTTGGTGTCGCTATCTAAGAGCTGATCGAGCATGACTAGGTCAAAACGGTTAAGAACAATACTGGCTTGTCCGCTTGGACCTGCTTCAATGGTTCTGGGCACACAAAGTTCAGCATTAGGATTACGCCAGCAGTGCGGACTGATGCTAATACTCTGCTGAGTATTGCGATAATCTAATGAAATATCACGGGTTAAGCGCCACTCACCGACCGGGGTATTAAAATGGGTATTATTGAGCGTTCCTCGCCAGCGTTCGGTTTGGCGGTCGAAACTCCCATTTAATGCCAGCTGGCCGGAAACCGGTTCACCGTCAATGTTGAGCTGAAGCTGATGTCGTTGTTCATTTCCTCTGGCCTCAAGGCTCAATAAGCGAACCAACAGCTCGCCCTGCTTTAATTCACTCACCTGTACATTCAGAGAACCGCCAATCTGGGCAGCCGACACAACATCACTTCTTAAGGTCACTCTGGCAATACTGAGTTCCTGCCAGCGCAAACCACTCGCGGTTAAATCAGCCAGTAGCTGAGGTGATTTCGCTGAACCTCTTAGCCTGACAGTTCCGTTAACTACACCATCTAAACCGGGCATCATACCGGCGAGTTTTGGCGCATTAATATTGGCATCAAGAGACCATTGGCTGGCTAAGTCGCCTCTAATATCAACCGTATTCGGCCCTAATCTTAGATTGAAGCCCGGAATAACCCACTGGCCGGAATCATTGCCCCTCGCGGAACCTCTTGCCAGCAGCGGGTTTTGTTTCACGTTACCGTTAAGATCAATTTCAGGGATATTAATCTGCCAGCTACCGCCATATAAACTACCGCGTGTGGTCACTTTGCCATTTAGCTGTGCCGGCCATTCAGGCCACTGTTTTGCCGTATTAATTCCGTCAATGGTCAGAACGGAGTTCCAACTAATAGCCTTGCTCCAGTCAACTACGCCATTAAGCTCCGCTTTGCCCTGAAGTGCACTTAAACGCAGGCGGGACAGCGTAAATTGTTCGATATTTCCTTTTCCGTCCACCAGCAGGCTGGCAGGGGGAATATCCGTGCCTTCAATGCTGGAACGTAGTGAAAGGGCATAATCAGTCGCCTTACCGTTCAGGCGTAAGCGGGTATCATTAAGCTGATAGTCACTTTTACCGCTCAGCGGCCACTGAACCTGTTTACTTTCAAGAGTGAGTAGTAGAGGTAGCCCTGCCGTTGCCAGCTCGGTCTCGGCATCCAATTGAGCGCTAACAGGCCCGGATAAATTAAGCCCCAACGTTAAGCGCCCTATAACTTCGCCGGCTAAAGACAACTTCACCTTTTCGCCTTTGAGCGGTTCCGTATTCACCATTCCGTTAACGGTGAGATTAACCGGCCAGTTATCACTTAATGAGGCATCACCGGTTAGTGCAACGACCCCCTCTGGCGCATTAACTTTCAAGGTATGAATTTGAATATGAGAGTCTTTGGTTTGGGCCTGCAGCTCTAAGCGATCTATCTGTATTTGTGAATCGGTAACCAGCCGTAAATCTTCACCGACTAAGCTTTGCAGCGTGATGTCTACCGGTAACTGGACGTCAGGTAATGAAGCCAATAATGGTTTATCAAACAGCGCTTGCAACATTTCACCCGTTGATTGCGGGTCCTGAGGTGCCGTTACCGTCACCGGTAAATCAGACTCTTCAGCCTTCGGTAATACCACCAAGAGCTGACGGATATTTGAGGGTAAAAGCGTAACTTCACGACCTTGCCAGTTAGCGCCACTGCGAAACTCATCCAACGTAATGGCCATTCCATCAACGGTGACATTGACATTATTCAGGCGCAGCAGACTGAGCGCTATAGGATAGGGTGTTCGTATATCAGTAACGGGTTCACTCTCGGTTACCGGTGCTTCTGAAGGCTCCATTTGGTCACTATCAACGCTGACATCAACGTCTCTGGCCGTGATTGCATTCACGCAGATTTTACCGTCTGTCAGACAGGTAAAATTCACCGAGAGATGAAATTCACCAACGCTTACCGCAACACCCGGTAAACCATACTTAATCTGAGATAAGGTGAAGTTACGTAATCCACCTTCAACATTGCCAATTTGCAGCCCCGGAACAAAACGCGGAACGTTTTTAATCACAAAATGCAGGCCAGTCTGAGTTCCGAGTAAACCGGCCAATGCTCCCACCAGCAGCACCACCAGTAATACCAAGCTAATGGCAATTCGCTTTATCCATTTCATACTCATAACTCCGGCCCTAATCCGATATAAAACTGCAGACCACGTTCATCTTTATCACCAATGGGTGCAGCAATATCTAATTTAATCGGGCCAATCGGTGAAGCCCAGCGAACGCCCATACCTGCACCTTTCTTGAAGGAATAGTCGTCTAATTTATTTACCGCATCACCACCATCCGCAAAAGCGGCGACCCACCATCTGCCACTGACGTTATATTGGTATTCCAGTGAGCCCGTGGCCATTTTCGATGCACCGGTTAATTTATTATCACTATCTCTGGGAGAAATAGATCTGAATTTATATCCGCGAATACTGCGGTCACCGCCGGCGAAAAAACGCAGCGAAGGCGGAACCTTAGAAAAATCACCGGTCTCGATCCATCCGACGTTCCCGCGCACAACAAAGCGATGCCTGTCGGCTAATGTCCGTATCCAAACGTTTTGGGCCTGAGCGGCAACAAAGTTCACATCGGAGCCCCAAGTGGTATCTGATACATCAACGGAGTAGCGCTGACTATCTCCCCAAATGGGCATCAGGCCGCCTCGCTGCCGGGTACGATTAAGACTCACGCCCGGATAGAGCAACATCGTGGTATTGGTGGTTAAACCTTGGGTAAAGTGGTCCAGACTCCAGCGCATATTAATCGCACGCTGCCAGCCGCTTGAGTTATCCCAGAAACGGGCAACGTTGACCGCGGTTGAGTCAGACTGAGTATCGTTGCGGTCTTCTCGTCTAAAGCCGGTTTGTAAGACGTAATATTGTTCCAGCGGGCTTTTTAATAAAGGAATTTTATAGCTGAAATCAATAGACTGCTCCGGCACGGAAAGATTGATACTAGATTGAAAGCTGTGCCCCTGAGAATTAACCCATGGCTTTCGCCAGTTCGCGGTGACTTTAGGACCAATATCGGTTGAAAAACCGCCACCGAGTTCGATAATATTCTGGCTTCTTGGCGACAAAACCCCTTCCAGCGGCAACATTTTATCGCCATAAACCCCGGTAAACTTTGGTGCAACAACCACCGAGTTAAACCACCCCGTCGACGAGAGACGGCGATTTAATTCAGAAAGCTCAGCGGAGCTGTAATAGTCGCCTTCTTTAAAAGGAATCAGGTTTTGTAAATACCGGTCGTCGATTTGGGAGTTAATAAATTCGACATAGCCAAATCGATAACGATCGCCACTGTCAAAATCAATATCCCAAAAGGCCTGAAGTTCACTGGCAGCTACGCCCAACTGGCTTTTAGTGATATCAGCATCAAAATAGCCCCGACGTATGGCTAATCCGGTTAATGAACTTTTAAAACTATCGTAAGTTCCGTGGTCCAAAATAGTGCCATCAGGCGGCACCCCGGTTTTAAGTAATTGGATATAGGCTTCATCCTCTCGGGCTTGCCCCTCAATATTAATTCGGGTTTCTTCTATTCTGACCGGGTCACCGGGTTCAACGATGGCCGTTAAGACTGGCTTCAATGCTAATGCGGGTTTAACAACTTCAAATCTTATTTCAGGATCGTAGTAACCTTTAGCCCGTAATCCTCGTCGAATTTCATCATCGACCCGTCGGGTAAAACGCGGAGTATTCGCGATTTCATCATCAGGTATGGTAGAAAGTAACGCACGAACGTTTTGCTCTAGATCGCCACTAAGTCCTTTAACGTCTAAACTTAAGTCTGCAGTTTTGGCTGATGAAACAGCCACAAACAGCAACAATAGTGGGGACATTCTGTATCGAGTTCGTGGCACGCAGACTCCTAAAATAATCTGTCTGATTTACGACAATAAGCAAGGTGAGTACGATCCGCTAATCGTATCCCTTGTTAATTCTTTGTATATTGTCGGCAAAGATGCCTTGATATACAACATACTTAGCCTTTTATCGACAACCGGATTTGGAGTTAATTCATGTTTCCCTTTGATAAAACTAATTTTATTACATCAGAACACGCTCTGCCGGGACGTTCAGAATCTATGCCGGTAGCAGCTGAACACCTTATTTTACATACCGCTATGACTAAAACCCCTGATAATATGTTAGTTGCTATTCTAGCAATGGGTTGTTTCTGGGGTGTCGAACGGCTGTTCTGGCAACAAAATGGGATCTATAGCACCGCGGTAGGTTACAGCGGTGGCATCACGCCCAATCCGACCTATCGAGAAGTCTGTTCAGGGCAAACCGGACACGCAGAAGTAGTTAAAATTGTTTTTGATCCGGCTCGGACCCACTACCAAACCTTACTTAGGCTATTCTGGGAAAACCACGATCCGGCACAGGGTATGCGTCAGGGGGGCGATATCGGTACTCAATATCGCTCAGCTATTTATACAACTACTGAGCAACAATACCAACTGGCGTTGGAAAGTAAGGCTGCGTTTGAGAGAGCCATGGCTGATGCCGGTGATAAACGCCTCATCACCACTGAAATCATCCCGGCCCTGCCCTTCTATTTTGCTGAAGATGAACATCAACAATATCTTGCCAAGCACCCGAATGGTTATTGTAATCTAGGCGGTATCGGTGTTTGCCTGCCGGCGGCGATCTAAAGGCAGATGACAAGATTTAACCAACTGCTATACTAACGCGTGTGGCGGACTAAAGCCGATAGGCAATATTAGTCCGCAACCCTTTTTCAGACATCCTGATTACTCAATACCAAATCCAATTTCCGACATAACTGCGGATAAATTATGTTAAACAGTCTATTACTGATTATTTTGTTGATCGCCGTGAGCGCGTTCTTCTCATTTGCCGAGATCTCATTAGCCGCTTCAAGAAAAATGAAGCTCAAGATGATGGCGGACGAAGGCAATATTAATGCTGAACGCGTGTTAAAATTACAAGAAACCCCCGGTATTTTCTTTACCGTAGTACAAATTGGGATTAATGCCGTGGCTATTTTAGGCGGTATCGTCGGTGATTCAGCCTTCTCGCCATTTTTAACCGATGTATTTAGCCGCTTTGTAGAACCTGCGCTGGCCGAACAGCTGGGCTTTATTGTCTCATTTACCCTGGTGACCAGCTTATTTATTCTATTCGCTGACTTAACCCCTAAGCGTATTGGCATGACGTCACCGGAAGTCGTCGCCGTTCGAATTATCTACCCGATGCGTTTTTGCATCACATTATTCCGCCCGTTAGTTTGGCTATTTAACGGTATGGCAACCTTAATTTGTCGTTTACTTAAGGTGCCGATGGTACGTAATGACAATATAACCTCTGATGATGTGTATGCGGTATTTGAAGCCGGTGCTCTGGCGGGTGTTTTACGCAAACAAGAACATGAACTGATTGAAAACGTATTTGAATTAGAATCCAGAACGGTGCCTTCATCAATGACGGCCCGCGAACACGTAGTCTATTTTGATCTCAATGAGCAGGAAGATCAGATTAAGGACAAAATTGCCAATTATCCTCACTCTAAATTCTTAGTGTGTAACGGCTCTATCGATCAGATTATTGGTTATGTCGATTCTAAAGACCTCCTGATTCGCGTATTGAGTAACCAAAGCCTGGCGCTAACGGTTAAAGGTGGTATCCACATCCATACCCCGCTGATCGTGCCTGACACATTAACCCTGTCTGAAACGCTTGAGAGTTTTAAGGTAGCCGGTGAAGATTTTGCCGTTATTCTTAATGAATACGCTCTGGTCGTGGGAATCATTACCCTGAAAGACGTAATGACCACGTTAATGGGTGATTTAATTGGTCCCGGCCAAGAAGAGCAAATTATTGCCCGCGATGAGAACTCGTGGCTGGTTGATGGCGCTACGCCGGTTGATGACGTCATGCGCGTTATGTCGATCGACGACTTCCCACAGTCTGATAACTATGAAACCATCGGCGGATTTATGATGTTTATGTTGCGCAAGATTCCAAAGCGCACAGACTCAGTAAAATATGCAGGATATAAATTCGAAGTAGTTGATATCGACAGCTATAAAATTGACCAACTGTTGGTAACCCGAATTGAGAATTTACCAGTACCGGTGGTGGTAGAAGAAGTCAAAGCATCAGACTAAATGCGGTCTGCTAAAACACAAAATGGCCATCTTTTACGATGGCCATTTTAGTCATTAGCAATGCTAACTTAAATGACTATTAGGCAAACTCCGCCCTTAACTCTCTGACTTCACGATTAACTTCAGCCATAACATGAAAGTGAAGTTTATCGCACACTTTTGGAAGCGAAATTTTTCCCATGTCGAACTCAAAAGAACCGATACCTTTGATATATAACTGACCACGGAATAGAGTCTTCACATATAAAGCAATCCGCTGTGGATTGTAATTAGGGAAGATTTTCATTTTACACCCTCCAACATTATTTTAGCCTAACGCCACTATAGCCTGGCCACAAAAATGACTGGTTAGTGGCGCGAGCTAACACACCTAGTTAACACTACAATCGAACCAGTACATAGCCTCTTTAATGTTATTTACATAATCGACCATGACGCTGCCCCGACGACGAACACCCTTAACTATAGGAGTAAATCAGATTTTTATCGAATAAAAATCTAATAAATAATTTCATGTTGAAATATAAAACTAATTAACTCCATTTACTTCGGGGATTAGCCGAAACATAAAAACCAGGATTGATGAAGGATGGAGTCGGAGAGTAATCCAGCGATACATCATCCCAGTTATTCACCTGAAGGCCGGCGGCTAACGCAACGGCATGCCCTGCTCCGGTATCCCAAATACAGGTTGGCCCGAAACGCGGATAAATTTGAGCGCTGCCCTCAGCCACTAAACAAAACTTCAGTGAAGAACCAACGGCCATCGTCTCATATTGCCCCAGAGAAGAGAGAAAATCTTCCAACGGCTGGTCGCGATGTGATCGACTGCATACAACTTTAGGCGGATAAGCACTTTTAGCTTTAATCACCTTGCGCTCACCATCAGCCTCTTTCCATGCGATATTATTTTCAGCCGCGTATAACACATCAAGCACCGGCGCATACACCACGCCCATAATGGGAACACCATGTTCAATCAGTGCAATATTGACGGTAAATTCGCCATTCCGGCTGAGAAACTCTTTGGTTCCGTCTAACGGGTCAACCAACCAATAGCATTGCCAATGGCGGCGGATTTCCCAGTCTTGCGGAGCTTCTTCTGAAAGAATAGGAATATCCGGCGTAAGGAGCGTCAGTCCTTCAACGATCAACTGATGAGCGGCCAGATCGGCGGCTGTTACCGGAGAACTATCAGATTTAAAATTAGCTTCAACGGGTTTGTCTCCCTGATAGATAGCCATAATAGCTTCTCCGGCCTGACGGGATAGCAGAGATATTGCCTCCAACGTTTCAGATAACAGATGCATGATAAAACCCTCTATTGTCACTCGAATTCTGATTACCCAGAGTAGCGCTTTTTCCCATAATAGCCAGCAAGTTGGCCCTATTGATTATCACTATTTCTTATAGATAGGGTTATGCACCTACCTAAAAAGACTGATTGCAATTTTTAAAGATGTATTTAAAATACCACTTAATGAAATCAGATTAATTAAACAGGCGTTTTATGGACTATCCAAATCAATCTCTTGGTGCGCTGGCCATTGCTATTCCAGGTGCAACTAAACTATTTCGTCAATACGACCTCGATTTCTGCTGCGGGGGGAAACAAACGCTTGAACGTTCGGCAGCCAGAAAAATGCTTAACATTGATGTTATTGTTGAACAGTTAGAACAGCTGGCAGCTAAACCAACCAATGATAAAGACTGGTCAACCGCTTCTAACTCAGAAATGATCCCCTATATTATTCAACGATTTCACCAGCGTCATCGTGAGCAACTACCGGAGCTTATTTTACTGGCCGAAAAAGTAGAGCGTGTACACGCCGCTAAACCAACCTGCCCTAAGGGTTTGGCGGCACAACTCAATACTATTTATCAAGATCTCAGCCAGCATATGATGAAGGAAGAACAGATTCTATTCCCAATGATCCAGCAGGGAATGGGCGCTCAGGCCAGTGGCCCAATCCGGGTTATGGAGATGGAACACGATCGGGCCGGTAACGATGTTGAAGCAATAAAAAGTATCACTAACAATCTTACCGCCCCTCAAGAAGCCTGCAATACATGGCGTGCCCTGTATGCTTCGGTCGATGAATTTATCACTGACCTGATGGAACATATCCATTTGGAAAACAATATATTATTCCCGAGAGCACTACGCGGAGAGTAATCAAAAAAAAATAGGCTATAAGTAAAAACGCCAGCATCAGCTGGCGTTTTAGATTGTAAATTTAGCGACTGCGAAATTACAGAATTTCCAACAGCTCAACTTCAAATACTAAGGTACTGAACGGAGGAATCGCAGCACCTGCACCGCGCTCACCGTATGCCAGATTCTGAGGAATGGTTAATTTCCATTTAGAACCAACTGGCATCAGAGTTAACGCTTCGATCCAGCCAGGAATAACACCGCTGACAGGGAATTCAGCCGGCTCGCCACGCTGTACTGAACTGTCAAATACAGTTCCGTCAGTCAGAGTACCGGTATAATGAACGCGTACACGATCCTGACGTGAAGGAATTGCTCCTTCGCCCTGAGTCAGTACTTCAAACTGTAAACCAGACTCGGTGCTGTTGACTTCGCTACGCTTAGCATTCTCTTCTAAGAAACGGACACCGTCTTCAGCCATTTTCTGTTGTTTTTCACTACGGACTTTATCAGCACGTTCATGAATTTCACGCAGAGCACGGTGAACGGCTTCAACAGGCACTGACGGAGCATTACCGTTTAGTGCATCGGTCAGACCGGCTAATAATGCTTCAGGCTGTAAACCTTCTAATCCGGACTCTTGTAACTGCTGTCCGACTTGTAAACCAATACCATAGCTGGCCTGTGCTTCTACGCTATCAAAAGATGGCTTAGTCATCGTTTTTCCTTAGATCGATAAAATAAACCCGAAGCATAGCACAGCTACCTTTAAGGGAAAATTTGGATCTTTAAAAATGATAATTACCCCTGAGCAGAGGCGATTAATTATGCTCAACAATTGCCCGTTCAATACTCTTTTTAGTCATTAACCAAATAATAAGCGCCAGCAGGCTCAGTACACCACCGGCGACAGATACCCCGATCCACTGGGCATATTGATAGGCTAACGCTGAAACTAATGACCCTAAAGCTCCGCCAATAAAATAGCTGGTCATATAACCGGCGGTCAGGCGGCTACGGGCTTCCGGCATCATACGGTAAATCATGGTCTGATTGGTGACGTGCACCCCCTGAACCGCAAGATCTAATACAACAATACCCACCAACAGAGCCCAAAGTGAATACTCACCAAAAGCCACAGGCAGCCAGGATGCAAATAACAGAAGTAAACCCAGCGTTGTTGTCCTGCTGGATTTGCCCTTATCCACCATTCGCCCGGCACCATTCGCCGCCAAAGCACCTGCCGCACCCACTAGGCCAAACAGGCCAATGGCTGCTTCAGAATAATAATAGGGGGCGCCTGCCAATAGAAACGCCATTGATGTCCACAACATACTAAAATTAGCAAACGACAGCGCTCCCAACAGTGCTCTGGTTCGCAGGGTGGCATTACGGGTAAACAGTGAAATGATTGAAATCAGTAACTGCGGGTAATTCAATCCGCTCTGCTGTTTATAGCGGGGAAGTGCGCGCCATAATATGAATGCCATCACCACCATAAATATGCTGGCAACCCAGTACACCGTGCGCCATCCACCCAGCGAGGCTAATAGGCCGGCAACAGTACGAGCCAGTAAAATACCTAACAGCAACCCGCTCATAATCGTGCCGACCACTTTACCTCGTTTCTGCGGCTCTGCCAGCGTAGCCGCTAGAGGAACCAGAATCTGGGCCACCACTGAAAAGAGTCCCGTTAGTGCCGTACCGATAATCACCCACAGAATAGTAGAAGACAGGGCAGTAATCAGTAACCCCGCGGCCGATAAAAGCGTCATCAGTACGATTAAAGCGCGGCGTTCAAACATATCGCCAAGAGGAACAATAAACATCAGCCCGGCGGCATAACCCAATTGAGCGGCGGTAACAATAAATCCGGCCTGACTAACCGTTAACCCAAATGCGGAAGCAATAGTATCCAACAATGGCTGAGCATAATAATTACTGGCAACCGCCAAACCGGTGGCGATAGACATCAACGCTATCAAGGCTGGCGTTAACGATTTATTATCCGTTTTCTGATTCATATTTTAGATTCTTAAAATGACGATTTCCAGAGTATCTGGTAGTTTCAGCAATCCTTCCAATGTATAATTTTCATCCAATCTATCTCATAATGAGATTAATATGAATTTAAAACAGCTGACCTATGTGCTGGCAGTCGCTGAGGAGCAGAACTTTACCCGTGCTGCTGAACGTTGCCATATTGTTCAATCGGCCTTAAGTCATCAAATCGCCAAACTTGAACAAGAGTTGGGCTGTGAACTCTTCAAACGAACTTCCCGCCGGGTCGAACTCACGGCGGCTGGCCATGCCATCATCGGCCCGGCCAGAAAGCTGCTTGATGCCAGCCAGAACCTGATCAATCAGGTAGCCGCTACCAAGGATAAAATTTCCGGCACGCTGACCATCGGTAGTATATCGGCATTACATATGCTCGATCTGGCAGAACTTCTGGCGCAGTTTCATGCAGTGAATCCAGAGGTCAATATCAGGCTGTATATTGCGATGAGTAAAAACTTGGCCGAGGATATACGCCGGAATAAGACTGACATCGCCTTTATTGGTATTTCTGAGCCGGGGGATGCCACTATATTATCTCTTCCCCATATTCAGATAGCCAGTGAACCTTTAGTCGCGCTGTTGCCTCCTGCGCATGCTCTGGCAAAAATGCAGCAAATTACGTTACAAACGTTATCCCATGAGCCTATGGTCGACTATTATTCAGACAGTGCGGCCCGGCTTCAGACCGATAAAGCCTTTCAGGCAGCCGGAATTCAACGCCATGTAAACTTCGAAATTGATCACGTAGAATGGCTTGAGAACATTGTTCGAAGAGGGTTAGCGGTTGGAATCGTTCCGATATCTACCGCCGAGCGCTGTAATAATCTGGTTTCTATTCCAATTAAAGAAGAGCCGCGCCGAGGCGTCTATTGTCTCTGGGGTACAGAGCCATCAATTGCAACAGAGCGCTTTATCCAGTCAGTACAAAGCGCAATTCAGCCAGGCTAAAGTCAGGGATAGCGACGACCAAAAATGGACAGTAGCCTATATATATTATTTACATACGCTAGGTAATTCGGTCTATTATGGATAAGATGACGCCATAGCAAGGCGAGCCTCTCAGGCTTATGCTGATTGCGAAACGCTGGGCTAAGTTAGAAGGGAGTAGAATAATGCAAGCAAACAAAGGCAGAAAAAAAGCATTCACAGGCAGTAATCCGCTTAAAGCCGGGTTATCTAAACTGTGGCATCTGTCTGATAGCTTCGACTGGATGTCTCCGCTGCCTTATCCGCATCGCCGTGGCGTTATACTCGCAACGCTGTTACTGCTCGGAGCATTCTTCTGGCCAAGCTCAACCCCTGAAGACCAAACCAATAATAGCCCGGCTACCCCGGTTGATATCAGCGCGTCTGCAACACAGAATCAGCCACAAACACCGCCTTCCACACCGGAAGTTTCTGAACCGCATAGCGCACCTGCACAGGCCGAACCAGTAGCAACACAGCCACAGCAAAGTGCTGAAACCCCACCACAGGTTCAGCCAGAGCCACAACAACAGCCGGCAGAACCTGCGACAGCTCAGACACCACCGCCGGCAGATAACGGGCAGTGGAAAGAGTTCACTATTCAGCGTGGCCACACGCTGACCCAGCTATTCAGAGAGAATAACTACACGGTAACCGATGCATTTTTACTTGCCAGAGTTGAAGGCCAAGGGCGACCGCTGAACGAACTTCGAGTAGGGCAGAAAATAAAAGTACAAGTGACCCCCGACCGACAGGTTACAGCATTAGAAGTTGAACTAACGCCGAACCGTTCGGCGCTGTTTGTTCGCCAGCGCGATGGCAGCTTTAAACGGGAACGCTAAGTTTTTGCTGTAAAAAATCCCGCAGCACCACCGCCTGATTATGTACGGTGTCTTTATTCGCGAACAGTAATGTCACTACCGCCCCTTGTTGCAATAGCTCAACCAGAGGCTTCCAGCCATCAGTCTGTTCCAGCTCGGCGAGATAGCGCCCACGAAACTCTTCCCACCGGTTAGGATCTTCATGTACCCAGCGTCGTAACGCTTCGCTGGGAGCAATGCTCTTTAGCCAAGGCACGCCGGTTAACCGAACTTTACTTATCCCTCGGGGCCATAGACGATCAACCAAAAAACTGTTCTCTAGTGCAGGTTCTGGCACATCATAAACACGAACGAGTTGAATATTTTCAGTGGTCATATCGCTCTCCTTGTATCAATTAGGTCTCCGAATACAGATTCCAGTTTAGGGCCCGGTTAGACAAATGAAAACGATAAAAAGCAAAACGCCAGCATAAGCTGGCGTTTTTTTAACATGGTAAGAAAACTAAATATTAGTCTTCAGCAACCACGATCACGTTCAGTTTAGCGAATACTTCGCTATGGACTTGGAAGCTTACTTCGAACTCGCCAACGTTGCGTAAAACGCCGTCTGGCAGACGAACTTCGCTCTTAGCCACTTCAACACCTGCTGCAGTAACTGCATCAGCAATGTCACGTGTACCGATAGAACCGAACAGTTTTCCTTCATCGCCTGCTTTAGAAGCGATAGTCACGCTACCCAGACCAGTGATCTGAGCTGCACGAGCTTCAGCTGCTGCCAGAACGCCAGCCAGTTTGGCTTCTAATTCTGCACGGCGAGCTTCGAAGTACTCAACGTTTTTCTTGGTTGCCGGAACCGCTTTACCTTGCGGAACCAGATAGTTGCGAGCATAGCCCGACTTAACGTTAACTTGATCACCTAGGCTGCCTAAGTTAGCAACTTTATCAAGTAGAATAACTTGCATTACCGTATCCTCTCTAAGTTCGTGGACAGTTGCCGATTACTGATGACGATCAGTATACGGTAACAAAGACAGGTAACGCGCGCGCTTGATAGCACGAGCCAGCTGACGCTGGTATTTTGCGCGAGTACCGGTGATACGGCTCGGGACAATTTTCCCGCTCTCGGTGATATAATTTTTTAGCGTTGCGATATCTTTATAGTCGATCTCTTGAACGCCTTCCGCGGTGAAACGGCAGAACTTGCGACGACGGAAATAACGTGCCATTTGGCTAGTCTCCAGAATCTATCAATTCAATCTGCTCGGCATGTAACACTAATTTATTTAGCCCGTTGCGGCCTTGATGGCTGCTAATAAAGCCGGTTACTTTTAGGTTACTGCCGACCGTTATACTGTGAGTTAACGCTTGTGACTGCGGCCCGCTGACAACGATGGGCATTCTGCACCATGCTTGTCGGTTAAATCCTGCTTCCTGTTGCTGTGAGCGGTGCTCTAGCACGAACTGACAGTGAGGAATACCGGACGGACTTGTTTTACGAATGGGTGTCTTGCACACAGTACCAGACAACACCAAACGATTTGCAGTCAACACGTGCGATTACTCTTCAGAATCCTCAACATCATCAGAATCATCAATGCTTTCTTCTGCGAAATCTTCACGACGCTCACGGCGCTCGTCTTTCGCTTTAACCATTGGTGAAGCTTCTGTTACGGCATGCTTAGTACGCATTACCATGTTACGGATAACGGCGTCGTTGAAACGGAAGTTAGTTTCCAGTTCATCGATCGCTTCCTGAGGTGCTTCAACGTTCAGAAGAACGTAGTGAGCTTTATGCAGTTTATTAATTGGATAAGCCAGTTGACGGCGGCCCCAATCTTCTAAACGGTGGATAGTACCACCTGCAGTTGTGATCGCACCTGTGTAACGTTCGATCATGCCTGGAACTTGTTCGCTTTGGTCTGGATGGACCATAAAGACGATTTCGTAATGACGCATCAATTGCTCCTTACGGATTATTCAGCCTCCTGTCAGGGTCAGCCGTGGCCCATGGAAGCAAGGAACGTGTTTAAGTGTACGGCTGAAAAAATGACGGTGAATTGTACGTTTATGGCTCAGGAACTTCAAGGAGATTCAGCTTTTCTTTTTGTCGCCAGCCGGGCCTCTAATTTCTCAATCAAATAATCTTTAAATAATGACAGGCGCGCCGGGTAATGTTCCCGTCGTTTATAGAACAGGCTTATGTCAAAAGTACTGGCCATATAGTTGTCTAATATACTGATCAGGCGGCCTTGTTTGATATCTTCTCCCACTAACGACTTGGGTAAATAGGCAATACCGGCATGGTTAAGCGCCAAGCGTTTGAGTATTTCAGAGTTATCACATTCAAAAAAGTTAGGGATATTGTAGATACTCATTTTGCCATTAAGAAAGAATTGCCACTTATTACCACTCACCAGACTCTTAGAATAGAGGCAACGATGGTTAGCCAGATCTTCCGGAGTTTGAGGAGCAGGATGGTCATTCAGATAAACAGAGGATGCAACCGTCACCAAAGGCTCACTAATCAGTCGCTTACGAACATCTGAGGAATCAAGATCGATTTTACCTTTATAAGTCGCCTGAGCACGGATAGAGAAGTCCACCTCATCAACTAAATCGACCGGAAAAGGATTAATAAATAGTTTGACTTTAATTTTAGGGTATTCAATTAAGAAGGCAGAGATAATATCGACCAAATACTCCGTGGCAAACAGCGGAGTCGAGGCTATGCGGATAAGCCCGATATAGTCATTACCGGTACTGACAACCTCTTCAATCATTTCACGGGCTTGGCGCATTAATGGTTCAAATTTCTCATATAAATGCATTCCCGTTTGAGATGGCGAAACCCTACGCGTCGAACGCTTTAATAAACTCACCCCCATCTCTTTTTCTAATTCAGCGACCCAGCGGCTGGCGGCAGAAACGGAAATATTAAACTCTTCTGCGGCCTTGCTGAGTGAGCCTAATTTCACTACCGTGCAAAAAAAGATGATTTTATCGAACATGCAGGGATTTCCTTTTTATTATTATGTCACTCTTCAGATTGTGGCCTAAAAAGGGGGAGCTATATATTGGGTAAAGCAGAATATCTGTCATTTAGGAAATGATAGGCTATGAGTCTGTTACACACCAAGAACACCGCCCCTCAGCCGCCAGAGAAAACAAATATTCCGATGTTGATTATGCGAACGAAATTAACGTCGGGAGCTGATTAAATCACGCGGTCACTCGTCTCAATACCGCTCTCCTTCCGAAGCATGCAATGGTAATATTTTTGCTGATTAGATTCGCGCTGGGTGGTCACAAAAATGCACCTGCAAACCTAAGAAATATTGCGAGAATTTAGCGGTAGCTTGCGCCGATAACACGGCCAGCCGATAAAAATCCCCACTCAAGAAAAAAGCGGGGAGGCGAAGAAACTCCAGAATACTAACCGACAGCTAGATGTTTTTGATCACGATCGCAACACCCATTCCACCGCCAATACACAGAGATGCCAAACCGTACTGATTATTACGACGCTTCATTTCATAAAGCAGTGAAACCGTAATTCGACCACCACTGGCGCCCAGCGGATGCCCTAGCGCAATGGCACCACCGTTAACGTTAGTATGTTGCAAAATATCGTCCACTGAGCAGCCGTGTTCTACCGACAGTTCACGTAAAACCCCCAGAGACTGAGCGGCGAAGGCCTCGTTCAATTCAATAAGCTCCATATCCTGTAAGCGCATACCGGCATTTTTCAGCGCCTTAGCAATCGCAGAAACCGGGCCGAGCCCCATCACTTTAGGATCGACACCGGCCTGAGCATAGGAGACGATTTCAGCCAGAGGCTTCAAGCCATACTGTTTAACCGCCTTTTCACTGGCCACAATCACAGCACAGGCGCTATCGTTCAAGCCAGAGGCATTAGCCGCAGTGACCGACCCGCCCTCTTTTTTAAAGGCCGGGCGCAATTTCTCCATATCAGCCAGCGTGGTAAAAGGCTTGATATATTCATCTGAATCAAAAGTGATTGTTCCCTTACGGGTTTCAATCGTTATAGGGATAATTTCATCGCGGAATTTGCCGTCTTCTTGAGCAGCCGCTGCCTTTTGCTGGCTGGCAAGCGCGAAAAGATCCTGTTCCTGACGGCTAATATGATGCTTCTCCGCAATATTCTCGGCGGTCACGCCCATATGAATATGACTCAATGCATCAGTCAGGCCATCAACCAGCATCGAATCTTCCATGGTGATGTTACCCATTTTTACGCCGTTACGTACTTTTCCCGGCATTAAAAACGGAGAAGCTGACATATTCTCCATGCCTGCGGCCATCACTAAATCGGCATCACCGGCTTTAATATGAGATGCCGCATCCATGATGGTTTTCATACCGCTACCGCACAGCATGTTCAGCGTATATGCGGGAACTTGATTAGGAATGCCGGCTATTAATGCAGCCTGTCGCCCCGGCCCCTGCCCTTGCCCGGCACTTAAAACGTTACCAACGATAACTTCATCTAGCCACTCAGGTTTAATGGCCGATCTTTCTAGCGTTTTACGCATAACCTGTGCAGCAATTTCATAGGCTGGTAATGCCGACAAGGTCCCGCAAAAGCTACCAATTGCCGCTCGATTAGCGGCAACAATATAAACTTTGTTTGTCATAGCTAACCTTCCAAGTCGATGTTATAGGGTTAAACCGCCGTCAATCTTCAACACCTGTCCGGTAATGAATTTCGCTTTTTCAGAAGCAAGGAACAGAACGCCCTCGGCAATATCTTCAGCCGTTGCCATGCGATTGAGTGGTGTCTTGTTATTGATACCTTCCAGAACTTTTTCCGGTAAATCTTTGGTCATTGGTGTTTCAGTAAAACCCGGCGCTACGCAGTTGGCACGAATTTGTGCACCTTTACGAGCAAACTCTTTTGCCCAACCTTTAGTCATGGCAATAACGCCACCTTTAGTCGCAGCATAGTTACTTTGCCCGATGTTGCCATCCGTACCGACAATCGAAGACATGGTGATGATAGAACCCTTACCGTTTTCCATCATTAGAGCAACGATAGCTTGGGTCATATTGAATACGCCCTTTAGGTTAACGTTCAATACCGCATCCCAATCGTCTTCGGTCATTTTGCCGATCATGGCATCACGCGTGATGCCAGCGTTGTTCACCAAAACATCAATTCGGCCAAACTCGGCGTTAACTTGCTGCACAAATGTCGCAATCGCAGGTCGATCGCAAACGTTTAGTTTGACCGGACGCACATTAGGAAACTGGTTTTCAAGTAATTTCAGCTCCTGCTCATTCATATCAACAGCAAAAATCATTTTGGCGCCGGCTTGTGAAAACTTATTCACAATTTCCAGGCCAATACCGCGACCGGCACCGGTAACGACACAGATTTTATTTAACATATCTTTCTCTCCAATTTTAAATTTAACTTAATTTAATCATATAATTAGCACCTGACCGCGTAATGAGCGGTCAGATGCTTTGGTAGTGGTTATTTCAGAGTCAAACCGATAGGACGGTCATAAAAGATCGCTTCATCCATCACTTTCAGATCGGGACTTATTTGCGGAATAAAGCTCATTTTGCCCAGAACATCTTTTTGCAAATCGACACCCGGTGCGATTTCAATCAGTTCCAGACCTTGAGGTATTAGTCGGAAAACGGCGCGTTCAGTGATGTACAGCACGGGCTTTCGGTTTTCATTAGCCGTTTTGGCTGAGAAGGTAATTTGCTGAACTTTTTCAATAAACTTAATAATATCGCCATCACGATTGATAATTAGCTTACCGTCAGCAACGTGAATATCGAATTTTCCTGCGGTAAAAGTGCCACAGAAAAACACCTCTTTCGCATTCTGCGTAATATTGATAAATCCACCGCAGCCGGGGATTTTAGTGCCAAAGCGGGACACGTTCAGGTCGCCGGTTTTATCGCATTCAGCCAGTCCAAGAAATGCCTGATCGATACCGCCACCATCATAGAAATCAAACTGTTGGTCCTGAGTGATAATGGCTTCTGGGTTAGCCGATGCCCCAAAGCTCAATCCTCCGGCAGGTGTTCCGCCAATAGCACCCGGTTCAACGGTTAAATTTAGTTCGCCACCCTGCCCCTCTTCGTCAACCACCGTTGCGATATATTCCGGCAAGCCGATACCTAAATTCAGAATTGCGCCACGCTTTAGTTCCTGAGCGGCACGGCGGGCAACCACTTTTTTTGCATCCAGTTTAATCGGTGAAATAGTCTGTTCAGCTTTTGGGGTCAGGCGGCAATAGGCATCATTTTGTTGTTCAGCAAAAGTCTGCATGTGGTCTGCTTCATTATCTGCAATCACCACCATATCGACTAAAATACCCGGAATACGGACCTGCTGGGGCTCCAGAGTTCCGGCTTTTACCCGGCGTTTCACCTGAACAATAACCCGGCCGCCGTTGTTTTTTACCATCTGTGCTGCCGCCAGATTTTCAACAAACAGGCACTCATCTTCCATGGTGATGTTGCCATTATCGTCTGCCGTAGTACCGCGCAGCAGAGCAATATTAGCGTCCAGTCGTTTATAGAACAGGTACTCTTTATTGTGGATGGTTATCACGTCGACCCAATCATCTTTGGTCGCACTGTTAATTTTGCCACCTTCAATACGCGGATCGACAAAAGTCCCTAAGCCAACGTGGCTGATGGTGCCGGGTTTACCGGCGGCGGTATCGCGCATCAAGTGGGCAATAATGCCCTGCGGTAAGTTATAGCCGGTGATTTTTTCTTCGTTTGCTAACTTTTGCAGCTTAGGGATTAATCCCCAATGCCCGCCAATAACAAAGGAGACCAGTCCTTCTTCTGCGAGGTTATTAACCGCTCTTTGCGCTGAGTCACCCTGCCCGGCGGCAAAATACAGCGAAAGATTACGCGGATGCCCTTCATCTCTGAAACGTGCGCCAATCGCTTTCTCCAGCGCTTCAGGAACAACCGCACCGATAAATCCGCCCAAGACCAACCGGTCCCCGTCTTGAATCGATTGAGAGAATTCGCTAAGTGATACAAATTGAACAGCCATTATTTATTTCCTTTAATCAATTTGCTGAAAAATCAGACGAGTCCGGTCATGTAGTACACGCCGATAACAACGAATACAGCCATCGTCTTGATGCAGGTCACGGCGAAAATATCTTTATAGGAGTCTTTGTGGGTCAGGCCCGTCACGGCTAATAACGTAATAACAGCACCGTTATGAGGCAGGGTATCCATGCCACCACTGGCCATAGCAACCACGCGGTGCAAAACTTCAGGGCTAATACCCGCAGCTTCAGTTGCTGCCAGTAATTGCTCACCCATCGCACCAAGCGCAATGCTCATTCCGCCCGATGCAGAGCCGGTAACGCCGGCTAAAGAGGTCACGGTGATCGCGGCATTAACTAATGGATTAGGAATGCTGGTCAGCGCTTCGCGGATAACCATAAAGCCCGGAAGAGAGGCGATAACAGCGCCAAATCCATATTCAGATGCGGTATTAACCGATGCCAACATTGCCCCGTTAATGGCAACTTTGGTGCCTTCAGCAAAGTTTTTCCTCACCACGTTAAAGGCGGTACACAACACAAAAAGGATGCCTAATATCAAGGCAGCTTCTACAGCCCAGATACCCACAATTGAGGGAACCTTAGTAACTAGCGGCTCTTTCAAACCGGGTAAGGTAGTCACGTTCTGTACGCCATACCAGTGAGGAATCAGCTTGGTAAACGCCATATTGGCAACGCCAATCAGCACTAACGGAGTGATGGCCAGCCAAGGTGAAGGTAAATTACTGGTATCGACCGGAACCGGTTCATTGACCAGATTCGTTCCATATCCTTCTCCTTTGCGAATGGCGCAACGCACCCGCCAGTTGAGATAAGTGATTCCGGTAAAGAAAATAAATGCAGCCCCAATGCAGCCCAATATGGGTGCGGCCAGAGTGGTAGTACCAAAGAAAGTCGTAGGAATGATGTTCTGAATTTGCGGGGTACCGGGCAGAGCATCCATAGTAAATGAGAATGCACCCAGTGCAACGGCTCCCGGAATTAATCGCTTAGGTAAGTTCCCCTGACGAAACATCTCTGCCGCAAAAGGGTAAACGGCAAATACCACCACAAATAGCGATACGCCACCGTAAGTAAGTAAACCGCAGACAATAACAATAACCATAACCGCCCGCTCACGACCAATCCATTGGATAACTGCGGCAACAATTGATTTAGAAAAGCCGGACAGTTCTATCACTTTGCCAAATACGGCACCGAGTAAGAACACCGGAAAATAGAGTTTAATAAAACCAACCATCTTATCCATAAATAGGCCGGAAAAAACGGGGGCAACAGCGGCAGGTTCGGTGAGCAATACCGCACCAAGTGCGGCGATAGGGGCCATCAAAATAACGCTATATCCACGATATGCGGTATACATCAGAAAGCACAGAGCGCCGAGAACAATGATAAAATCCATCGTTGGGATTCTCCTAATTTTAATGCGGTTAGATTATTATTTTATTTGTTACCGGTTTCTAATTTGGCTATTATTTCCTTGATATTTAGACAAGTCTGACCGGACGTTAATCAGAAATATGGTTTGAAATTTAACAAACACAAACATGTGTCACATAAGATTTAATTGAAATTATGGAAGCCATCGGATAATAGTCACCAAAAGAAAAAACTCAAAATTAAATATTTATTCACACGTCTTATTTCAAATTTAACAAATTGAATGAAAAATAAATTAATACATAAAAAACAATAAATTAATTAATTTCAAATTTTGCTGAATCGTTTTTATTTGCATTTTTAGAGAATCATATTTGCAAAAATAGAACATAACCCGCGTTAAAAATACCATTTTAGAGAATAGTTATATTTTCAAGTTCTATAGCATTAATGATTTTTAAATAATCTTATTAATTTAATTAACTCATACGCCTATCGATTAATTTATAAACTGTTAAAATAAAACATGATCTGCATCTCATATTTAACCGTCTAAACACGCGGCTCTATATAAAAATAAAATAAAATTTATTCGTGAAAAATATCGAATGACAATATCCCGATAAATCAAATTGATGAAAGATGTCAGTTTGTCAGTTTGAACAGCGGCAAAGGGAGGGGAGATTGACCGATTTATGGCTTAGCCATATCAAAGGGATTCAACTGCGCTTTTTGACAGCTGAATCCCCTAATTTTAAGCCACTGCTAACGCTTCAATTTCAAGCGCAGCATTAAAATGCAGGCTGGCAACCCCGGCAACAATACGCGCCGGACGATGTTCACCAATCCATTGAGAATATATCCGGTTAAACTCCGGCCACTGTGCCATATCAACAATATAGATACGCACTTGCACCAGCTTATCCCGATTGCTGCCAGATGCTCTCAGGCAGGCATCAATATTAAACAGTACCTGCTCCGCCTGTTCAGCAAAAGGCCGGTCAGCTAATGGAACGCCTTCAGGGTTAATCGGTAGCTGACCAGAGAGATAGACCATACCGCCGCTAACGCAGGCATGAGAGTAATGACCTCCGGGCTTAGAGAGTTCTGAACTATTAATACAGGATATATCCTTTATTGCTGTCGACTGATTCATGGTGGTTACCTGATTTAATGTTATTGATTTAGCCCGTTAATTAAATATTTCGCTCATCGAACCCGACGCTTTTAGCCCGGAACCGGTAAGAATAACCACCGTTACTTCTCCCGGTTTAATGGTTCCACGCTGAGTAAAAGCATCAATAGCGGCAGCGGCCGTTGAACTGGTCGGTTCTGCAAAAAGTCCCATACCGGACAGCTTTTGTACTGCCTGAATAATCTGTTTTTCTGAAATGGAAATCGTGTCACCGCCCGAGCGCCGAACAGCGGCCAGTACTTCAGCTAAACGTACCGGACTTCGAATGGCAGTACCTTCTGCAATTGTCGGTGAGTATTTCGTCACCACCAGTTCGGTAGCGCCAGCCTGAAACGTCGCATCAATCGGTGAACAGTTTGACGGTTGAGCAATCAGTATCTTAGGGAGTTTCTTGATTTGCCCTGCCGCCAGTAATTCACTAAAGCCAATATCACACCCTAATACGTTACTGCCCGCACCGGTAGGGATAATAATATTATCCGGCGCCTTAAAACCCAGATCTTCCCAAATTTCATAGGCCAGAGATTTTGTTCCCTGTAGAAAGAACGGATGCCAGTTATGGCTGGCATAGAAAGTCTGTTTAGACTGTCGAAGTGCTTCGTCTTCGGTGGCCTGTCGAGAACCCGGAACCCCCTGAACTTCAGCCCCAAATGCTCTGCTTTGCAACAATTTAGCCGGTGAGGTTGAGTCCGGAGCCAGAATTCTGGCTTTAATACCTGCAGCAGCACAGGATGCGGCAATCGCTGCCCCACCGTTACCGGAGCTATCTTCAATCAGTTCTTTCACCCCTAACTGGGCCAGGAATGACACCATCACTGCGGCACCACGATCTTTAAAACTACTGGTTGGGTTAAACCACTCCAGCTTGAACAACACGTCTGAATTACCCCAGCGTTTTCCCACCAACGGCGTACATCCTTCACCTAAAGAGATCGGTCGCTGAATTTCAACCGGTAGTGCAGCCTGATAGCGCCAGAGCGATCGGTGTTTAGTTTCAATATCATCACGGGTAATCCCCGGTAATGGGGTAATCATTAATGGTGCTCCACGTTCTGAGCACCAGCGCAAATCATCAATCGGATAGGATAAACCAAAGCGTTCATCGACATATTTGGGTGGGTTTGTTTTCATCTGCATATCTCCGGGAGCCAAAATATTACTTCTGTTGCACCAACAGTACATCCGTCAGCATATACAAACAATAAATAATTATACAAAGTGTTAAGTTGATAACGGTACTTTTCTTTCATTACTTTTTTTCATTTATATAGCTACGTATCCAGAAGCAGCACTAACTTAAGATTTGACTAAACAGAATAGAAGCCTATAGATGAGGATGAATGGGTCGTTTTCTTGGTTGACATAACAATTCGTAATTACCCGACAGGAATAAAGGGCCATTAACAACACTTTAACTGATAATGAATTTCATTAAGCGATCCATTATAAATTAATCAAGCAACACATTTACTAAGCTTCAATAAGATAACATCGGGGAAATAGCATATATATAAGGAGCGGTAATATTATTGATTAATTAATAACATCATTTTCCATTTTCATTAACACCCTGAAATCAGCGCAATTAAAGCATATCTATTCACTTTTAATGCTCATTTTGAGTTATTAATGATCGTTATGAATAATTATTCAATTCGCAATCACCTCATTTATTATTAATACATCAAAAATGATTAATAACAAGGATGTCCAATTTTTGTATGTTACTTTTCGCTTCGATTTATCAACACGTCTGTAAAAATTTAGTTTAAGAGTTTTCGCTATATCTTTCATGCCGTTATAAGTCACTCCTGTGATTTATGATTATATTTAATTACTATCTAGTTGGATGATTGCAACATGACTGATTCATCTTCGAATAAACTTTCTCTATGGGCACTAACAGCGTTAGTTGTTGGTTCCATGATTGGAGCGGGAATATTCTCTTTACCGGCTACTTTTGGACGAGCAACCGGAGGCGGGGGAGCTATCATCGCCTGGCTAATCGCAGGAAGCGGAATGTTAATGCTGGCATTTGTATTCCAAACGTTAGCACAGCGCAAACCCGATCTGGACTCAGGCGTATTCATTTACGCTAAAGCTGGTTTTGGTAACTATTTAGGATTTATATCAGCCTTAGGTTTCTGGGCAGGTACATGTATAGGAAACGTATCTTATTTCATTTTAATAAAATCAACGCTGGGGGCATTCTTCCCGGTATTTGGTGACGGAAACACACTTCCGGCTATAGCACTGTCTTCAATAATACTGTGGGGATTCCACATTCTGTTACTGAAAGGTGTTAAAGGCGCCGCAGCAATTAATACTATTGCTACCTGTGCCAAGATTATTCCCATCTTCTGTTTCGTTATCATCCTGATTTTTGCCTTCAAGTCTGACATGTTTATGTTGAACTTCTGGGGTGCTCCTGAAGTAGCAGCATTAGCCAACGGCGTAGACATCTCCCACTTGAATGATTACGGCTATGTCGGACACGCAGCGCTGGCAATCGAACCTGTCGTAGAACCAGAGTCTCTGTGGTCACAAGTTCGCAGTACCATGTTAGTAACGGTGTTTGTATTCCTCGGCATCGAAGGCGCCAGCATCTATTCACGCTATGCGAAAAAACGTGAGCACGTAGGCATTGCAACCGTACTCGGCTTCTTAGGCGTTCTATGTTTACTTATCTTAGTGACCATGCTGTCTTATGGCGTGATGTTACGCCCTGACTTAGCCGCATTACGCCAGCCATCAATGGCCGGTGTATTAGAAGCTATCGTCGGCCGCTGGGGTGCAATCTTTATCAGCGTAGGCTTGCTTATCTCCGTTCTCGGTGCCTATTTATCATGGTCACTACTGGCTGCTGAAGTTCTATTCTCCGCAGCCAAAAGTAAAAGCATGCCGAAAGTATTCGCTACCGAAAATAGCAAAGCAGTTCCTGCCGCAGCCGTTTGGCTTACCAATATCGCCATTCAGCTATTCCTGATTATGACGATGTTCAGTGATTATGCTTTCCAGCTAGCGCTAGAACTCACCAGTTCACTGACGTTAATTCCTTACCTGCTGGTAGCGGCTTACGGCTTAAAGTTGGCCTATACCAAAGAGAGCTACGACAACGATCCTGGTAGCCGGACCAAAGACCTGATCATTGCGGCTATCGCAACCTTCTATGCACTACTGATGATCTATTCCGGCGGCCTGAAATACCTCTTACTGTCTGCCGTAGTTTATGGACCGGGTACCATTTTCTACATCATCGCTAAGCGCGAGCAGAACGAAAAACTGTTTACCAATATTGAAAAAACTATCTTCGCAGTCCTGATTACAGCAGCGATCGCGGCTATATACGGCATTATCACTGGTAGCATTACCATCTAATTTTTGGAGTAAATATTTATGAATACTAAACATATCTCTCGCCCTTACGGAGTTCATTCAGAAGTAGGACAGCTTCATAAAGTGATGGTTTGTGCACCGGGCCGCGCCCACAACCGCCTGACACCAAGCAACTGTGACGAATTATTATTTGATGACGTTCTATGGGTTGAGCGTGCTAAACGCGACCACTTTGACTTTATGACTAAAATGCGCGAGCGCGGCGTTGAAGTTGTAGAAATGCATAACCTACTGGCTGAAACATTAGAGAATCCGGCTGCACGTAAGTGGATTTTAGATCAGCAAATCGTACCCAATGAGGTTTCTCTCGGGATCTTAAACGAAACCCGTAGCTTCCTAGAGCAACTTCCGGCACGTACGCTGGCAGAAGTGCTGATCGGTGGTTTATCGACTGAAGAGCTAGCCAGAGACGGACACTGTGACAATGAAGAACTCAGACTGATTCGTGAAGCCGTCGGCATTACCGAATATTTATTACCACCGCTGCCGAATACGCTTTATACCCGTGATACAACCTGCTGGATCTATGGCGGCGTAACGCTTAATCCGCTTTACTGGCCTGCCCGTCATGAAGAGACCATCCTGACCACGGCTATTTACAAGTTCCACCCTGATTTTGCCAAGGCCAATATCAATATATGGTGGGGTAACCCGACACAGCATCACGGTAGCGCAACGCTGGAAGGCGGTGACGTTATGCCTATCGGTAATAAAACGGTCCTGATTGGTATGAGCGAGAGAACCTCTCACCAGGCAATTACTCAGCTAGCATCTTCACTGTTTGCTAATGAGAAGTCAGGCGTAGAGCGAGTGATGATTGCGGCAATGCCTAAATTAAGAGCAGCGATGCACCTTGATACCGTATTTACCTTCTGCGATCGCGATGTGGTAACCCTTTACCCAACGATTGTTGATCAAATTAAAACCTTCTCACTACGTCCTGATGATGGCCCTACCGGTATGAGACTGAGCCAGGATAAGGGAACCTTCGTTGAGGCTGTAGCCGGTGCATTGAATCTGGATAAGCTGCGCGTCGTCGAAACTGAAGGTAATAACTATGACGTTGAGCGCCAGCAGTGGGATAGCGGTAACAACATGGTGGCATTATCACCAGGGGTCGTAATGGCCTATGACCGTAATACCAAAACCAATACTCAGTTGCGTAAAGAAGGCGTTGAAGTTATTGAAATCGTTGGTAGCGAACTGGGAAGAGGTCGCGGAGGCGGCCACTGTATGACCTGTCCATTAATCCGTGATGGCATTGATTACTAAGTTTAATTAATTTAGACAATCATCAAAATCTGACTCCGGCTAACCGTTAGCATTGGCTGACGGCGGCCGGAGGTCCAGATGTTACAAATACTATTCAAGTCAAAACATCGTTGTAAATTCAAATCAATATAAGACAAACCGCGAATGCCAATCCTTGCAGCCATGACAAACTCATCTGATTAAAACAGTTCTTAAACCGGCAGCGGGTTTAATCGTAGCAACAACAGTCGTTTACTTTCTTAGCTATAATAAGATTCATCAGTATCCGTTATAGCCTACTTAATGTTTTTCATACAGGGTTACCGCCTATGCAGCAAGATACCGATTTAGAACAGAAGATACTGAGAAGATCCATTTTTTGTACTCTGATCATAGCGACGCTGGGCATTACGTTCGGTATCCTGTGCGGTTCTCTATCCATTATCTTTGATGGTATGTTCTCAGCGTTAGATGCCGGAATGTGCGGGCTATCTTTGCTGGTATCGCGTTTACTCACTAAACCGTTAAGCCGCCGGTTTCAATATGGCTTCTGGCATGTAGAGCCCTTAGTATTGGCCTTTAACGGTAGCCTGTTGGTTTTACTCTGTTTCTATGCGTTCATAAACGCCGTAAAAGGCATTTTTGACGGCGGACGAGAGCTCGAACTCGGTTGGGCAATTGCCTATGCTGCCGTTGTCAGCGTTTTCTGTTTTACCCTCTACCTTAAGCAATCACGCTTGAATCGTAAGATTAAGTCTAAGCTGATTGCTCTGGATACCAAAAGCTGGTTAATGTCAGCCTGTATCAGCTCAGCCCTACTCGTCGCCTTCATTATTTCATGGGGAATGGAAGGCACCCGCTATGAGTACCTTATCGTTTATGTCGACCCCTTTGTCCTTGCCGTGCTAACGCTGGCACTGATTCCGGTCCCGGTTAAAACGGTTATTTCCGCAGTAAAAGAAGTGCTGCAAATGACGCCGGATTCACTCGACTGTAAAGTAGAAAATGTGATGGAGCGGCTGACCGAGGAGTATGGTTTTCTGGACTATTCCAACTATGCGACCAGAATCGGGCGCGGCTTGTTCATCGAAATTCACATTGTCATTCCGGAAGAAATGGAAAAGATCGGGGTATTACAATTTGATAAAATTCGTGACGAAATCGCCAGTGAAATTACTGAGCGCGGCCCTTATCTCTGGCTGACAATCTCGTTTACACGTGACCCTAAGTGGCTATAGCCTGACCTAAACTATTTATGCCGGAGATTATGCCGGAGACGACTGTTCAGAAAAAGCGATCAACTCAGGTTGAACAATTCGCCCATAGTCTTCCACATTAAGCAAAATTGAACGCTCCAGTGAACCGGCATTAAATACGATCTCTGTTTCCAGCTGAAATAGCATAGGATCAACAACCAGCTTAAGCTCCGGGTGAAAGCTAAACGGCGGAATAGCGCCAAATACACACTGAGTCAGTTCCATCACCTCTTTCGGGCTGGCTAGTGATGCTCGAGTAGCACCCAGAGTTTTAGCGAGTACGGATAGATTGGCCTTACGATGAGCCGGAAGAACCGCCAGTACATGCTGCTTAATACCATTACCTTTCACATGACACACCAGCGCTTTTGCCCCCTGTTCAATCTTAGTCCCCCGGGCTTTGGCCGCCTCTTCCGAGCGGCCCGCCGTTGCGTGTTCTATCACTTTGTAGCGGGCACCTTGATTGTCCAATAACGAAACTAACTGACTAAAAATAATCGATGACACGGGGACCTTCTTACTTGATATGTTGTAGATAAAGCCGTTGATAACGAGTTATCAGACAATATCAAATATGGATAAAACTTGTCTGTCGGCCTTTCTTTAATTGGGCTATAAATCATTTATCATTTTGTATAATCTATAACAAAAAGTAAAACCGGATAACCGCCCAATGTCAGATATAAAACATCACAGTAACCCTAAGCTGAATGAAAATGAATTACTGCTCAGGGAAGCAAAAAAAATTGCCTCCGCGCTGGGTAAGATGTTTGCCCCGAGCTGTGAGGTGGTACTCCACGATCTGACTCATCCGGAACATGCCATTATCGCCATTGAGTGCCCGCTATCGGGGCGAAAAATTGGCGATCCGGCGACAGAAATGGGGCTGGCACGTATTCAAGATAAAGCCTTTCCCGATGTGGTACAGAATTATGAAAATACCTTCCCGGATGGACGCCCGGTAAAAAGCACCTCGATTGGACTACGAAACAGCCGCGATGAATACGTTGCTGCGCTATGCCTGAATATGGATATCTCACTATTCAGCACCGTTCAGCGTGTCATCAGCCAATTAACGGCCGTCGATAATCAACAGGTTCCGCTAAATGAATCATTAAAAACCTGGGGGCTGGATGATATTAAAACCAAAATCAACGAATACGCCGCCGCGTTAAATACCCAACCCCGGGCATTAACCTCACAGCAACGGCAAAAACTGATTCGCCATCTGTCAGAATTGGGAATGTTACAGCTGCGCGGTGCGGCAACGACTGCGGCAGAGACTCTTGGTATTTCACGAGTGTCTATTTATAACGCCTTAAAGAGCTAATCGATAGCCATCACCGACGATGAGACATCCACACGCGCATTCTCACTTTAATATTTCTGTATAAGCGATGTATTTCAGTTTTATCAGGAAACGTATGCGTAAAATAAAGCACGTATTTCTAAATATATACCCGCGTATTGACCTTTGTTCCTTGCAACGTATAGTCATGAAAGAGTCGCCAATTGAGTACTCGCACAATTATTCACTTTAATTAACAGCACCGAACAAATGTCCGGAGCTGCTATTGTTTTCTCTTAATCAAGCGGAACTTCATGCAAAGTTTTCTTCTTCCTCTATGGCACCAGATTGTGCTCTCTGCGCCTCTGTTTATGTTGGCTATTTTAGGATATGGCTTAATCCGCTGGGGAAAATGGAATAAATCCGTTGCTGACGGGCTGACTAAATTCGTCTTCTCCGTGGCATTGCCCGCCATGCTGTTTCGCATGATGTGTAATTTCTCAAAACAGCCTCCGGTTGATGCCCGATTATTGGTCGCTTTCTTCGGCAGTTGCCTGATCGTATTTGTGGTTGGCCGGGTGCTTGGTTCTAAAGTATTTAAGCTTGATGGCACTTCAGGCTCAGTGTTTGCACTGGGCGGTATCTTCTCCAATAACGTCATGCTGGGCATTCCGGTAGCGACGGTGGCGTTGGGTGAAGCCGCGCTGCCTTCTGTCGCGCTGGTGTTAGTCTTTAACGGATTGATTTTATGGACGCTGGTTACGGTCTCTGTTGAGTGGTCACGCAATGGCTCTCTGACGGTAAAAGGCTTTGCCCAAACGGCCCGTAACGTTTTAACTAATCCGCTGATTATTGGCATTATTTCCGGCACGCTGTTCAGCCTGACTGGGTACGATCTCCCCGCTTTTATCGACCAACCGGTCAGCATGTTAGGGCAAATAGCCGCACCGATGTCATTAGTCGCTCTGGGAATGGGTTTAGCTGAATACCGAATCCGCGACGGCTGGCAAATAAGCTCTGCCATCTGTGTGCTAAAACTGATATTGCAACCGATGGTAGTCTGGGCTTTAGCCATAATGCTAAACCTACCGCCGATGGAAACCCAGGTGGTGGTTTTATTAGGTTCAATGGCCGTAGGCGTAAACGTTTATCTGATGTCGCGGCAATTCAATGTCATTGTCGGACCGGCGGCCTCCAGCATGGTTATCTCAACCGTACTCTCGGCAATTACCACCCCGTTAATTCTCACATTAATTGGCGTCAGGGTTTAATGCCTGAATTAAGCAACTACACTTATCATGCAGCAAAACGAATACAGACCAACAATGACAGAGGCTATTACCATGTACCAACTCTATATTGCCAATAAAAACTATTCATCATGGTCGCTACGCCCTTGGGTTTTAATGACAACGTTAGCCATTCCGTTTGAAGAAATTGTGGTGCCTTTTACGCCGATTTCCAGCTGGGATGAGTTCAGGACCTTCTCACCTTCCGGTAAGGTTCCCTGTTTAAACCACGCACAGTTAACGGTATGGGACTCTCTGGCAATCATTGAGTATCTGGCAGAATCGAATTCGTCCGTCTGGCCTGAGTCTACTGAAGCCCGAGCATGGGCACGCTGCGCCGCCGCAGAGATGCATTCTGGGTTTAGCGCTATTCGTAATCATTGCCCGATGAATATCGGCATCCGCCTGCGCCTTAGCCAACAGCCGCAGGATCTACAGAAAGAATTATCCCGCTTAGACGAACTGTGGAATCAAGGTCTGGATAAGTTCGGAGGGCCATTCTTGGCCGGTGATAAATTTACCGCCGTTGATGCTTTCTTTGCCCCGGTTGCCTTTCGCCTCCAAAGCTACGACCTGAAACTTTCCCCTGCGGCTATGGCCTATGCCGATAGATTGCGTCAGCTTCCTGCGATGGTTGAATGGCAACTGGCAGCGTTGAAAGAAGTCTGGCGGGAAGAAGAGCACGAACGTGAAACCCTGGAGCGGGGAACTTTATTACAAGATTTACGAGTCTAATAATTCGGCCATACAATAAACAGCAAAGGTACCCAGTCGGGTACCTTTTGAATTAATGACAAACCCAGAGGCTATCTATTTAGCCGCGCTGGCGCACAATCTCAAACAGACAAACGCCGGTTGCAACCGAAACGTTAAGCGACGATACGCTGCCCGCCATCGGAATGCTGATCAACTCATCACAATGCTCACGGGTCAAACGACGCATACCTTCGCCTTCGGCTCCCATAACCAGTGCTACCGGGCCATCAAACTTACTTTGATATAACGTATGGTCAGCCTCGCCGGCCGTGCCTACGATCCAGATATTATGCTCCTGAAGCAAGCGCAAGGTGCGGGCTAAGTTAGTCACGCGAATCAGTGGTACTGTTTCGGCGGCACCGCTGGCAACTTTCTTCGCAGTCGCATTAAGCTGGGCGGAACGATCGCGAGGAACAATCACCGCATGAACCCCGGCAGCATCCGCGCTACGCAAACAGGCTCCCAAGTTGTGCGGATCGGTAACGCCATCGAGCACCAGCAGGAAGGGTTTATCTAATTTAGCAATGATGTCCGGCAGATCGTTTTCCTGATACTGACGACCTTCGCGCACTCTGGCAATAATTCCCTGATGGACAGCACCTTCAGCCTTGTTATCCAGCCATTGGCGGTTTGCTACCTGAACAGAAATACCGCTTTGCTCAATTTCTGCCACTAAAGGTTGTAAACGTTTGTCGTCACGTCCTTTAAGAATAAAGACTTCAATAAACCGCTGAGGATCCTGATCTAGCAATGCTTTAACGGCATGAATACCGTAAATAATCTCGCTCATAACACCATTCTTCTGCAATCTGATATAAAAATCAGGGCGACACCATGGCCGCCCTGCGATAACAGCCTATAACATTAAAGCTCTGCGGATTTCTTAGCCCGCTTAGTTTTTAACGCTGCCGTTATTTTTTTAGTTTTCGCTGACGGAGATTTAGCCTTTGGCTTTGACTTCGCCTTATCAGCCTTATCTGTTTTACCAGCCTGCTCGACTTTGTCAGCTTTACCGGCTTTATCAACCTTAGCTGGTTTTGCCGGCTTTTTAGCTACGCCCTCGTCCTTAGCGGCGGCTTTACTTCTTCTCGGCGCTTTAGATTTAGTACGAGAATCGCCTTTAGACGGGCTATCGCCGCGTAATTTGGCACTTTTCTTCACGTTCTCGCGGGCAGTTTTACCTTCACCGCGTGGACGTCGCTCGCTAGAAACCAGCGCAAAATCTATTTTCCGCTCATCCAGATGAACTGCATCAACCCGAATTTCGACCTTATCACCCAGACGGAAAGTTTGACCGGAAGATTCACCAATCAAGCGCTGCCCGACATTATCAAAACGATAATAGTCGTTCTCTAAGGTTGAAACGTGAACCAGACCGTCGATAAACAGATCGTCTAAACGAACAAAGAAACCGAATGCCGTCACGCTGGCAATAGTACCGGTAAATACTTCACCGACATGATCCTGCATGAAGTCACACTTCAGCCAATCAGCTACATTTCGCGTGGCTTCATCGGCCCGACGTTCAGTCATTGAACAATGTTCACCTAACTGAAGCATCTCATTTATTTCATAATGCCAGCCGCCGCTTGGCGTTGAATTGCCTTTAAGCGTACCGGCCTCTTTAGCCAGCAGGTATTTAATCCCGCGGTGTAAAGTCAGGTCAGGATAACGACGAATCGGTGAAGTAAAGTGAGCATACGACGTTAGCGCCAGACCGAAGTGGCCGCGGTTGTCCGGATCGTAAATCGCCTGCTTCATTGAACGTAACAGCATGGTCTGTAGCATTTCACGATCGGGACGATCGGCAACGGCATCCATTAACACTGCATAGTCTTTAGGCTGAGGTTCAAGGCCGCCACCCAGCGTTAAGCCCAACTCGCTTAATACGCTACGCAGTGACGTCATATTCTCGCCTTTTGGTCGATCATGAACCCGATACAGCGCAGGCTCGCCGGCCTTCTCAACAAAACGAGCCGCTGAGATATTGGCTAAAATCATACATTCTTCAATGATTTTATGGGCATCATTACGCACCAGTGGCTCAATGCGCTCAATGCGACGTTCAGCATTAAAGATAAACTTAGCTTCTTCAGTCTCAAAAGATATTCCGCCACGCTGCTCGCGAGCTAAATCCAACGCCTTATACAGGTTATTGAGCTCTTCCAGCATAGGGACCAACGGCCGATAGTGCTCACGCAGCTCAGCATCCCCTTTAAGAATATCCGCGACCTTGGTATAGGTTAAACGAGCGTGAGAATTCATTACCGCTTCATAGAACTTAAAGGTCGAGAGCTTACCGGTCGCCGAAACGGTCATTTCGCAAACCATGCACAGGCGATCAACCTGAGGATTTAACGAACACAGTCCGTTCGATAATACCTCCGGTAACATCGGTATAACCTGTGACGGGAAATAAACTGAGGTTCCCCGGCTGTGGGCTTCGGAATCTAGCGGTGTCGGAGGACGAACATAGTAGCTAACATCAGCAATTGCCACCCATAAGCGCCAGCCACCGCCACGTTTTTTCTCACAGCATACGGCGTCATCGAAGTCGCGGGCATCTTCACCATCGATAGTCACCAACGGCAAATCACGCAGGTCAACCCGGCCTTTTTTCGCCTCTTCAGGTACCTGCTCTTTCAGCCCGGCCACCTGATTAAGCACCGACTCAGGCCAAACATGAGGTATTTCGTGGGTACGCAGGGCAATATCAACGGCCATCGACGTGCCCATATTATCGCCTAACACTTCAACAATATTACCGACTGCTTTAGTACGGCGGGTTGGGCGTTGGGTCAATTCAACCACTACCACGTACCCCATGCGGGCACCCATGATATTTTCTGGCGGAATTAATATATCGAAATGCAAACGGCTATCGTCAGGAACCACAAAGCCAACGCCAGCGTCGGTAAAATAGCGACCCACAATTTGGCTGGTTTTTGGTACCAAAACCCGAACTACCCGAGCTTCACGACGGCCTTTACGATCGACATCCTGAGGCTGTGCCAGAATTAGGTCACCGTGAATGGTGGTTTTCATTTGTTCTGCGGAGAGATAAAGATCTTCTTTGCTTCCCTCAACGCGTAAAAAACCGTAACCGTCACGATGACCGATAACAGTGCCTTTAACTAAGTCTAAACGCTCCGGCAATGCATAGCACTGGCGACGGGTGAAGACTAGCTGTCCGTCACGCTCCATCGCTCTTAAGCGACGGCGTAGCGCTTCCTGTTGTTCTTCACCTTCCAAACCAAGCGCACTAAAGATCTCATCGCGATTGGCAGGCTTTTCCTTTTTAGACAGCAAATCAAGAATGAATTCGCGACTCGGAATAGGTGACCCGTACTTTTCAGTTTCACGGGCTAAAAAAGGATCTTTTGACATTACTCTTCCTTCTTTTTAGTTGCCGATATTGATGGTGGATTCGAAAATAATAAGGTCTGTAGACCAGCGTTATCAACAATCATATCAGCAAGCGTGTGATTATCTAATTCTTGTAAAAAAGACTTAACCGCTTTATCTAACACTAATTTTAGTCGACAAGCGGGAGTAATGTGACAAAATTCCGGACTACAATTAACTAATGAAAGCGGCTCCATAACGCGGACCACATCGCCAAGGCGAATAGTGTGGGCCGGGCGGCCTAAACGAATGCCGCCATTCTTTCCTCGCACGGCATCAACCAGCCCTTCGCGGCTCAGTTGATTAATAATTTTGACCATATGGTTGCGAGAAACACCATAAACCTCGGTTACCTGAGAAATATTAGTCAGTTCCCCCTCGGGAAGCGACGCCATATAAATCAGGGCACGTAGGCCATAATCTGTAAAACTTGTTAACTGCACGAAAACCTCTTTACTAAAATTACGTTCAGGGCAGGTCCTGCAAACTTGCAGACTGAACATCGCGATCCCAGTAAGAAGACCGCACAATGACCATAAAAATTTAACCAATCAGGCAAGATGCTTAATTATATATATTCTAAATTGCCTATCAGAATAACAAACACACCGGCAACTAGCTTGCGAATAATTTTACTCGCCCTGCGATATGATAGCCCGTCAGTCACAATAAACGCCGAGCTATTGCGTTTATTGTATAAAAAGAAACCGGGCTAATTGCCCGGTTGATGACCCTACTTAAACATCAGCTGATAATTATGCGTCAAACGGATCGCGTAAAATCATAGTCTCAGTACGATCGGGGCCTGTAGACACGATATCAACCGGAACGCCGGTTAACTCTTCAACACGTTTAATATAGTCACGTGCTGCCTGAGGCAATTTGTCGAACTCTGTCACACCAAAGGTGGATTCAGTCCAGCCCGGTAGGCTCTCATATACTGGCACAATACCTTCCCAGGCATCAGCATCTAACGGAGTAGTTTCCACTACGCGACCGTCAGGCATACGGTAACCAACACAGATCTTAACTTCTTTCAAACCGTCAAGCACATCCAGTTTAGTCATACAGAAACCGGATAGTGAGTTCAGTAATACCGCACGACGAACGGCGATAGCATCTAACCAGCCGGTACGACGACGGCGACCAGTAGTTGCACCAAACTCGTTACCCTTCTGACACAGGAACTCACCAACATCATCAAACAATTCAGTTGGGAATGGACCAGCACCAACGCGGGTAGAGTAAGCTTTAACGATACCTAATACATAATCCACATAGCGCGGACCTAAACCTGAACCAGTAGCTACGCCACCAGCGGTAGTATTAGATGAAGTTACATACGGGAATGAACCATGGTCGATGTCTAATAAAGTGCCTTGTGCACCTTCAAACATCATCAGCTCACCTTTTTTACGGGCGCTGTCTAACAGTTCAGATACGTCAACCACCATCGCAGTCAGGATGTCAGCAATAGCCATTACGTCATCCAGAACTGTTTGATAATCTACAGCCTCTACTTTGTAGTAGTTCACTAACTGGAAGTTATGGTATTCCATCACTTCTTTTAGCTTTGCCGCAAAACGCTCTTTATTAAATAAATCACCTACGCGCAGAGCACGACGGGCAACTTTATCTTCATAAGCAGGCCCGATGCCACGGCCGGTAGTACCGATCGCTTTAGCACCACGCGCTTTTTCACGAGCTACATCTAATGCCGCATGATAAGGAAGAATAAGCGGGCAAGCTTCTGAGATTAACAGACGCTCACGCACCGGGATTCCCCGATCTTCTAACTCACGCATTTCTTTCATTAAAGCTTCGGGAGATAAAACAACACCATTAGCAATGATGCTGGTTACGTTCTCGCGAAGAATACCGGAAGGGATTAAATGAAGTACGGTTTTTTCACCGTTGATAACAAGAGTATGACCAGCATTATGTCCACCTTGATAGCGAACAACATACTTAGCTCTTTCGGTCAGGAGGTCTACGACCTTGCCCTTACCTTCGTCACCCCATTGAGTGCCCAGTACGACGACGTTTTTGCCCATCTCACTATTCACCAAGTCAGTTAAAAAAGAATTCTACCACCACATTAATTTACTTTCAGTAGTTTTTAACACACACGGCTCAAATCAGACCAGTAACAATTCAACATTGGTTAAAAAAGTTACATTTCTTTGTCATAGCGCAATTAATTGTTTAAATATCGGACGAAATTTATCAGTATTCTTATTTCAATCATACGCAATCGTTAACTTATCAATAAAACTGCTTATTTAACCAAAGGCGAATACTTTCACTACTGGCTTCAAAGTGAGGCTGTGGCAATGCTCGCGGATCGCACCAAATCCACTGGCGGCATTTATCCGGTTCTTTCAACTGGATATCCCCACCGCAATAGTCCATGACCAGACAAACTGAAACCGTATGCTTTCCTTCCTGACGCCAGGTCTGAAGGTTGTTGGTTAATGCCACCACCTGTAGTTCACCACCGGTCAATCCGGTCTCTTCAAACAGCTCACGCAACGCCCCCTGTTCAAAAGACTCTCCCGCCTCCAGGTGCCCGCCGGGAATAGACCAATAAGGCGCATGCTGGCTACAGCGCTCTCCGACTAAAATATGCCCCTGATGATTGACAACGATAATGCCAACCCCAACCTGTACTGACATGAAATCGCTCCTTCATCGCTGCAGCAATAATGATGACTCGGTTTAATACCACTAAATATGTGTTTTAAGCAAAGATGTACCGCATTCAATATTAAACCGGCTTAAACAAAAAAGGGCCCGATAATATTATCGGGCCCTTTTTAATACTGACTTACCAGCGAAAACTTACTTTCTTGGCGCTGGTACTGGAGATTGCATATAGCGGAAGAACTCACTGTCAGGGCGAATAACCATAATATCGTTACCACCGCTGAAGCTGGTTTCATATGCCCGTAAACTACGGATAAAGGCATAGAAGTCAGGATTCTGGCTAAAGGCATCAGCAAACAGTCTGGCCGCAGTCGCATCACCCGCACCGCGAGTCATACGCGCTTCACGCTCGGCTTCAGCCAATGTTTTAGTCACCAGATAATCTGCCAGTGCACGATTCTTCTCAGCCTGTTCCTGTCCCTGAGAACGGTGGCGACGGGCAACAGCTTCACGTTCTGCACGCATACGCTGATAGATCGCACCTGAAACTTCCGCAGGCAGGTTAATTTGCTTAATCCGCACGTCGATAACTTCAATACCTAGCTCAGCCATACTGTTGGCATTAGCTAACGGTAGTTTATTATCCGTTGGTAACTCTGTATTAGCAGGGTCAACCGGAACCGGCGTGTCTGACGTTCCTTTATTCAGGGCGTCGCGAACATCCTGCATTAACTTACCGCGGGAGTCAGTAACGATATCGCGGATATCACGCTGACCAATTTCAGAACGTAAACGGTCACTCAGTTTACTGTTAAGAATACGCTCAGCGTTAGCACGGTTGCCGTCACCAGTCGCTAAGTAATAGCGGCTGAAATCGGTGATTCTCCACTTAAGGAAAGAGTCAACGATCAGGTCTTTAGTTTCTTTGGTTACGAAGCGGTCAGCCTGATTATTCATGGTCTGAATACGGGCATCCAGCAGCTTAACGCTATCGATTAACGGCAATTTAAAATGCAGACCCGGCTCATAGACCCGAGGTACATCTTTCGCATCACGTAACACTTTACCAAAGCGTAAAACAATACCGCGATTTCCTTCTTCCACCACGAACAGGGAAGTGAAAATACCGATAACAACAATAACAATGAAGGGAATAAATAATTTACGCATCAGTGATTATCCTCTTCCTAAACCGGCAGCGCCAAGACGTTCAGCATAAGCAGCATTACGTTGTTGCGTGACAGTATTACTGTCTTGCGACGCGGTAGGGCGCGCGGTCGATTCAGGCTTACTACTCGCACTCGCAGCTGGCGGTAACTGAGTAGATGAACTTCCGGTATTAGCCTTAGGTGCAGATATTACCGGCTCTTGTGAAGCAGCAGCTTTACCACGCATCAGTTGATCCAAAGGCAACACCATCAGGTTATTACTCTTATCATCAATCAACACTTTACTGGTGTTGCTCAGAACTTTTTCCATCGACTCTATATACAAACGTTCACGGGTAATTTCCGGTGCGGCTTTATATTCAGGTAATAATTTAGAGAACTTGGCGACTTCACCCTCAGCTTCTAAAACTGTTTGTACCTGATAAGCTTTAGCATTTTCAATTAAACGCTGCGCCTGACCGTTAGCTCTCGGCTGAACTTCATTGGCGTAAGCTTCTGATTCACGGATGTAACGTTGTTCATCTTCCCGAGCAGCGATAGCGTCATCAAATGCGGCTTTTACTTCTTCAGGCGGACGAGCGGCCTGGAAGTTGACGTCCAGCACTTTTAAACCCATATCATAAACTTGGATAGTCCGCTCAAGCTCTTGCTTGGTATCTTCACGGACGATGGTACGCCCTTGAGTCAGGATCTTATCCATGGTGTATTTACCGATAACAGAACGTAATGCACTGTCAGTTGCCTGACTTAAGCTGTCGTCTGCATTGGTTACTCTGAAAAGATATTTAATCGGATCTGCCACCTGGTACTGCACGTTCATCTCAACGCGAACCACGTTCTCGTCGGAGGTTAACATGATACCTGAAGCCGCTAAGCCACGAACGGCCTTGGTATTAACAGGTCGAACGGCATCAATAAAGTTAGGCTTCCAGTTCAGACCTGGGCCAACCATAACCGGCTGAACCTGACCAAAACGAGTAATAACACCTAATTCACCTTCTTTAATGGTATAAAAGCCGCTTAGACCCCAAATAACCACGGCGATGACCGCAACGATAGCAAAAAGACGACCTCCCATAGCCGGACCAGGGCCATTACCGCCGTTTCCACCACCACCGCTACCGACTTTACCGAGCAAACCGCTCAGCTTACTAAAAATATTATCCAGATTCAGCGACTGCTGACCTCGACCTTTATTTGATCCACCACTATTATTTCCACCGGGGTTGCCATTGTTGCCGCTCCCCCACGGATCGCGGTCTTGGCCATTATTACCGGGCTGATTCCACGCCATGTTTTAGCTCCACTCATATACGATCGTTTTATCGGGCACAATCTAACAGGATCCAACTAAACGATAAAGTTTACCAGGCCCTGCTCTTGTTTACAGAGGCGACGCCAATCAACAATTGGCATCCTAATCACCAAACCGATGCTTCCGTCTTCTTCAATCCACTCTTTGAGTATGGCCTGAAGCTGATAGAAACGACTGCGTAATCGACCTTCTTGTACGGGTAGTTTAAGTTCGTACTGCGCAATCTCACCGGAAAGACGTTCCGTTAATGCACGGAACAACAAATCAATGCCATCACCGGTTTCAGCGGAAAGCCAAACCCGAATAGGCAAATTTTCTTCATTTCTATCAATACGCGGAACAAAATTATCCAGCATATCAATCTTGTTCATCACTAGCAGAGCAGGTATTTCATCAGCTTCAATTTCAGCTAAAACTTCATTCACAGCATCAATATTTTCGTCGATTCGACCATCGGCCGCATCCACTATATGCAGCAATAATGACGCTTGCCGAGTTTCTTGTAATGTTGCTTTAAATGCCGCCACCAAATCATGAGGTAAATGGCGTATGAAGCCAACGGTATCAGCTAGAATGGTTACCCCAACGTCTTCCACTTCGATGCGACGCAGTGTCGGATCGAGAGTAGCAAACAGTTGGTCTGCGGCATAAACACCCGCCTCAGTAATACGATTGAACAGGGTTGATTTCCCTGCGTTCGTATAACCAACCAGCGATACAGTAGGAATATCGGCTCGCATGCGAGCTCGTCTTCCTTGCTCACGCTGCTTTTCAACTTTTTCAAGCCGGGAAAGGATTTGACGAATCCGATCCCGTAACAAACGCCGATCGGATTCCAGCTGGGTTTCACCTGGCCCGCGTAAGCCTATTCCGCCTTTTTGGCGTTCAAGGTGAGTCCAACCCCGGACCAAGCGAGTTGCCAGATGCCGCAATTGCGCCAGCTCGACCTGCAGCTTACCTTCGTGAGTTCTCGCCCGTTGGGCAAAGATATCGAGAATTAATCCGGTACGATCAACTACCCGACACTCACAAAGCCGCTCAAGATTACGCTCCTGAGCAGGAGAGAGTGGGTGATTAAACAGCACTACATTTGCGCCGCTCGCATGCACAACATCGGCAATTTCTTGGGCTTTACCCTCACCGACAAAATACTTCGCATGCGGAGCCTTACGGCTACCCGTCACAATCTGTAGTGCTTCCACTCCCGCAGAAGAAACCAGAGATTCAAACTCTCTGAGATCCTCTGTGTCTTTTTCTTGAGAGAAGTAAACATGAACCAGTACCGCCTGTTCTCCGGCATCGTATCGGTCAAACAAGTGCTTCACCTCTCACAAGACAATCGCTCAAATAGACTGGACTATTCAGATACATCATCTTCCTGTTGTGACTGGCCACCCTGGTAATTACCCACGGTTCCCGCAGGTGCATTACTATGGTGAGATACCGGACGCGAAGGAACAACAGTGGAGATGGCATGCTTATACACCATTTGGCTCACTGTGTTCTTCAGAAGAATCACGAATTGGTCAAAAGACTCGATTTGGCCTTGTAATTTAATGCCGTTCACCAGATAAATTGATACTGGAACTCGTTCACGCCGCAGTGCGTTTAAGAACGGGTCTTGTAAAGATTGCCCCTTAGCCATTTTTGTTTTCCTTTATATTGTTTGTTGTTTGTTACCAAGAGCCAAAGGCCCTAAATAAACTGCGTAAAAATAAATCCATCGAGTACAAAACAAAGCCGTTGAGTACATTAAAGTATATAACCTATTAATTGTACACAATCACAAGCTTATACACTAACGACTCCGACAACTCTTTCCAATGAGTGCGATAAATCTTCACTATTTAGCCAATTTATCCCTTCCCAGCCTCTTAACCACGTCATTTGACGTTTAGAAAGCTGTCGGGTCGCACATACTCCCCGATAGACCATTTCATCATGGCCTATCTCTGCGTTGAGATAACTCCACATTTGCCGGTATCCGACACAGCGAATAGCAGGCAAATCGGGATGTAAATCACCGCGGGCCATTAGACTTTTCACTTCATCTTCAAACCCTGCGGCGACCATTTGGTGAAAGCGGTCTTCAATCCGTTGGTGTAACAACTCGCGAGAAGATGGAGCTATAGCAAACTGGTGTACCAGATAAGGCAGCGCATCACCAGCAACTTGTGTTAATTCTGTTAAAGTTTTACCTGAAATGTAAAAAACTTCCAGTGCTCTGCTCAAACGTTGTGGATCATTAGGGTGAATTCTTGCTCCGGCTACCGGGTCAATTTGCAGCAATTGCTGATGTAATGCCCCCCATCCCAAACGTTCAGCATCTTGTTCGATACGCTCACGAACCGCGCTATCAGCGGGTGGCAGAGGTGATAGCCCTTCAAGTAATGCCTTGAAATACAGCATAGTTCCCCCCACTAACAGCGGGATCCTACCGGCAGCAACAATATCCGCCATCTCTTTCAATGCATCAGCGCGAAAATCTGCAGCTGAATAGCTCTCGGCAGGGTCGCGAATATCTATCAGGCGGTGCGGGGTATCGAGCAATTCAGCCGCCGTCGGCTTAGCCGTACCAATATCCATTCCACGATAAATCAGTGCCGAATCGACGCTAATCACATCAACAGGTAAATGTTTGTAAAGAGCTGAAGCCAGAGCGGTTTTACCTGACGCTGTCGGCCCCATTAAAAAGATAGCCGTTGGTTTTTTATTCATGTTTTAGCGCCGCCACTGCAGTCTGTAAATCGATAGTCTGAAGCATATGCTTCGGCGGATGTGCAATAACCTCCGGGCAAAGCCGCTCCAGATCGGCCAGAAGCTGAATAGCCTGAGCCTGAGTCCAGAGCGTGCATTCACCGGTTAATCTGGTGGCAAGCCAGCCAGATAGTTGTTGTGAGTCAGCTTTAGCGTTATCGCCTAAATAGCTTAGCAATGCCGGCAAGAGTTGCTGCAAATTCTGCTGGCGTAGCGGCAACGGCACACCATGGACATGAATACGATTGCGCTCTACCGATAAGTGAATACCAAAGTGGCTCAGCAACGCTTGGTGGTGTTCAATGCCCTGCTTCTCTTTTTCCCCAAGCGTTAGCGCCAGAGGAATCAATAATGGCTGGGGCTTTAGCCCTTCATCTGCCGGCATCAGTTGAACCTGACGTAAGTAGCGTTCAGCGACGGGTAACGATAATAGGGATAATGATTGTCCCCGGTCGACTATCGCATAGCATGACTGCCAGATAGAAAGCACTCGCCCCAGGCTTTGGGCCGCCGTTTTATCCAACATCGATGCAGGAACAGGCCCGGATGATTGCCCTTTCGCAGGAAACAGCGTCGCTTTAGCCTGCGGAGGCGATTCAGGTAAAGAACCGGCTCTTTCAGGAAATAGTTCTGGCTTAACCGGCTGAACAGCAGCCTGCTCCGGGCTAGCAGAATCATCGGATGGTGCTTCTGCTCCCAGTAAACGACGATAAACGTCATTCTCTCTGGCTATAACCGTTGGTGAACGGGATGGCGGTGGCGTATAAGATACCGAGCCGTGGCGCTCAGCCGCCGGCTTGGCTGAAACGTTGTGTTCAGCCGGTCGGTTATATTTATTCTCACCGGCCGCAGGCCGGTTTTCAGGCTGCCAGTCGGGTGACACAATCTCACCCTGCTCATCCACTTGATGGGATGGCAATGGTAACGATGGCGCGCCGGACTGCTGCAATACGGTCACCACGGCCTGATAGATAAAATCATGTACTAAGCGGGATTGGTGGAACCGAACCTCATGCTTAGCCGGATGAACGTTAACATCCACCTGATGCGGATCAACCTCTAAATAGAGTACGTAGGCCGGCGCCTGATCGTCGTTAAGCTGAGTCTGATAGGCCTGACGGATGGCGTGATTAAGCAGGCGATCCCGCATCATGCGACCGTTTACATAGCAATACTGCATATCGGTTAACGTGCGCGCACCGACAGGATCGGCAACCCAGCCGTCAATTTTTAAATCTCCGTGCTGCCATGAAATCGCTAAGGCGTGTTGGAGAAATGCCGTACCGCAGATACTGCCTAAGCGGCGCTCGCGGGGTTCATTCGGCTTAATCGCCCGATACTGACGAACTAGCTTACCGTTGTGCTGTAAATTAATACTGATATCAAAACGGGCAAGGGCAATACGTCGGATCACTTCATCGATGTGACCAAATTCAGTTTTTTCAGTACGTAAGAATTTTCTGCGTGCCGGGGTGTTATAAAACAGATCTAAGACTTCCAGCGTTGTACCGACAGGATGTGCTGCTGGCTTGAGGCTAACATCCATATCCCGGCCTTCTGCATAGGCCTGCCAGGCTTCATTTTGCTCAGCAGTACGGGACGTTAGCGTTAACCGGGAAACCGAACTAATACTGGCCAGCGCTTCGCCACGAAACCCCAGACTAATAATGGCTTCTAAATCATCAAGAGTTGCGATCTTGCTGGTAGCATGACGAGCCAGCGCTAAAGCCAGCTCATCTTTTTTGATACCACAGCCGTTATCCCGGATGCGGATCAGCTTGGCGCCACCGCGTTCAATATCGATATCAATGCGTGTTGCCCCGGCGTCGATGCTGTTCTCAACCAACTCTTTAACCACGGACGCAGGCCGCTCTACAACCTCTCCGGCTGCGATTTGGTTAGCAAGCTGTGGCGGCAATACCTGAATCGGCATGACAACTCCTGATAGCGATCCGCTGTTTATCAATAATCCTACGATCCGGAAATCGTCAGCGTTTGTCCTAAACGAACCTCGTCTGACGTCATATTATTCGTATTCTTTAGCTCTGACATACTCACACCATATTTCTGGCTAATCTGAGAGAGCGTATCGCCTTTAACGACCTTATGTTTCACTACTCCAGACGCTGCTTTACTCTGACTACTGCTTTGTTTTGAAGCTGAAGCGGTGACTGTATTAGTAATGGGGTCCGTTGCCGGCACTTTCAAGCGCTGTCCGCTCCAAACACCATCTTTTTTCAATGAGTTCAGTTCAATCAGTGATTTCATGGTTGTTCCATAGCTCAAAGCTATCTGAGATAGCGTTTCACCCCGCTTCACAACATGAATTTGTGTTTTACCCTGCTTAGTCGCAGTGGATACTGATTTAGCCTGAGCTGTTGTTGCCGTTGCTGTTGATTTACCCGCAGGTACTGAACTGGTTTTCTTTGGCCGATTGTCCGTTGAGCCTGAAGACTCTAACGGATGGGCAAGAAAATAGCTGCGCACCCCCTTATAAATTGCCTGAGCCAGCTTGTCTTGAAAAGCGGCACTGCCTAACAGGCGTTCTTCACCGGTATTAGAAATAAACCCGGTTTCTACCAACAAAGAAGGGATATCAGGTGAACGCAATACGCCAAGGCTGGCATGTTCAGGACTGCGTTTATGTAGCGAACCGATGCGCCTCATCTCAGAGATAACCTTTACCGCAACGTCGTAACCAACCCGCTGGGAATGCCCGAACTGTAGGTCAAGCACCGCCTGACTGAGATAAGGGTTTGATTCACTGTTAGCCAGCACGTCACCGGCGCCCCCCAGCAGCTCTGACTGTTTCTCATGTTGCTCTAGCCAACGCCCCATTTCACTGTTAGCCCGACGGTTTGAAAGCACCCATACCGAGGCGCCCGTTGCGCTGCGATTAGGCGCAGCATCTGCATGAATAGAGATTAACAAATGCGCATTTTTATTCCGGGCTACGTCAGATCGGCCCATCACAGATATAAAGTAATCACCGTCACGGGTCAGTACGCCCTGAAAATTAGGGTCATTATCCAATAAGGCTTTAAGCTTTCGTGCAATAGCTAACGTTACCGTTTTTTCCTGCAAACCGTTCAGTCCGACAGCGCCGGAATCTTTACCACCGTGACCAGCATCAATGGCAATAACGATTTTTTCAGAACTGGTATTTCTGCTACTGGCCTGACGCGGCTCAGTTTTAACTACAACGTCATCACTATTGACGGTTGACGGCCCGGAGAATGGATTTTTGCCGGTGGGTTGATTAGATAAGGTGGGTTGAGTGGTTTTAGCCTGAGTTTTTGGCTTGGCCTGAACGGTATTTTCAGCCTTAATAGTAAATACCACCAGATACTGGCTGCCCTTTTTCTGGCTATTGGCTTTTACCGTTGAGCTCTGTTTCAGCTCAAACACTAGCTGAATACTGTCAGCATCTTTAGGGGTACCTGAAGTAATGCGGCTCACTAAATTCTGCCCGCTAAAATTTAACGGAAGCCCCTGTACAGCCCGCCCGCTTTGCCTGACATCAATAAAGACTTTGGCCGGACTTTTCTGGCTGGAGAAGGCATAAATAGGCTGACTGTCAAAAGCCAACGTCACTTTCGATTCAGTTGCGCTATTATTGACCTGAATATCAATTAATGAGGCTGCCAGCGCCTGCCCACAGGCTAACCAGAGAAAGACAGCAACGAAACCAATCCAAAATTTCCTCATGACTTTACTTTCCCTGTAACAGAACATGATGCATTTCACTCAGGCGGGTCAACATAGATTCCCCCTGCTCGGTTGCTGCCGACAATTCAACCCGACGCCCTTGCTCATAATAGCTAAAATGCAGTGTCAGATCGGCCTGAGGAAACATACCTGTTCCCCGCTGAGGCCATTCAACCAAACAAATGGTATCGGGCTGGAAGTAATCGCGGATCCCCATAAATTCAAGTTCTTCAGGATCGGCCAGCCGATATAAGTCAAAATGATAAACGGTAAATTTATCCAGCTCATAGGGTTCAACCAGCGTGTAAGTTGGGCTTTTTACATTCCCCTGATGACCTAACGCTTGAAGAAAACCGCGGCTAAAGGTCGTTTTGCCGGCGCCAAGATCTCCCAACAGATAAACAATACAGGCTTTATCACAGGTATCGGCCAGCGCAGCACCGAAAGCGACCGTTGCCGCTTCATCGGCTAATGTTAAAACCAATTCTTTCATGTATTCCTGAGCATTTATTAAATAATTAAGGATTTACCAGTCCGGGTATTTCTGACAACAAATCAGTGGCCAGCATGCCACGCTCCCCTTGCCGCAGCGCGATCCTATCTGCAGCAACACCGTGAACAACACAACCGGCAAGGGCCGAATCCAATAACGGCAACCCTTGACCCAATAAACTGGCAATAATGCCGGACAGTATATCGCCCATTCCACCCGATGCCATGCCGGGATTGCCCACATCGGCAATAGCCAGCACTCCCGACTCATCGGCAATCACGGTACCTGCACCTTTTAGTACCACCGTACCGCCATAGCGACGAACCAGTTCCATCGCGGAATGTAAGCGGTCACTCTCAATCTGTTCAACGCTGCACTGCAATAACCGGGCGGCTTCACCGGGATGCGGCGTAATAATGCGATTTTGCCGTTTATCGGCAGTGATTGCCAGCAGGTTGAGTGCATCAGCGTCCCAGAGCATCGGTTTATCACTGCCGGAAACTTGCTCTATTGCCAATCGCCCCCAATCTGACTGACCTAATCCCGGCCCGATAGCGATCACATCGGCCCAGTCTATCGCTGCGGCTAAAGTGCCTTGCTCTAAAGGCTGAACCATGAGCTCAGGCCTGGCTGCTAGCATACCGGCAATATGTTCAACGCGAGTGAGTACTCGCACTAATCCTGCGCCGGTACGCAACGCCGCTTCACCCGCCATACGAATAGCACCGCCGGTCCCCGTATCGCCGCCGATAAATAATAACTTCCCGTGATCCCCTTTATGAGAGCAAGGACGCCGGGGCTTAATCCATTGATTCAGGCAATCCACAGTAAGACGCTGAAGCTGTGGCTTTTGTTCCGCCAACCAGCGAGATAAACCTAAAGAATTATAATACAACTTACCGACAACATCTCTTGCCTGCCCGGTTAGCAACCCGCTTTTTAATGCCACAAAAGTCAGCGTTTGGCTGGCATAAACGACTTCTCCATGCGCTATACCGGTATTCGCATCCAGACCGGAAGGAATATCCAACGAAACCACCGGTGCCGGGTATTGATTAGCCTGGTTAATCAGTGAGGCATAAGGCTCTCTGGGAGCCGAATTAATGCCGGTTCCCAATAATCCATCAATAATAAGATCGCAATTCAGCGGCCAAACGGCATCATGAGGAAAAATTTGACCGTAGTTATTCAGCCAGTTCTCTCTGGCCTGTTGAGCCTCCGCGGGCAGGGGACTGTCTCCGGTTCCACTAATAATGGTAATTTCGATACCGTACTGTTTAGCACAGCGCGCGATGACATAACCATCACCGCCGTTATTACCATGGCCGCACAGAATCAGCCAGCGTCGGGCATCCGGATAAAGCCGGCGGCATAAAGCAAAAGCGGCTTCACCGGCCCGCTCCATCAATTGATAAAGCGATACGCCAATATGCCGGGCACCTTTACTTTCATTTTCCCTAACCCAGTCGGCGCGAAATACAGAATATGGTAAACTGGTGGTGTCTTTGTTCTGTTGATGGTCAATCATGTCGCATCCTCTCGATTTCAATCGGTTAGCCCAAGATATCAAGCTGTGGGGCCAAGCACTAGGTTTTCAGCAGGTGGGTATCAGTGATACAGACCTGACGGAAGAAGAACCTAAGCTACAGGCATGGCTTGATAAGCAGTACCACGGTGAGATGGCGTGGATGGCTCGCCATGGCATGTTACGTGCCAGACCTCATGAATTACACCCCGGTACGCTGCGAGTTATCAGCGTGCGGATGAACTACCTGCCGCCTGCCGCCGCCTTTGCTCAAACCCTTAAAAATCCTGAACTCGGCTATATTAGCCGTTATGCGCTCGGACGTGATTATCATAAAGTATTGCGCCAAAGGTTAAAAAAGCTGGGGGAACAAATACAGGCCTATTGCAGTGAATTTGATCTAAATTTCCGCCCTTTTGTAGATTCAGCGCCGATTATGGAGCGCCCACTGGCGACAAAAGCCGGTATTGGTTGGACGGGTAAGCACTCACTCATTATCAACCGTGAAGCCGGTTCTTGGTTCTTCCTTGGCGAACTTTTAATTGACCTCCCCCTCCCTGTCGATAGTCCGGTAGAAGAAGAGTGTGGTCGCTGCGTAGCCTGTATGACCATCTGCCCGACCGGCGCAATTGTTGAACCTTATACCGTTGATGCCCGACGCTGTATATCTTATCTGACAATCGAGCTGGAAGGCGCCATTCCTGAAGAATTACGCCCGCTGATGGGAAATCGAATTTATGGCTGTGATGACTGCCAAATGACCTGTCCGTGGAATAAGTTATCTCAGTTGACCGATGAGGCTGACTTTTATCCGCGCAGTTATTTATATCAACCGCCACTATTAGAGCTCTATAGCTGGGACGAACCAACCTTCTTACATAAAACAGAAGGATCCCCTATTCGCCGAATCGGCTACTTTCGCTGGCTGAGAAATATCAGCGTCGCGCTGGGCAATGCGCCTTATCAGGCGGATATCATATCGGCTTTAGAAAAACGTAAAGGCTTCAGCCTGCTGCTGGATCAGCATATTGATTGGGCGATTAGCCAGCAAATGACCAAGCGTAATAACGCCGCGATTGAAATACAACAGCCCAAGCAAAAGCGCTTAATTCGCTCGGTCGAAAAAGGCCTGCCGCGGGATGCATAAAACACCTAATATGTTGCAGATAAAAGCATAAAATAAATAATCAAGCCACTGTGCATAAAAAATTAAAATGCTTTATCTATCAACTGCAAAAAAAACCACAAGCGATCGGTGCGACAATTTTAAATTAAAAAAAACCTTAAATTTCATCACGTAATAGTTAATCTTTTTTATACAAACAAAACGTCAGAGTTATACAATGCTGATGTGATTTTGTGGATAACTCTGTTAACAACATTAATACAAAATGAAAATCAAGCGAATTCTTCAAGAAAGAATTCGCTCTGTTGCTGTCAACCCGCGGATTGCCCTAATGACACGATAAAAATAGCAAAGCGATTAAGCATAAACAGACTAATACTGGAAATCAGAAGCTATCGGTGGTCGTGAATTTCCCGCCGCCCGAAGACGAGGACGAGCGATGGCTGCCACCACCAGATGAAGAAAGTGTACTGGAACCATGTCCCCCTCCGGAGGATGACGAAAAGAAACCGCCACCCGAACTAGAAGATCCAGATGAAGAGTTGCTGACCGGAATATAACGAACCCCGCGTAATATTTCACTAAAGTGCTGCGAGTAGATATCACCGATCACCAGAGTTTCCAGCATAGATTCAATTTGCCGTACACCGATATCATAGGCGTATTTAGAAGCACTCAAATTACTATCAATAAATTCCTGATTAAGTTTATGAATACGATCGTATTGAGCACTAACATTTAGCCACTGAGGATGAATTTCAGTAATTGTGTTTTCCAGAGCAGCGATCTTATTCTTATTCATCAATAGATTCTTAAATAACAAATCGTCCTGAGGCGATTCTGTTTTTAGCACTAAGTCATTTAGCTTTGAAAGCGGTAACTGAGCCATGATAGAGGCTATTTTTTCACTGATAGAAGCAAACAGCTCGCCGTGGCCGTTAATATTATCTCGCAGGGTTTCATGCAATCGTTTGATATCGTCGCTACCGCTGTCAATACCGGACTGAATACGCTCAAGCCGATCGTTTACTGCAGTGAAGCCGACTTGGGTTGCCGCTTTATCAATCATAACCTGGCGTTTTTCAAATAAACCATGGTATCGCTGACTGGCATCATCTTTTCGGCGTTCAGCCTCTGCGCTCATTGATTGCAGCATCAGGTAATTGCGGCGATTACGCGGGTAATCAACCTGTCTGGCCAGCCAGCTGTCGAGGTGACGAAAAATCCATTTCCCCTTATATTCCGGCTGTTCAAAATGACGTTTAGTCAGGTAGTGATAAATGGGATGCGTATCAAACTCGGCCAGCTTAGTGCTCACTTCAGCCTGAATATCACTATTCAGAATCTCAGCGTCAGACAGCATGGTTTCTGCCTGAGTAAATTTATCGGCCAGTTCAGAGAACGATTTATCCTTCAGCAGCAATTCAACTTTCTTATCTTCCAGAATCACCGTCTGAGCCGTCAGCTCGTCATAGATAAGCTGATCTTGCTCCAGCTTGTTTTTTAGCTGTTGCAACCGACTATTCAAATCCCCCAACTCGCTTTTGAGACGCAGCAACAGTTGATTAATTTCGCTCAGTTCACCGACATCCGGGCTTTCCAACAGTAGAACTTTGGCCATCTGCTGATAAATTTCAGCCTGTTCACGTTTAAGCAACAGTATTTGCTGACGATTATCCATAATCCGATCGTTCAGTTGACTGACCTGATGTTCTAAAACATTCCGGTGGTCAGATATGATGCGCGATATATCCTTAGCTTTCATAACTTACCACTCCATAATGATTTTGCCGTCGGTTGAACGGGAATAGCTAAATGCCAAGCGGCCGGGCGATTTTTTACCTACCGTCGGATTATCAATATGGCCATTATCCCGCTTATCACTTCTGACCTTATTATATTCAGAAGACGGAACCTGAAGGCCAAATCGAGTCACGGTGGCCATTTTTCCGGTTTCAGAATCCGTCAATCTTAAAGGAAAAGCCCTTCCCTGAGGTGTTTTAGCCTCTACAACCAGATACCAAGTTTTACCGCCGCTATTGTCATAAGTACGTTCAACTCCCGACTTTTCCCCCACTTGATCGACAATCATTAGCGTCAGGTCAGCCTGAGAAAGTTGATACAAATATTCAAGATGGAACAATGCAGCTTGGGCTTCAGGTAATTGAAACTGACTTAGAGATTGCTTCATCTCACTGGCAACGCCGTCAATCTCTGGCTGGTCTTTGCGCAATACCGTTTTCTTCAAAAGCGTAACAATGTCATTACCCTGTCGGGTGATTTTCTGAACTTCAAGCAGCTGTTGATAACTGGCTTCAAGCGCTGCTATTTCGGATTCAGCGTTAGCAGCACCCGATGACAGCGCCAACGTTGCGTTGTCAAAAGCCTTGTGGAATGGCAGATATGTCTGATACAGAGAGCTGAAATTCTTAACGTCTGCAATCTGTTGAATACGGCGATCGCTATTTAGCAGAGACTTATAGTTAGCCAAATTATCGCTGATAATTTTACTGTCTCCCGCAATTGACTGATAGACGGAGGTCAGTTTGGCAAGTTTACTCTCCAGAGAACTATCTGCGGAATCGCTCTGATTAGCCTCAATATCGAAACTTCTGGTTTTATCGACCAGTTGGGCAAATAGCTTATCCGCTTCAAGCCGCAAAGCCTTACCGGCATCGGATGCATAGCGAAGGCCGTTATTATTCAACGACTCAAATTCTTTCAGGTAGTCGGTCAGGTTATTAACCAGCGCCTGTTTTTCTTTTTGTTTCTCAGCCAAAGCCAGCTCGGTCGCTTTTTGGCGTTCAATTAACGCCTGCTTTTCAGCCTGTTGCTTGGCGACTAATGCCTGCTGAGCCCACTTTTCAGTGTAGGAGGTCAGCGTTGCGTATCCGCCCCATGCAATGGCACAGAGCAGACAAGCAATAATAAAAATATTTCGGTTTATATAAAACTTAGCTAACAACCGTTGGTGCCAGGCAGGCTTTGCCATCTGAAAACGTAACCGATCGGCAAACCATTGATTCACGCCTTTTTCAATCAAAGCGTCATCAATATCCATGCCTTTCGACTGATAGTACTGCTTAACGCTTTGCGCTATCTTATTACGTAATGCTGACGGATTAAGCTGTTCTTCCAGAGCAATTTGTTGATGATATAACTCATCAATAATCGCCATTGCCCCCAGTTGATCGCTAAGTTTTATTTCACTCATTCAACGGAAGCCTTAAGAATAATTTCACTAAAGCGACGCTTTCCATCTTCAACAATGTCTTCCAACTCTTTCGAATTATTCGCAGACTCTTCACGCAGCTCTTCGATCAGCTGATAGCTGGACTCCTGATAGCTGACGATAGCATTGACCAGCGAACGGATTGATTCAGCTTTAATCGTTGAACCATATCCGGCGCGCAGGCCAGCTTCTAAATTTTTGTTACCTGAATTGGCAATAGTTTCCAGCCCTTGATTAATTCCGGCCTTCATCGCTTCCAGGGTTTTAGTACTCTCAGCCAAACCGTCAAGCGAAGTCATTGACGCTGACAGCGCGGTAAATACAATTTCATTGGTCGAAAAGAAGGTCACACTCTGGCGGTAAACCCGCTCTTTAATCGATGAAGTCTGTTGCAAACGAGCAAATATAGCTTCAGCAGCGTTATAGGCAACCAACAGGTTTTCGGCCAAATCTTTCACGATCTGATAGCGCTCATCTTCCTTTTGCATCACGCGCAGGGCTTCATCACGAACCAACTCTAAACGAGACTGCTCAGCCGGCTCAGCAGCCGCGGCGTTCTCTCTTGCATCATAAGCCTGCTGTAAAAGCTGTTTACACTGTTCTAAACGTTGTTCAGCCAATACCAGCAGTTCCTGAGAATCAATCTGAGCCTGTTTTAAACCAAAGCGGTAATCCTGATAAGCATCAAGAATGGTACGTTCACGCTCAATCTGCTCACCGGCTGATTTAGCGACATCCAGATAGGTTTGCTTAATTTTATTAAAACGGTCCGGAATAGAGCCTCTGACTAATATCATCCAGCCATTTTTAACTCTCTCAAGTAAATCTAACTTTCCATCATCCAGCCATACCACCATCTCTTGCGCATCGGTACGAATTGAGTCAAAAGCTGCAACGATTTTCCCTTGGCGATTGGCAATATCAAGACCTGAAATATTCTCACGGACGATGGCGTTAAAACCGCTTTGCTGTTGCAAAGTACGGGCAATGGCGACAACGCGATTGTTATCAATATTAGAGATAGAGTCTAACAGGGTCATAACCGGAGCATCGGGCTGAGCCGCAACAATGATGCCAAGTTTTTTGAGTTTTTGAACGGCGCGGTCGGTGTAGGGTACAACAGCAGTAGTCATCAGGTGATCCTTGCTTAAATACGATATAAATAGGCCAACGGTGCGATACCTGATTTGACTGTCCGAATTATCAATTACATCATCCATTACCGGGGTCAACTTATCAGCGCAAAGCCAGCGTTCTGATCTGGCACCCGTTATATCATTCCTGAGCGTTTAATTCCAATATGAATATCTCGCCACATTTCAAATAAAAAACATATTAATCATATAATTGTAGATATTTTAACAATAATGAACGGCTAAAAAGAATGTGCAACCTAGCCACTGATTCTTCAGTATCGGTCTGTTAAAAATAGGCTATATTAGGGGATATTAAGCCATATAAAGGACTAGGGCCCGTTTATGTCAGCTGTTGCAAATATTCAGCCATCAATAGTTAAACGCAATGCACTCTGTTTCATGCTACTGGCCGTCAATATCATCGGATTTATCTATCAGTCTTACTATATTCAAAATATCGGTGGTGACTGGCTATTACCAACCGATACCGATAGCTATGTTTTTATTATTTTGGGCGCTAATGAGGCCAACCTGACCCTAACAGGAGAACCCTGGCGCTTAGTTTCCAATATTTTTCTCCATGCCGATATTGCCCACTTACTGTTCAATATGGTGGCACTCCTTGCCATAGGCCCGTATACCGAAGAACACTTTGGTAAGTTAAAAATGCTGGCTATCTATCTGGTATCAGGCATATCAGCATCGCTAGTCAGCGCCCTGTGGTATAGCAGCGCGGGCAGCCAGGGAAATGAATTGTATGACTCGATCGCGTATTCAGTATTCCAGACTCAAATCTTAAGAATCAACATCAGCGTAGGGGCATCCGGCGCTATTATGGGGTTAGCCGGTGCCAACCTGGCCTCAATGCTTGCCAAAATGGCGGCAACCCACCAAGCCGAGCCGCAACAGAAAAAACATCTAAATTACACGCTAATCATGGTGGGGCTCACTCTGGCTTATGGCTTACAGAAAGGGGTAGATAGTTCAGCCCATATCGGCGGCCTTATCAGCGGCACCCTGTTTGCCGGTATTTTGCTCTGTTGTCATGCCATAAAATCTAAACTTATTCGCTCAACGCTTAGCCTGATTTCTATCGTTGCCGTTGCCGGATTATTGCTTGGTGCTATTCAGGCCAGCCAGCAGCCCGATAGTGAATCAATGCAAGATGCCCGAGAAACTATCATGGCGAAAATGGCTGAATACCAACAGGCCCGCGCGTTAGAACTGCAGCGCAGCTTAGCCCAACAGCAGATAGCGTTGGATAAAAAAAATCGTCCTGACCCCGTATCGGCAGAAGTAGCCGCCGGTATAGAGATTCCGATTGGCGGTTTTGCTGATGACGTGTACCAAACGGCAGATGGCCGATGGCTGTATGCTTCTATTGGAAAGAGCAACCAGCTAATACAAATTGACTTACAGAAAAATAACCACCTCCGAACCTATTCAGCGCCACCGCTACCGAAAACTAATGATGGTTGCCCTCACAATATGTGCCGGGGTATGGGCGTTTCAGGTATTGCTACCAGCCCCGATGGTAAGCTGATCTATGTCACCTCGATGCAACCTGATGCATTAAGCGTACTGGATACAGAACGTGGGAAAATAGTGAAAACCCTCCCTTTGGGTCAGTTTCCGCGAGCGATGCTGTTAACGAATGATGGCAAGCGGGCCTACGTTATAAACAGCGTAGATAACACGCTATCCGTTATCAATTTACAGGATTACAGCATTGAAAGAGTTATCGCATTTGCCGGTGGAAATGCAGAGCATTATGGCTTCGGGCGGCAATTAGCGATGGCTTTATCGCCGGATGAGAAATGGCTAGCATTCGCCAATACCATAGGCTCAACGGTAGAACTGATAAATACTGAAACCCTGGAACCTTTGCCAATACGGGAAAATGAAGCCGAAATATTAAACGTCCAAAGTCTGAGATTCTTAGCTGATAACAAGCAGCTACGCATAGTCACCGACAATACGCTTCTCGACATCAGCGTGCCTGACCGAGCGATAACCCAGCAAGTTCTCAGCTGTGAAGGTAAGGAGCTGCAAAATGCAGTATTGAACTCAGATGGAACCTTAATAGCCGTTCAGACACCATCAGCAGACCATTGGCTACTGGTAAAAATAAGTACCCGTAGCGTGATTGGATATTATCCGTTGACCACCATCGGCTATGGAATGAAATTCTCGAATAACGATGGGTTGCTGTTTGATAAAGGTCTTAACGATATCAGGGTATTAGACAGGGATAGATCTTTGGATCCTCAAGATACTGAGATAACGCCGCTCTGCTTTGAAGATCCGAATAACCAAGATGACATCGGCTGGTAACCTCATTATTGCGAAACTGTCAGATCAATAAAGGGCAGTTTCGCAGAATAACTTAGCGACTAATTCATTACCACGGGCTTAACGCCCACTTTTGGTTCGCCCCCAATCTTATCCTAAAAATCCAAAAGACGCCGTTCATCTCTATTCTATCGACAATCCCCACTCAACTAGCTGTTTAAGTAGAGTTCGTTCTCCAGCCCAGAGCTGAATATTGTTTAAACTTTAAATTGACCGACGGTCGGTCAGTGATGCATGATATGTTTATCATCGATATCAAGCCGATTATTTTTATTCATTTGTTCTGAGAGAAAGCGAAGGAAAAACAATGCGTATTGTTAAAGCACCTGATGTACGTCGCGCAGAAATACTCTCTATCGCAGAGAATTTATTTCAAACAAAGGGGTATGCAAAAACCTCGGTTGATGAAATCGTACGCCAGGCTGGCATTGCAAAAGGGACGTTTTATCACTATTTCAAATCGAAAGAAGAGATTCTTGATTCTTTGACTCAGCAATTAGTGGCGGATATGGCATTTCATAGCCAACTGATTGCCGGTAATAAAAACCTGAATGCCATTGAAAAAATCACCGCAATCATCAGCAAGCAAAATGCATTGGCAGATAAAAATCATAGCGTTGTCGGCAGTATGCACTTGCCTGAAAATAAAGAACTTCACGACAGAGTTAATATTGAAACGGTAAAAGTATTTGGCCCGATACTGGCGAGTGTTATTGAGCAAGGTAACCAACAAGGGCTTTTCCAGGTCGATGACCCGCTAAGTACCATTCAGTTTATTTTGGCCGGCTCACAATGTTTATTAGGCGAAGGCATTTTTAACTGGTCACCCGCCGAACAACAGGCGCGAATTAATGCCATGTTAACGCTGATTGAAAGAACGTTTGCAGCAAAACCGGGTTCAATGGTTACAGCGCTACAGGCCTGTTTGAATCGTAGTACGGACTAATGCTTTCGGCATATTTATGTTGAACACAGGACATAACATAATGAAAAAATTAAGAATTGAGAAATATATTCATCATCAGCTTGATGAATCATTTACCGTTCCATTGGGGCTTATTCGTATATTAAATACGCTGCTGCCAAGCTCGGCGATTGACGCCCTTAATCAAAATGGCCTTGGTTTAGAACAAATGGTTTTAGCCGACAGGTTAAATAAACCTTACCAAGCCTCGGTTGAGGTTGAGGAAAAAGGGATAATGAAAACAGTGACTGTTACGCTGATGTGATTTTTTAACAGTGACTATAAATCCCCTCAAGTTACAGGGGAATGATAAAATCAACTTTAACTTATTTTTATCTGGTTGTTAAAATACCATCCATCACACTATTATAAATATCTAAATCAATAACATAATAATTTTAATCTGTTTATCTGCTGGGCAAATCTCATCACTTTATTGGCCAAATAAAATCTGGCACCTATTATATTACCCGGTAATTAATTTATTAATGCTATTCAATGAGTATTGATGAATCTCAAATTTAAGGCTAATTTTGTGACGGACTTATCACTTCCGCTCACCATGGTTGATAATTTTAGCGTCATTATGGTACTTTTATATCAGACATTAGGATTGTAATAGTACAAAGCTTACTACACAAAACCTATTCTTAAATAGTTTTTCTATTTAGGAATGGGTTTTTTTCATTTTGGAGCGCTAATAAATGAAGATAAAAAAGATACTCAATAATAGCGTTATCCTATCACTGGATTCCAACGATAAAGAGATTATTGTAATGGGCCGAGGAATTGCCTATGCCAAAAAAGTAGGCGATGACGTCGATCCTGAACAAATAACTAAAAAGTTTATTTTAAGCTCGATGGAATACCCACAAAGAATTCTCGATTTATTCTCGGATGTCCCTCTGGAATGCATAGAGCTTACCAATAGCATTATTCAACATGCCAAACAAAAAATATCGATAGAGCTACATGATTCACTCTATATTTCAATCCTTGACCATATCCGAGCAAGCATCGAGCGATATAAAGAGGGCATTACCTTAAACAATAAATTACTCTGGGAAATAAAAAATTTCTATAAGGATGAATTTGAAATTGGCCTATACGCATTACAACTAATTGAAGAAACCTACAATATTAAAATGCAGGAAGATGAGGCTGGGTTTATCGCACTGCATATTGTTAGTTCAGAAACCAATGACGATATTCACCAAACTTATGAAGTCACTAATTTCATACAAAATATCACCAATATTGTTAAATACTATTTCAATATCGAATATGATTCGCAATCACTAGGCTATTACCGTTTTATTACTCACCTAAAATTTTTCGCAACACGATTATTTTCACAAAGTGAAGGTGATAACAGGCCATTAGAAAGTGACTTATTAGACATGATTAAAGAAAAATATGTTCGCCCTTATCTGTGTAGCTTAAAAATAAAAAAATATATTGAAGAAAAATATCAACACAGCTTAGATAATGATGAAATATTATATCTCTGTATTCATATCGCTAAAATTACCGAGAGAAAGGATTAATACACTAATTTAAATATTTACATGTAAGTTAATTTTAAAAAAATCATTAAATCCATCGTTGGATAGTGACATTAAGTTGGCTAAACCTTGATTATTTAATATATAAAATCAAAGGTGAAAACATGAATTACAAAGAATTTTCAAATGATATTATCAACATTGTCGGGGGTAAGGACAATATCAAATCCCTCGTTCATTGTTCAACCCGCTTACGTTTTACGTTACACGACGAAAGTAAAGTAAACGATCAAGCCGCGGCAAAAAACAAAAAAATATTATCTGTTGTCAAAAAAGGTGGGCAATACCAATTAGTTATTGGTAATGATGTTGACAAGGTTTATAACGAAATTGTTAATCACACTAAATTTGAAGGCGCATCTAAAGAAGACGGCACGAAGCAATCTATTGTAAATAAAGTGTTGTCTACCATTACGGGCTCCATTGCACCGGTTATCCCCATACTTGCCGGTGCCGGTATGGGTAAAGTATTACTGATAGTGTTAAATATGCTTGGCATTTTGGATAAAACACATCAAACATACTACATTCTTAATTTTATTTTTGACACCGGCTTCTATTTCTTACCCGTTTTCATCGGCTTTTCTGCGGCTAAGATGTTTAATTGTAACCAATATTTGGCGGCATTTGTTTGTTTAACTATGCTCCATCCAAGTTGGGATGCTTTAGTCAAACAAGGCAACCCAGTACACTTCTTTGGTGTCCCTGTTGAGCTGGTTAAGTATTCATCACAGCTAATTCCGGCACTCTTAACAGTCTGGGCAATGTCTTATATTGAACGAATTGTCTATCGAATTGTGCCTGATATGGTTAAAGTCTTTTTAGCACCATTGTTAGTCGTATTGATTACTACACCAATTGCATTAATTGCCGTTGGTCCTGTTGCAAGCTATTTAGCCCAACTAGTGGCGGATGGAGTGCTGTTCTTACAAGAAAATCTTGGCTTTATTGCAATTCCTATTCTGGTCATGTGTTACCCGTGGTTAGTATCAATCGGCTTACACAAAGCGTTAAGCCCGGTTACCGTGATGCTTGTTCAACAAAAAGGATATGACCCGATTATTCGTGTTATTGCACTTTGTTCTAATATGTCGCAAGCCGCGGCCTCTTTAGCAGTATCAATTAAATCAAAAAATAAAGAACTAAAACAATTAGCCTTCTCAGCCAGTATTACCGCATTTTTTGGCGGGATTACAGAACCGGCAATGTATGGCGTTAACCTAAAGCTTAAAAAACCAATGTATGCTTGTATGATTGGTGGTGGTGTTGCCGGTGTATTTGCAGGTATTGTGCAATTGAAAGCCTTTGTTTATGCCACTCCGGGGCTTTTAAGCTTACCCATGTGGGTATCTGACGTTGATAACCAAATTGTAAATGCCATTATTACTCTGGTGGTCGCCAGTATCACAACCTTTATTGCTACTTTTATTATTGGTTTCGACGATCCGATAGAAGAAAGCTTATCAAAAGAGAACGCACCAACTGCGGATAAAAACACAGGCGCTTCGGTTGCTCTGATTGCCCCTTTAATCGGACAAACAGTCCCATTAAATAAGGTGAATGATGATACTTTTGCATCAGGAATTATGGGAACCGGTATTGCCATTGTTCCAGAACAAGGTGTTGTTATTGCCCCAGGAGATGCGGTGGTTGCCGCTACGTTTAAATCAGGCCATTCCATAGGGTTAAAGCTGGATAATGATATTGAAATGCTCATTCACGTCGGTATTGATACCGTTACTTTAGAGGGTAAATATTTCGAAACTAAAGTGGCTAAAGGACAGCGGGTAAAACAAGGCGAAACGCTTATCGAGTTTGACTTAGAGGCACTCAAACGCGAAGGTTTTGATGTCACTACGATGATAATTATTACCAATAGCAGCGACTACCTGGATGTTATTACGACTGAAGAAGAATCTGTTAATAAAAATTCCGTACTGATGACAGTATTTTAAGTATGGTACCGATCTGGCGGTCATTAATTGATCGCCAAATCGGTGAATAATTGAGGTTAATATAATGATTTATGCTGATTTACATGTACATACTAATCATAGTGATGGCGTATGTGAGATTACAGACGTACTTGAAAATGCGGCAAGCAACGGTATTAAAACTATTGCAATAACCGATCATGATACAATAAACCACTATGATGAAATATTCAGAGAGGGCAAGCGGTTAGGCTTAAATATAATTAAAGGCGTTGAAATGAGTTGTTATGATTTTGATGTTTTTAAGAAGGTACATATTGTTGCGCTTGGACTTGGCCATAATACACCCAATATTGATAAATTATGTTCTCATACACTTTCTTGCCGAGATCAATATCATCACGAGCTAATACAAGAACTACACCAGCAGGGTTATGATATTAACTATGCTGATGCAAAAAAATTCTCTAAATATAATATCGTCTTTAAGATGAATATCTTTCAGGCATTAAAAGAAAAATATCCACAAGAGATGACGAAAGAGCGATATAAACAGCTGTTTGCCTCTAAAACAAGCAAAGAGACCGACTTAAAGATGGGCTACATTCCCATTACTGAGGGTATTGCCAGTATCATTGCTGACGGCGGTGTTCCTATTTTAGCCCACCCCTGTGTCTATAATAATTACGATGAAATTGAAAAATATGTCGGTTTTGGGTTGCAGGGTTTGGAAATTAGTCATTCAAGAATGAAACCCATTGATTTTGGGTTAACCCAAATGTACGCAGATAAATTTAATTTACTAAAAAGCGGTGGCAGTGATTTTCACGATCCGGCTTTATTAAAGTTTGGTGATTTTGGTTTAACTGAACGTCAATTTAATGAATTCATTAATAAAAGTAAAATTGCCGTCTAAAAGAAATATACCCGCTGGATCTAATATTACTGATTGGTTGACTTATCGGCGGGTTTTAATATGCTCAATAATATATATTTTAATTAAATAGAAATCAGATTTGATATACGATAAAAGAAAGGACATCAATATGAAATACCGAGTAATAAAGCAGCATACCAGTGAATACCCAAACCCTATCGTTATGGCTAAAGGAGACCGGCTAATCATTGGTGAAAAATTTGACGATAATCAAGCTTGGAATGATTGGTACTTCTGCGAGACACAGGATCGGGTCAAAGGCTGGGTTCCAAAGCAGGTGATTAACTGGCTCAGTGGCAATCAAGGCGAAGTATTAACCGGAATAAAAGAGCTTAATGGCTGGATATGGTGTCAACATCCTGATTCTAAAGAAGAAGGATGGGTGCCCGCTGAGAATCTTGTTCAAGACTGAATCAAGGCTCATTAATTAAGCTGGCATACCGTCAGAAACATTTACCGTGAGGCAGCCATCCCGACCTCACACTACAATCGGAAGGCAAAATACGGTAGCTCGATCGGTTAACTCGGCCATATCACTAAGCCGATTTAAATACTGAACTATGGTGCAATTGCTAGGCGACGAGCCGCTTCCATAACAGAAGCTCTTCGTCTTGCATGTTCATCGGCACTATCCTCTCCTGTAAGCATACGGGCGACCTGAGGAACGGCTGACCACCACCCGGCTAACGCAAGAATCAAAAAGGTGAGATGATCGGCGTCCAATGTATGAGTAATTGCCCCCTGCTGCTGGCCATCAGCAACCGCCTGAACTTTATAGCCATAATATTCACGTCGCAATTCTTCATCTGGAACTTCACCATCAAAAACTAATCCCTCCCATCGCATAAGCCTGCTCAATTCAGGATGCTCACAGTGATAGTCGTACACTTGGCCTGCATACTTTACTATATCTTCAACCGCAAATGACGCGACCGGCATAGCTTGCGCTACTCGAGCTAATTCATGGCGTAATACCGCGCTAAATAATGATCGTTTATCGCCAAAGTAGTTGTAAATACGTTCTTTGTTCACCTTGGCTGATTTGGCAATTTGTTCAATTTTTGTGCCATCAGGACCATATTTGGCAAACTCACTTATTGCTGCTTCCAGTATTTTACTTTTTGTTCCTTCAGTATCCCAAGCCATAGCTTCCCCCTTTCTCAGTTTGTTGCACTCGTTGGCAAATTATAATACGATAAACTCCAACGTTGTAGTTGGAGTTTGGATTAATTTCATTAAAATTGGAGATATTTATGAAACACCCGATTGTTATTTGTGGATATGGCCCCGGAATCTCTCATGCCGTAGCACAGCTTTTTGGCTGGGCAGGGCATCCTGTAGCCATCATTGCGCGCAATGCTCATCGCCTTGCTGATGGTGTTGCCGCGCTGGAAGCTGAAGGCATCAAAGTACAGGCATTTATGGCCGATCTTAGTAATGTCAAAGAAGTGCAGCGTACTATTGCTGATGTGCGTGCTGCTATGGGATCTATAGGTATTCTTCATTGGAATGCCTACACCAATATCGAGGGTAGCTTACTTTTAGCGTCACCTAATGACCTAAGCAATAGTCTCTCTGTTCGAATTATTGGCTACATCACAGCGGTTCAAGAATGTCTTGCCGATTTAGAGGCAAACCAGGGGGCCGTTCTTGCTACTAGTGGCGCCATGGCTTTTTATGGGGCTGAAATCGATGCTTTTGCTAAAGATTTTGGAATACTCGCAATCTCTGTCGCCGCGCAGCATAAAGCAACGGGTATTCTTACTGAAACGCTTAAGCCACATGGCATTTACGTGGGTGAAGTTATCGTAAACGGCTTTGTGAAAAGCACTGAGAGTGGTAATGAACACCATGCCACCTTGGAACCCAATGACATTGCAAACCAGTTCTGGAAAATGAATGCAATGCGTAAAACGCACTCTATCGTCTTTGGCGAAAACCTTGCCGCACAGCGGCGGTAATTATCACGAATGACCATTTAGCAAAAATCTAATTTATTAACAATAACTGCCATAGTTGAATGATATTAATATTTTATTATTCGCCATGTAATTTATAACGGCAGAATTATTAAATACTTATTTCATATAAAAGAGACTTTTATGAAAATTCATTTATTACTCTCTCTACTAATTAGCCTATTTTTTACTACATCAACTTTTGCAGCTGATACTAATAAACAAAAGCCTACTCATAATGAGGATTCAACATTGATAAGAAAAAACTATCCTAACTTACCCGCTCCAGCCGGCCCCTACTCAATTGCAGTGCGTCACAACAACACACTCTATCTGTCTGGCATCACTGCGTTTGGCACGCCCGCACAGGATAAAAGTATGGCTGAGCAGGCAAAGGCTATTTTTGAGCAAATAAAACAGATCACTCAGGCAGAAGGGATCGGCATGCGTGAGCTTATTAAGGTGACTATATATGTCACTTCCACAGACGATATTACCACGCTACGTCAACTGTTAAGTGAGCAATATGAAGGGCACAACCCAGCAAGCTCATTAATACATATTGCCGGATTAGCGACTCCCGAATTAAATATTGAAATTGAAGCTATATTTGCCATTCCACAATAAAGAGTCATTTAAAGCGAGGGATATTTATGCCTAGGGAACTACTACAGCGATTACTTTTTTCTCTTTTAATGTCCGGTCTGATGGCATTTTTTATTGGTGCTTGGGTTACTTTTATCAATCTGGGACTAGTATCTGGCTATATTGGCTACTGGATGAAAGCTTTTTTCTTGGCATGGCCCGCTGGTTTTATTGTAGTCACGCTTATAGCTCCAACAATACAGCGTATCTCACAGAGATTATTAGTCTGGTGCTATACAGAACCAAATAAATCAATTGAAAAAAACTGATGTAACTATCATGGATTCACTAACACAAATTGTTTTGGGCAGTACTGTTGCAGCGGCTGTTGTTCCGGCTCGTCACCAACGCTGCGCCCTGTTAGCCGGTGCGGTACTGGGAACCTTGCCTGACTTGGATGTTATCTGGTTCAACCTGACAGGTAGCGATGTTATTACAACGGTAACATGGCATCGCGGCCCGTCACACTCATTGTTTGTATTGGGGGGATTAGGCTGGCTATTATGGTTACTTCTCAAACGCTTTAATACACCGATTAGAGATGCACCAAAGCCATGGCTAATTGCAATCTGGCTAGCGTTACTAACACACCCATTGTTGGATGCCTTTACTGTCTACGGTACGCAGTTATTATGGCCTCTACAGATCCCCTCAACGATGTGGTCAACCATTTATATTATTGACCCCTTGTATACGCTGCCGTTGCTGCTTGGTGTGATCGTTGCTTGGCTAAAAGGTACATATAAAAAGCCACCTAATACCAATAGGTGGCACAGTAAATGGACGGCCCGTAAATGGCTTATGGCTGGATTAATGATCAGTTCTGCTTATCTATCTTGGAGCATGGTGGCTAAATTTTCTGTCAATCACATTGCCACCCGCAGTTTAGAGCAGATGGGTTTGGCAAATGCGCCTCGATTTTCAACGCCTACAGCCTTTAATACACTGCTCTGGCGGGTCATAGTGATGGCACCAGATGGATATTATATTGGAGATCGTTCGCTGATTGCCGATCGTGGCGCAATGCATTTCAATTTTTACCCGAGTAATACCGAGGTATTAAAACAGTTATCTGTTGCTCCTGAACTACAACGACTTCTGTGGTTTACTCATGGGTTTGTCAGTGCACATACCCAACAACAGGGTAATGGCCAACAACGCTTGATTATCTCAGACCTGCGTATGGGGCTGGAGCCTGATTACTTCTTTCGTTATAACGTAGCCAGTCGTGATACACAGGGCAGTTGGATAGCAGCGCCATCCATTACTCAGATGTCGGATACTCATAACCATGCTGTAATGCTAACTTGGGTATGGCATCGTCTCTGGGGTATTTAGACTATAACAAGAGACTCTTCGCTAATATCAGATATGATATAACCCGTCGCCATTTCACGTTGTTTCAGCTAATGCTGGAACGATTAAACCAAACGCTTAAAAACCGTATATCACTAAAAACGGTCTATTTATAGGATGATATTATGAGCATGGCTGAATCAATGAAAAAGGATATAGGTAAGCATGGGTTATGGTTTAACAATACGGTCATTATTATAGATAGCTTTACCTGTTATGCCGGTGATTTTTATGTTGTTAAAGATCTAACAACAGAAAAAACGCTTAATATCAATATATGGGAGGATGATGCAAAGGAATTTTTAAAAACAGTTAAATAGCCATATGGTTACCGTTATATTCTTACGCTTCCTACCGCTATCATTCAGAACCGCCAAGATTGCACCAACGTAGCAAAATATGCTACACAATGTCATAAATATGCTCAACTTGAAGAGGATATTACGTTTGAGAGATTCACCTTACTAATTACCCTAATAGCTTACTCACCACTGGCATAGTTTTGCGATACTGCTCTATATCTTTAGATGTGGCTGTAGGTTGTTCCTATCTGAGATCGTATTTTAGCTGCTACCTCTTTACATTCGAAAAAGACCTTATAAAGACTCAATTTAGTCCCATCAATCAAGGTAAACATGCGTTACTCACAACAAATAAAACCGATTAGCTATTTAAAAGCCAATGCAGCAGAAGTTCTAACCAGACTGACGGAATCTGGCACCCCCATGATTATTACTCAAAACGGCGAAGCCAAAGCAGTTCTCCAGGATATAGCGTCCTATAAAGAGACGCAGGAAACGTTAGCGCTACTTAAAATATTGGCGTTAGGTCAACAGTAGGTCGAAGCGGGTGAAGCGGGTGAAGTTAGCGATATGAAAAACGTCTTTCAGCATCTAAAAACTAGAGGAAGGGGAACTAACAAATAATAACAAGGTATTAACTAATAATAGAGGAAATGCTTTTATATAAGGAGTGATTAATTGACCATAGTCTTTGAACAAAGACTTGGAGCGGGAAACGAGACTCGAACTCGCGACCCCGACCTTGGCAAGGTCGTGCTCTACCAACTGAGCTATTCCCGCATTAAGTGCCGTAATCTTTATGACTACTACTTGTGACTATCAGACATATATTTTAGAACTTGGAGCGGGAAACGAGACTCGAACTCGCGACCCCGACCTTGGCAAGGTCGTGCTCTACCAACTGAGCTATTCCCGCATTAAGTGCCGCAATCTTTCTGACTATTACTTTACTCTCACATCGATAAATTTTGGAGCGGGAAACGAGACTCGAACTCGCGACCCCGACCTTGGCAAGGTCGTGCTCTACCAACTGAGCTATTCCCGCGTACCAAACGCCGAACGAATTAACGTTACGGGATGCGCATTATACGAAAATTAGCCCAAGCCGCAAGCTCCTTCGATGAAAAAAAGCGTCTTTTTGTTTTACATGCTTATTAAAACAGCACTGTGGTTTAATAAACACCGGTCTGACATTCACCGGAATGAGCAACAAACAGCTCTGCTCATCACCTAACCAAATACTAAATAAAAATCAATTTATTACCTGATTAAATCAAACTAACTCAGCCATTCTAAGCCTGAATAAAATGCTCGCGATAGTAGGCCAACTCGGCAATTGAATCACGAATATCATCTAATGCCTGATGGGAACTTTGCTTTTTAATTCCGGCCAAAATTTCAGGCTTCCAACGACGGGCCAGCTCTTTTAGCGTGCTAACGTCCAGATAACGATAATGGAAATACTGTTCCAGCTCCGGCATATAGCGATAAAGAAAGCGGCGATCTTGGCCAATGCTATTACCACAAATCGGAGAGCATCCTGCAGGTATCCACTGTTGCAAAAAAGCAATGGTTTGTCGCTCTGCGGCCCGCTCATCTATCGGGCTATCTTTCACGCGCTGAACCAAGCCACTGGCACCATGAGTCGTGGTATTCCACTCGTCCATAATCGCCATATGCTCATCAGTTTGATGGATGGCAAAAACCGGACCTTCGGCCAAAACGTTTAAGTTGGCATCGGTCACAATAGTGGCAATTTCAATGATGCGATTGCACTCAGGATCCAACCCGGTCATTTCCAGATCGATCCAAATCAGGTTATTCTCACTTCCAGACATGATGTTTCCTGCGTTATTAAGCGAACATCAGTGTATCATAGCCTCCAAATAATTGAAGTTGCGGCTAGGCGGCAAGCGAACGAATCCCGATGAGCTTACATAGGTAAGAGATTCGGGTGAGTGAACGCAGCCAACAACGCTGCAGCTTCAAGTCATCAGGATATAGACGTTTAAAGCTCTCCGAGCGACTATCGCCGTTCTTGAAAGGTATTCTTGTGAGTAAAAAACAACTATCTAAAGGCCAACAACGGCGCGTGGCTGCTAACCATCAGCGACGCTTACAAACCTCAGATAAACGACCTGAGCCAGATGATTCCCTATTTGGTGAAGCTCAGGAAGGTATTGTTATCAGCCGATTTGGCAAACATGCGGACGTAGAAGCCCATGACGGCAGCGTTCATCGCTGTAATATCCGTCGGACTATCGGCTCATTAGTCACTGGCGATCGCGTTGTATGGCGAGCCGGTACTCAGGCACAAACGTCCGGTACCCATATTGTTAAAGGTATTATCGAAGCCGTTCATGAACGCACATCGGTACTCACCCGCCCGGACTTTTACGATGGTATTAAGCCTATCGCCGCGAATATCAACCAAATCGTTATTGTTTCAGCCATTTTACCCGAACTATCACTCAATATTATCGACCGCTATTTAGTGGCCTGTGAAACCCTTTCTGTCGAACCGATTATCGCCCTGAATAAGGTTGATCTGCTGGATAAAGACGGCAGAGAATTTATTAATCAGACCATGAAAATCTATCAGGATATCGGCTACAAAGTTCTTCAGGTTTCTAGCTATACCGGTGAAGGGATGGTTGAACTCAAAGCCAATTTGGCCGGTCGTATCAGTATTTTTGCCGGCCAGTCAGGGGTAGGTAAATCAAGCCTGCTCAATGCATTACTGCCTGAAGACCAAGCGATTATCAGCGTTGGTGAAGTCTCAGATAATTCAGGGCTGGGGCAACATACTACTACCGCATCACGCCTGTATCACGTCGTCGACGGTGGCGATATTATCGACTCACCGGGAGTTCGGGAGTTCGGGCTCTGGCATTTAGAACCCGAGCAGGTCACGCTAGGCTATATCGAATTTCGTGATTATATCGGCCACTGTAAATTCAGAGATTGCAAGCATATCGACGATCCGGGTTGCGCAATAAAAGAAGCGGTTGAAGAAGGTAAAATTACCGAAGAGCGTTACGATAATTATCTGAAAATATTAGAGAGTATGGTGGAAGCCCGTAGCCGAAAAAATACCTAATAGGTAAGCCACGTCTCCGATTAATTGCGTAATAAGACCACAATATGGCAATGAAACATTGTTCGGTCCTTGTGGTCTTAAACAAGGGAGCTACGGCAGCAGCGCCAATCAAGGTTGGTTGCATGACTTTATCTGTCAGCCCCGCTACAATGCGCCACTTTATTTGAATGTCGATAAGTTAAAGCGAAGAGGTTTTCTGTGCTGGATGGTATCAAGATACAACTACAATATTTAATCCCTAAACAGGGGCTTACCCGACTTGCGGGCTGGGGAGCAAGCAAACAGGCTGGCTGGTTAACTCGGCTGGTCGTCAAAGCTTTTGCTAAATATTATCGTGTTGATATGCAGGAAGCAGTAGAGCCAAATACTGACGCCTACCTGACATTTAATGAATTTTTTGTTCGTCCCCTGCGTGACAGAGCCCGCCCAATCGTTGACGGTCCCCATCAGTTGGCCCTGCCTGCCGATGGTGCTATCAGCCAGTTAGGCCCGATTACTGAAGGTAAACTGCTGCAGGCTAAAGGCCACGATTTTACGCTGGAAGCCCTTCTTGCCTGTAATATGCCGATGGTCGAAAAATTCCACAACGGGCTGTTTGCCACCACCTATCTTTCTCCGCGAGATTACCATCGTGTTCATATGCCTTGTCGTGGCGTTTTGCGTGAGATGCTGTATGTACCCGGCGATCTGTTCTCCGTAAATCCATTAACGGCAGAGAACGTGGCTAATCTGTTTGCCCGTAACGAGCGGGTTATCTGCCTGTTTGATACCGAATTTGGTCCGATGGCTCAAATTTTGGTGGGTGCGACTATTGTAGGAAGCATTGAAACTGTCTGGGCCGGAACAATTACCCCTCCGCGTCAGGGAGTATTGCAGCGCTGGACCTACCCGGCTTCAGGCGATCAAGCGATTGTGCTGGATAAAGGGGCAGAAATGGGTCGATTCAAGCTAGGCTCAACCGTTATTAATCTGTTTGCTGAAAATCGTGTCACCCTATCGCCGGCGCTACAAAGCAAAACGCCGACCCGCATGGGTGCCCTGTTTGCAGAAGCCGTGTGAATTTAATTTAGCTTATTGGCCCGCTTTATTGCGGGTCATTGTTAACGATAATCGGTTAGCCAGTCACTTCGCTTAAGCTGAAATGTGAGTTGTCGCTAACGGGTATCAAGGAATCTATCGATGCGCTTAATCTTGACCTTGTTAATGAGCCTGATGCTCATTTTTTCCGCTCAGGCAGCAGTCCTGCCTGATGACGGGCAGATCAAGCAGGAGATGAAACAGGCTGAAGCTAATAAAGCGATGCCGAATCAAAAAGAGGTTCTCGATGCTTATCAAAGCGCCCTTAGTTGGGTCACCGAGCGCACAGAATCCATCTCCCGCAGCCAGCAATATCGTAAAGCCATCGATGAATTTCCGAAGTTAACCAAGTCCCTGCGCACCCAGCTAGAAAACTTTAATTTAGAGCCCGATGCTCCTTCAGCAAACTTATCTATTGCCGAACTCGAACAGCTATCGATTCAGACCAGTAGCCAACTGTTTGAATTATCGCGCCAGCTACAGCAAGAACAAGAGCGCTCAAGGGAAATTAATAACTCCCTGACGCAACTGCCATTGCAACTCGCGTCTACGCGTAAATCACTCGGTGATGCCGAGCAGCGGCTACCGAGCCAATCTAACGCCAACACGCCATTAAGTCAGGCTAAATTAACTCAGTTGCAGGCTGAGATATCATTTTATAAAGCCAAAATTGATGAGCTCGAGCTTGAACAGCTTTCAGCCAGTAACCGCCAAGAAATATCCCGCTTACAGGCTGAAATATTAAAAAATAGCCAAAGCAAAACCGACAAGCTGCTCCAGTTAGTCAATGCCCAGCTCAATACTAAGCGGCAAACGGAAACTCAGCAGACGCTGGAACATACCACTCAACTGGCCGAGCAACACGGTGATTTACCTACCTCAGTACGTAAATTACTACAGAATAATCAGGAACTGTCTGAGCTTCTGAGCAAACAGGCAACGCGGATGGATGAAATATCCACCGAGCAGCGCTCTACCATTGCTAAAATCTTGCAGGTCCGTCAGGCTCTGACCTCACTGGCCGAGCAGTCTCAATGGCTCGGCATGTCGACGGCCCTGGGGGAAAGCTTGCGTATGCAGGTCTCTCGCCTGCCTGAAATGCCAAAGCCTCAGCCGCTGGACAGCGAAATGGCTGAGATGCGGGTACAGCGACTCAGCTTGGAAGATCGTCGGGATCAACTCTCTCATATGGGGCCTCTCACTCAGGATGATGGTCAACCCCTGACGGCCAGCCAGCAAGAGTTAGTTAAACAACAAATCAAAATGCAGCAGGAACTGCTCTCTTCCCTGCTGTCCGGGTATGACACATTAATTCTTGAGATCACTAAGCTTAAAGTCTCTAACAATCAGTTAATTGAAGCATTAGTTGAAATTAAAGAGGCCTCTCACCGCTATCTGTTCTGGGTGGCTGACGTAAACCCGCTCGATCTCGGTTACCCGATTGATGTAGCAAAGGATCTGAATAAGCTAGTCTCGCTTGATACCCTGACTGAACTCAGTGGCGCATTCAAAATGATGCTCACCACCAAAGAGTCCGTCGGATTTATTATCGCTGCCCTGCTGCTGGTTGGGTTCAGTATTAGCTCAAGACGCCACTATCAGGCATTTTTAGAGCGCGCCTCATCGCGTATCGGCAAGGTGACCCAAGACCATTTCTCTTCAACTATTCGCACCGTATTTTGGTCAATTCTGGTGGCTTTACCGCTGCCGGTTCTGTGGGGTGCTTTAGCTTATGGGCTGGAACATGCATGGCAATACCCGATAGCCGTTTCAATCGGTGAAGGCGTTAGCGCAACTATTCCGCTAATGTGGGTATTTATGATTAGCGCCAGCTTCGCCCATCCTCAGGGATTGTTTATTGCGCATTTCCGTTGGTCACAGTCACGGGTTGCCAGAGCGATGCGCTACTATCGGCTCTCTGTCTGGCTAGTGGTTCCGCTAATTATCGCGTCGATCAGCTTTGATAACTATAACGACCGCGAGTTTTCCAGCTCCCTTGGTCGCCTGTGCTTTGTACTGCTGTGTGGTGCACTGGTCATGATGACCACCAATCTAAGGCGAGCCGGCATTCCGTTATACCTCGACCGTAAAGGGTCCGGTGATAACATGATTAATCAGGCGTTATGGGGCTTCTTGATCTGCGCGCCTATTGTTGCGGCACTGGCCTCATTACTGGGTTATCTCGGCACTTCCCAGGCTTTATTATTAAGGCTAGAAGCGTCGGTTGCCATCTGGTTCGGGCTGCTGGTGGTTTATCATATTATCCGACGTTGGATGCTTATTCAGCGCCGGCGTATTGAATTTGATCGGGCCAAACAGCGTCGTGCTGAGCGACTTGCACAACGGGCAAAAGGTGAAGAAGATAATACGCCTATCAGCTCATCAGAAAGCAGCATGTTAGATCTTGATGAACCGGTGGTAGTCGATCTCGATGCTATCAGCGCCCAATCATTACAGCTGGTTCGCTCGATCTTAACCATGGTGGCGCTGGTATCTCTGATTATCCTGTGGTCAGAAATTCATTCAGCCTTTGCCTTTCTGGAAAATATAAAACTTTGGGATGTCACCTCATCGGTTCAAGGTGCAGACAGCATTCAGGCCATTACGCTGGGCTCCGTACTGATCGCAGTTTTGGTTTTTGTCGTCACTACGCAGTTGGTACGTAACTTACCGGCGCTGTTAGAGCTGGCAATTTTACAACATCTGGATTTATCACCGGGTACTGGCTACGCCATATCTACCATCACGAAATATATTCTGATGCTGATCGGCGGTATGGTGGCGTTCTCAATGATCGGGGTCGATTGGTCAAAACTTCAGTGGCTAATCGCGGCGCTCGGCGTTGGTTTAGGCTTCGGTTTACAGGAAATTTTCGCCAACTTTATTTCTGGTCTGATTATTCTGTTTGAGAAGCCCATCCGGATTGGCGATACCGTCACCATTCGTGATTTGACCGGTTCCATCACCAAGATTAATACCCGGGCGACCACCATCGTTGACTGGGACCGTAAAGAAATCATCGTTCCTAACAAAGCCTTTATCACGGAACAGTTTGTTAACTGGTCACTGTCAGACTCCGTTACCCGTATTGTACTGACAGTACCGGCAACCGCTGAGACCGACCCGAACCTGGTTAAATCGCTACTGGAAGATGCAGCCCACAAATGTCAGTACGTACTGGATACTCCGCAGCCGGACGCATTTTTGGTGGATATCCAACAGGGGATTCAAATTTTCGAACTGCGGGTATTTGCCGCGGATATGGGCATGCGTATGCCGCTACGCCATGAAATGCACAGCCTGATCCTGAAAGCCTATGCTGAACACCAACTGACGCTACCGTTCCCGCCGTTCCAGATGAGAACCGATGCGATATCACGGGTAGGAAATAGGCCTAGGTTTAAAACCGGTGAGCTTTAAATACACACGTTAAATACACAAAGGGCGCCTGATGGCGCCCTTTTCAGGTAGCAAAGACTAAGCCCGGTCTACTGGAAATGCCATGACTTCACTGATTGATGCCGCGTCCAGCGCAATCATAATCAGGCGGTCAACCCCTAACGCTACGCCCGCGCATTCAGGCATACCGTATTCCAGCGCCGATAGAAAGTTCTCATCAATCGGATGAACCGGTAAACCACGAGCCTCGCGCTTGCGATTTTCCTGTTCGAAACGCTGACGTTGCTCTCCGGCATCGGTCAGTTCTCTAAACCCATTCGCCAGCTCTACGCCTTTATAATAGACCTCAAAGCGCTCAGCAACCCGATGGTCCTCGGTACTGATCTCAGCCAGGCAGGCTTGAGTGGCCGGGAAATGATAAACAAAAGTCGGCTTATCATGGCCGATATGCGGTTCAACCCCGAAGGCAAACAGCATCTGCAGCAATGTATCCCGATCTTCTTCCCGGTTAGCCAACTCTTCCATATCAAGCTTTGCCGCGGCGGCGCGAAGCTGAGTTTTATCCGCAGACAACGGATCGAGCTCTAAATGACGAATAAAAATTTGCTGATAAGAAACCACTTCGCTGGCTTCACAATCGAGGATCTGTTGCAGAAGATCGTCGACTTCATTCATCAGGCGATACATATCGAAGTGGGGGCGATACCACTCCAGCATGGTAAATTCTGGATTATGATAACGACCGGCCTCCTCATTACGAAAGCTTTTACCCATTTGATAAATCGGGCCGCTTCCGGCCGCCAGCAGACGCTTCATATGAAACTCTGGGCTGGTCATTAAATATAGCGTTAAGCCATCGGCGGCGCCGGGGCCAACAAAGCGCGTCTGGAATGGAAATAAATGAATATCCGTTACCGTTGCCTGACTCATGGCAGGCGTATCGACTTCTAATACGCCGCGCTCAGTAAAGAAGCGTCTGATATCACCAACAATTTTGGCGCGCTTCAATAACTTAGCGATAGAGGCACTCGGTTGCCAGCTTGCCACGTCGCTCATGGTGTTGTACTCCAAATTTTAATTTGTCCGGCAGTCTACCTGCATCCAACCAGACAAACAAACTTCGAACTCATTTTGCCCTGACCAAAGGGTGTTTATAGACATAACATTACATAAAAACACATTTATTTAATATATTGATCACACTTTATTAATAATGCTGTTTTAAAAAAAAAGTTAATGTCTATCCTTGATAACTACAAAAAAAATCGAACACATCAATATTCATATACATATTACTAGGTAGAATAACCGTCCTATACTAAAGCTACCGCTATTTTTGGTGGTTGAAATGGTGATCGTCAGATTATCCTGATGTTGAGGACGTTAACCAGCTTGGAAATAATGACTTTTTTTACACTTAAACTGGAACATTTGGAGGAATGCAGTGCAAACCTTTAACGCAGATATTGCTATCATCGGCGCCGGTGGTGGCGGTCTTCGTGCAGCCATCGCCGCTGCTGAAGCTAATCCCAACCTCACTATTGCGCTCATCTCTAAAGTCTACCCTATGCGGAGCCATACCGTCGCCGCCGAAGGGGGCTCTGCCGCAGTAACGCAAGCCCACGACAGCTTTGAATCCCACTTCCACGACACCGTCGCCGGCGGCGACTGGCTCTGTGAGCAGGACGTCGTTCAATACTTCGTTGAACACAGCCCGCGTGAAATGATTCAAATGGAACAATGGGGCTGCCCGTGGAGCCGTAAACCCGATGGCTCCGTCAACGTCCGTCGCTTCGGCGGCATGAAGATTGAACGCACCTGGTTTGCCGCCGATAAAACCGGCTTCCACATGCTTCATACCCTGTTCCAGACCTCACTCAAGTACCCTAACATTAAACGCTTTGATGAACATTTTGTTCTCGACCTGTTAGTGGACGAAGGCCATGCCCGCGGCTTAGTTGCCATGAACATGATGGAAGGGACCCTGATTCAAATCCGCGCCAACGCCGTGATTATGGCCACCGGCGGCGCCGGTCGCGTTTACCGTTATAACACCAACGGCGGTATCGTCACCGGTGACGGTATGGGTATGGCCTTCCGTCATGGCGTGCCGTTACGCGATATGGAATTTGTTCAGTATCACCCGACCGGCCTGCCGGGCTCCGGTATTCTGATGACCGAAGGTTGCCGCGGTGAAGGCGGAATTCTGGTCAATAAAGACGGCTACCGTTACCTGCAGGATTACGGCATGGGACCGGAGACCCCGCTGGGCCATCCGGAAAACAAATACATGGAACTCGGTCCGCGCGACAAAGTCTCTCAGGCCTTCTGGCACGAGTGGCGCGCAGGGCGCACCATTCCGACTCCGCGCGGCGATGTGGTCTATCTCGACATGCGTCACCTGGGGGCCAAAGTGCTGCATGAGCGTCTGCCGTTTATCTGTGAACTGGCTAAAGCTTACGTCGGCGTTGACCCGGTTAACGAACCTATCCCGGTACGTCCGACCGCCCACTACACCATGGGCGGGATTGAAACTGACCAGAACTGTGAAACCCGTCTGAAAGGGCTGTTTGCCGTCGGCGAATGTTCGTCTGTCGGTATGCACGGGGCTAACCGTTTAGGCTCCAACTCCCTGGCTGAGCTGGTGGTGTTTGGTCGCTTAGCCGGTGAACAGGCGGTTGAACGTGCCCGCACGGCGGCGCCGGCCAACGGCAGTGCGCTGGATGCTCAGGTCTCTGATATCGAAGGTCGTCTGCAAGCCCTGTTGAAACAGGAAGGTACCGAAAGCTGGTCAGCCATCCGTGATGAGATGGGCATGAGCATGGAAGAAGGCTGTGGTATTTACCGCACCACCGAGCTGATGCAGAAAACCGTCGACAAGCTGGCTGAGCTGAAAGAGCGCTTTAAGCGCATCAAAATCACCGACACCTCCAGCGTGTTTAACACTGACCTGCTGTACACCATTGAGTTAGGTCATGGTCTGGACGTGGCGGAATGTATGGCCATTTCAGCCCTTAACCGTCGTGAGTCTCGCGGTGCCCATCAGCGCTTAGACGAAGGCTGTACCGAGCGTGATGATGAGAACTTCCTGAAACACAGCCTGACATTCTTTAATCCGGAAGGCGGCGCGCCGCGTCTGGAATACAGCGATGTGAAAATTACTACCCTTGCCCCGGCTAAACGCGTCTACGGGGCAGAAGCAGAAGCCCAAGATGCTGCAGACAAACTGAAGAAGGAGCAGGCCAATGTCTGAGATGAAAACCCTCAAAGTTGAAGTCATGCGCTATAACCCTGAGCAGGACAGCGCACCGCACTTCGAGGCGTATGATGTGCCTTACGATACCTCCACCTCCCTGTTGGATGCATTAGGGTATATCAAAGACAATCTGGCTCCGGACCTGTCTTATCGCTGGTCCTGCCGGATGGCGATATGTGGCTCATGCGGCATGATGGTCAATAAGGTGCCGAAGCTGGCCTGTAAGACCTTCCTGCGCGAATATGCTGACAGCGGTCTGAAGGTCGAAGCCTTAGGTAACTTCCCGATTGAGCGGGACTTAGTGGTGGATATGACTCACTTTATTGAGAGTCTGGAGGCGATTAAGCCTTACATCATTAATGACAGCCTGAAGCCGGAAAACGGCGCCACGCTGCAGACCCCGGCCCAGATGGAGAAATACCATCAGTTCTCGGGCTGTATCAACTGTGGCCTGTGCTATGCGGCCTGTCCGCAGTTCGGCTTAAATCCGGAGTTTATCGGTCCGGCCGCCATTACGCTGGCCCACCGTTACAATCTGGACACCCGTGATAAAGGTAAGGCTGCCCGTATGCCTCAGTTGAACGGCAAGAACGGCGTGTGGTCTTGTACCTTCGTCGGCTACTGTTCTGAAGTCTGTCCGAAGCACGTTGACCCGGCCGCTGCTATTCAGCAGGGCAAGGTGGAAAGCTCGAAAGACTTTATGATTGCCATGCTGAAACCTCAATAAAGGAGAGGGATACTATTATGATGACCAAACGTAAACCCTATGTCCGTGAGGTGAAAGCCGACTGGTGGAAAAACCTCGGGTTCTATAAGTTTTATATGTTCCGTGAGAGCACCGCCGTGCCGGCAGTGTGGTTCAGCATTGTGCTGATTATCGGTCTGTTTGCCCTCAAGGGCGGTGCAGAGAGCTGGGGAAGCTTTGTCGGCTTCTTACAGAACCCGATAGTGATGGTGATTAACATCATTACCTTGATTATGTCAGTCGTTCACACCAAGACCTGGTTTGACCTGACGCCTAAAGCCGCTAACGTGGTGGTGGGTGACAATAAACTGGGCCCGAAACCGATTGTGACCGGTTTTTGGGTGGTAACGATTGTGGTGAGCCTGGTTATTCTGGCCATTGCCCTGATTTAAGCGGAGGAAGAACGAGATGAATCAAGTAAACCCGAAGCGTTCTGACGAACCGGTATTCTGGGGTCTGTTCGGAGCAGGCGGTATGTGGGGCGCGATTGTGGCTCCGGTGATTATCCTGCTGGTGGCGATTATGCTGCCGCTGGGCTGGGCGCCTGAAGCATTGAGCTACCCGCGCATTCTGGCGTTCTGCCAGAGCTTTATTGGCCGGGTATTCCTGCTGCTGATGATTATCCTGCCGGTATGGTGTGGTCTTCACCGTATGCACCATATGACCCATGACCTGAAGTGGCATATCCCGGCCAGTAAGCTGGTGTTTTATGGGATTGCGATGATACTGACCGTAGTAACGGTATACGGCGTATTTAGCCTGTAAGCCAATGAATAGGTTGTATCAATAAATAGTCAACGCCCCGCAAGGGGCGTTTTAGTGTCTGGCATAGCCATTAAATTTGATTGCAGCGCCCATTTCGTCCGCATCATCAACAGCGGAATATGGATACTTCCTGGCGGCCGCGGG
>NZ_ATYS01000018.1 GCF_000427805.1 Budvicia aquatica DSM 5075 = ATCC 35567 | reverse complement strand
TTTAGCGGTACCTATGCCACCCCAGGACAACTGTCCACCGGTGACACGGTGGTCATGACCTATGACTACACCGACCTTGACGGTGATGTGGATAACTCATTGACCACGGTGAACTGGAGTTATGCCCCGTTTGGCGGGGGAGTCGATGTGCCGATAACGGCGACTAACGCACCGGCGGCGAGTTCAGGGGGGCAAGGTACTTCCACTATCACGCTCCCGATTGGTGCCTTAGGTGCAACGGCGATTAAGGTGACGGTGCAAGAATTTTCGGCGACCGGTGACCCAATCAGTGGCAGTACGATTACGGTGACGGATACCAGTCTGAGTACCGGCCCAGGCGGCGGCGGTGGCGGTGGTACCGGTGTGACCCCTCCAGGTCCGGTAGTGGTTGGCGGCAATATTGCGGGCGGTATCTTCTTAGCCTCCGCATCACCAGCGGCGGGCAGTGGTGCCGTGGATTACGCACGGGTAGGCACCCATCCGTTAGTGGGTCAGACTTACGTCTTCCGGGCCTGGAATGATGCCAACAATAGCGGTATCTGGGATGCCGGTGAAGCTCAGGTAGTACCGGTCAGTATTCAGTGGAAGCTGGATGGCTCGAACGCCACGGCGAACGGCACCAGTGCGGTGGCGACCTTGAATAACCATAGTATTGCCGGTGCGACTTCGGACACTTACACCATTCCGGTGAACAGTACGTCGAACTCCGGGGCTATACCGGGCGACCAGGGCTTTAGCCTGAAAGTGGATTTTAACTAAGTCCCCGTCCTGTCTTATTGATTGAAGGGTGGGTCGGGCCGAGAGTCTAACTCGCATACCGAGACAGGCGATGAATGAAACGCCATCACCGTCAGGTCTTGCGCGTCATGAACTATATCAATGAAATCAATGAACACATTAAACCAAGGAAGAAGTGAAATGAAAAAAAGCAATACATTTACGTTAAAGAAGCTGGTTCTGGCGTTAGCGCTGGCCGGCTACACCATGAGCAGTGCGTATGCGGTGATGACCTCCCCGACCGGGACCATTCAGGGTACTGCACCGGAACTGATTGCGCAATCGAACGGTGCGCATCAGGCGATTGACATTGCTCATACGACGGCACTGGTGGCAGGTAAAGTATCGACGGGTGACACCATCACCATGACGTACGACTACGCTGATGCGGAAGGCGATGCGGATGACTCAATGACCCACGTGACCTGGTACTACACCAAGGGCGGGGTTGATACGGCGATTTTAGCGACGAACGTCAACAATGCGTCAGCCGCCACGATTGGCGGAACGGGCACCAGTGTCTTAACGGTCCCGGCGGCGGCGGCGGGAGCAACAGCGATACGTGTGGAAATCACAGAGTACTCGGTATCGGGTGACCCTGACGTCGGCACGGTCATTAACATTCCTGACGTCAGTGCTGGCGGCGGGGGTGTGGGTCCGTTCCCACCAGTGGGCCCAATCATTCCGGGCAGCAACGTGACGCCGGGAATTTATGCGAGCGGCGATAGTACCTTCACCAATAACCTGATTGGTGCGCTGGGAACCAACCTGAAGGTTGGCGACACTTACGTGTTTAAGATGTGGGATACCTCTACAGGTGCAGTGGGTGCAGGCGCGACCGACATAACGAATGCGACCTACACCTGGTACTTAGTGGGTACCAGTGCGACGGACGGCATCTCTGGAAACTTTAACACCAACGTAAGTGGTGGCAACTTCCAGATTCCGATAAACACGACGCCAGTGACCGGTGGTACGGCGTTAACGACCTCGGCGGACGGTGCGCAGGGCTTCCAGTTGGCGGTCGACTACTAAACCCAGGTTCTATTGGGTTAATGTCAATCAGGACCACGGGCAGGGTTTTCCTGCCCGTTTTTAACCCAGCATTGAGCAAAATACAGTTACTNCCCGGCCATCCACTCTGGCGGGTCACTCGGTAGTGATTGTTAAGCAGTTGAACAACATCATCATCTTCACATTCAAAATAGGCGTGCCACGTAATGTGGTAGAGAGGGACATATGACGCAAGACACCACAGGAACATCCCGCACCGTGCTGGCCGTACTTATCGCGGTCATACTTGTTGGCTCCGTCGTTCCGGTCGGGGCGGTGGTACTGAGTGACTCGACAGGGATAATCCATGGCAGAGCACCGACAGCCGTGGGTGACTTATACGCGGTGATGCCGGACGGGACGACGGTGGTGACGAATAACGTCATTGTGAGTCAGACGGCCACGCCGAGTCAGTTTACAGTCTCGTCAGTCACAACGGGGATTACCCCGTACGACGCAGACGGAGATACGGGCCTAACGATGACACCGGACATGGCGCGCGCCACGCTAGTGTGGAAGCAGAGCAACGGAACGCCACTAACCGCAGCACAACTGGCCGCCCCGTTGGTGAGCAATTTCCCCAACAGCACGGTGACGCTGGAGGTGCATGCGCCGGTGACGACCACGAGTACCACTGGACTGCCGACTACGGCGGGACAAGTGCCCTTTGTGACAGCTTATACAGTGAAGGTGCCAGCAGCGCCGGTACCGATGCCAGTCGGTGTGAAGATTGCATTAAACGGCTTCGCATTCCCGGTCGAAGATGGTGTCCCGAGTACAGGATTTCCCGGAGCTTGGTTCGACATCAGGATGAATGGTGTCGATACGACCACGAACAGCAATTACGCGTGGTCGGTGAACCAAAACCACGTGACTGTTTCGCAAAGCGGCAGAGTGACAATCAGTTCGAAGCCGGCCACGGGAAACAAGACCGTGGTCGTAACAGCCCGTGACCAGCAGGGGGTCGAACACCAATACACGTTCGCGACGACAGATTGGTTTCGGCGCCACGGTGAGCTTCACTACGCACCGGGGGCTGCAGATCCCTGTGTGTCGCCGGAAAGCACCCCCACCCCGCGGAAGCTACTCGGCGCGATAATTTACGCGGGAACAGACAGATACGAACCGGCAGTAACAACAAGGCACAGGGGAGACTTACTCGGAGAATGGGGGGTCATCACCACGGTTAACGCTACCCAGGTACCGCCATTAAGAGCAGAAAATGGTGCACTACAGGTCAACACGCCGCAGCCGGGGTACGGTGCGTTGGGACTTTGGGCCAGTAGCCCTACAGGCACGAACGCCAACGGTTGGAGGTACAGAGGCAGAGCGTCTATCGGAACGTCCGGGGGCGACATCCCGAGCTTGATATTGACACCCAGTGACTACGCAACCCAAGGGAGCGGGGCACCGGTGGGATGGTTCCCGCGTGGCACTTTGATGTGCCACTCACAAACGTAAGGCGCTCACGGGAGCTGGAGTCCAAAAGAGGGGGAGCAACCTGTATGCACGACGATTGGGCACCACACCCGCCACTGCCTAACATACCCCACCACCCGCGCGGCCTGCATTTCAGCGGAAAGCGTTCGGGTTTGCTCATAAAGCCGGCGGAGTTTAGTCAGGTGGTTGGCGAGGGCTCTGGGGGCCACGCATTGGATGCCCTTGTCGGTTAGCCAGTATCCCATCCAGTCGGTGCCTTTGCGGGTGGGACCAATGAAGGTTTTATCCGGGTGTTGGCAAAAACCGTATTGGTCAAAGAATTGATTAAGTTTTCGGACTGCCCTGCGGAGCTGCCAGCGGGTGTTGGCGATGATGAAAAAGTCATCCATAAAGCGTGAGTAATCGAGATTCGGTTGGCTGGCAAAGTGTGCATCCACCTCGTAGAGATGGAATGCCGCCAATAGTGGGCTGAGCGATGAACTACGAGCAATGCCGTATTCAGGGGTATGAAAAGTGCCTCCGTCTTCGACGCTGTAGTGCAGGAACTGCCAGAGCAGATTGAGCAAAATAGGTGACTGAACATGAGATTGAACCTGTGAGTAAAGGGTCTGCTTATTGATGCGGGCGTAATAGCCCTTGATATCAGTACGGCAGACAAAATGAGCATTCGGTTGGCGAAGTACCTGGTGGAGACGTTGTACGCTTTTCTTGCCGCCCTGATGACCTTTGATGTGTTCGCACCGTGGATGTACGGGAAGGACTGGCGTCAACAGCAGGGTCAGGCATTTAAGCACTAACGCATCCGGTGAAGACCAGAGTGCCCGGGTGTCCCCTTGGGCGGTTTTGATTAGCTGGAGTGGTGAGAGTTGATACGTGCCGGCATTCAGTTGCTGGTAGAGGCGCTGTTTTTCAGCCTGCCAATGAAATCGAAGGTGCCAGACATCGGCATTCGCAGGGAAGTGTTTTCGGGTGGTACAGAGCCAGGTGAAGGCGGACTCAAGCGGGGTGTGGGAAAACAATTCCGACATGCAACTCGAGGGGTTAATAGTTGAGTGGTGATTATTTTACGACCTGACACATCACTAAATCAGTCTGGTTCGAAATATTATTCACATCAACACCTTGTTTTTAAGCGTTAACGTCAGCGTCAGCGATTGGGTTGTCTGGTTTGGTTTGATTTGGGGGTAATCCCCTGCCGTTTTTATTTATGTCTTTTGAAGGTGTCGTTATGTCACAACGTTTGAACCCTGAGCCAGTCCGTCACTATCCCGAGCTGGCAGAGATTGCCGCGTTGAAAGAGCAGTCCGGTGATTGGAGAGGCGCGTCTCAGTATTGGGCGATGGCCGAGGATGTTGCCCGGTTGCCTGAGAACCGACTTTGGGCGGGGTCACGGGCGAGATATTGTAGTCATGAGGCGAGACAGGGTCTTGGCTATGCAGGCCGGTCAGTGCCATCACCTAATCAGAAATCCCTGGCCTCGACCCNNATNNCCNNNAAAAACGCCNNGGAAACGGTGAAGTACCACAATGAGGAGTGACCGCACAGGGTTACCGCATCACCGAGATATGGCACGAGTTGTGGGACAACCTAATTTTACTGAGTTATCAATTTTTACCGGGGGCACTATCCCCTGAATAAGGAGTTTGACGATGTTCATATACCGAAAACCCNCACCCGNTTGCCCGTATTGCGATGACACCACCCAGGTGCGCAAACANGGAACATCGCGCTGTGGCTTTCAGCGTTACCGCTGTTGTGACTGTGGTCGCACGTTTCAGGGTAAATACGTTTATCAGACGAGTTGCCAGGCCCAGTCAGTGACTGAGGCATAAGGTGCCCGTGGATGCCGACAATACGCCCTGTCCGAGGTACTGGACAACGATAGACCGCTTACGACTCAGGTCCGGTCTCGGAGATTTTAGATGACGATGACGATAACAATGATGACATTACTCAATCGAGGGCCACGCCCGGCGTGTCCGCATTGCAATACAGCAACACGGGTTCGCAAACACGGCAAAGCCCGCAGTGGTTTACCGCGCTACATGTGCCTCAGTTGCCGAGGCACGTTTCAAGGCCGGTACATTTACGCCGCTTATCAAACGGATGGGAATGACCGTGTTGGCGGCTAATCGACGCGGTGCAGTAACAACAAGGAGCGTGCGTCATGAAAGTGACCTGTTTGGATATGGTGGTCAGTATTGTGACCTTGCTGGCGATAGCGGTGATGGTCCCCATGCCATGGTTATCCTCCTCCCGAGATGCGGAGGGGTATGGTCAGCGCTTAGGCCCTCTTCATTGCGCCCCGGTCGCTACAGTCAGCGAACTGCGGCCTGCTTCCATTACGGCGTTATGGCTGGCGTCATTCCCGGCCCCGGTCAAGCCAGCACGAGACTGCTCGATACTTGTCCCCAGTGCCCATCCTGCAGTATCACAACACCAAGAACCCGTGTTATGGCATCAGATGAGGTATGACGATGAGTGAAATAAGTCAAAAACAATTAAATATACCGTCAGGTCGTGCCACCAATCAGGCAGGGTCTCGTTATGCTAACCCGAACGATGAGATAGACCTGTTTGAATTGCTCCTTCGACTCTGGGACAAGAAAGGCTTGATTGTGTTGGTGACGCTGGTTACCACCCTGATAGCCGGTATGTATGCGTTTACCGCTAAAGAACAGTGGACGGTCAAAGCCTATGTCTCCCCGCCGAGAATGGCCCAGATGGACGATTACCTGACATTAAGACGGGCCTTTGCCCGGGTTAGTGGCATTAACGCCGACCCACAGGCGATAGCCAACCATTTATTCAACCGGTTCACCGACATGGTGTCCAGCCCCAACGAGAAGCTGACTTACTTATCCGAGACGGCCTACGTTAAGCAACAGACTGAATCGATGGACTCGCAGGCGAAACGCCTTTGGCTAACGGAGATGGCTGAAAAAGGGCTGGTGACGTCCCCGCCGGATGAAAAGAAAACCCTCCCTTACTTTATGCTGTCGGCGTCGGCGGATAATCCCCAGACCGCGCTGGCCTTGCTAACCGATTATGTGAGCCGCATCAATGACCAGGTGATTGCGCAAGATGAGGCTGAATTTCAAAACAATCTTCAGGCCATGATATTGGCGCGTCAAAAGGAACAGCAGGATATCGACTTTAGCCTGCAAGCTGACAGGACGAACCAGTTGGCGAACCTGACCCGGTCACGCAGTACGGCTCAGCGTGCCGGGATTAAGGATTATTACGCTAATTCAGCCAGCAACGGTGGAACCAAGATTGAGCTGGCGAATTCGGTACACAAATACATGCTGGGTGAGAACTTTTTGAGTGCGGAAATCAACAGCCTGACGGAGAGTCCGATAGTGTACCCCGTTCGGTATCATGATATCGACAGGGAACTGAGTTTGCTTGCGCCGTTACTGCAACAGCAGGTGACCGCACAGGTTTATCGTTATCAGCTTACGCCGGGCGAGCACGTGAAAAAAGACCGGCCTAAGAAAGCGCTGATAGGGGTATTGGGGGTCTTGCTCGGCGGGATGCTGGGTATCGGTACCGTACTGGTGATAGACAGTATTGCCCGTTACCGTCGTGGTTAATCGGTCCGGACCCGAGGCAGGGCAGGTAAAATGAGGAACGAAATGATGCAGGATACGGGTTATTATGTGGCTTTCATCTTATTGGGTGGCGTGTTTTATCTGGTGGCTGACTGGATGGAATGGGTCAGGTAGTGACGTTCGGGGTTTCATGCAGAACCAATCTCTTACGTCAACGCAACGCAACGCAACGTTACTGTACACTGGTGCATCCGGTAAGAACTGTGTGTGTCTCTTTCCTGTGGTATTGCACCGATGCCATGCCGATTCTTCCTGAGCCTGTTTTCGGGAAAAAGCCTTGTAGGGCACCGGTAAAAAGGAATTCCCATCTAGATGATGCCGATTAATAGGTTGTTTTAGTAAAGTTCCTATAGAGGGTTTTCACAGAAAAAGTTTACTTATAAGCGAAATTATCGGCATTATCGGCATTATCGGCACTCAGATTGCCAATGAGGTTGATATGACTGCATTATTGGTAAAAGAGGGACTCATGCGAATCGGCATTGGGTTTGGGTTCGGGGTCGGTGCGTATTACCACTTAAAAAGACCACCCAATAACATTAATGAGGATCACTCCCGCTCATTTTGGGACATCTATATGTATGCCATCGAATCACTACAAGGGTGACACCAGCCCAGCAGCGGCCTAAGGCAGGTATTGGTGAAGTACAGCAGGACTGGGACCTGGTGGCTAGGACCTAGTCCCTAGTCCCGAACGGGCTGACCCCTGAGGTAACCTTACGTTATACCCCTGGGTCTGGGCCCATGCCGATTCTGTTTGAGCCTGTTTTCGGGAAAAAGCCTTACAGGGCACCGGTAAAAAGGAATTCCGACCTATATGATGCCGATTAATAGACTGTTTTAGTAAAGTTCCTATAGGGAGTTTTCACGGGAAAAGTTTACTTATAAGTGAAATTATCGGCATTATCGGCATGGATATGGTCATTAAGGTTGATATGACTGCATTATTGGTAAAATAGGGACTCATCCGAATCGGCATTGTGTTTGTGTTTGGGTTGAGTCTCAGGGGGCTCATCAGTGTGGGGTCATGGTAACCGACCCTAGGCCTGAGCCTCGGTCTATGTCAATCGGGAGTAGCGATGAAGGTCACTGTGCGTGCGGCCCTGGTCCTGAGCCATATTGACAATACAGTAGGAGCCGCCTGCCTATTAGGCGTTGGTGGCAGGAAGGTTCCTTTCTCGCCGGTATCAGCCCATGCCGATTCTGTTTGAGCCTGTTTCCGGGAAAAACCCTTGCAGGGCACCGGTAAAAAGGAATTCCGACCTAGATGATGCCGATTAATAGACTGTTTTAGTAAAGTTCCTATAGAGGGTTTTCACAGAAAAAGTTTACTTATAAGCGAAATTATCGGCATTATCGGCACTGAGATTGCCATTTAGGTTGATGTTACTGGGTTATTGGTAAAATAGGGACTCATCCGAATCGGCAGCGTCGATGGGGGCCATGGCCATGGTCCTGGTCCCCAGTTAATAGCTAGTCGCCTTTCTGTGGCTTGACCGACGTTAAAGTTGGCTCCACAAGGTCCAGTTCCTGTGATTCTTGGTTTTCTATGTATATATTAACAAGATCTCGCCATGTTTTTTCGCGCAAGATGGTCTCCACCTTTTCTTCTTTGAGCTTGTATTTCTGAACGATGTCGGAAACGGCTCTTTTGATTGAGATCCGGTATTTCTTTGTTTTGTTCGCGTCGATTTTACGCCAACGTTGCCAATGCTCAGTGATGATGCAATAAGCCGCTATTTTTATTTCCCAATCCAGACTGCAATTATCACGATACTTTTCCCCTTTCCCCAAGCTAATGCCCAAGGCATCTTCCAGGTCCCCCTTATAAGCCCGACGTTTTTTATCACTATCCTTGCCCCAGAACAGTTCTGAATACTCAACTTTCTTCATGTATACCGAAATAGCGTCAGCTATATGAGTATTTAGCTTATCAGGTACTTTATACCCAGATTTAATTCCAATCGAGAATGCTTTAAGTAATCGGATAGCATAGTGTGGGTCTAAGGTGCTGCTATTACCATATACAGCCATAAGGCTACTCACGTAATCGATGTAAGCGGATTCATTTTCAAAGGTATATTGTCGCGCGTACTCAAAAGGGACTAACTCATCATCGTCGTTCTTCATTGGCATTTGCCTATTTTCTGATCAAGTATGTCCATACATATTATCAGCTGGGCTAATGGCTTGTCCAACCTTTTACGTTTACTATGCCTGCATCCCTGACCGGTCAACGGATTTTTATCTTGAATATTAATCAATTGAAGGGAGTTAACTTAAATGAGTAACGTAGAGAGTAGTCGGTGTGATTTTGAGGAAATAAAGGCCAGTCTCGCTGATGTCGCTTCCCACACGACAGGACCAATCATTACCGATACCACCAGAGGCAAGCGAGACGATATTCCAGATACCCGTGACCATGCGGTTATTCAAAAGATTAATCATGATGCAGCTGAATACTGTTCTTGTATTCTTTTTATGAATAAAGACAGATTATCTTATCAGACGGAAACGCGACAGCACCCAGAGGAATTACTGAAACAGGAAAAAGTTGGGTATACAAATGGTCGAGTATCTAGACATTTACTTAGGCTAGGCCATGACCCTGAGGATATTATATCTAGCGGATTAGCGATACGTTATCAAAATAAAATTATTGATGCGTTACCCCTAAATTGTTTTGTGTACCCCTTTTATGACTTAGATAATAATATTGGTCGATTTACGACTAAAGACCCCGATAAAGTTAAAATGTATCAACAGGCTAAACGCTTTTGGTTACCCAATTCTGATTTTTGGGGGGTGAACTCACTCAATTTAGATGGGCCAGTGGCTATCGTAGAAGGGGAGAACGACCGACTTACATTAATGAGGTCGGGTTGGAATGGATCGATAATTTCGACCATAGGGCAAATCAGTTCAACACAATACGCATGGATTGAAAAGAACTTAGCTGAAAGGGATATTTATACGTTCTTTGATAGTGATAGTTCTGGCGATAAATACAGAGAGAAGATTGATAAACTGGAATTGCCGCAGGTTACGCAAGTGTTAATTCCAGAGGTTAAGGATGTCGATGAATATTTTTGTCGTGTTGATGGCGCATCCTTAAATAAATTACTCTCACTGGATGCCAATAAACAGTTACCCGCACCCGCTAGGGTTGAGGCTGAGCTTATTCACTCATCTTTTATCCCTGAGCATGAGGTTATTGAGGCATATCCGCCAAATTACTTTGGTGATGAAGGCACAACGGATTCGGGTAATGCCAATAGAATGGCGAGAATGTTTGGCCATGACCTTGGATATGTCGTAGAAACGGATGAGTTTATTCTTTTTAAAGAGAGTAATGGTCATGGTCACGGTTGCTACCGATGGTCTTACATTACGATTTATATGAATGCGTTAGCACAACGTATGGCGAGGAGCATTGAACTCGAAGCCGAATGCATGTTGATGAAAGCCAAAAGTGACTCAGAGAGGAAAGAAGCATTGCGGTGGCTGTCTCATGGGCAATCGTCGCTAAACTTAGGCCGAATAAAAAGTGCAATAGAACTGGTTAAACACCATGTCGCAAGATCTCACGCTCAGTTGAATAGTAATCCCATGCACTTAGGGGTTCAGAATGGCGTGATTGATCTAACCACTGGAATGCTAGGCGAAAACAGACGAGAGTACTTAATCACCCATTACTGTCCAGTTATTTTTGATGCCAGTGCAACGTGCCCACGGTGGCTACAGTTCTTGTCTGAAATCATGTGTAATGACATTGAAATGGTTAAATTTCTTCAGCTTTGCGTAGGCTATTGGATAACCGGCCGGTGTGATGAGCAACTGTTATTCTTTTTGTATGGGCATGGTAGTAATGGCAAGTCGACCTTTATTCAATTGATACAGGAAATGTTGGGCTCAGCGTATAGTTCACAGATTAACAGTGAAGTCTTGATGCAAAGCCGTAATGACAATAAAGGTGGACCTAATGCCGCGATTGCTAAATTACCGGGAAAGCGCTTAGTGGTCGCAAATGAGCTATCAGAAAGCGCTCGAATGGATGAGAACCTGATAAAAAGCATTACCGGAAATGATGTTATCGTCGCCAGAGGGGTTTATGCCAAGCGGGAAACCGAATTTAGACCCGAATTTAGTTTGGTCATGATTGGTAATCATAAGCCTAATATTTATGATAACTCACACGGTATGTGGCGACGGATTTGCTTAATCGGTTTTGATGCTGAGTTTAGTAAAGCGCAGATGGACCCTAAGTTGCCAGACATATTACGTCGTGAACTCCCGGGTATATTAAATTGGGCAATCCAAGGGTGCCTTGACTTGCAGGCTTCTGAAGGGCTAAAGGCTAATTTCCCTGGGAAGATCGTGAAGGCAAATACCGAGTATAGGGCTGAAAGTGATTTGGTTGGTGAGTTTCTACTTGAGCGGGTTAGTCAGGTTGATAGTGAGTTAGCGTTTGTTTATGCTGACGACCTATACGATGCCTATCGGAATTTTGCCAGCGCCGGAAATGAGTATCAGATGAATAAGCGGCTATTAATCAAAAAGCTAGCAGAGCGAGGGTACAGCAAAGCGAGGCGGAACAACCGTGTTGGTATCAAAGGTATATCACTCGTTGATGGTGAGTTAGGGCCTTACTCAACGCTTATCGCAGGTGTTGACAAATCGGTTAATTATACAGTTTAAAACAGCGACAGCGACAGACAGACAGCCGGTGGGGTTTCCTACTGGCTGTTTTCTTGTGGTCGGTCGGACGGGCCCTCGTCTTGCTACGCGCTCCTTCTCCCCTTGGCCTGAGTGCTGCCGATTCGCATGAGTCCCTCTTTTACCCATAACCCAGTGATATCAATCTCATTGGCAATCTCCGTGCTGATAATCCCGATAATTTCGCTTATAAGTAAACTTTTTCTGTGGGAAATCCCTATAGGAACTTTACTAAAACAGTCTATTAATCGGCATCATATAGACGGGAATTTCTTTTTACCGGTGCCCTGTAAGGCTTTTTCCCGAAAACAGGCACCAGCAGAATCGGCATGGACGGGACCGGAGGGGGAGGGGCAAGCAACCCATCTGTAAGCCATCAGGAAAGGTTCTTCACTCAGTTGATATCTTATGTCATCCAGAGGTTCGTTCGTAAGGTACAGCGGCCTGCGCTAACGAAATCAGGCTTCTCCTGGTGAGACCCCTACCGAGCTCAGCCTCGGCCTAAGCCTAAGGCTCCTTCCACGTAAGCTCTAAAATATTATGTCGCGACATTTTACCATTTCATCTGGTTGATGATTTTATAACTTTGCGATTAGTATTACTGCATCCCTGGCCGGCCAATGGGTAATTTAGCTAATTAGGAGTTGCCATGAAGAATGTTAAATGTATGAAAGTCAATTTCAATGAAATTAAGTCAAGTATAGATTTGGCCGCCACCATCGCCGCAATAGAAGGGCAGCCATTAGTGTATCACGGTGAAAAGCGCGCCTATCTTGACGATAAAAGTTGTCCTTTTTGTCCAGGCAGTGGATTCACCATCCATCTTGATTCTCAGCATTATCATTGCTATTCGTGTGAAGCGCATGGTGACGTTATCGACTATGTCTTCTATGCCGAGAATACGGTGGACCGTTATGAGGCAGCGCTAATGCTTCGTGACGGAAAAATCGGTGTTGCCTGTTTCAGCTGACATCGTCCTAGACCTAGACCCACCCCAAGACCACGACCATGACCACGGAGCAAGACCACGATGACAGCAACGAGAACAGAACGGTATCAGATAATCTTTTATGATGAAACCGAAAAAAGAGTTAAGGATGAGTACGATTATGAAATTGACTTCCAGATTGATGGCGCGGTATCACCAGCGCTGGTGGCTTCACTCCGGTTGCTGATTGTAGGCCCTGAAGACAATCCCTGTTATTGGGGCTCTAACCTCAAGACGCATCCAAATATGGTCATGCCATCAGGGTATTACATTTTTGACATCGCTAAGCTGGATGCAGAGCAATTAGTCAGTCAAATCATGACAGTATTGGACGCAGACTGGGAGCGGGAGCGGGAACACATCTCTGGCTAAGGAAACCCCCCGAGTCATATTTTTGACCATGACCATGACCATGACCATGACCATGACCGGGGTGTTTTTTCTTATGAAATCATAACTTCTTAAGACTTACTCGCTGAAGCTATGTGTTTAGGGCAACTGACATTCAACCTAGGGATCTTATCAATCTCTTTCTTCTTCATCGTCAAACTAAAACTACCGTATTCTCTGCCAACGTTTTGTGATGAGAAGTCGCTTTGGGCATGACCGGTAATGGCATTTTGCACATCTTCACGAATGTTATTATCGCGGCATAATGTAATAAAGGTATGTCTGAATGCATGATAGGGTTTAATTGCGGGCCGAGTTATTCCAATTTTTGAACGTAAATATTTCCCCCACCAAACACCGACGGCACTATGGTATTTACCTTTTGCTTTTTGCAACTTAGGAAATAGCCTGCCATTGTTTGGCAATGAGTCCCGATAGGTAAGCAGACCTAAATCAATCAGATGCTGGTGTATCGGTACTTCTCGATGGCTATTGTCATTTTTTACGCTTTGGTCATCGGATTCATCAGTGATGCGGATATGCCAAATATTATCATCTTGCCGTATATCACTAACGTAGAGCTGCGCGATTTCTTCTACACGAGCACCTGTGTAGTAAAGAATCAAAGGTAACCAATAATGTGCGTCACCATAATCTGCTCGTTCAGGTGCGGTTTTATGGGTGAATAACGGGTTACTAAAGATTGTTTCTATTTCAGAAGGTATAAAGTTCTTTGTAGTAGCGATGGTTACCAGAGTACGCCTTACTGCTTGAAATTTAATTTTTTCCGCCGGGTTACTTTCTATTAATCCACTTTCAATAGCATAGCTGCATACGGCTGAAAATCCACGGATGAGCTTCTTCACTGTTGAAGCGGTCAGTACAGGTAAATCGTGCTGACGGGCATAAGCAATCTGCTGAGTAAGTGGGAGTTTGGTAACGTTTGATTTGGGGCGGGCAGGTAGCTGCTCTAACTTAGTTTTAAATTCAGAAACGTGCTTTTTCGTGATGAGTTGAATATCTAAATCCCCGAGAAGTTCAATAAAGCGTTCTATAGCAACGCGATATTCTTTAAGCGCTGAACTAGGCGTTTCTTTACCGCGCCGGAGCATGGCTGCTTCATAATCTTTAAATAGGGCCGATAATGATTTGCTGTCGGTTGTAGTGGTTGGTGCATTAGGAACCACGAACGCCATTTTTGGTAAGCCTGAATATAGGTTACTTTCATTTTGGATGGCGTTTTTGTAGGCTGCTTTAGTCACCTGGTAAAACGCGCGGTTTAGTTCCATGACTAACTTAGAGTAGTGATTGCTGTCTTTCAGCAGTTTTAAACCAGATAGGTTCAATGCTTCTTTTATTACAGGATCTAGAAAACAAATGAGTACGTCGTCATCCTTCAGTTTTATTCGTGGAGGATGTTTTACCGCAGATTCGGGTGATATCTGGTATTCGCGAAGCGTTTGGCTTCTTTCTAGACACAATTCATGTATATCAGCGTTAGAAACCGTTACTTCGATTGCGTTTCCGTTGCTGTCAGTTTCGATCTCTTTGCGAACATAACGCGCTAAGATTTCATCATCATCAAGATGGGCTAATTGACTATCTTTCCATAGCTTAACCGCATGATTGATGTCTAAAAGCGTAATGCTAGCATCCAGCTCAGCGGCTTTGAATTGATTTTTAAGTTCAATTAGGACTTCGGGGCCAAGGTCATTTGCCTCACGCCAATCTTTAGTGCGTAAGGATTTCTTCAGCTCATTTTTGCCGATGATTTGTCGTAGCGGTTTAGGAACAATTAGACGGGCGTAATATGTTCCATGTCGGTCAGGTTTTATGTAGTTCATAATACCCATTTTGTACCACCTTTTTGGACCACTTGCAAAGCGACGGGCAAATGGGGTCATAAAGGAAAATGGATATAAACCAGCATGTTATTGATTCATAAATGAAAAAACCTGCTAAAAAGCAGGTCTTTAAATATGGCGGTGAGAGAGGGGTTCGAACCCTCGATACGTTGCCGTATACACACTTTCCAGGCGTGCTCCTTCAGCCACTCGGACACCTCACCAAATTTTGGTTTCAACGCATATCACAATCACGCTGGAACGGGCGCTACTATAGGGAGAAGGCGGGGTGCGGTCAAGTATAAATTAATGTTCTGAATTTAATTGGTTAAGCTATCGGCAAATTGGTACTTAAGTATGTGAGTTGAATAGGGTAGATTAACCCGTCAGCTTATTTAACCCTCTATTTGGGTTGGTTTTATCGTAACGCGGAGGAATGATGGACATTATCTTTTACCATCCTTTTTATGATACTGCGCCATGGCTGGCGGGTATTGGTTCCCGATTGCCTCAGGCGAATATCCGCGTATGGCAACCCGGTGATAACCAGCACGCAGACTATGCAATTGTCTGGCGACCGCCTTATGAAATGCTGGCCGGGCGGCAAGGGTTAAAAGCGATACTGGCATTAGGCGCAGGCGTAGATGCCATTGTGGAGCAGGATAGAGCTAATCCGGGGTTTATTCCAGCCGGCGTTCCTTTGATTCGTTTGCAAGATGCCGGTATGGCACTGCAGATGGAGGAGTACGTTTTTGCTGCGGTGTTACGCTATTTTCGCCGAATGGATGAATATCAGCACCTCCAACAGCAAGGGCGCTGGCAGTTGCTTGAGCCGCATGCTTACGCTGATTTTACTATTGGCGTGATGGGGCTGGGCATTTTAGGGCGTCATGTAGCCACTCAATTGGCCCGCTTTGGTTTTAACGTACGCGGGTGGAGCCGGAATAAAAAGCACATTGATGGCGTAATCAGTTATGGCGGCGGCCAGCTTGCTGAATTTTTAAGCGGAACTCGCCTAATCGTGAATTTATTACCCAAGACGCCAGAGACTCAAGGTATACTTAACGCTTCGTTGTTTGAACAACTGGCTACGGGCTCCTATATTATTAATATCGCCCGTGGCGGGCATTTGGTTGAACAAGATCTGCTAACCGCACTGGACTCCGGTCAACTGCGGGCCGCAACCCTTGATGTGTTTACTCAAGAACCTTTAGCCGAGAATCATCCATTCTGGCAACGGCCGGAAATAACGCTAACGCCTCATATATCCGCCATGACGTTACCCGATAATGCGATGGATCAGATATGCGACAATATTGCTGCATTTGATAGCGGCCAACCGGTTAGCGGAATCGTCGATCTGGCTCAGGGATATTAACTTCGGGTTATTAAGTTTAACGGCCGTTTTCACGCCATAACCCCGTTTCAGTGTTAATAAGTTTTAGCTATAAATTTAAGGAAATCTGCTATGTACCCGGTTGACCTACATGCTCATACAGTTGCCAGCGCTCATGCTTATAGTACCGTGAGTGATTATTTTGCGGTTGCTAAAGAAAAGGGTATTAAGCTGTTTGCCATTACCGATCATGGTCCGGATATGGCAGATGCGCCTCACCGCTGGCATTTTCTTAATATGAAGGTTATTCCGCGCATTGTTGATGGCGTGGGCATTTTGTACGGTATTGAATCGAATATTAAAAATATTCAGGGCGAAACCGACTGCGATGAACGCATGGCTGAATTGCTCGATCTGATTATTGCCGGGTTCCATGAGCCGGTGATGGGATCGTTGGGATTTGAAGGTAATACTCAGGCGATGATCGGCGCTATCTCCAGCGGAAAGGTACATATGATCAGCCATCCGGGCAACCCTAAGTATCCGATAGATATTAAGGCGGTTGCCGAGGCGGCCGCTAAGCATAACGTTGCGCTGGAAATTAATAACTCCTCTTTTGTTCACTCCCGTACCGGCAGCGAACAGAACTGTATTGAAGTTGCTAAGGCGATACGCGATGCAGGCGGCTGGCTAGCAATAGGTTCAGACTCCCACGTAGCCTATGCGCTGGGTGGTTTTGATAAAGCGCTTGAAGTCATTAAACAGGTTAATTTCCCGGAAGAGAGAATTTTAAACGTCAGCCCGCGCCGGCTGCTGGATTTTCTTGAGTCTCACGGCGGGCAGCCTATCGAAGAATTTGCTTCGCTATAGCTTCTCTAATTGAGATAATTGTTTGTGATCGTTAGTGGGTCTTTTTGGTAGTTTCATGCATGTTATTGGTTAATATTTAAGGATAAATAAATGGCTATTAATGTATTTCAGGGATTTAGAACGACGTTATTGTGTGCTTCTGTGGCTTTAGCCTATTCAGGCGCAGTCTATGCCGAGGCTCAGGTACAGAACGTTAAGCTGAATGATGTGACGGTGTTTATTCGCGGTGCCGAGCTGTTTAACAGCGGTAAAGTCACATTACCGGCCGGAGAAAGTGAAGTCATCTTTACCAATATAGCCAGCGGACTTAACGAACAAAGCCTGATGCTGGATGCTGATAACGGCGTTGTGGTGCAGTCTTCAAGCGTCAGGCGAGATTTTCTGACTGAAAATGTATCACCGGAAGTTGACCGACTAACAAAACAGATTGAAGCTGAAGTCCGTGAGCAGAACAAGTTAAACGTTCAGCGGGAAGTGATCCAGGCGCAGCTTTCCGTACTGGAAAGCAATAAGTCACTGGGCGGTGAGAAAGACGGCACCAGCGTCGAGCAAATTAATCAAATGCTTGAGCTGGTCAGCAAACGCATGAGTGACGCGCTGCTGGCCGACATTGACATTAAAGAAAAGATCGCCGTTATCGATAAGAATATTGAAAAGCTTAACAGCCAGTTAAATGAAGCTCAGGAAAAAACCGGCCAGGCGGTTAACCAGGTGGTCGTGAAGTTTTATACCCCGAAAGCGGTGACCAGTGATGTTAAGCTGTCTTATGTGATTCGCGACGCCGGTTGGGTTCCAACTTACGACGTACGGGTTGATAATATCAATCAGCCGGTAAAGCTGAGCTATAAGGCTAACGTATTCCAGAACAGCGGTATTAACTGGGACAAGGTCAATTTGACGCTTTCCAGCGGAAACCCAAGTGAAGGCGCACAGGCTCCTAGACTTAATCCTTGGTATATCGATTTGCCAAAGAACTATGCTATGTCGAAGAGTGCCAAACAATCGGCACCAATGCCGGTAGCTGCTCCGGCCGCAGATATGATTGTTGGTGAAGTTAACGACTATGCAGTAGCCGGAGTTGAACTTGAAAAGGTAGCCAGAGAAGCAGCCAATGAAAAAAGAGCTAAGAGTAAGTCCTTGTCAGAATATGTGGTGACTGACGTTGGCGGTGTAAATACGCGTTTTAGTATTTCTTTGCCGTACAATATTGCCGCCGATGGTAAAGGGCACTCAGTGTTAATTAAAGAAGCGGACGTTCAGGGTGAGTATCGCTACGTCGTGGTGCCGAAAATTGAACAGGACGCGTTTTTACAAGTTCAGCTAAAAGACTGGGAGAACCTCAACTTATTGCCGGGTAAATCCAGCATTTTCTTTGAAGGCTCTTTTGTCGGCCAGGGCTATATCAATACCAAGAATGCAAAAGAGACGCTTGATTTGTCATTAGGCCGGGATAAGAAAATTATCATTAACCGCGAAAATGACAAACAGATGACCGCTAAATCTGAATTCTTTGGTAACTCGGTAAGTCAGCAGTACTCGTATGTGATGGATGTGAAAAACACCCGTAAAGAGCCAATTAAGCTAGTCGTATTGGATCAAGTACCGATGAGCCGTGATTCCGCTATTACGGTTGACGGCCTTAAGTATGATGGTGCCAGCTACAATAAGGACACGGGTGAAGTTCAATGGACGCTGGACTTAACGCCGAACCAGGCGCAAAAATTAAGTTTGTCTTATACGGTGAAATATCCGAAAGACCAACGTGTAACAGGTTTATAACTAAGATAACAGGTTGTATTTGATGAATGAGTTTTCTGTAGTCTGCCGTATTTTGGGGTCGCTGTTTTATCGCTCACCTCAGGATACGGTTCTGGATCCGCTGTTTGCCTTAATCAGTGAAGGTAAATTAAAGCAGCATTGGCCGTTAGAACAGGATGAGCTGTTAGATCGTCTGGCGCAGGATTCGGATCGTCAGGTGTTAGAAGCTGACTATCAGGCGATGTTTGCTGCGCAGGGGAGTGTTTCTCCTTACGGCGCTAGCTATGAGGGTATTGGCGAAACTGAAACCCGTGCATATTTAACCCAGTGCGGAATGCCGCTTACGGATGCGCCAGCAGACCATTTTGGTTTATTACTGCTGGCCGCTTCATGGATTGAAGACAATGCACAAGAATCTGATGAGATTCAGGCTCAGATCGCGCTGTTTGATGAGTATCTGTTTCCATGGTGCGGGCGTTTTCTTGGAAAAGTCGAAGCCCATGCTAACCATGCTTTTTATCGCACATTAGCCATTATCACCCGTGAAGCATTGCAAGCGATGCGTGATGAACTGGCTGAAGTTGCCGGTGAAGAATCAGGATACGAATCAGAAGGAAATACCCCAGAGTGAGTGACGAAACAGAGCAGCTAAACGAGCCACAAGAACTACAGAGCTCAATTTTTTCTCATTTAATGTTATCCCGTTATCCTGAGTTTGATACCCCGACCAGCTTACAGGCATGGGATGCTGCCGATGAGTATCTGATGAATACGGTAGACAAGGCGCTGTTAGCCAAAGGCCCGGTATTTATCCTCAATGATACTTTTGGTGCTTTAGCCTGTGAGCTGGCGGCGTTTAACCCGGTCAGCTATGGTGACTCCTATGTGAGTGAATTAGCCACGCTGCGCAATTTACAGCAGAATAACTTACCTAGTGACGCTGTCACTTTTGTTGATGGTATTTCGCCGCTGTCAGGTACGCCTGCGGTGGTATTGATTAAGATCCCTAAAACGCTGGCATTGCTTGAGTATCAATTGCACGCCTTGCGTAAAGTCGTTAGCGCCGATACTCAGATTATTGCTGCGGCTAAAACTCGAGATATCCATACTTCAACTATTCAGCTGTTTGAGAAAATTCTTGGTCCTACTCATACCAGCCTGGCATGGAAGAAGGCCCGGTTAATATTCTGTCAGTTCAATCAGCCAGATGTTGCCCCTATGACTGAAGTCATGACCTGGCCGCTGGATGGCACAGATTATGTCATCCATAACTATCCTAATGTGTTCTCGCGTACCGCATTGGATATTGGCGCCCGGTTCTTCTCTGAGCATTTACCGTCAGGGTTAAGCGGAACTATTGTCGATTTAGGCAGTGGTAACGGGGTATTAGGCTTACGGGCTTTGGAGCAAAATCCACAGGCCGAAGTGATTTTTCGTGACGAGTCCTATATGGCAGTAGAATCTAGCCGCCTGAACGTGGAACAGAATCGCCCGGACGATGTTGCGCGCTGTTTCTTTGAGGCTGACCATTCACTGGCTAATATTGACCGAAACTCGCTGCAGGCAGTTATCTGTAATCCGCCGTTCCATCAGCATCACTCAGTGACTGACTATATTGCATGGCAGATGTTTAACGATGCCAAACGCTGTCTGGCAATTGGTGGAGAACTGCGCATTATCGGTAACCGTCATCTTGGCTATCATCAGAAGTTAAAGCGTCTGTTTGGTAACTGTGAAATGGTGGCATCCAATAAGAAGTTTGTGATTTTACGTTCAGTAAAAGCACCTAGAAAGCGTACGCCTAGAGCCGAGGATGAATAATCCTAGGCTCTGGTCGCCAGAGTATGGTGATATTTCGGTGTTGTGTTTACCGATCTAATTAAATTACGCAATCGACAAAATAAAAGGCGCATTAATTTGCGCCTTCAGGCTGATGAAAAACCTCAAATACTAAAATTTAGGTCTTAAAAAACTTAAACGGAGGGAGAGCTTTACAGGCTACTTCCTGTAGCCTGCCCTTCGGGCCAACACTACGTATTGTTCAAAGCCGTTCCCTACGGCTTTGTCTGTTGGGGGCGTAGCAACTTTAGTTGCCGGAGTGCCCCTAGGCAAGGTAGGCCCGAAGCCCGCTGAGCTCAAAAATGCCGCTCTTCGGCCGCGAGGAAACGCCAATATTCCAATGTTGACTATGCGGACGAAATTTGCACTGGAATCAAATTAGACTACTTTGTCATCACTCTGAAGGCGCATTAATTTGCGCCTTTCTTGTATTGATACCACGATAACACAGGGTTACTTAATAAAGGCGAATACCAGTTTGCCTTCCTTCACTTCGATTCCTTTAGCCAGCTTTTGGGCGGTGGCTTCCAGTGCGCTATTCTCCGGATTTAAGACATACACCGGCTGGTCGTTGAAATAAATCTGCAGGGCTTTATTAAGAAATGGAATAAAGGTTTTTACATTTTTTACCGCACCCTGACTGGTTTTTAAATCATAGTCAGCCAGTTCTAAGTCGCGCAGATAAACCGCACCTTTTACCGGATCAAATTCCGGACGGGCATTGATCGTGACCTGTAGATTAGCATCCTGCTTACCTAGCAGGGATGAAACCGCAAATAGGGCATTACCGGTCAGCGTAATCTGACCCGGCTCGCCGCGACCAATTTTAGTATTCAGGTTATTCAACGATAAGTCTGCATCGACTAAGCCATTAAGGCTAAAGCTGCGTGATGCATTTTGAGTATGGGTTTCTAAGTAGTTATTAATCGATTTTTCGGTCAGTGAATATTGTGATATCTGATTACAGCCAAACAGCAGGCTGATAAAGAACAGGGCAAAAATACGCGAAACCAACTTGTGCATGAAAAACCTTTCAGGGTTAAGTAATAAAATCATGCCCATAGAGTAACAATGACGCTATGGGGCAGGCAAATTGAATTAAGGGCTTCAGGAAGCCAGCGCTTTAGGAGCAATGGTTCTTGGTGAAAACTGACGGTGTAAGGCTATCGCGGTCGCCAGACCGATAACCCCCAACAGTACCCATGGAACCTGAGGAACACTAAACTCATGGCCAATATCATATAGCCAGCCGCCGCCGGTATAACCAATAGCCCCGCCAAAGGCCAGGCCCAGCTTACTGAATCCCATATAGCTGGCGCGAGCATATGGATTTGCCAGTGAAGCACTCAGCGTTTCCCTTGCCGGTTCAGCAATAATCAACCCAAGGTAGAAGAAGAAAATCAGGAACAGCACCGTTGATAATGATGTGACAAAGCCAAGCGGCATCAGGCTGAAAGTCATTAACAGCAGCCCGGTCATCAGGCGTTGATCAAGACGAAAATGTTTTTCGCTCCAGCGGGCTATCGGATAGAGCAGAGACAGTGATAAAACGGCCTGAATTAAATACATCCAGCGAATGGTGGTTGGCGTGCCTGAGATCTCATTGACCAGAAGGGGAAGCATCAACATCACCTGTATTGAAAGAACGTAGTAGCCCGTCAGGGTTAATACATAGCGGCGAAAGTATTTATCACGCAGGGCGGTTTTAATGCCGGTCATGATCGGGGTACGAACTGACGCTGATACCCGATAGGCCGGTAATACAAAAGCGTTAAGTGCGGCGGTTAATACAAAGAAGGCGGCGCCCGACCAGCAAACCCACTGGAAGTCATATTGCAGTAGCCAACTGCCTAACAGCGCACCGATAACCACGCCGGCGCTGTCTTGCATCATCAAGATGGAATAGAACCGACCGCGCTCATGGGGGCGGGTTAACTTAATAACTAATGCGACGCGGGGTGGGTCAAATAGGGTGCCGCCAAAGGCTGACAGCGCGCAGGATAACATCAGAATCCATGGTTGGTCTGCCATGGCCATACTGGCAAAACCGGCGGCCCGTAATAACATGCCGGTGACGATCATTGGCTTGGCACCAAAACGGTCAGCCAGCGCTCCACCAAAAATACCAAGGCCTTGTTGGATAAACTGACGTAAGCCTAAGGCGAAACCGACCAATAAGGCAGCCCAGCCCAATTGATCTACAAATCGGATAGAAATAAGCGGGAAAACAATAAAAAATCCAAGAACAACTAGCAGGTTATCTAATAATAGAAAATACTTACCTAAGTTTCTGACCCGCGATACCCGAGGCATATGGTTTCACCGTAAGCGAAAAGAGTAATAAATAAGGAGCAATTTAACCGCTTATTTTGAACTTAATTACTGAATAACGATACTATTTTAGTAAACTATATTTATCTTTTAATGCTAACAAGGAATTCCGGATGTTTGGTTATCGTTCTAATGTTCCTAAGGTGTCATTAACCACGGATCGGATGGTTGTTCGCCTTGCCAATGAACGCGATGCATACCGGCTGGCGGATTATTACACTGAGAACAAAGATTTCCTCAAGCCCTGGGAGCCGGTAAGAGATCAGAGTTACGGTTATCCGTCGGGCTGGCAGGTGCGTTTGAACATGATCAACGAGCTGCATAAGCAGGGCAATGCCTACTATTTTTTGTTGCTGGATCCTGATGAAAAAGAGGTTATCGGCGTTGCCAATTTTAGCCATGTTCTGCGCGGCGATTTTCAGGCCTGTATTTTAGGCTATTCTCTGGGGCAAAAATGGCAGGGGCAAGGGTTGATGTATGAAGCGCTAAAGTCAGCCCTACGCTATATGTTCAACCAGCAGAATATGCACCGGATTATGGCTAATTATATGCCACATAATAAACGCAGCGGTGATTTGCTGGTCCGGTTAGGTTTTGAACGTGAAGGTTATGCTAAAGACTATTTAAGAATTGACGGCCAATGGCAAGACCACGTATTAATGGCATTAACCAATTCAGACTGGAAACCAGTTACTTAAGGAAACGCCTATGAAATATCAATTAACGGATAAAGAAGCTCGGGTTATTGGTTGCATGTTGGAAAAAGAGGTCACTACACCGGACCAATATCCGCTATCACTGAATGGTTTGATGATCGCCTGTAACCAAAAGACCAGTCGTGATCCGGTAATGGAATTGAATGAAACTGATGTTCAAGAAACGCTGGATAGTCTGCAAAAAAAACACTTAGTGCGTACGGCGGCCGGCACCGGTGGTCGGGTGGTGAAGTATGTGCATCGTTTCTGTAATACTGAATTTGGTAATTTTAAACTCTCTTCGGCTGAGCTGGCGGTAATCTGTTTGCTACTGTTACGCGGGCCTCAAACTGCCGGAGAATTAAGAACCCGCTCTAACCGTTTACATGAGTTTTCAGATATCAGCGAAGTTGAACAGGTGCTGGCGGATTTAACCTCTCGTGATGATGGCCCGTTTGTGGTTAGGCTTGCTCGGGAAGCGGGGCGCAGAGAGAATCGGTTTGCCCATTTAATCAGCGGTCCTGTTGATGTCAATCTGATCAGTTCTGCTACGGGTATTGAACCGATACTACAGCAAAATACGGAGCTAGCCGAGCAAGTGAAGTACCTGGAAGGCGAGATAGAGATACTAAAACAGCAGGTGGCTGAATTAACTGAAAAAGTCGATTTCTTGATCAGTTAAACTTAGAGGTGACGATGTCACTTATTTGTTAATTATTAGGCAGTATGATAAACCTGATGTGATCCACTGATGATGACATCAGGTTTAAACTTTCTATTTGCCAGAAATTCATGATAAAAAACATTTTTATACCTTTTTAAACTGGTGATTCTGCCGCGTATCCGTAAACTACCCACCAGTCAGCCATCGTTGTGATTATGCGATGCCATTTCAAACAAGAACAATTTAATTATATGAATTTATTGAGATCGCTGGCTGCCGTCAGCTCCATGACAATGGTTTCCCGTATTTTAGGCTTTGCCCGTGATGCGATTGTCGCCCGGGCGTTTGGCGCCGGAATGGCTACCGATGCCTTTTTTGTTGCATTTAAATTGCCGAACTTACTGCGACGCATATTTGCCGAGGGCGCTTTTTCACAGGCCTTCGTGCCTATTCTGGCTGAATATAAAACTAAGCAGGGTGAAGAGGCGACAAAGATATTTATCTCTTACGTATCCGGATTATTAACGCTGGTTCTGGCGGTGGTCACGCTGATCGGGATTATAGCTTCCCCTTGGATTATTTGGATTACCGCTCCGGGATTTACCAATAATCCGGATAAGTTCGAACTGACTTCCCAGCTGTTGCGCATTACTTTTCCTTATATCTTATTGATATCACTGGCATCGCTGTCCGGTGCCATTCTTAATACTTGGAACCGTTTCTCGGTTCCTGCCTTTGCCCCGACGCTGCTGAATATCAGCATGATTGGTTTTGCTCTGTTTGCTGCCCCTTATTTTAATCCACCGATTATTGCCATGGCCTGGGCCGTGGTGGTTGGCGGTATTCTGCAACTCTTGTATCAATTACCCCATCTGAAAAAGATAGGTATGTTGGTGCTGCCGAGGGTCAACGTTCGGGATAGCGGAGTATGGCGGGTATTAAGGCAAATGGGGCCGGCCATTCTTGGCGTGTCCGTGAGTCAAATCTCCTTAATTATTAATACGATATTTGCATCCTTCCTTCAGTCCGGCTCCGTTTCGTGGATGTATTACGCCGATCGACTAATGGAACTGCCTTCCGGCGTATTAGGCGTTGCTTTAGGGACGATCTTATTACCGTCACTGGCTAAAAGTTTTTCCAGCGGCAATGCGCAGGAATACTCAAACCTGATGGATTGGGGGCTACGCCTCTGCTTTTTATTGGCCCTGCCTTGTTCTGTCGCCTTAGGGGTGTTGTCAGAGCCGCTGATTAAATCATTGTTCCAGTATGGTGAATTTACCGCTCATGACTCTCTGATGACCCAGAGAGCGTTAATTGCCTATTCAGTCGGGCTGATGGGGTTAATCTTAGTGAAGGTGCTGGCTCCGGGGTTTTATTCTCGCCAAGATATTAAAACCCCGGTAAGAATTGCGATTTTCACCCTGTTTGCAACTCAGATGATGAACCTGGCCTTTATCGGTCCGTTCAAGCATGCCGGATTAGCCTTATCTATCGGTATTGCCGCCTGCCTGAATGCCGGATTACTGTATTGGCAATTGCATAAGCGTAAATATTTCCAGCCTAAAGCGGGTTGGGCGGTCTTTATGTTTAAGCTGGTCGTCGCGCTGTTAGTGATGACTGCCGCACTGATTGGCATGATGTGGGTTATGCCTGACTGGGATTCGGGCAGCATGCTGTTCAGAATTATGCGTCTGCTCGCCGTCGTGGTGGTGGGCGTGGTAGCCTATTTTGGTACATTGGGCGTTTTGGGGTTCAGACCCAGAGATTTTGCCCGTAAGACGATCTGAAGCCGGTAACGGTTAATTGAATGAATACGACCATTGTTAAGGAGAATAAATGGGAATCATCTCTCGATTTTTTGGCCGAAAAGATGCTGACAGTCCAGTTTCTTCACCGTTAGTCGCCAATCCACAGCTAAACGATCCGCTCAGTTTAGAGCTACTGTTTCTGCAACCTTCTGAACTGAATAATCAGCGCCTGTCTGAGGCCTTATGTGCAACGGATAAATCACTGTCAAAGGCGATTGTGGAGCTTGATAGCGAATTAACGGCTCAGGGCACGCCGTTTGGCCTGATTGGTTGGGGTAAGCATGTTGTTCAGTTGGTTGGTTTTTCTGCTCCGATGCCGTCTGAGGCGCTGGAACGTTGTTTAGAACCCTCGCACTATGGCGCAGAGCAGAAAGACTTGGCGCGCAGTCATCAGGCTTATATCATTATTTACTATGCCGGATATGAAACCGATCCGCTTGAGCAATATGTCGCCTTAGGTCTGGTAGCCGGCGCTTTGGCTCGTTTAGGTGCGGTGACGGTGGTTAATGAAACCGCTCATACAACGCTGCCTGCGGCGATATTTACCGATGACGCCTTTGATCTGGACCTCTCATCGTTTCTACGCGAGGGTTTACCTCTGCTGATGCTGTTCTGTGGTTTTGTAAAATATGAAGTTGAAGGGATACAGGGCGTATGGATGCGGACTTATGGCGTCTATCATCTTGGCCAGCCAGATTTAGCGCTGCTGGCTGACGGACATGACCAAGGGCAGCAAACCATGGATATGTTCTCAAATATCCTCAGCTATCTGATTGAGTCAAAAGCACAGATAGCTGCCGATCATACTATGCAAATTGGTGAAAATGCCTACCTACGGTTACGACTGCCGCAAGAAAATGAATATTTTTTAGAGAGTAAAGGCGATATTTTTGTTGCAGAAATAATTAGTGCGGATGAAATCAATCAACCATAGCTGCCTTGATATACGTAGTTATCGAATTTGAAATAATTAAGGCGCCCAATAGGCGCCTTAATTATTTCTGCAAATGTCTCAGGAAGAACTACATCCGCTCTACGGTTTCAATGCCTAACGTATCTAAACCCTGCTTCAACGTGCGGGCGGTTAATGCTGCCAGTTGTAAACGACTATTGCGGATAGCCTGATCGTCATGGTTCAGGATAGGGCAGTTCTCGTAGAAACCAGAGAACAGGCCGGCAACATCGTAAAGGTAAGAACACATAGTGTGCGGTGTGCCTTCACGCGCAACGGCATACAGCGTTTCTTCAAACTGAAGTAAGCGCGTTGCCAGCGCTTTTTCGCGATCGTCAACCAGCTGTAAATCACCGATCAGGCTATTTTCTTCAATGCCTGCACGCTTGAAAATAGAGGCTACACGCGTGTAGGCGTATTGCATATAAGGTGCAGTATTGCCTTCCAGCGCGAGCATATTGTCCCAGTCAAAGATGTAATCCGTGGTCCGGTTTTTAGACAGATCAGCATATTTCACCGCACCGATACCAACGGCATTGATCACGCTGCGTAATTCATCTTCCGACATGTCCGGATTTTTATCCATAATCAGCGCGTGCAATTTGGCATCGGCGTTTTCAATTGCCTCATCAAGTAAGTCAGATAGCTTGATTGTCCCGCCTGAACGGGTTTTAAACGGCTTACCGTCTTTTCCTAGCATCATACCGAACATATGGTGTTCCAGAGTGACAGACTCAGGAACATAGCCCGCTTTGCGGACAATCGTCCATGCCTGCATTAGATGTTGATGCTGGCGAGAGTCGATATAGTAAAGAACACGATCGGCTTTTAGCGTTTCATAACGGTATTTAGCACAGGCGATGTCAGTCGTGGTATATAGGTAACCACCATCATTCTTCTGAATGATGACACCCATAGGCTCGCCTTCTTTGTTCTTGAATTCATCCAGATAAACAACGGTCGCGCCATCGCTTTGAACGGCAAGTCCTTTAGCTTTAAGGTCGGCAACAATACCCGGAAGCATGGAGTTATAGAGGCTTTCACCCATGACGTCATCAACGGTTAAGGTCACGTTTAACCGCTTGTAAGTAAGGATGTTCTGATACATGGTGACATCAACCAGCTTACGCCACATGGCCCGACAATATTCATCGCCACCCTGAAGTTTTACCACATAGTTACGGGCGCGTTCGGCAAACTCAGGATCTTGGTCATAATGTTGCTTAGCAGCCCGATAGAATGCCTCAAGGTCTGACAACGACATATTATCAGCGTGTTCATTTTCCATCTTTTCAAGGTAAGCGATCAGCATACCAAACTGGGTTCCCCAGTCGCCAACGTGATTGGCTCGAATAACATGGTGACCTAAAAATTCTAAAGTACGAACAACGGCATCACCAATAATGGTGGAGCGTAAATGACCTACGTGCATCTCTTTAGCGACGTTGGGCGCTGAGTAGTCAACAACGATAGTTTGTTTTACTGCCGGAGTGACGCCAAGTTTGGCATCAGCCAGTGCAATTTTTGCCTGAGAAGCAAGCCACTCAGGGGCAAGAAAGATATTGATAAAGCCCGGGCCGGCAATTTCGACTTTATTGGCAATCGGAGAAAGGTCCAGATGGGTTAATACCTGCTCGGCTAACTGGCGGGGAGGGAGACCGAGCTTTTTAGCCACGGACATAATGCCATTAGCCTGATAATCACCAAACTGGGCTTTTGCAGATTGACGAACCTGCGCTTCACAATCGGAAGGTGCACCAGCAGCAATGAGTGCCTGAGTAATTTTATCTGTTAGAAGAGCCTGTATATTCACCGGGTTACCTTAATTACGATTTAATGTCTTTTGATGTAAAACGCTATAACTAGTCTGGCTATGATAACGTTCAATTGATGGTTATCTCACCATTTTTTTCATATTGAAGCACAAAACCGAGGGATGATACCTGATATCGCCTTTGTCGTCAGCTTTCGCAGTGCCAGACGGTGCCGCTGGCGGTAATTATTTTAAGAAATAACGGTTTTGGGCAGAAAGAAGCATTATTGTGACTAAATAAGAGGGAATGCGTGGCTAAAATCAGGACGGAGTAATGTGTGGTAGGAAAAACTTACTGATGGTGGTTCTTGTACTGGAGCGATATGTCTAATTCTTTATTATCAATTTCTGCATCATCTTTCGAAGAAAACATACACATAAATACATTCAGAGCGATAGACAAGAAAACCATAATCAAAAATGGAATGCAGAGAAATAAGGTATTCATTAGTGATAACGAAACGCCATTAACATAGACGAAATAGTAAAAGAATTTAAATAAAGAGATAACGGGCAGCAGGCACCAGAAGCCAAAAAAAATCGCATTAAGCGTTTGATTCAATACCAGAGAGTCATTCAGGCTGTTGCTTGGCTTCAGGCCGGAGATAACGCGTATTGCACTTTTTTTGCATTGAGCTAATTGGTTTTCTAGTTGGTTAACGTGTCGCTGCCAGCTTTTATGCCAGTAGTTGTTATTAAGCGTGGTTCGATACCAAGCATGGGAGACTGTAATGCCCATAATGGATATCACCATCTCAATAAAGTAAGTGATTAAGGTTGGGGTGGTAAAAAATACGATACAGAAAAAGAAGGTAATGGCTGCGCTAATACCTAAAAAAAACATACAACGACGCCGATATGAATTAGTCTCCGACTTTTTCATATTCTGTGCATGTTTTAGCGACATTTTAGTCAAATGGCACGAATCATTGCACTCATGTGCATTTTCCGATTGGTGCACTAAATTTTTACTATTGGGCATGTTCATCTATCATCCATTATAGATATACTCGTTATACCTTACCTTAATATAGGGTAATACTCAATCCTGATTGCATAATATTCCGCTTCATCATACATCGTTCAGCAGCGGTTAATTATTGCGCTTATATTATAAGTGGTTTTTCTTTACAATTTATTGATTTTTATGGTTTTTGTTTGGGTTGATTTGAAAATATTTTTGTCTATGATCAAAGAAAGTTAAAATAGTTACTTATAATGACTTAGAGCGTATTACTAAGGCTAATTAGATGTGTGTGTTATTATCATTCTGTAATGTAAATAGTTATTTATAAGCTGTTCAAGCTAATGTAAATAAAACGTCATTTTAAAGACATGCTAAGCAGGGTGATAATCACACTGATACAAACCGTATGTTTTATGCGCTTTTACTGCATAATATCTCAACCAACTAATTACCGTGCTATTTAAATCAAATGATATTATATCTTTTTCGCTATGTTCTGAATATAGATAAATGCAGACTCGGGTGATGATAACGTTAAGAGATTATGAAAATTCAACGAGTTAACCAGATGTACATCAATAATTTTTTGTCAGGGGGTATTTGAGTGTTGTCATTTGATAATATTGCGGAGTTAAGCGATTTGCATCATAGCTTGCCTGAGTTTGAGGCTAAATTACTGACTATGATTCAACGGCTGAATTTATCGCTGCAGGCTCACCACGCTGACCATATTTCAGTGCGCTGTTTTCAACAGTCGACGGCAGAACGTTGGAAGAGTGGGCTGCTGCGGTGCGGGGAGTTAATTTCCGAGAAGAATATTAACGGTCGTCCTATCTGTTTATTTAGCCTTAATCAGCCTCTGCAGGTTGGCCCGTGGCAAATCGACTGTGTTGAGCTGCCGTACCCCGGTGAAAAATTGTATCCCAAAGAAAGCTGGGAACACATTGAGTGGGTTGTACCGGGCGATGCTGAGAACTTCCATCAAACCGCCTTATCACTGTTTTCTGATGAAATATTATTGATGCCACAGTTAAAGCTAAAATTTAGTAATCCGGCAGGTGAGGGCGAAGCGTTACAAAACCCAACGCTGGCAGTTACTGAGGATGGCATCACGATTAAGTTTCATCCATACAGCATCCGTGAGATTGTTCGTCAAGATTGATAAGCCAGGCAAAAAAACGCTGCCTGGCTATTGACGGAACGACTGTGGTTAAGCGGATACCGGAAGATTAGCAACGGCTTTAGCCATCAGATCCAGCGCGCGTTCGAGTAGGTCCCGATGGCAGGCGAAATTTAAACGCACAAAGTGTGGGTTACCAAAATCACTGCCCGGAGACAACCCAACGCCGGCCTGTTCGAAGAAGGCGTGAGGATTGGCAACCGGCAGCGCGCTGGCATCAATCCATGCCAAATAGGTCGCTTCAACTGGCATCAGTTTTAAGCCGGGAATGGCATTGATTCTTTCCATGGTTAAGTCACGGTTAGCGCGTAAATAATCTAACTGTTCTTTTAGCCATTGCTCACCGTCTTTATAGGCTGCCGTCGCTGCTACATAAGCTAAAATATCGACGCTTGGAATAATACCTGCGCGAGCGTCAGTAAAACGATTTCGCAGGCTGACGTTAGGAATAATGGCAATGGTTGCCCCTAAGCCGGCAATATTAAAGGTTTTAGACGGAGCCATTAAGGTCACTGAACGTTGTGCTGCATCTTCGCTAAGCGTAGCGAATGGAATATGCTCTAAGCCCGGTTCCAGAATCAGATCGCAGTGAATCTCATCAGAGCAGACAATCAAATTATGACGCTGAGCAAAATCTAACTGTGCTAATAACTCGTTGCGACGATAGATGGTTCCACCGGGGTTGTGCGGATTACACAACAGCAATAGCCGCTCTGCGCCGGTAAGCTGTTGCTCAGCGGCATCAAGATCTAACACCCAACGCTTACCCTGCAGCTTAATGGGTGCAGAGATTTGATGCCGATCGGCGGCACGGGCAGCCTTCATAAAGGGAGGGTAAATAGGGTGAGGCGCAATTGAGCTCTGCTCCGGCGTAGTTAATGCCCTGATGCTCAGATTTAAACCACACACCATTCCCGGCAGAAAAACTAACCATTCCGGTTTTATTTCCCACTGATAACGCTGTTTTATTCTTTGGATAAAAACATCGATGAGTTCAGGAGACGGAAAACCATAGCCAAACACGCCGTGAGCGACTCGCTTTTGTAATGCATCGATGACAGCAGGAGGAGATTTAAAGTCACTATCTGCAACCCATAGAGGAATAATCTCTTTACCTTCGTATTTGTGCCACTTATCACTATCGGTGTGACGTCGCTCCACATACGGTTCAAAATTTAGTGCCATAATAAACCTTCAATGCGCCTTTGATGGATGTAATTACCGAGTTGTAGACTACGTCAGATAGGTTCTCTTGCTCAAGAATTGTTTTAATTTACTTGATTTAGGAGGTGAAATGCCAAAGCTAGAAATATGCTGTTATAACGCTGATTGTGCTGTTATCGCTGAACGGGCCGGCGCAGATCGTATCGAACTTTGTTCCGGTAAAGCGGAGGGTGGAATCACGCCTAGCATTGGTATGTTAACCTGGGTGAAGCAACAAATTTCAATTCCAGTTTTCCCTATTATTCGCCCGCGTGGCGGAGACTTTTGCTATAGCAAAAGTGAATTTGAAATAATGAAAAGTAATATTGCTCAGGTGCGCGAGCTTGGTTTTCCCGGCATTGCCATCGGTGTCTTAAATGAAGACGGGCATATCGACTTAGAGAAGATGCATCAGATATGTCATGAAGCGCGGGGATTATCGATTACGTTTCATCGTGCGTTTGATATGTGCGTAAATCCGCTATTGGGCCTTCAGCAACTTACCGATCTTGGCGTTGACCGAATTTTAACCTCAGGTCAACAGCAAACGGCAGAGGTTGGTCTGTCACTGATTAAAAGTCTTATTCAGCACAGCCAAGGGCCAATGATTATGCCGGGCGGGGGGATCCGCTTAACCAACCTTCATAAGTTTATTGATGCGGGCGTTCAGGAGGTTCATACCTCTGCCGGGCATATGGTTCCGTCCGTTATGCGTTATCGTAAGGCCGGCGTGAATATGAATACTGACAGTGATACCGATGAGTTTGCGCAGTTCTGCGTTGATAGTGATATGGTTGCCGCAATGAAAGAAGTGTTTGCACCCAGCGTAGTCAGGTTTCAACAGCGGGTCAGTTAGTTTTTTCTAGATTTCGAAGATAAAAAACCGGATAGCGGCTAAATTGCCGGTATCCGGTTTTTTTATCACCAGATTATTCGGTTAAGAACACCATCTGTGACGGACTGCCTACCGGGGTAAACTGGTTGGTAAACGTCAGTTTACCGGTGACTTTATCGACAGAAAACTGGGCAATATTATCGCTACGTTGGTTCATTGCATAAAGAGAACCACCGTCCGGAGAAATGACAATAGTCCGGGTATAGTCACCGTGAGTCCAGACGTTATCGATGATGGTTAAATCACCGCTTTCATCAATAGAAAACAGGGAAATGCTGTTGTGTAACCGATTCGCTACGTACAGATACCGACCGTCCTGACTTAATATAATGCCAGAGGCGAAGCTGGTACCTTTATAATTATCAGGTAACGACGACAGGGTTTGTTGCTGGGTTAATAGCCCTTTATCCTGATCGATTAAATAAGAGGTCAGGGTTGATGACTCTTCATTAATTAAATAGAGATGTTTATTCGTAGGGTGAAAAACAAAATGGCGTGGGCCAGCACCTGCCGATGATGCCGCAATATAAGGGGGATTATTCGCAGATAAAACCCCGTTTGAAGCGTTAAATTTCCACTGATAAATCCGATCAAGACCGAGATCGGTTGAGTAAACAAACTTACCGCTTGGATCGCTGGCAATCATATGGGCATGAGGACCATTATGGTCGCTGATAGCAAAGCTACCTTCAACCGCAGCCGCCGGGCGTTCAGCACCAGGTTCACCGCTGCTTTGCTTAACGGAGGCCGGCTTGCCTAAGCTACCATCCCGATTGATTGGGAAAGTGGCAATCGAGCCACTGACATAGTTAGCCACAAGAAGATATTTACCATCCGGGTGGATAGAAAGATATACCGGCCCCGCGCCCTGAGATTCGATCTCATTGAGCTTTGTTAGGGAGCCATCTTGTTTATTAATCGAATAAGCAATTAATGAGCCGTGGCCGGTATCGCTAAAATTGGAAACTTCGCTGGCGACGTAAAGATGTTCGCCTTCCTGATCCAGAACTAACTGCGCTGCGTTGGGGGCGGTACTGACAATTTTGTCTTTATATAAACGACCATCGTTTGTATTAACGCTCATTAAATAAACGCCTTCACCATTAGGATTATAGGTGGCAACGTAGGCAAATCTGGATGGCGCTGTAGGTTCTTTATTGGCGTAAGTAGAAAAAGATGTCAGGGTAGATAATCCGAGGAGCATACTTCCATATACCTTAGGGGTCATTGAAAAGTCCGATAGCTTTAACGTCATATTATCTCCGATTTTAATTACAAAACTGCTACTCAATTAGCCATTATATTCATTCTATTAGCTATTGTGTGTGAACTGAATATTGATTAATCATTATCGGTTCAAAGTAAAAAATCAAATAATCAATAGATAATCGGTTAATTAAAAACTAAAGAAATCTTTTATTGAAGCAGTGGCGGTTTCTAATGAGCCTTTCTTTAAGTGCCCGACATAGGCAAGGGGTTTAATCGGCGTTAGTGATGCCACGTCACCTTCTCGCATATGTAGCAAATCAGCCGGGCTAACCCAAACCGGCGCTGAATCAGTAATAGGGTATCCAGCCTGTTTATAAGCCTCTAATACAAATTGAGAGCAAAAAAAGGTTCCTTTAGCATCTTCATCTGAGCCCAACTGCAATTTAGCTAAGGTGTTTAAACAACCGTTGCGAAATGATGATGAAAACGGGTTTAGATCGCAAACTTTACGGGTCAGCATAAAAGGGGCCATTAAAGCCACGCCGTTATAGTTATAGCGAACGCCGACCTTTTGCTGTGAAAAGCTACGAATAGCAAGAGCCTGCTCGGTGGTTAAGCCCGGATAGCGAAATACAATGACTTTACTGCTATGTTCTAAAACCTGTTCCAGCGTGACAATCTGCACTCCGCTGCCAACGGCTTCAGCAACCTGGCTATTACCAATATAAATAGCGGCATGACTGACGCCAGAGGTGCTGAACAGACGAATACCCATTGATGTAGCACCGGCAGTGGAAGACAAAATGATATCGCCGGGGTTCATTGAGGATTCGGTAATAGCCAGGCTACCGCCGTCAGGATAGGAATGAATGCGTTGCAGCTGAATATCAACCGGCAGAAGGCGTGACTCTTCTTTGTTTTCCTGCTCAGGCGCGTTACCTGAGATATTCATAGTACAACCGCTAAGCCATACCAGTGCAGTGCTAACCAACACGATCACACGGGGTATCCGACGATTCATTTCAAATCCTTTATAAAGAAACTATTGAGCACACCACTATGGTTTTTTTGCCACAATGATAGCCCGCATCGGGGCAGGATACCCTTCAATGGTTTTACTATTATCCGTCGGATCTAAAAATTCAGCCAGTGACTCACTGATCATCCAGTCCGTTCTACGCTGTTCTTCGGTGGTGGTCAGGCATACATCAACAATGCGAATATCAACAAAGCCACATTTTTCCAGCCAGTTAACCAGCGCTGCTGCTGAGGGAATAAAATAGACATTGCGCATTTGGGCATAGCGATCGCCCGGCACTAACACTTGTTGGGCATCACCATCAACGACTAGGGTTTCCAACACCAGTTCACCTTCGGAAACCAGTTGGTTTTTAAGCTGATAAAGATGATCTAACGGAGACCGGCGGTGATAAAGTACACCCATTGAAAAAACGGTATCAAAAGCCTGTAGTTCAGGTAATTGTTCAATACCTAAAGGTAATACGTGGGCGCGCTGGTCGCCGCCAAGTAATTTCCTGACTGCTTCGAACTGGCATAGAAACAGCTGCATTGGGTCGATACCCACGGCCAAATGCGCACCGGCACCGACCATCCGCCATAGATGATAACCACTGCCGCAGCCGACATCGAGAATAGTACGGCCTGCTAACGGACTGATATGGGGAAGCACACGATCCCACTTCCAGTCTGAACGCCATTCGGTATTAATGTGAGTACCATAGAGGTCAAAAGGGCCTTTTCGCCAAGGCATCAGATGTCGAAGATGGGTTTCGATACCTCTTTTTTGACCCTCGCTTAATTCTGTTGAGTCAGCGGTCACACCATTGAGTAAATCCAGCGTGTCGGGCATAACATCAGGCATAAATTCAACGGCATTAAACCACTGTTTGAATTTGCCATGCAGAGAATTCTTTTGCCATGCTGACAGCTGCGGTGGAAGGGTATCTAACCAGTGGCTTAGCGGGCTCTTAGCAATTAAACGGTAAAAATCACCAAAATCGATCATCGAACTACTCCGTCTTTTATTGCGATAAGCGAACCAAAGTTAAAACACTGGAACCAAAGTTCTGAATGAATAAATCCGGCCTGATGTAAGCGGGCTTTATGGGTCTCTACGGTATCTGTACGCATAACGTTTTCTAGCATGCTGCGCTTTTGGCTGATTTCCAGCTCGCTATAACCGTTAGCGCGTTTGAAGTCATGGTGCATATCAAACAGTAGCTCACCAATCTGTTGGTCAGCGAAATTAAACTTTTCAGATAATACCAGAACGCCGCCGGGTAACATCCCCCGGCAAATTTTATTCAATAGCAGCTGGCGATCGTCAGGCTCAAGAAACTGAAGGGTGAAGTTGAGTACCACCATAGAGGCATTTTTGATGTCAATATCACGAATATCCGCCTCAATAACCTGAACCGGGGTCTCTGCCCTGAATGAGTCTATATGCCGCCGACAGCGTTCTACCATGGCACTTGAGTTATCAACGGCTATGATATGGCAATGATCTACCTGAATATGGCGGCGCATAGAAAGAGTTGCTGCGCCAAGAGAGCAGCCTAAATCATAAATAGTGCTGTTTGGCTGAGCAAAACGCTCGGTCAACATGCCAATCATCGAAATGATATTGGAGTAGCCGGGAACGGAACGCTGAATCATATCAGGAAAAACTTCGGCAACCTGTGCATCAAAGGTCCAGTCACCGAGCTTATTTATCGGGGCAGAAAATAGAGTGTCGCGGTTTGGCATAGCAGTAGATGTAAATCGGGCAAATGAAACAGGCGCCTAGTTTAACAGAGCGATAAAAAAAAGTCTGTTAAACCCTAGCGCCTGAGGCAGGAATCAATATGTTAAATTTACGCCAGGCTTATGGGTATCAATAAAGAATAAAAATCTGTTCCCACGGTAAATAATAGATATTTGCACAAATCATAAGTGATAAAGAAATATAGGTCGCGCTCATACCCGAACGACGCCAGCGCCAGTCGCGATGTTTTAAACCGTAGTAATGACACAGGCGACCAATGATCAACATGATGCCACATACATGCACCAGCCAGACATTCGCGCCATTCATTTCCATAATGACCATTAAAATCAGCGCAATGGGGATATATTCAACGGCGTTCCCATGAATGCGAATGGCCGTTTGCAAATCATAAAAGCCACCGTCACCGAAGGGGACTCTGTATTGAGTGCGCTGTTTTATAACGTCAAGAGACAGCTTAAACAAGAGTAGTGCACTCAACACAGCATACAGTGCGCTAACCATTTTCTACCTCACTAAACTTGATTTATACCCAGAATAATAACTGGGAATAATAATTTTTTCCGCTATAAAACAAGGATGAAATCATTACTGCTTATTTTATAACAAAAAAAACTTAAATAAATTTTACAATTCCTTAATATTGTTCAGCATTTGTACTCATTTATCAACGTTAACTGTGGTAATTACCTAAATAAAATTGTCTTATAGCGTCTTGATATTTTAGTTAATAAAGCCTGAATGCTGCTTTTCTATGCGTTTAGGCATAAATTAGTCATAAATAGGGACGGGGAGTTGAGGATGCGCTCTTATCGGCGGGCATTATTTCCTTTATAATAATCCCCTTTTTTGTTGGGTAAAGCGATGTCTCACTTAAGCCCGATTAAACAATCATTATTAATTTACCTGCACTCAGAATAACCATTATGCCAATTTACGAATATGAATGTTCTTCCTGCCACCATCGCTTGGATAAACTACAGAAGTTTGCAGATGCTCCTTTGGTTGACTGCCCGGAGTGCGGTGAAGCGGCATTAAAAAAACTAATTTCACCCGGAAGTTTTCAATTAAAAGGCTCCGGCTGGTATGCGAGTGAAGCTCCGAAAACCGGTAAAAAAACTGCATCAGATAACTCATGTGCTGGATCGGCCTGTCAGGCAAATTGCCCGGGCGCAGCATCGGCTGAATAAAAGGATAGTGTTATGCGTACTCATTATTGTGGACAGCTCAATACCTCTCACGTTGGGCAAGAAGTAACTTTATGCGGCTGGGTAAATCGTCGCCGCGATCTGGGTGGTTTAATTTTTATTGATATGCGCGATCGTGAAGGCATCGTTCAGGTGTTTTTTGATCCGGACCACAACGCTGCTTTTGAGCAGGCTTCTGAGCTACGTAATGAATTCTGCGTACAAATTACCGGCATCGTACGTGCCAGACCGGATAGCCAGTCAAATAAAGATATGGCAACAGGTGGTATCGAAGTTTTTGCCCATCAGTTAAATATTATCAACCGTTCAGAGCCGCTACCGCTTGACTCTAACCAAACTAATACGGAAGAGCAGCGCCTAAAATTCCGTTATCTGGACCTGCGTCGTCCGGAAATGGCCGATCGTTTAAAAACCCGTGCGCGTATTACAGCATTTGTTCGCCGCTATATGGATAGCAATGGTTTCCTTGATATTGAAACCCCAATGCTGACGAAAGCAACGCCGGAAGGTGCCCGCGACTACTTGGTCCCAAGCCGGGTTCATAAAGGTAAATTCTATGCGTTGCCTCAGTCGCCTCAGCTGTTTAAACAATTGCTGATGATGTCTGGTTTTGACCGCTATTATCAGATTGTAAAATGCTTCCGCGATGAAGATTTACGCGCTGACCGCCAGCCAGAATTTACCCAGATTGACGTTGAAACCTCATTTATGAGTGCCGACCAAGTGCGGGCAATCATGGAGAAAATGGTGCGCGAACTGTGGAATGAAGTGAAAGGAGCTGAGCTGGGGGATTTCCCGGTAATGACGTTTGCTGAAGCCATGCGTCGTTATGGTTCTGATAAACCGGATTTACGTAACCCAATTGAGTTGGTTGACGTTGCTGATTTGTTGAAAGAGGTCGATTTCAAAGTATTCTCTGGTCCGGCTAACGATCCTAAAGGACGTGTTGCGGCAATTTGTGTCCCCGGTGGCGCTCAGCTAACCCGTAAACAAATCGATGAATATACCCAGTTCGTCTCCATCTATGGGGCAAAAGGACTGGCATGGTTGAAGGTCAATGAACGTAAAGCCGGTATGGAAGGCGTACAGAGCCCGATTGCTAAGTTCCTCAGCCCGGATGTGCTCGAAGCGATTTTAGATCGCACTCAGGCGCAGGATGGCGATATCTTACTGTTTGGTGCCGATAGCTTTAAAGTGGTGACTGATGCGATTGGTGCACTGCGCCTGAAAGTCGGTCGCGACCTGAAAATTACCAAAGAGAACGTTTGGGCGCCGCTGTGGGTGGTTGATTTCCCAATGTTTGAAGATGACGGTGAAGGCGGCTTAACCGCAATGCATCACCCGTTTACTTCGCCAAAAGATATGACGCCGGCTCAACTGCTTGCCGATCCTGAAACGGCGATTGCTAACGCTTATGATATGGTATTAAACGGCTATGAAGTGGGTGGCGGTTCAGTGCGTATTTATAGCAGTGAAATGCAGCAGGCCGTATTTGGTATTTTAGGTATCACAGAACAAGAGCAGCGTGAGAAGTTTGGCTTCCTATTAGATGCATTGAAATACGGTACGCCACCGCATGCGGGTATTGCCTTTGGTCTTGACCGGTTAGTGATGCTATTGACCGGAACGGAAAATATTCGTGATGTGATTGCATTCCCTAAAACAACGGCAGCTGCGTGTCTGATGACCGATGCTCCGAGTTTTGCTAATCAGGCCTCTTTGAATGAATTAGCGATTAGCGTTAATTTACCGAAGTCTGAGAAGTAGCATGAAGCAGTATAAGCATCCGGAATCTGTGCTGATTGTTATTTATAGTCGCAGCAGTCAACGGGTGCTTATGTTACAACGTAACGATGATCCCAACTTCTGGCAATCGGTAACCGGTAGCCTGGAGAAGGGAGAGTCAGTACAACAAACTGCACTGCGTGAGGTCATGGAAGAGACTGGAATAGATATCTTAGCAGAAGGTTTAGCTTTGCAAGATTGCCAGCGCAGTGTGGAATTTGAAATATTTGCACATTATCGTCACCGTTATTCACCCGGTACTACGCATAATTTGGAACACTGGTTCTGCTTAGCGTTACCGAATGAGCGCAATATTATATTGACGGAGCATCAGGCATATCAATGGCTCGATGCCCCTCAGGCTGCTCAACTGACAAAGTCGTGGAGTAACCGGCAGGCGATTGAAGAATTTGTTACTTCTCATTAAGCCATAGCGGCTTTCTACTGGAGATTATTTATGGCAGGTCATAGTAAATGGGCCAATACCAAGCATCGTAAAGCGGCGCAAGATTCAAAACGCGGTAAAATTTTTACTAAAATCATTCGTGAACTGGTTACCGCCGCTAAATTAGGCGGCGGAGATCCAGGATCGAACCCGCGTTTACGTGCTGCTATCGATAAGGCGTTGTCAAACAATATGACGCGCGACACCTTAAACCGAGCGGTTGCCCGCGGTGTTGGTGGTGATGAAGACACCAATATGGAAACCATCATTTATGAGGGCTATGGTCCGGGTGGCACCGCTGTTATGGTTGAATGCCTGAGTGATAACCGTAACCGTACGGTTTCAGAAGTTCGCCATGCCTTTACTAAAACCGGCGGCAATCTGGGAACTGACGGCTCCGTATCTTATCTGTTTACCAAAAAAGGGGTTATCTCCTTTGCTGAGGGGACAGATGAAGACGCAGTGATGGATGCCGCTCTGGAAGCCGGTGCTGATGATGTTGTGACCTATGATGACGGTGCTATTGACGTTTTCACTACCCCGGAAGCATTTGGCGATGTGAAAGATGCCTTAGATGCGGCTGGCCTGGTGTCTATTGGCGCTGAAGTGTCACTGATTCCGTCAACCAAAGCTGATTTGGATGAAGAGTCTGCGCCTAAGTTACTGCGCTTGATCGATATGTTAGAAGACTCAGATGATGTTCAGGAGGTTTACCACAACGGTGAAATTTCTGACGAGGTTGCGGCAACCCTTTAATGGCCATTATCCTTGGCATTGACCCCGGCTCGCGAATTACCGGTTATGGTGTAATTCGCCAGACGGGGCGCAAGTTAGAGTATCTCGGCAGTGGCTGCATCCGCACCTCTGTCGACGATCTTCCCACCCGACTTAAGCTGGTATATGCCGGCGTCAGTGAAATCATTACTCAATTTCAGCCCGACGTATTTGCTATTGAACAAGTATTTATGGCTCGCAATGCCGATTCAGCCCTTAAGCTGGGTCAGGCTCGCGGGGCGGCTATTGTTGCTGCCGTGAATGCTGATTTACCGGTATTTGAATATGCAGCCCGTCAGGTCAAACAAACCGTTGTTGGTACCGGTGCTGCAGAAAAAGCACAGGTTCAGCATATGGTCCGCGCCTTATTAAAACTGGCGGCGAGCCCTCAGGCTGATGCTGCAGATGCGTTAGCTATTGCGATTACCCATTGCCATATGAATCAGAATGCAGTCAGGATGGGGAATAGCAAGCTGACGCTGGCGCGCGGGCGGATGAGTTAAATAAGAAACCGCTTGGTTAATAGCTTGACTGTATGAATATACAGTTTTGTTGTGTAATCTGTGTATAAAGATTGATATGATGCATCATCATTGTGAGTGGGTATTAAGGAGTCTGAATCGTGATTGGACGTTTACGTGGAATTATTCTGGAAAAACAGCCGCCTGAAGTGTTAATTGAAATTAACGGCGTCGGTTATGAAGTGTTTATGCCAATGAGCTGTTTCTACGAATTGCCGGATCGGGGCCAGGAAGCGATTATTTTTACCCACTTTGTGGTGCGTGAAGATGCTCAACTATTATATGGATTCAATGATAAACAAGAGCGGGCGCTGTTTCGTGAACTGATAAAAGTCAACGGGGTTGGACCTAAACTTGCTCTGGCTATTCTTTCCGGTATGTCTGCTCAACAGTTTGTTCATGCGGTTGAACAAGAACAGGTTAGCGTATTGATTAAACTGCCGGGCGTCGGTAAGAAAACGGCTGAACGTTTAGTGGTTGAAATGAAGGATCGCTTTAAAGGCCTGAATGGCGATCTGTTCAATAACAATTCAGATTTACCACCGCTGAGCCCGTCGAAAAGCGCAGATAATGATGCTGAAGCCGAAGCTGTTTCTGCCCTGGTTGCTTTGGGCTATAAGCCACCGGAAGCAAGCCGCTTGGTCAGTAAGGTCATGAAGCCAAATACGGATTGTGAAACCCTGATTCGTGAAGCACTGCGTGCGGCACTTTAAGCTGAAAGAGACATAGCATGATTGAAGCCGACCGTTTGATTTCACCCGTAGCGCAGTTTGAAGAAGAAGATCCTATTGATCGCGCCATGCGGCCAAAATTGCTCAGTGAATATGTAGGGCAACCTCATGTACGCGAGCAAATGGAAATTTTTATTCAGGCCGCAAAGCTGCGCGGTGACGCACTTGACCATTTACTGATCTTTGGACCTCCGGGATTGGGTAAAACGACGTTGGCTAATATTGTTGCTAATGAAATGGGCGTTAATTTACGTACCACTTCAGGCCCGGTATTGGAAAAAGCGGGCGATCTGGCGGCGATGCTGACCAACCTTGAGCCTCATGACGTTCTATTTATCGATGAAATCCACCGTCTTTCTCCGGTTGTTGAAGAGATACTGTATCCGGCAATGGAAGACTACCAACTGGATATCATGATTGGAGAAGGTCCGGCGGCCCGCTCGATTAAAATTGATTTGCCACCTTTTACCTTAATCGGGGCAACGACCCGCGCAGGTTCCTTAACCTCACCGTTGCGCGACCGTTTTGGCATTGTTCAGCGGCTGGAGTTCTATCAGGTTAAAGATCTGGAATATATCGTTGCCCGCAGTGCCCAATGTTTGGGGCTGGAAATGAGCGATGAGGGTGCTCATCATATTGCTCGTCGAGCCAGAGGCACTCCGCGTATTGCTAATCGTTTGCTGCGAAGAGTCAGAGACTTTGCCGAAGTTCGCGCTAACGGCGAGATTTGTGGTGATGTGGCAACCAAGGCGTTGGACATGCTAGATGTCGACGTTGAAGGTTTCGATTTTATGGACCGTAAATTACTCTTAGCCATTATCGATAAGTTTATGGGTGGCCCGGTTGGCCTGGATAACCTAGCCGCGGCAATTGGTGAAGAACGCGAAACCATTGAAGACGTTATAGAGCCTTATCTGATTCAACAGGGATTTATTCAACGCACGCCGAGAGGGCGGATGGCTACTCAACATGCTTATCGGCACTTTGGTATTTCAAGAGAACAACGCGACTAACGGTATTCAGTCGCCAGAGTGTCAGGCAACAGAAAGTCAGGCAAATAAAAAACCGGATTGCATTGAGCACCCGGTTTTTTATTTAAAGAGCCAATACTTATTGATACAGGCTTAAATTTTCTTTTGCGTAAGCTTCAAAATCAGTGCAACCACCAATATGAACCTGATCAACAAAGATTTGCGGTACGGTTTCAACCGGCTTACCGACAGTCTTTTCCAGATCGGCTTTAGTGATGCCTTCTGCGTGAATGTCGATGTAGTTGTAGCTGAAGTCTTCACGTTCTTGACTTAGTTTTTCTGCTAATTCTTTAGCACGAACACAATAAGGACAACCAGGACGTCCAAAAATAACTACAAACATGAATGCTCCTTAAGGATTTAAATTTTTTACGGCCTTTTGCCGTTAGCCAATGACATAATAACACTGAGCCTACTATGCCCGCCATGAGCAATAAAAAAAAGTAGTAATTACCTGTTAGTCTAATAAACAATATCTATCGGTCAAACACAGTCTAAAATTCAACAATAACCATGTTCTGAACATGTCATCGAGTGGCAGGAGCTTTATTAATGACACCAACTATTGAGCTAATATGCGCGCACCGTTCCATACGGGCTTTTACACCACAAGCTATCAGCGAAGAGCAACGCAATGCAATTATCAGAGCCGCTCAGTCCGCCTCCAGTTCCAGCTTTCTACAGTGCACATCGATTATTCGGGTGACCGATCATAATTTACGCCAGTCGCTGGTTGAAGCCAGCGGTGGCCAAAAGTACGTGGCTCAGGCCGCTGAATTTTGGGTGTTTTGTGCTGACTTCCATCGTAATCAAGCGATCTGCCCTGAGGCCCAATTAGGTTTTGCTGAACAGTTATTACTGGGGTCTGTTGATACCGCAATCATGGCTCAGAATGCGTTAACGGCGGCAGAATCTCTTGGTCTGGGTGGCGTTTATATTGGTGGTTTGCGAAATAATATCAGCAGGGTAACGGAGTTACTTGAACTACCCAAACATGTATTACCGCTGTTTGGCCTGTGCTTAGGGCATCCGGATCAGCAGCCGGAACTAAAACCGCGGCTGCCTGTTGGAATTATTATGCATGAAAATCACTATCAGCCGCTAAACAGAGCGCTTCTGGCTGAGTATGATGCACATATTGAGGCTTATTATGAAGCCAGAACCGACAACAAAAAACACGCTAACTGGAGCGAGCAAATCTCAGCGACGGTAGCCAAAGAAAGCCGTCCGTTTATTCTGGAATATCTGCATAAGCAAGGGTGGGCAACCCGATAGCCAGATACATTGAGCTATCATGCTGCCGAGCGGTGGCATGATAGCTCATCGGTTACCGCTGGGTGGCCGCTGTGCTTAATGTTACTTAAACTGATTACTGGTCGTTTGGTAGTGATAACCCGCCTCAGAGAGCTTTTTGCATAATGCTTCTGCGTCAATATCATAGCTGCGGGCCAGATCGTTTAACGATGAATATTGATCTCTCAACTTCATATTTACGATACTTAACAGCATATGAGGATCCATATTTTGAAATTTTTGTAAGGCCACTTTTTTCTCCGGTTCAGGTAAGAATTTACAATAACTTACCTCAATAGGTGCTAAATAAGGTAATATTCCGTATCCTATTGCACTTTCTTTTTAGATTTACCGAGGGCATACCACAATGGAAACGCTGATCGTCCCTGACTTAGCCCTAATGCGTCGCTGGCTTGAGCAGTTGGGCGTCTCCTTTTTTGAATGTGACTCATGCCAAGCGTTGCATTTACCGCACTTACAGAACATTAATGGTATTTTTGATGCAAAGGTCGATTTGCTCGAAAACGTTATTCTGTTTTCTGCCGTGGCGGAAATTCGGCCGGTTGCGTTAATTCCGTTAGTTGCGGATCTTAGCCAAATCAATGCGTCGTCACTGACAACCAAAGTGTTTATCGATATTCAGGATGATAATTTACCTAAAATGGTCATTTGCCAGTCACTGAGCGTAACTGCCGGTATTACCATTGAGCAGTTCAGTCTGCTATTGGAAGAAGGTGAGGCTCAGACCACCCAAATTATTATGGAAGCAAGAGCTAATGAGCTTTTGACCGTCAGTGACAACGATGAAGGTGAGGAAGACATTCAGGTCATTTCACCGGTTATCCATACTCTGCATTAATCAATGTCTCTGTTTTATTTTCCAATATCCTTTTCCAGCCATAAGCCCCGGAGTCATATCTAATGCAGTGTGCGCTACATACCGCAGGGCTTTGCTATTCATGCCAGTGGATAGATAAACCCTATTCACAGCAACTGGCTGATAAACAACAAAACCTGACCGAGTTGATGGCAGGAAGAATCATTGATAACTTACTCGAGCCGGTCACCGGTGCAGAATCCGCTTTCCGTAATAAAGCCAAAATGGTTATCAGCGGCAGCGTTGAGCGTCCTATTTTAGGCTTACCGATAAAACAGGGCGTGGCAATCGATCTTTGTGATTGTCCTTTGTACCCTCAGTCGATGAGTGCGGTTTTTCCGTTATTAAAAACTTTTATCGCTAAGGCCGGGCTGACACCCTATAACGTCGAACGTAAAAGAGGTGAGCTCAAGTTTATTTTATTGACTGAAAGCCGGGCCAGCGGCGGACTGATGCTGCGCTTTGTTTTACGCTCAGAGCTTAAATTAGAACAGCTGAGGAATGCGCTGCCGTGGTTGCAGTCACAGCTTCCTCAGTTACGGGTTATTTCGGTCAATATTCAGCCGGTTCATATGGCGGTGCTGGAAGGTGAGCAGGAAATTATCCTGACGAAGCAGGAGTCGCTGGAAGAACAGTTTAACCATATTCCGTTGTTTATCCGCCCGCGCAGTTTTTTTCAAACTAATGCGCTAGTGGCCGAAAAACTGTACCAAACGGCCAGAGATTGGGTTTCGGTATTAGACGTCAGCAGTATGTGGGATCTGTTTTGTGGCGTAGGCGGATTTGGCTTACATTGTGCGACAGCCAAAACGCCTAATATCTCACTGACCGGTATTGAAATTAGCGCGGAAGCAATTGAGTGTGCTAAAAAATCAGCTCAGGCCATTGGGTTAACGGATATACATTTTGATGCTTTAGATTCGACCCGGTTTGCTGAAAGTCACCATGCCGTACCGGATTTAGTTTTAGTTAATCCGCCTCGGCGGGGAATAGGTGAGCTGCTTTGTCAATATCTTAGCGAGATGTCACCGGCCTATATTCTCTATTCGAGTTGTAATGCTCAAACGATGGCTAACGATCTCCGGCGGTTACAGGATTATCAGGTTATCAAGGTCCAGCTGTTTGATATGTTCCCGCATACCGCCCATTACGAAGTGCTGACTCTATTACGCCGGCAGTAAAGATCTTGTGTGCCGCGTTTTAGCCTTTGTAATTGATGCCTTCCAGCGCCAGCAGCGCCTTTTTAACATCCAGTCCGCCTGAATAGCCGGTAAGGGTATTATCCCGCCCGAGCACGCGATGACATGGCAATATAATTGCGATAGGATTACGACCTACGGCTCCGCCAACGGCGCGAACGGCTTTGGGATTATTGAGCTGCTCGGCAATATCACCGTAGCTGATAACGCCTGCGTAACGGATAGTTCTCAGCTGTGCCCAGACGTTTCTTTGAAATTCTGTGCCTACCGGTTCGCAAGGGATGTGATCGAAGCTGACCGGCTCACCAGCAAAGTAGCTATTTAGCGTTTCGACGACGTGTTTAATCATCGGGTGGTTAGCATCTTCAGTCCATGAACTGTCAGGTTGGCGCGCTGCGACTTCATTAGGTAACCAAAGTTGGCGCAGGCCTATACTATCAGCAACAATTCGTAGCGGGCCAACGGGTGAGGTATACAGTAAATAATGCACGGGCCGAATCCTTCTGCTCAGGGGGAAAAAGAGCCATCAGGATATCATTTGAATCTGTCTATGGCATAACGAAAAACGACCCCATAAAGAGGTAATGCCGATCAGTTAAGGGCAGTCAATAAACTTAAGCCAATGATTCGCCTAGTTATCACGGAACCATTACCCTCGTCACCCCGTTGAAAAACGGGGTCCAGCCCTTAGGCTAAATGCCAGCGGGTTAGCTAAAACCTGGATGATTCGCGGCGCTCACCCTTTGGGCCATTCGCTACGCGAATGTTTGCTTCACCTACGGCTCGCGTTCCGGCTTTCGCCGGGATGACGATTGAGTGGAGTCACATCATATAGAAATGCTTAACTGACAAGCATTACCCCATCAAGAGGCCGTTTAGTTTGCAGCAAATAGGCTTATTGCGGGAACCACTGGTCGCTGATTTTTTTATAGGTACCGTCTTTTTTCATTGCATCAAGCGCGGTGTTGATCTTAGCCATCAGCTCTGTGTTATCCGGGCGTACAGCAATGCCTAAGCCTGCGCCAAAGAAGGCCGGGTCAGCAATATGCTCACCGACAGTTGTCAGCTCAGGGCTGGTTTTCAGCCATTCATTGACCGCAGCAGTATCACCAAATACGGCATCTAACCGGCCATTTTTCAGGTCAATAACCGCCGTTTGATAGCTGTCATAGGCAACGGTTTTAATTTCAGGATGTTTTTCATTCAGGTATTTTTGGTGAGTTGAACCATTCTCCATACCGACTCTTTTTCCGGCCATTTGATCTGCCGAGGTGATGGTTCCTTTACGTACAATCAACACCGCAGAGTTTGCATAATATGGCTGGCTGAATAGCACCTGTTTGCTGCGCTCAGGGGTAATATCCATACCTGAGATAACGGCATCGTACCGACGGAATTTTAAAGAGGGAATTAAGCTATCAAAGGCGTGATTGGAAAAAGTACATTCGGCTTTCATTTCATGACATAAGGCTTTAGCCAGATCGATATCAAACCCGGCAATATTGTTATCCTTATCCATAAACTCAAACGGAGGGTAAGTTGCTGATGAGGCAAAACGAATCGGTTCTGCAGCCTGAGCAGATAAAACAGCACCGGCTAGTAATAATGAAGTAACAACTTTTTTCATAGCAACAACTCCGAAGATAATACAAATTAAATGACTAAAAAATCGAATAAAGTGAATATATAGTCATTACGTAATCGAAGGCAAGTGTTATTTCAAAAACGGTAACAAATAGTACCGAACAGAGTAAGCGGGGGATTTTTGTTAAAAAAGAAAGGCACTCCGAAGAGTGCCCTGATTCTATCTGACTAAGAGTAGAAACTTACCTGGCGACAGAGCCCCATAAGTCATATTCATCAGCGTTTTCAATCCTAACCTGAACAATATCGCCGGTCTTAAGGCTGGTTTCACCATTAAGATAAACCACACCGTCAATTTCCGGGGCATCGGCCATGCTGCGGCCAATTGCGCCTTCTTCATCAACCTCATCAATGATAACCGGATAGGTCAGACCAATTTTATCCTGTAACCGTTGAGCAGAGATTTGTTGCTGAAGTTGCATAAAGCGATGGAAGCGCTGTTCTTTAATATCTTCCGGCACTTGGTCATCCAGCTCATTGGCGGTTGCGCCTTCAACCGGACTGTATTTAAAGCAGCCAACACGATCCAGTTTTGCTTCACTCAGGAAGTCTAACAACATGGCGAAATCTTCTTCGGTTTCGCCGGGGAAACCAACGATAAAGGTTGAGCGTAACGTCAGCTCAGGGCAAATCTCTCTCCAGCGTTTGATGCGTTCTAAGGTACGCTCAACGGAACCCGGGCGTTTCATCGCCTTTAAAATTTTCGGGCTGGCGTGCTGAAGAGGAATGTCCAGATAAGGCAGAATTTTGCCTTCGGCCATCAATGGAATAACGTTATCAACGTGCGGGTAAGGATAAACGTAATGTAGACGTACCCAAACGCCGAGTGAAGACAGCTGTTCACACAGGCTGACCATATCCGTTTTTACCGGCTGACCATTCCAGAAGCCGGTACGGTGTTTGATATCAACGCCGTATGCTGAGGTATCCTGAGAGATTACCAGCAGCTCTTTAACGCCGGCTTCGGCTAAACGTTTAGCCTCATCTAAGACTGAACCGATAGGGCGGCTGTCGAGGTCGCCACGCATTGACGGAATGATGCAAAACGTACAGCGATGGTTACAGCCTTCCGAGATTTTCAAATAGGCATAGTGTTTCGGGGTGAGTTTAATCCCCTGAGCCGGAACCAGACTGGTGAATGGATTATATTCAGGCTTTGGTGCATAAGTATGGACATGTTTTAGAACCTGCTCATAGCTATGTGGCCCGGTAATTTCTAATACTTTCGGATGGACTTCACGAATCTGGTTTTCTTTAGCGCCCAGGCAGCCAGTAACAATGACTTTGCCATTTTCAGCTAAGGCTTCACCAATGGCCTCTAGTGATTCTTGTACCGCGCCTTCAATAAAGCCGCAGGTATTGACGATCACCAGATCGGCACCTTCATAGCTTGAAACCACCTGATAGCCATCGGTGCGTAATTCAGTCAGGATGCGCTCAGAATCGACTAAGTTTTTAGGGCAGCCGAGTGAAACAAAGCCGATAGTTGGGGCCGTGGATGTAGTATTAGACATTACTCAAAACTCATAGATATCGTGCCATACAGCGGAAGAGGGATTCTTCGGTGTTGATGACAGCTTGGAATTAGGGCGAATTCTACCGATCTTAGGGCGAAATTTATATAGCTATGTTGGGTGGTCTAAATAACCGTTGTTACTTAATAGTCGGTCACAGGCAGGGAGCTCCGTCCGATTTAAGCGATCTACTCCATCGTCAAATATCACAAATCACCAACCGGACAGCATCGTACCGACCGTTATACCAATACCCGATGTCGAAAAGCAGCTGATGTAAAACGTCTTTGGGTAAACCACGTTAAACCATTATGGCGGGCACAAAGTAAGGCTAACCTAATGTTAACCTTATTCTTTTATCATTTGTAATAGCGCTATAAATTGTTTTGCCGCCGGAGATAGAATTTTATCTTTGCGGGTAACGTACATAATTCCCCGTTTGATTTTTAGCTCGGGAATAGTGACATGTTTTAGGATCCCGCTTTTTAGTTCCTGGCTTACTGCAAATCGAGAAATAAAAGCAATGCCCAGCGAATGAATAACCCCTTGTTTTATTGCTTCAAGACTGCTTATTTCCATATAGTTTGAAATGGATATTAATTGGCCTTTCAACGTTTGTTCTAAAAATTCACGGGTAGCCGAGTGTTCCGGTTTCCAAAGTAGGGTGTAATTCTCTAGCATGTGTGGCTGAATATTCTGTTTTTCAGCTAACGGGTGGCCAGCAGGAACAACTAAAATTAACTCATCTTGATAGAACAGGTTTGTTTGATAAAGATTATCATTTATCTTTATCTTGTCCGACAGTATTAAAAATTCGACATCATTATTTTCAAGTTGCTTAAGTAATGTTGGCGAAGAACGAATTTGAATATTGATTTTTACCTTAGGGAAACGAGTTTTAAAGTTATTTAATAATGAAGGGATTAAATAAACACCAACAAAGTTGCTAGAGCCAAAAGATAGCGTTCCTTGTTCTCCAGAGCCTATTTGTTGAGCGTTGTCCTTAGATTCTTGCCACAGGTTTATTATTTGTTTAGCATAAGGCTTAAATGCCTCACCTTGTTGATTTAAATGTATTTTCTTTCCTATTCTGTCAAATAAAACACAGCCTAACTCTTCTTCTAAGGTACGAATTTGCATGCTAACACTAGGCTGTGAACAAAATAAATGCTCGGCTGCTTCTGAAAAATTCAAATGCTCGGTTAAAACGATAAATGTTTTAAGTCGCCCAATATTCATTATTATTCTCCGTTCAAATTTCTACTATAGGTTTTTCTTATAGTTATTAAAAATAAATCGAATTGTTTTAGCTTTAACAACGGAACTATGATGACTAAAACACATTAGCGATAATAAAAAAAGTACTAAAGTATTTTATTTATAAGTAAGTAATAAGTTATTTGAAAATAAATAATTAAAAAATCAACAACTCAGGCGGCAAATAACAATGGAAAATAAACACATGCAAAATCCCAGTACCAGTCCGGATAAGGCAGGAAAAGGCAGCGGCGAATCTTTGATGAAAAAGTATGGCTTTTTTGTCGCGGCTATTCTGTTCCTTATTTTATTTTTTATGCCTACGCCAGAAGGCCTGCCCAAAGAAGGCCAGCAGGCAATTGCTATTTTTGTATTTGCTTTAGTTATGTGGGTTAGCTGTCCGATCCCGATTTATTTAACCTCTCTGATTACGATTATTTTACTCAGCCTGACCAATACGTGGGCAGAGAAAAAAGTGTTAGGGACTCTAGGGTATGAAGTTATCTGGCTAATGGTATCGGCTTTTGTGCTTACTTCAGCCATGATTAAATCGAATCTGGCGCGTCGCTTCGCGCTGTATATGGTTACTCATTTCGGTAAAACCCCCAAGAAGACCCTGTTCATTCTGGTATTTATCAACTTCGCGCTGGCTTTTTTTGTTCCTTCGACAACGGCACGCGCCACGCTGATGGTTCCAATCTGTATTATTTTGTTGGAAGTGTATAAGGCTTTGCCGGGCGAGAGTAATCTTGGCCGCGTTATGATGCTACAAGGCGTTCAGGCAGATGCTCTGGCCACCTCCGGCGTATTGACCGCCACCGCCGGTAATATTATTGCCGTAGGTTTTATTAATGACCTGACTGGTTCAACTATTGGCTATATGGACTGGTTGCTGGCAGCGATGCCCACCGCGATTATCACGATGGGAATAACCTTTTTTATCGGATTACGGGTATTTTCATTCAAGGGTGAGTCTACCTTTGGCGAAGGTATGACGCGCCTACGTACAGAACTCTCGAATATGGGAGGTCTATCAACGATAGAACTGAGAACGCTATTTATTTTTCTTGGTACGGTAATGTTGTGGGCAACCTCTGACTACCACAAAGCATGGTTTGGCTTCAGCATCAGCGTTTATATGACGGCGATTATCGCGGCTACTTTTTGTCTGCTACCTCGGATAGGGATATTGAGCTGGGCCGAAGCTAAAATAAAATGGGATCTGATGCTATTTGCTGCCGGAGCCTACGCTGCGGGTAATGCGCTTGAAAAATCAAAAGGGGCAGAGTGGCTGATTGGTAAAGTCGTCAATACCTTAGGTATGGAAAATATGAGTCATACGGCGGTATATGTGCTGGTTGTGTTTATCAGTATGTATAGCCACCTGATTTTTACCAGTAAAACAGTGCGAGTCACCATTTTAATTCCTTCGTTTATCGCTTTGGCAAAAACCTTAGATATGGACCCTGTGGGTTTAGCATTGGCAGCGGCAATTACTACCAGCTACACCATTACGCTGCCACCGCATTCTAAAGTTAACGCCATATATTTCTCTACGGGTTACTTCAGCATACTCGACCAAATTAAGTACGCTATGATTACGTGTTTCATCGGTGCGTCTGTTATCAGTATCGCCTTATTCACGTGGTTTAAAGTTATCGGATTATTCACAGGTTAGGGGTGGTATCTATGTATTATAAGAAAGCGATTGTCGCGATAGCTGACGGATTAGGCGACAGGCCGAATCCACTGCTTAACGGTTTAACACCATTACAAAAAGCATCCACGCCTAACTTAGACAAATTGGCAGCGCAGGGTATTTGTGGAATGGTCGATCTTCTTGCCCCCGGAATTCCTGTTGGTACCGATATGGGCCATCTGATTTTGTTTGGCGGAGATCCGGCAGATTACCCTGGAAGAGGTCCAATTGAAGCCTGCGGTATCGATATGGACGTACAAGAAGGTGATGTGATCTTACGTTGTAATCTGGCGACCATCGATCAACAGGGGGTAGTAATCGATCGTCGAGCGGGAAGGATCAGTGAAAGTGCCGAAGAGCTGGCTAAGGCTATCACCGGTATGAAGCTGAGCGATGACGTTACCGCTTACTTCAGGCCGGCAACAGAGCATCGTGCCGTATTAATTTTAAGGGGCCCTGACTTAAGCGATAAAATTACCGACTCAGACCCGAAAGAGCCACATCAGGGGAAACGCTATCTGCAAGTGACCGCTACGGATAACTCATCTTCAGCGCAAAAAACCGCCAGATTACTGAATGAGTTTTTGGCAAAAAGCCATGTAATTTTAGATGCCCACCCAATGAATTTACGCCGTAAAGCTCAAGGGAAACTGGCGGCAAACTTTATTCTGACCAGGGGGGCCGGTAACTTTAAGAAACTTGAATCTACCCCGCAGCGCCAAGGGTTCAGAGGGTGCTGTATTGCCGGTGAGACCACGGTGCTTGGCGTCGCTAAATTGACTGGATTCGACATTCAGACGGACGCTCGCTTTACCGCTAATCTGGAGACTGACTTTGCGCTGAAAGCAGAAATGACGTTGAAGGCAATAGAACAAAACGATCTGGTATTTGTGCATATTAAGGCCACCGACCTTGCCGGGCATGACAATCTCCCTTTTGAGAAAGTTGAAGCGATAGAGTGTTACGATCGTATGGTTGGAGCGATACTTGAGCGGCTACCGGAACATACCTACTTTGCTCTTGCTGCGGACCATTCAACACCTTGTGAAGTTCGGGAACATACCGGCGAACCCGTGCCGGTTGTTATTTATGGCCAAGATATTCGCCGAGACCACGTCCTCACCTATGATGAAATTGCCTGTGCAGAAGGGAGCTTAAAAAGGCTAACCGGAACCAGTTTTATCAACACTATTTTTGACTATATGGGATATAGCCATAAACAAGGGAGTTGATGTAGGTTAGGCAGAAGCCCTAATAGTAAGATAAGGGCTTCTGCCTAGGAAGTAAGCATCCCGCTACCAATAATCCAAAATGCTTAGTTAACCTAGCTCAGCTAAGAAAATCTTCACGCTGTGGTGTAAAGGTATCGAGTAACGTTCCCGCCTCTAAGCAGATACAACCATGCACAACGTTAGGTTTCTTATATAGCGTGTCACCGCCTGCGACATTGTGCGTTTCCCCATCAATGGTAAAGCTGAATCGACCGGATAATACATAGGTTAGTTGCTCATGCGGATGGCTGTGCAGCGGGCCAATAGCATTTTTTTCAAAGTTGACTTCAACGGCCATCATTCCACCGCCGTGAGCGAGAATACGTCTGGTTATGCCGTTACCTAAGTCTTGTAAAATGGTGTTTTGTTTAAATGTAAACATAGTAATACCTTAAGAGTATCGAACGATTACCGATCGAATAGATTTGGTGGCAGGGTTGCCAGATAAAGTGCCGGCGTACCTTCATAGTCAGTGGTGAAAAGAACCTGACGATTGTCGGGTGTAAAAGAAGGGTGGGGATGGGTTACCTGTCGGTCACCATTCAATACTAGCCATGAACTATTATGAGCAGCCAGGCGAGCTTGACGCTGTTGTTTTGCATCGAATACGTATAACCAGGGATCGTTTTGAATCGCGTATCCTTGGGCATCCTGTACATCAACCGGCGTTCCTGAACCATCGCCAACCAGCATGCTGCCATCATGATTACTCATCAAATGTGAACATGATGGCATCGTCATAACCACTTCATTGATGCCAGTATCGGGATTAAAGCGGCAAATATGACGTTCCTGTTGATCTTTCATATAGGAAACATACATCAGTGCAGAACCATCAGGTACCCAAAATTCATGAGTACAGCTTTCTCCCGGAGCATGTGCTTTTACTTTTCGAATTTGGCTACCGTCTTCATTAATTAGCCACATACGAGCATCAACTAAATCATGCGGGCCTTCATGGCAGAAGGCAACACAGCTATCCTGATTGGGGCGATAGATGGGGTGTCCAAGCCATGTAGTATCTTGATGTATCGTTCGGGATTCACCGCTGCTAAGATCAACACGTAATAAACGGCAGCGCGGCTTTTTGGTAAAGAAAGTATGAAAAACTTGCCAGTCGGTAAGTGGAACCCAATCTTCGCGGGCAATTTCTATTCCAACTAAACTTGTACATTCACTGTTAGCAACCCAAGTTCCATATCCAACCCATTCTTCAGGAACCCGATAAACGGTTTCTTCATTTAAATTTTCGATATTGACCCGGCGAAGTTCACGTTCATTTTTTACGTAATAGAGAAAGCGATCGTCGGGAGATAAAAAACCGCCGAAAGTATTGTCTCCTGCACCTTCTGTAAGCTGTACCGCCTGCTGGCTTTGCAAATCAAGCAGGTAATAGTTTCGATAATTATCAAATTCAGCGGAAAATAATAGGTTATTGCCGTCGTTGGTAAAGCATTTTTGATAAAAATAATTGCGGTGGCACAGGACATCCGTCGGAGTCAGGCGCACAACCTCGGCACCGGTCTCGGCATCTTTAAAATGGTGATAATCAAGTTTAATCGTTGAACCTTTAGCCACAATGTTCTCCATAATTTTATTCAATAGCTATTGCAATTATTAGCCAATATAAAATGAAACGATATTTCAATAATTAGAAAATAATACCGACATTATCAATTAGACCAATGGGGGGGCATGGTTTATGTGATGGTTATCACAGAAAATATGATATTTAGCCGATGGGTATTAGTTTATAGATATCCTGAAATCTATTTGGAGATATAGGTCTCTTTTATTAGATGTTATTCTAAGTATTGTTTGCATGATATGGGTTGTGAATATAAGCATGCTAAGTAATAACATCAATGTTGTTATGTTAATTGAATATAAATTTGTTTATTTAATTTAAGTTACATACTTAACCTCATGATGTGGTTGATTAACTTATATAATCATAAATTTAATTTTATTTATTAATTGTTTTTAATTTTAAATATTTAATTTTTAATGCGTGTTACCTATCTCCCAAAAATATAATAAATATAATTCATTTATATTTTAGTGTGATGGTTATCACATTAATCGTTTCCGCTAAAAAGTATAAAATGTCGGTCCTATAAAAATGAAATAATGTTTCAATTAAATGAGGCTTAAATGTTATGGCAAGTAACACGGTACCTTTGGGAAATGGAAAAAGAGTTACACTGGGGCATCAATTAGCTTATGGCGGGGGTAATTTACTTGGTAGTGGTGCGCTCGCGATAGCCGGAGCATGGTTGTTATATTTTTATACTACGTTTTGTGGACTGACATTACTGGAAGCATCATTTATCTTTTCTGTCGCGAGTGTCATAGATGCGATCAGTAATCCAGTTATGGGGTATTTAACGGATAACTTTGGTAATACTTGGCTAGGAAAACGCTTTGGTCGCCGGCGTTTCTTCTTGTTAATCGGTGCACCATTAATGATGTTTTATCCTTTACTTTGGGTTGAAGGATTTGGTTTTTGGTATTATCTGAGCACCTATGTTATTTTTGAATTGATTTATACTTCAGTGATGGTGCCATATGAAACATTAGCCACTGAGATGACAGAGGATTTTGCCGTACGCTCCAAGCTGACTGGATATAAAGCGATATTTGGTAAAATGGCAAATTTTCTAGCCGCATTTATTCCCGGTCAGTTTATCCTTATTTATGGTAAAGAATCTGCACAGCCTTTCTTTTACACCGGTATCACTTATGGTTTGATTTTATTCTTTGCTATTGCCATGTTACATCGATTTTCGTGGGAAAGAATAGATGAAGGTGTTGCTGTTATTAAGAAAAAAATGTCGCTATGGGAGACGTTAGTCTCTTTATTCAGAGATATGCAGTCAACGTTTTATTTGCGTGTTTTTCGTAAACATTTAGGAATGTATCTATTTGGCTTTGGTGCCGAATGGTTATTTGCCTCGGTATTTACTTACTATGTTATTTTTGTTTTGCAATACGATCCGGCTATTCTCGCCGGACTGAATAGTCTTAATGCCATATTACAGCTATTCTCTACCGCAGTATTTATCGGTATTTGTGTCAAAAGAGGTTTCAGTAAGCCCTATATATGGGCGTTAAGCATTGTTATTTTCGCCGTATGTTGTTATTCCTTGCTGCACTTTTTTAGCCTGCCACCACACATTGCGACTATTGCTATTATCGGTATTACGGTGATTTTTGGTTTGGGTACCGGGGGCGTTTACTATATCCCATGGACTGTTTATACCTTCTTAGCTGATGTTGATGAAGTGTTTACCGGTCGTCGTCGTGAAGGTATTTTTGCCGGGGCAATGACATTCTCAGGAAAAATTGTTCGGTCAATCATTGTCTTTATTATGGGAGCTATCCTTAGTTACTACGGTTTCCAGTCTAAATCACACGTTCAGCCTGAAAGTGCAATGAATGCTATCTCCTGGGTTTTCTTTGGCGGCGTGATTGTCTTAGCCCTGGTGGCGATTGTGTTTAGTCGTCAAATGACGCTTAACCGTAAAACCCACCTGATTATATTAGGCGAAGTGGCTCGTATTAAAGCCGGTGGTAGACAAGGGGATATTGCACCCGATGTTCGCGAAGTGATTGAAACCTTGGTTGGCTACCCCTATGAGCAGTGCTGGGGAAAGAGTGATATTTGCCAGAAGATGAAACTTGCGCCTGAGGTCATCATTGCTGAAAACGATGATACCGTAGAGCAAGAACCCGCATAACCAATCAGACGAATTTATAGAACTTACATTATAAAGAGCATTCCCGACATCGGGCGGGAATGATGTCTTACGCATGAAGGAAATGGAAATGAAGAGCATTCTTCTATTGCTATTGGCCGCGGTGAGTTTTAGCGGCGCGAGTGTACAAACGTTACCGGACGTAAATGACTTGGTATGGAAGACAGTGACTTTTGGTCAGTCTACCGATGTCAATTTTGCTACCAATGTTTTACCGGACAAAATAGGAATAAATCAGGTCACACTAGCTAATGGACAACCGGTGCCATCTGAAGGCGGTAAGTTAATAACGCCCGTTGATATTGAAAGCCGGGGGGGAAAGATAGGTAACAGTCATGATGGATTAACCTTCTATTACACGCGCCTGCCGGCCAATGCAAATATGCAATTAGACGCCGAAATTTATGTTGAACAGTTTGGGCCGGAAAATGGCGCTTTACCTGCCGGGCAAGAAGGCGCGGGATTATTGGTGCGAGACATTCTAGGTCAGCCTCGGCTAGAGAAAGTTCAGCCCGGGTATGAAGAGTTTCCGGCCGCATCGAATATGGTGATGAACGCGATAATGACGCAGGATAAAACGTCGCATCATAAAGTTCAGATCTCTATGATTTCACGCAATGGTGTAGTTAACTCATGGGGAAATGCAGGAGTAGAGATTAAGCGTCAGCCCTATAAACATGATTTAGATATCAATAAAACGCCGAGCTTTAAGCTACGGTTGGTACGTAGTGATGATGGATTTGAATCATCTTGGGCCCCGATAGGCACTGATGATTGGGTGATTCAAAAAACAGGCGGAACCGAACGCATCACTAAACTGGACAAAGAGGGTTACTATGTCGGTTTTTTTGCTTCACGCAATGTCAGAATTACCGTAAAGCAAGCCAATCTTACGATGAGTGAACACCAAGCATCCAAAGATGAGACCTTTGTGGCACAACCACTGCCAGCAAAAATTGAAATTGCCTCGGCGGGAATTTCTGCAACACCTGAGTATAACTTCCAACTGCGTAGTAATCAGAGTGGGAAACTTACCGTTGCTGGCAACGGAACCAACTTAGTGACGCAACAACCTGTGGCTGCCGGAGAAATGCAATCTATTGCTGTTTTGTTGGGGCCGAAACAAACCTTGCTAAGTTATCAATTCGTCACTGAAGATGGGCAAAATTTAAGTGATGTTATCAAGGTAGAGCCAATTAAATTGGCCGACCCGGCAAATATCTTCGTATCACCAAATGGAACCTTAGGGAATGACGGCAGTAATGAACTTCCTCTGGATATCGAGACTGCGCTTGCCGCGGTGGTTCCCGGAGGGACCGTTTGGTTGATTAATGGCGATTATCCTTTAACTACCTTGCCCGCCACCGTAAGTAGTACGCCGCAAAAGCTTAAGAAGCTTCGCCCTTTGGGTAAAAATGTAGAATTTCATGGGCTAAATCTTGAGGCCAGCTATTGGGATATTCAAGGTATTAGCGTTACCACCAAGAGTTTTAATATTTCAGGGAGCCACAATCTGATCGATCGCGTGGTTGCTCATCATGCTGATGACACTGGAATTTGGGTCGCATCTCCGGCAGGAATTGGTCGTCCGCTATGGGCTAGCCATAATGTCATTTCTAATTCAGAGTCCTATGGAAATAGAGATCCGGGCAGGATTAATGCGGATGGTTTTGCAGTGAAAATGCGAGTAGGTGAGGGCAATAAGCTGATTTCGTGTTTTTCACACGACAATATTGACGACGGCTATGACTTATTTAACAAGATTGAAGATGGTCCTAATGGCCAAGTGACTATTGAAAATAGTATCGCGCTACGCAATGTGAATAATGGTTTTAAACTTGGCGGTGAAGGCTTGCCGGTGGCCCATCAGGTATCTAACAGTTTAGCGATAGAAAATGGCATGGACGGGTTTACTGATAATTTTAATCCCGGGGCGCTGGTGGTTCGTAATAACACAGCAATAGACAATAAACGCTTTAATTTTATATTCAGACCAGGCCCTTATACTCAGAGTGAAAAGCAAGGAATATTCGAGAAAAATATTTCACTTCGCAGCCGACCTGCGGAATATGCCGATGCTGTCGTTGGTCAGATTAACGATAATAATATATTTATCCAGTCTGACGTTAAATAATATGTTTTATATAAACATTTTTAGAAATTTATTTATTAAATACTGATGGGATATTTTCATGACTAAACAGACTTTAATGTTCTGGGGGCTACTATTAACCTCAGTTCAAGTTTCAGCGGTAACTATTGATATGCGACATGAGTGGTTAGATGTCAGTAAAGTTAATAAAGATCGCGTTGCTATCTCACATCGTTTTGACAATGGTTTTGGCTTTTCATTGGAAACAAAATGGAAATCTGGCGGTGATGACCAGAACAAGGCCTTTAATGATATTGTCAGTAACGGTACAGAAAGCAGCGTAAGCTATCAATATAAATTCACCCCCCAATGGTTTATCCAGCCTGGATTTACGCTTGAATCCTCTGAAAGCAATAGTACCTATAAGCCTTATCTCACCGTAGGACATACTTTTGATAACGATATTTATTTAAATGGGCGTTATCGCTATGAATACACGCGTGAAACTAAAAAAGGAAAGGATGATGTAAAAACTAACCGCGGAGAATTCTGGTTAGGCTACCGCTATCAAGATTGGCGATTAGAATATAACTATATTTATAAGCACAGCGATCAGGTTCGCTTTAATAATAACAAGTGGGATTACGAGCATAACCTAAAGGTATTATGGAACTATGATGCCAGTTGGGCACCATATACCGAGGTAGGTAACGTAAGTGCAAGTAAAACGACCGATCAGCGTCAAACGCGTTTACGCATTGGGTTGCAGTATAAATTTTAATTAAATTAGCGAGCTATTAATCTTGGTTATTTATTTCATAAAAAATAAAACGATGTTTTATTTTGTTGAGTGGAACTTAAATTAGCGGTAAACTTAACGCCACTAAGATAGCCAAAACTAGATCTACATCCACACTCATCCATTACGCAATATCAATGTGGGTGTATTAAGTCACTTTGAATGGCGGGGAAACCTCGTAGTCCCCATTTTTGGGCCACTAACGCCCGGGTATTAAGGAAACACTATGATTCTCGATAACTTTTCATTACAAGGTAAAGTCGCAATTGTGACTGGTTGCGATACAGGTTTGGGGCAGGGTATGGCCATTGGTTTAGCCCAGGCTGGCTGCGATATCGTTGGTATTAACGTTGTAGAACCGGCAGATACCATCGTAAAAGTGACCGCGTTAGGACGCCGTTTTTTGAGCCTGAAGGCTGACTTAAGCAAATTAGACGTACTCCCATCGTTGCTGGAGCAGGCGATAAACCAATTTGGTCACGTGGATATTCTGGTGAATAACGCGGGTATTATTCGCCGTCAGGATGCGTTGGAATTCAGTGAAAAAGACTGGGATGACGTAATGAACCTGAATATCAAAACCGTATTCTTTATGTCACAGGCCGTTGCACGCCAGTTTATTAAACAAGGCACCGGTGGCAAGATCATTAATATTGCTTCTATGCTTTCCTATCAGGGCGGAATTCGGGTTCCTTCTTATACGGCATCAAAAAGCGCCGTTATGGGCGTCACCCGTTTATTAGCTAACGAATGGGCCAAGCATGGCATAAACGTTAACGCGCTGGCTCCGGGTTATATGGCGACAAACAATACTCAACAGCTGCGCGCCGACCAGGCCCGTAATGATGAAATTTTAGAGCGCATTCCTGCCGGTCGTTGGGGATTACCTGAAGATCTAATGGGACCGGCCGTATTTCTTGCCTCTTCGGCATCTGATTATATTAATGGCTACACCATCGCTGTTGATGGCGGATGGCTGGCTCGCTAACGCTGAGTTGATGTAAATATATTTTATTTATCAATATCTGTTTAATGGTTATTTTGGGGAGAAAAAATGAATATTGCACTGATGATGGAAAATAGCCAGGCGGCTAAAAATGCTTTAGTTCTTGAGCAACTTCAGGCTGTGGCTGCTGGTAATAATGACGCCGTTTTTAACGTTGGTATGAGCGATGAACAAGATCATCACCTGACCTATATTCACTTGGGTATTATGGCCAGCATCTTGTTGAATGCTAAAGCGGTTGATTTTGTTGTCACCGGATGTGGTACCGGGCAAGGTGCGTTAATGTCTTTAAATATCCACCCGGGCGTAGTTTGTGGTTATTGTATTGACCCGGCTGATGCATTTCTATTTGCTCAAATTAATAATGGTAATGCTTTATCTTTGCCTTTCGCCAAAGGCTTTGGCTGGGGAGCGGAACTGAACGTCCGTTATATCTTTGAAAAAGCCTTTACGGGTCGTAAAGGGGAAGGATATCCGGTTGAGCGTAAAGAACCACAGGTGCGCAATGCCGGCATTTTAAACCAAGTGAAAAGTGCCGTTATTAAAGACAACTATCTGGATACCTTGAAGGCAATAGATCCTGAGCTGGTTAAAACAGCCGTTGGCGGTCAACGTTTCCAGCAGTGTCTATTTGAGCAGGGCAAGAATCAGGAAATTATTGCTTTTGTTAAGAGTATCTTAAACTAAGCGTTACTCAGTCAGAGTGAGCTCTGCTCTGCTGTCCGTCATTAGTTTTTTTTGATTGATGGCAGAATAGATGGGCGGGTAATAAATAACGGCGGCTGAGTTTATTTCAGTCGCCGTTATGCTTTATTTATTCGACGATAGAACCATCAGGGCGGGCCAGCTCTTTGCGTTCCCTTCTGCGACGAATCATGACGGGTATCGCCAACTGAACCAAAATTAACGCCAGCCAGATAAACCAGCCTGCAAATTTCAATATGGTATAGAAAGAGAAGGTTGATGCCTCAAAACTATCGACAGGCTTAATGGAGACGATATTTTTAAACATATTCATCATATTAAAGCGCCATCCGTAATGAACGATACGGGATATTTGGTTAGCATCGTTAGCTGATTGAGCCTGAGCCTGAATATCTGCACTATTGAATTTGAAGTAGAACGGGAAGCTCCATCCGGTATCTTCATTGCGATACACCATGATCTTCTTATTTTCATTAATGGTATAAATATAGTAAACGTCACGGGTCGGGCCATCTGCCGGATTATCTGCAGAGATAGGACCGTCATTATCGACGCGTTTTACTTCTGAGCCAGTGATTTTAACGATATCTGTAGAGGGTAAATAATAGCTAAACAGAATCGCTGTACCGATAGCAAAACAGACGATGTAGGCTATAAAAATTTTTTTCATTAATGACATAGGGATTCACTTTTACCGACGAATTAGGATGGCTTATGCCGAATAATGCACAGGAACATTGTATGTCATTGTTGCATTACATGCATGAGGAAAAATGAAAGAGCTGGAATTTCAGGCAATAAAAAGCCCGATAAGCATGAAACGTAAATAAGGGCTTATCGGGCCAACCTCAATGAGGGAGTTCAAAAGTAAAGCAGTGGCACTAAGTAAGACGTTAACCACATCAAATAGTTCATCTGAAATACAATTAATTTATTAAAAAATTCAAAAAAATTTTTAACCAATTAATTATAAAGATAATTTTATAGGATCCCCGGCCAAATGATTATGATCAAAGAGCCGGCAAGCGTGAGTAATACGTTGGCGATGGCATAAGTTCCTGCATAGCCAAGGGCCGGAATGTTACTTCTGGATGTATCACTAATGATTTCCATGGCCGGTGCACAGGTTCTTGCCCCCATGATGGCACCAAATAATAACGCGCGGTTCATCTTTAATATATAGGCTCCGAACAGATAACAAATGACCACCGGAACTAAGCTGACAATCAGGCCGGCTACCAGTATCTGGCCGCCAACCAAGCCTAGATTATTACCTATACTGCTACCGGCACTGAGCCCGACTCCGGCCATAAAGACCATCAATCCAAACTCTTTGACCATATTCAGCGCACCCTGAGGGATATAACCGAAGGTGGGGTGGTTAGCCCGCATAAAGCCCAGCATGATACCTGCGAACAGTAAGCCCGCGGCATTGCCAATACCGAATGAAAAGTTACTAAACTGAATAGTGATTTGACCAATCATCAGGCCAAGAATAAAGAAGGCACAGAAGGCCAGCAGGTCAGTGACCTGACTGTGAATGGAGATAAATCCAATCCGGTCCGCGACGCCTTTTACCCGATGGGCATCACCACTGATCTGTAATACATCGCCTTTATTGAGCACGATATTGTCATCGATCGGCATTTCAATCTGGCTGCGAATAACTCGGTTAAGAAAACAGCCGTGGTCGGTTAAATTAATCTGGCTAAGGCGTTTTCCAACTGCGCTATTATTTTTTACTACGATCTCTTCAGTCACGATGCGGGTGTCCAACAGGTCACGCTCAAACACTTCTTTACCGTTTCTAAAGCTTGGGTCTAAACGGGCATGCGCATCCGGATAGCCAACCAGTGAGATTTCATCATTGATCTGTAATACCGCATCGCCATCGGGAGACGCAATAATGCCATTACGACGAATACGTTCTATATAGCAGCCGGTTTGGCGATAGATGCCTAATTCACGCAGATTTTTTCCACCAGCCCATTCAACCAGTTCCGGTCCAACACGATAGGCTCTAATAACGGGAAGATAGACTTTACGCTGGCTGTCATGGTCTAAACCACGCTCTCTGGCAATCTGCTGTGCACAGGTGGGAAGATCCTGACGCTGTAATTTAGGTAGATATCGTGCGGCAAAAATCAAACTAACTAGCCCGACCAGATAGGTTAGGGCATAGCCGAGGCTCAGGTGGTCTTGAGCAATGGCAAGCTGTTGGGCATCGACTGAAGTATGGCGTAGGGTATCGCCGGCACCAACCAATACTGGCGTTGAGGTCATCGAACCGGCCAGCATACCGGCGGTTAAGCCGATATCCCAATTGAGCAGTTTTCCGATACCAAGGGCAATACACATTGCGCTGCCAACTAACACTAAAGCCAGCATAAAATAGTTTTTACCGTCTCGGAAGAAAATGGCAAAGAAGTTAGGCCCGGCTTCTACGCCGACGCAGAAAATAAACAGCATGAAGCCTAGACTCAGCGCTTCGGTATTCATCTCGAAATGTTGTTGTCCAAGCAGCAGAGATACCACTAAAACGCCAATCGAACCACCTAGCTGAATACTACCTAAACGTATCTTTCCTAAACATAAACCCAGGGCCAATACCACGAATAATAGAAGAATATAGTTGCTATTCAGTAGGGCGATAATATCAATATTCACAATGTTAACTTTAAGGTTATCTGCTGTTGATGAAGAGAGAATGCGGTGTCATAGACCCATATATAAAAAGAGTCTTGCTCTATCGACAAATTATCGCAGGCAAGACTTTTATCGACGCTATTTTAGACGCTATTGGGATCCGATTTATACTAAAATATTTTGTTTTATATAATAAACATAAACTCTGGTTTTTTTCATAATAAATCAATCAGTTAGTCTGACTGTTTTTTTACCAAGCTCAGAATAAACAGGCAGCAAGAGCAAAGAACAACAGAAGGGCCGGCAGGAGTGTCATGGAAGGCAGAGAAAGTCAGCCCGCCGGTAACGGCGATAATACCAATAATTACAGCAAAACCCGACATTTGTTCCGGCGTTCGTGAGAACCTACGGGCAGTCGCCGCCGGGATAATCAGTAGCGAAGTAATAATCAACGCGCCGACAAACTTCATAGCCAGACCGATAGTTAACGCAGTGACCAACATTAACAATAGTCTTACCCGCTCAGGATTAATGCCATCAACGTGGGCAAGCTCAGGGCTAACCGTTACGGAAAGCAGCGGACGCCATTGCCACCACAAGGTGAGCAATACAATAACCACGCCGGCACCAATCATCCACAGGTCCGTTATGGTCACAGACAGCAGATCGCCAAACAGATAGGCCATTAAATCAACCCGCACGTTGGACATTAAACTGATCGTTACCAAACCCAGAGAGAGTGAACTGTGGGCCAGAATGCCGAGTAATGTGTCTACGGCAAACTGCGGGCGACGTTCTAACCAGACCAATCCGATAGCCAAAAGCAGGGTAATAACAATAACGGCATAAAACGGATTAATATTCAGTAACAGGCCAAAGGCGACGCCTAATAAAGACGAGTGAGCCAGAGTATCACCAAAATAAGACATACGGCGCCAGACAACAAACGAGCCCAGCGGACCTGCTGCCAATGCCAGTAAAACACCTGCCATCCAACCGGGAAATAACAATTCAATCATGCTGATTACTGCCTGAATTCTTGAGAACAATACGACCCTTCAGATCGTGCTGATGATTATGATGATGGTGATAAACCGCAAGCTTTTTAGCACCCCGATGGCCAAACATCGCAATAAACTCCGGATGCTCTGAAACCGCCTCGGGTGCGCCGGAACAACAAATATGCTGATTGAGGCACAGGACTTCGTCAGTTTTAGCCATGACTAAATGAAGATCGTGAGAAACCATAAGAACGCCGCAGTTCAGCTCTGAACGTAATTTTTCGATGAGATCGTATAACGCAAGCTGGCCGTTAACATCCACGCCCTGCGTTGGTTCATCTAACACTAAAAGCTGCGGACTGTTTAATAATGCTCTGGCCAGTAGTACCCGCTGTGTTTCACCGCCGGATAATTTTTGCATCGGCATTTTTATCAGGTGCTTGGCCTGTACGCGAGTCAGGGCAGGGATGATATCGGCTTTTTTTACACCGGGGCGCAAGCGCATGAATCGTTCAACGGTTAAAGGCAGCGTGGGGTCAAGATGAAGTTTTTGCGGGACATAGCCGATACGTAATCCGGGCGGGCTGCTCATCTTACCAGAGGAGGGTTTAATCAGGCCAAGTACAACGCGCACCAAGGTTGATTTACCGGCACCATTTGGCCCAAGCAGCGTTAGTATCTGCCCTGCGTTCAGCGTTAGAGATACGTTGGACAAAACCTTGCGGCTACCAAACACAACAGAGATATGTTCTAAATTAAGCAATGTGGACATATTCATTTTTTCTTGCAGAATTCCTGATGTGTTATATTATAACATACCAATGGCAATTACTATGACGATGAGAATAAAACCAATGCAACATACATCAAAAAATACAAAATGGTTAAACCGAATGGTGCTGGCAAGTACTTTTTTGGCCTGTATTGCCACTCAGGCATCGGCTGCTGTTTTAACCTCAACGAAACCTCTTGGATTTATTGCTTCAGCCATTACTGAAGGCGTTATTCCGACCGAAGTTTTGCTTCCGGATGGCGCATCGCCGCATGATTATGCTCTTCGTCCGTCAGATGTCCAGCGTTTACGTTCAGCCGATTTAGTTATCTGGATTGGACCTGATATGGAGTCATTTCTGACAAAACCACTAAATAATATTGATGAAAAGAAAAAAATCGCGCTGTCAGGGTTAAATTCTGTTAAGCCTTTATTATCGAAAGGGACGGATGATGACCACGACCATGAACATGAGCACGCTCAAGATAATGCTCATCAACATGCTGATAATGAAGAACATAATCATGATCATGGCGATTATGATATGCATATATGGATGTCGCCGGAGATTGCAAAACAGTCAGCAATTGCGATTCATGACAAATTATTGGAACTTATGCCTCAAAATAAAGACAAATTAGATGCTAATCTTCGGAAGTTTGAGCAAGATCTTGAGCAGACAAAAGAAAAAATTGTTAATATAATGCAGCCGTTGCAAGGCAAAGGGTATTTTGTATTTCACGATGCTTATGGTTATTTTGAGAAAGCCTTTGGTTTACGCCAATCTGGGCACTTTACCGTAAATCCAGAAATCCAGCCGGGAGCGCAACGTTTACACAATATCAGAACACAGTTGGTTGAGCATAAAGCAGAGTGTGTTTTTGCTGAGCCACAATTCCAGCCAGCCGTAATTAATGCTGTCGCCAAGGGAACCGATGTACGCACCGGAATATTAGACCCGTTAGGCAGCAATATCACGTTAGGTAAAGATAGCTATATACAGTTTTTGACTCAGCTATCCCAACAGTTTACGGACTGCCTGGAGTAACAGAACGAGGAATTTGAGTAGTGCTCCAAGTGGTTAGAGTTATCGCGCTTAAGTATAACAATTTGTCACGGTCCCAACGGCTAACGTTCGGGGCCCTGTTGTTTCTCACATGGGGCATGCTGGTATGGCAAGCGGCCATTTATAATCCAAATGCTGAAAATACCATACCCCCCATATCAACGACATCAACCGCTGAAGATACGCAGATAGCGGACAACTCGGAACCCATGGACCAGCCAACGCCGGATGATGATATTCCGAAAGATGAGCTGGACGAAAAGATCGGTGATGAAGTTGTTCCTAATGAATATGTGGTCTCCAGTGGCGACACGTTAAGTTCTATTTTGAACCAGTTTGGTCTTGATTCATCCGAGGTCTACTTATTAACCAATAAGAACCCGGCGTTAGCTAATCTGAAAATTGGTCAGCAACTGAACTGGACGCTGAATGATGAAGGGAATTTACAAAGCCTCACTTGGGCTGTTTCCCGACGCGAAACCCGCACCTATCAACGTGGTGAGAACGGTTTTGCTGAAACCATCAATACCCTGAAAGGTGAGTGGAAGAATAGTGTGCTAACCGGTACGCTTGACGGCAGTTTTGTATCAAGCGCCAGAGCGGCAGGGTTAACCAACAGTGAGATTCACGCAGTGACTAAAGCACTGCAGTGGCAACTGGACTTTCGGAAGTTACGTAAAGGCGATCGTTTTTCTGTTCTATTATCCAGAGAAGTTTTAGATGGCAAAAATGAACAGAGCGAACTGGTCGGCGTAAGAATGCAAAGCTCAGGCAAAGATTATTATGCCATTCGCTCCGGTGACGGTAAGTTTTACGATCGTGAAGGTTCTGGCCTGGCTAAAGGTTTCTTACGTTTCCCTACGCCAAAACAATACAAAGTTTCTTCTCCGTTTAATCCGCGCAGATTACATCCGATTACCGGCCGAGTTGCTCCGCATAAAGGCGTCGATTTCTCTATGCCAATCGGTTCTCCCGTTCTGGCTGTGGGTGACGGGGAAGTGGTCGTTGCTAAGTTTAGCGGTGCTGCCGGTAACTATGTTGCTATTCGTCATGGACGTCAGTACAGCACGCGTTATATGCACCTGAATAAAATTTTAGTTAAGCAGGGGCAGAAGATTAAACGTGGTGACCGTATTGCTCTATCGGGTAATACCGGCCGTTCTACCGGGCCACATCTGCACTATGAGTTATGGGTCAACGAACAGGCGGTTAATCCATTAACGGCGACCTTGCCTCGCTCAGAAGGTCTGATTGGTAAAGATCGTTCAGACTATCTGACCCTGGCTAAAGAAGTTATCCCACAGCTTCATCTCTGATAGGCAAATAAAACGCTACTGATAGTCAGTCAGTAGCGTTTTACTTTAAGCTAAACTCTGAGTAACTTTTTATTTCCTTTAATTGAATTCGTTGCCTGTATATCGACACCGAATCGTTCGCTTCTTTACCTAATGAGTCATGGCATGCAAAAACAAAAACGTGCAACCAGCGAGTTTATTCCTCAATTTAAGCGCGCTTTCCTTCTTCCAAAGTATTGGGGAGTCTGGGCCGGCGTCGGGGTTATGCTATTGCTAGCTTATGTTCCGGTTAAAATTAGAAATCCGATGCTGAATAAGTTAGGTCAGTTTGCCGGGCGTTTTATCGGCAGCGCTAAGCGCAGGGCGAGGATTAATCTATATTATTGTTTTCCCGAAATGAGTGAACAACAGCGGGAAAAGATCATTGAACAAATGCTGATTACAGCGATTCATTCAACCATGCTGATGGTGGAGCAAAGCGTTCGTAGCCCTGAATTTTTAAGAAAGCGCATTCGCTGGCACGGCGATGAGATACTAGATGAGATCAGAGCGTCCGGACGTAATGTGATCTTTATGGTTCCGCATGGTTGGAGCGTCGATATTCCTGCCATGATGATGGCCGATCGCGGGCAGCCAATGGCCGCGATGTTTCACCACCAGAAAAATGAACTGATTGACTGGATGTGGAATACTGTCCGTCGTCGTTTCGGCGGCCGTATGCATGCCCGTCAGAACGGTATTAAGCCGTTTATCAGCTCAGTTCGTCAGGGGTATTGGGGATACTATCTTCCCGATCAGGACCACGGCGCTGAGCACAGTGAGTTTGTCGATTTCTTTGCAACCTATAAAGCGACACTGCCGGCAGTAGGCCGCCTGATGAAAGTTTGTAATGCGGCAATTGTGCCGTTATTTCCGGTCTATAGAGCCGATGAAGGGATGCTGGACATCTATATTAATCCTGAAATGGATGATATCGCCGATGCCGATAATCACACGATTGCCCGCAGGATGAATGAAGAAGTTGAGAAACTGGTTCGCCCTAATCCTGAGCAATACGTTTGGGTGCTTAAGTTTCTTAAAACCCGGAAAGACGGCGATACAGAACCGTATAAAAGAAAAGATCTCTGGCCGGAAAATAAAAAATAATCCAGTAATAGTTAAAATAGAAAAGGGCCTTTTAAAGGCCCTTTTTGCTGGATGCTATTTATCGATTACCGATCATCAATAAATTATTCAACCCGCAGTATGCGACAGGTATTGGTACTGCCTACCAGCGCCATTACGTCACCTTGGGTAACAATAACCAAATCCCCGGACATCAGGAACCCATTATCACGCAGTTGATTGGTGGCTAAGGTTGCCGCCGGTAAACCATCACAGTCACCGTTGAATTTTACCGGAGTTACGCCGCGGTAAAGAGCGCACAGCGTTAAAGTATGCTCGTGGCGTGACATCGCAAAAATCGGTAAGCCTGAGCTGATACGCGACATCATCAATGCCGTGCGGCCAGACTCAGTCATAGCGATAATGGCTTTAATTCCTTTCAGATGGTTCGCTGCATACATCGTCGACATAGCGATAGTGTCTTCGATATTATCGAACTCGACGTCTAAACGGTGCTTAGACACGTTAAGGCGTGGCATTTTTTCTGCACCAAGGCAAACACCGGCCATGGCTGCGACGGTTTCAGCCGGGTATTGGCCAGCGGCCGTTTCAGCCGATAACATTACCGCATCGGTTCCGTCTAATACGGCGTTTGCCACGTCCATCACTTCGGCGCGGGTTGGCATTGGATTGGTGATCATCGACTCCATCATTTGGGTCGCGGTGATCACCGTGCGGTTAAGCTGGCGGGCACGCAGAATCAGTTTTTTCTGTACGGCAACCAGTTCAGGATCGCCAATCTCTACGCCTAAATCGCCGCGGGCAACCATAATTGAATCGGAAGCAAGGATGATGTCATCAATCGCTGCGTCTGTTGCTACCGCTTCTGCACGCTCGACTTTTGCTACAATCTTGGCATTACAGCCCGCATCCCGGGCTAAGCGGCGGGCATAGTTCAGATCTTCACCGGTACGCGGGAAAGAAATGGCTAAATAATCCACGTTAATCTTAGCGGCGGTTAAAATATCGGCTTTATCTTTTTCAGTCAGGGCTTCAGCAGAAAGGCCGCCGCCTAGTTTATTGATGCCTTTATTATTGGAGAGCGGCCCGCCGACGGTAACTTCGGTAAACACCTTCATACCTTGAACTTCGATAACTTTCAGTTGAACACGGCCATCATCTAATAACAGGATATCGCCGGGAACAACATCAGCAGGCAAACCTTTGTAGTCGATTCCGACTTTTTCTTTATCGCCGTCACCGATAGATAAATTAGCGTCTAATAAAAATTTATCGCCAACGTTAAGGAAGACTTTGCCTTCTTTAAAGGTTGAAACACGAATTTTAGGGCCCTGTAAATCACCTAGAATGGCAACATGCTTACCTAATTTTGCAGAGATTTCTCGAACTTTGTTTGCGCGGAGTTGGTGATCTTCGGGGGTACCGTGGGAGAAGTTTAAGCGGACTACGTTGGCACCAGCTGCGATAATTTTTTCTAAATTATTGTCGCGATCGGTTGCCGGACCTAACGTTGTAACTATCTTGGTTCTTCTAAGCCTTCTGGACATGTATAACTCCATTGAAAACATGATAAAGTTTTTACTTAATCAGTACTGTCTTCAAACCATGGTATGTCTGAAAACAGGGGCATTGATACCAACGCCATTTCTATTATTTTACTGCTTAAATAACGCCTCGCCTTCACAACCCATGCTCTAAATAAACACCGGTCTCTAAAATTCTTGGGGGGATTTATACCATTATATGACAAGGTTCTCAAATATGGCCTACCTCATTCGGGGAGGATGGGCAAAACTATGAAAATTTATCGAAGCGAGACTCTTTTAACGCCTCTTTTACGCGCTTTAAGTTATCTCTAAAGCTCGAACCGCTGCGAAGCGTAAATCCTGTCGCCAGTACATCAATAATGGTGAGTTGGGCAAGCCGGGATACCATTGGCATATAGATGTCAGTATCTTCAGGAACGTCTAACAGAATAGATAGATTTGCCACTTTTGCCAGTGGCGTCCCCTGAGAGGTAATGGCTATTACGGTTGCACCGTTTTTCCGGGCGAGTTCAGCCAGCTCAACCAGACTCTTGGTTCTGCCGCTGTGAGAGATCAAAATGACGACGTCACCTTCATTAGAATTTATGCAGCTCATGCGCTGCATCACCAGATCGTCAAAATAGATGACAGGAATATTAAAGCGAAAGAATTTATTCATGGCATCGTGAGCGACAACGGAAGAGGCGCCATAACCAAAAAAAGAGATTTTTTTCGCCACGGTCAACAGGTCGACGGTACGATTAATGGCTATAATGTCCAGACTATTCTTCGCCATATTCAGGCTGGCAACGGCAGATTCAAATATTTTATAGGTAAATGCATCCGTCGTGTCGTTTTCATCGACGTTGCGATTAACGTAAGGCGTTCCGTTGGCCAGACTTTGGGCCAACGCCAGTTTAAAATCAGGAAAGCCTTTGGTATTTAAACGGCGGCAAAAGCGATTCACCGTAGGCTCGCTAACATTCGCGATTTTCGCTAAGGTAGCGATACTTGAATGGATCGCCGTTTGGGGCGCAGCCAGAATAGCATCGGCAACTTTTTGCTCGGATTTGCTTAGTTTTTCTCGAAAATTATGAATTCGTTCCAGCATATTTTTATCCCGCTGCTTTTTGCCTATTGCATCCAAAGGTGAAATCGATAGTCGATCTGTGGAAATATACTACGGGATATCGGGCGATGCAGTAAGAGAGAATGATTTTGTAATTTTTTTTCACTAACTTTGATCGACATCTGATTTTTATTGTTTTTAGTAACATCACGAAAATTATTTATCGCATAACTTCTTTTTATTTAACTGGTTAAGCGAAAATAAACGAGAATTTATTATCAAGTTTGTTCCTTTTTATCCTGACTGTTTACGGCGGGCATTTAAACAGGTACATTACTTATGTAATAAAATTACATGAATTATAAAACTGCGTTTTAATATCAGACGTGGTTTTGAGGAGATAGATATGGTCGATGACTCAATAGCTCAGGCCTGTGATTTAGTTATTTTTGGTGCCAAAGGTGACCTAGCTCGCCGGAAGCTATTACCATCACTTTATCAACTGGAAAAAGCGGGGCACATTCATCCCAACACCCGAATTCTTGGCGTTGGCCGGGCTGAGTGGGATAAGGTGGCTTATACTGCCGTCATCGAAAAAGCGCTCTCCACCTTTATGAAAGAAGAGATTGTGCCGGAAGTTTGGCAGAAGCTGAGCAGCCGTTTAGATTTTTGTAATCTGGATGTGAATGACAGCGCTGCGTTCAAGCAGCTAGGTGCAATGCTCGACCAAGAAAATCGTGCAACCATCAATTACTTTGCCATGCCACCTAATACCTTCGGGGCTATTTGCCGTGGTTTAGGCGAAGCCGGGCTGAATAAATATCCGAGCCGGGTTGTAATGGAAAAACCGTTAGGAACAGATTTAAAGTCCTCACGGGAAATTAACGACCAGGTTGCTGAGTATTTTGATGAGTCTCAGGTTTACCGTATCGACCACTATTTGGGTAAAGAGACGGTACTGAATCTGTTAGCGCTGCGTTTTGCGAACTCGCTGTTTGCGGCGAAGTGGGACAACAGTGCTATTGACCACGTACAAATTACCGTTTCAGAAGAAGTTGGTATTGAAGGCCGTTGGGGCTATTTTGATAAAGCCGGTCAAATGCGTGATATGGTGCAAAATCACCTGTTGCAAATTTTGACCATGATTGCCATGTCACCTCCTGCTGACTTAAGTGCCGATCGCATCCGCGATGAGAAAGTCAAAATTCTGCGCTCTCTGCGCCGTATTGACCATACCAATATTCGTGAAACAACGGTTCGTGGCCAGTACACGGCCGGTTTTGTTCAGGGGCAAAAAGTACCGGGCTATTTGGATGAAGAGGGGGCTAACAAGCGCAGTAATACCGAAACCTTCGTTTCTATCCGCGTTGATATCGATAACTGGCGCTGGGCCGGCGTCCCTTTCTACCTGAGAACCGGTAAGCGTTTGCCATCTAAATGTTCTGAAGTGGTTATCTATTTTAAAAACCCGCCGTTAAATCTGTTCAGTGAGTCCTATCAACAACTACCACCAAATACGCTGACGATTCGTCTTCAGCCTGATGAAGGCGTTGAAGTTCAAATTCTGAATAAAGTACCGGGCTTAGATCACAAACACCGCCTGCAAACAACCAAGCTGGATTTAAGTTTCAGCGATACCTTCCATGAGCAACACGTAGCAGATGCTTATGAGCGTCTGTTACTTGAAACTATGCGTGGTATTCAGGCGCTGTTTGTTCGCCGTGATGAAGTCGAAGAAGCCTGGAAGTGGGTTGATTCAATCATGAACGCATGGGCTGCCGATAATGAGCCGCCTAAGCCGTATCAGGCTGGCACCTGGGGGCCGGTTGCCTCTGTTGCTATGATTACGCGTGATGGTCGTTCATGGAGCGAATTTGAGTAAGGTATTTTACCCTGTTTAAACTTGCTCAGTATGCCGCCCGAGCACTTCAGGCGGCATAATAATCTCAGTATAATTAATGTCCGTAATGAAGGTGACTACCATGGCAAACTTTATCAATTTCCCCTCAACCGATGAATTAAATAGCCGCTTAGCGCAGCGAATTACTCAAGAGTTGCAAAAAGGGCTAGAAACAAAAGGAAAAGCAAGTCTGGTAGTTTCTGGCGGAAGAACACCGTTAGGCCTATTTAAATTGCTTAGCCAACAAACGCTGGACTGGGACAAAGTGACCATCACCTTAGCCGATGAGCGCTGGGTTGATCTCCATAATGAATCGAGTAATGAAAAGCTGGTGCGTGAAAACCTATTACAGGGCAAAGCGGCAACGGCAAACTTTGTTTCACTAAAAAGCCCGGCACAAACGCCGTTCGAAGGCGCATCTGATATTGAGCCGAGGCTTAATGCAATGGCTAAGCCATTTGACGTTGTCATTTTAGGTATGGGTGATGACGGGCATACGGCTTCACTATTTCCCGGTGCGACGGATTTATTCCCAGCTCTGGATATGAAGTCCGGCCATTTGTGCATGGGAATGACACCGCTGACGGCTCCGTTAGACCGAATTACGCTGACATTACCTGCGTTGCTTAATAGCCGCCAAATCTTCCTGCACTTAGTGGGCGAGGGGAAACGGGCTGTTTATCAGCAGGCGCAGGAAGGTGATGACGTGAACGAAATGCCAGTGCGTTCGGTATTACATCAAAATAAGACGCCGGTAGACGTGTTCTGGTCTGCATAAAAAACAATTTAATATCCCGCGTGTAACCGATCACACGTTAATTTAGAACGGCTTTGATGCTCGCCGCTATCCGATAGCGATAATCGATGTTGATTGGCCACATGGAGATTTGAGTAAATGAAAAACTGGAAAGTAAGCGCTGAAAAAATTCTGTCTGATGGGCCGGTTGTTCCGGTTATTGTGATTAAAGAGCTAAAAGATGCAGTTCCATTGGCTAAAGCTCTGGTTGCCGGCGGTGTTCGCGTTCTGGAAGTTACCCTGCGTACACCTTGTGCCATTGACGCTATCCGCGCGATAGCCAAAGAGGTACCTGAAGCCATTATTGGTGCCGGTACGGTACTTAACCCCCAGCAGTTAGCCGATGTGGTAGCCGCAGGTGGCCAGTTTGCTATCAGCCCGGGCCTGACCGAGCCGTTATTAAAAGCGGCGGTTGAGGGTAATATCCCGTTAATTCCGGGTATCAGCAGCGTTTCTGAATTAATGCTGGGTATGGATTACGGTTTACGTGAATTTAAATTCTTCCCGGCGGAAGCTAACGGTGGCGTAAAAGCCCTTCAGGCCATCTGTAGCGCCGTCTCACAAGTGCGTTTTTGCCCGACGGGCGGAATTACGCTAAACAACTGTCGTGACTACCTGGCGCTAAGCAGCGTTCTTTGTGTGGGTGGATCATGGTTAGTACCGGCAGATGCCATTGCTAACGGTGATTTTGACCGTATCACACAATTAGCCCGTGAAGCAGTCGCTCACGCAAAAGGCTAAATTCAGGTATGACAAAAAGATGATAAAAGCCGATGCCTTTTAAACGCATCGGCTTTTTTAATTTAATATAATAGGGTTTATTATTTTACTAAATGCTATTAGCCACGTTATGCATCGCCATGCATATTATCAGCATAAAGTAGTTAAGGGTGGGGTTGATATTTATGCTTGCTGATATTATATATCTACTGCGAGTTTGAGAAGGGGCCGACAAAATAAAATTATATTTATTGGTGTGGGTTTACTTTTATGTGCTCGGCATGATAAAAATGACGGCATAACGACATTCATCGGAGGGGTAAGGGCAAATCGTGTGATTGTTGCACGACTGACAACTAAATTATTATGGCGAACATACAACGTTCATTGCTACAAACATCAACATTCGTTTTTTTCATTTCAGCTATTCTTGCCAGCGTACTAAATTGGACAAACGCGCGTTAGCGCACTCTCCGAGGATCGTCCTTCAGGGCGTATAAAACCGCAATAATTATTTACCATTACTGGTTTATTATTAAGCTGAGTTCCGTTCGTTTATTATTTAGCGAATCTAACTGGGAATCTTAATATTATCCGGCAGTTGGAATTATTGTTATAAAAAATAATCCGGAGAAATAAAATGATTTATTGGCTATTTTTATTGATGGCTATCGTGACCGAAGTTATTGGTACATTATCCATGAAATATGCAAGTGAGACCGGTAATATTTACGGCCATGTTTTAATGTATTTTATGATAACCCTATCCTATATTTTATTATCAGTATCCATTAAACGTGTTGCGCTTGGCGTAGCTTACGCATTGTGGGAAGGCATCGGTGTAGTATTGATTACGCTATCCAGCGTAATGCTGTTTGGTGAGGATGTTTCACTGTTTAAAGCGGTGGGGCTTGCCATCTTATTGCTGGGTATCGTGCTGATTAAGTCAGGAACCTATAAGCCGAAGCAGGTTCGTTCCCATGCCGAAGGCACTGATAAAATAGAGGGCCATCATGCAGCAGCTTGAGTTTTACCATGTGGCTTTTTTAGGCTTAGCTATCGTTCTTGAGATTGTTGCTAATATCCTGCTTAAGCTATCCAATGGATTCAAGCGTTATTGGCTGGGGATATTGTCGCTGTTAGCCGTTTTAGGCGCGTTTAGTGCGTTGGCCCAGGCGGTAAAAGGTATGGATCTATCCATTGCCTATGCACTATGGGGCGGATTTGGTATTGCAGCAACGATTGCTGCCGGCTGGATTATGTTTGGTCAGCGTTTGAATATCCGAGGCTGGTGCGGCTTAGGATTACTCCTCATTGGGATGATTATGCTTAAGCTGGCAGCGTAATTATCGAAAAGCCGTCAGGGTCATTCACACTGACGGCTTTTTTATAACTTATGCCGTATGACATTCAGGTTATCTCCTGAATGAGCCCGATCAGCGTGCAGCTATAATCTTAATTTCTACTTTATATTCTGGTTTCATTAAAATCGCCTGAACGGTACAGCGTACCGGCGCATTACCGTCAGAAACCCAAGCATCCCATGCTGCGTTCATGGCAGCAAAATCGCTTTTATCGGCCAGGAAGATAGTGGCATCTAAGATTCGGTCTTTGCTTGAACCTAATTGGTTTAAAATAATATCAATTGCAGCCAATGCATTAGCCGTTTGAGCCGTTGCGTCGGCCTCCAGATTTTCAGGTACGCTGGTATAATAAATTGTGTCGTTAAAAACAACGGCATCAGACCAGCGCTTTTCAGGATTAATACGTTCAATACTCATAGGAACTCCGGTTCTATTATGTCTCAGAAAATTTCAATCTCAGCACAAGGTTAACATAACCTGCCCACGGGATGCATTTCTGTTGGTGATGAGAAGGGAGGAAAGGCATAATAGACGCATTCCTCGCGTATCCGTTGTGGCATCACTGATGTCTGCGGACCATTTTAAAACAACGGACACTCGACTTGGCGGATGATTTCGCACCCAAAGGTGCATTAGCTCAGGCAATTAAAGGTTTTAAGCCACGTGAGCCACAGCGTTTAATGGCCAAAGCTATTACCAGCGCAATTAAGAAAAAACATGCGTTAGTGGTTGAAGCCGGAACAGGGACGGGTAAGACCTATGCTTATCTGGTACCCGCTTTACGCTCCAAGCGTAAGGTCATTATCTCGACGGGGTCAAAGGCGTTACAGGATCAGCTTTTTGCCCGGGATTTACCCACGGTTGCAACGGCGCTGGAATTTACCGGCAAACTGGCGCTGCTAAAAGGGCGGTCGAACTACCTGTGCCTGGAGCGGATGGAACAGCAATCGATGACCGGCGGTGAGCTGTCTAACTCTACCCTGAATGATTTAGTCAATTTACGCCGCTGGTCATCAGTAACCAACGACGGCGATACCAGCACCTGTAATCAGGTGGCAGAAGACAGCTTTATTTGGCCATTGGTGACCAGTACCAATGACAACTGCTTAGGCAGTGATTGCCCTTATTATAAAGAGTGCTTTGTGGTTAAAGCACGTCGTAAGGCTATGGATGCCGACGTAGTTGTGGTGAATCATCATCTGTTTCTTGCCGATATCGTGGTTAAAGAGACGGGCTTTGCCGAGCTGATCCCTGACGCTGACGTGATGATTTTTGATGAAGCCCATCAGTTACCTGATATTGCCAGCCAGTATTTTGGTCAGCAGGTCACCAGCCGACAGTTATTGGATCTCGCCAAAGATATTGCTATTGCCTACCGCACCGAAGTTCGGGATATGGCCCAGCTACAAAAAAGTGCCGACCGTTTATCACAAAGTACTCAGGACTTCAGACTGGCATTAGGCGAGCCCGGTTTTAGAGGCAATTTACGCCAGGTTTTGGAACAGACTAACGTTCAACGAGCACTGTTGTTGGTTGATGATGCCTTAAGCCTATGCTATGACGTTATCAAAATGGCCTTAGGCCGCTCGGCGTTATTGGATGCTGCCTTTGAACGTGCAACTCAATATCGAGCGCGGCTGACGCGGCTGAAAGACGTCTCTATTCCGGGGTATAGCTATTGGTATGAATGTTCTGCCCGCCATTTTGTACTGGCCCTGACTCCGTTATCCGTATCCGATAAATTTCGCGATTTAATGAAAGAAAAAGCCGGGACATGGATATTTACCTCCGCGACGCTGTCAGTCAATGACCAACTCGAGCACTTCACCCAACGTTTAGGATTAGATAAAGCCGAAACGCTGCTGTTGGCCAGTCCGTTTGATTATGCAACGCAGGCTTTGCTCTGCGTGCCACGATTTTTACCTTCTCCCAATCAATACGGCGGCGCTAAACAGTTGGCCGCTATGTTACAGCCTTTAATTGAAGCTAATGACGGGCGCTGTTTCTTTCTCTGTACCTCCCATCAGATGATGCGGGATTTAACCGAAGCATTTCGCGAAACCATGACCTTACCGGTGATGATGCAGGGTGAAACCAGTAAGGCTAAATTACTGTCACAGTTTGTTGAGTCCGGTAATGCATTATTGGTGGCAACCAATAGCTTCTGGGAAGGGGTCGATGTGCGCGGAGATGCTCTCTCTTGCGTTATCATTGATAAATTACCTTTTACTTCGCCGGATGATCCGTTGCTTAAAGCCCGAATGGAAGACTGCCGGTTACGCGGTGGAGATCCGTTTAATGAAGTACAACTGCCTGACGCGGTTATTACCTTAAAACAGGGCGTAGGCCGGTTAATCCGAGATACTGACGACCGCGGTGTTTTAGTGATTTGTGATAACCGATTGGTGATGCGCCCGTACGGTGCAGTATTCCTGAATAGTTTACCGCCAACCCCGAGAACACGGGATCTTCAGAAGGCGATTGATTTCCTAAAGCAGCGGCCAATCAATGACGCCTGAGCAGCAAAAGACCATTAAGAACAACATTTATCTCTGCGATCGCCAGTATGGTATCATCGCGGAATTCTCTTTATTTTTAACATTCCCGCCTGAGGTTATCTATGTCAACGCGAATTCTTGCGCTTGATGCATCCACCGAAGCGTGCTCCGTTGCCATTTGGGATAACGGACAAAAACATGCTTTGTACGAACTATGCCCGCGTGAACATACGCAACGCCTGTTACCTATGGTTCAGCAAGTTCTCAACGATTCAGGGCTGAAATTATCACAGCTTGACGCACTGGCTTTTGGCCGCGGACCGGGCAGCTTTACCGGCGTGCGTATTGGTATCGGTGTTGCTCAAGGACTGGCTTTAGGGGCTGATTTACCGATGATTGGTATCTCAACTTTAAATACGCTGGCTGAAGGGGCATTTAGAATGACCGGCAGCAGTAAAGTACTGGCGGCTATCGATGCGCGGATGGGCGAGGTCTATTGGGGCCAATATCAGCGTAACGCTGGCGGAGTTTGGCAACTTATTGGTGATGAACAGGTCTTATTGCCGGAACAGGTTAATAATCAGCTAAAATTAGTTCAGGGTGAATGGGCCTGTGTCGGTACCGGGTGGCACACTTATCCTGATATGGCTGCCAATACCGACGTGACGCTATGTGACGGAAATATGCCGTTACCTCAGGCTGAAGATATGTTGCCTCTGGCACTTGAGTGCTGGAAGAATAATCAAGTACAGGCAGTGGAAGAGACCCAACCGGTTTACCTGCGCAATGAAGTAACATGGAAAAAGCTTCCCGGCCGTGAGTGACTCTGCCGGGAAAATAGCCAGCAAAAGTACCTTAATGTTATGTAATACAGTGTAAATAATAGTGATTTCATTAACTGTGGTACATGAAGCTGTGATAACCATAGCGTTCATTATGGGTGTGGTGCGCTATTAAAAATATTTCCTTTCCCGGCTGAATCATCAGCCAGGGGAAGGAGTAAAGTCGGAAAGAGACAGGAGTAAATAAGTGGACAAGGTTTGGTTATCCCGCTATCCGAAAGATGTACCAACTGAGATTGATCCTGAGCGGTATCCGTCATTAGCTGACATGTTTGAAAATTCCGCTAAACGTTTTGCCGATCAGCCAGCTTATATTAACCAAGGGAAAGTCATGACTTTCCGCCGGCTTGAGAAACGCAGCCGGGCGTTTGCTTCCTATTTACAAAATACGTTGGGATTAAAAAAAGGTGACAGAGTCGCGTTAATGATGCCGAATCTGTTGCAATACCCGGTGGCTCTGTTCGGTATTTTACGGGCCGGAATGGTGGTCGTTAACGTTAATCCACTGTATACCCCCAGAGAACTCGAGCATCAACTTAATGACTGTGGTGCTAAAGCCATTGTTATCGTCTCCAACTTTGCCCATACCCTGGAAAAAGTGGTGGCCAATACAGAGATAAAACACGTTATTTTAACCGGGCTTGGCGATCAGCTGTCAGCGGCAAAACGCCCGTTGGTTAATTTTGTTGTGAAGTATATTAAGAAGCTGGTACCGAAATATCATCTGCCGGGTGCGACTTCTTTTCGCGCCGCGCTGTCTAAGGGCAAAACTCAGCAGTATGTGAAACCGGATATCCAGCCGGGCGATTTAGCGTTATTACAATATACCGGTGGTACTACCGGCGTAGCTAAAGGGGCGATGTTAACCCACCGTAATATGCTGGCAAATATGGAGCAGGCCAGAGCGGCTTATATTCCACTGCTTGAAGAAGGGCGTGAGTTAGTGGTTACCGCACTGCCGCTGTATCATATTTTCGCGCTAACGGTGAACTGTCTGTTATTCCTTGAGGTCGGTGGCTGTAATCTATTAATTACTAATCCACGGGATCTTAAAGGCCTGGTTAAAGAGCTTTCTCGCTACTCATTTACTGCGTTAACCGGGGTAAATACGCTGTTTAATGCACTGATTAACGATGAAGACTTCCGTGAGCTGGATTTTAGCCATTTGCATATCACCGTTGGCGGTGGAATGTCAGTCCAGCGCAGCGTTGCTGAACGCTGGCAGCAACTGACTGGAACTCATATTCTGGAAGGCTATGGCCTGACTGAGTGTTCACCGCTGGTTTCCGGTAACCCTTATGATTTACAGCACTACAGTGGCAGTATTGGGTTACCTGTAGCATCAACGGATATCCGCTTGGTCAACGATCTGGGTGAAGATGTTCCCAAGGGTGAACCCGGTGAGCTATGGGTAAAAGGCCCTCAGGTGATGCTAGGTTATTGGAACCGCCCGGAAGCAACCAGCGAAATGATTAAAGATGGCTGGCTGGCAACCGGTGATATCGTTCAGATGGACGAGCAAGGCTTTATGCGCATCGTCGATCGGAAAAAAGATATGATTCTGGTTTCCGGTTTTAACGTTTATCCCAACGAAATTGAAGAAGTTGTCTCGCATCATCCCAAGGTGCTGGAAGTTGCCGCCATTGGTGTACCGAGTGAGTCTTCCGGCGAAACGGTTAAAATCTATGTTGTAAAAAAAGACCCTTCGTTAACTAAAGATGAGCTACTCATTCATTGTCGCAGTGCATTAACCGGCTATAAGATTCCACGCATTGTAGAGTTTAGAGATGAGTTACCGAAATCTAACGTGGGCAAAATTCTACGAAAAGATTTACGCAATGAAGCACTAAAACAACAACAAGATGCGGCTAACGCTAAACAGTAATAAGCCTTAAATATGGCTATCAGTAACGCCGGTAATGACCGGCGTTACTTGTACTACGACACTTATATAAGAGATACCGTTTTGGATTATCAACTGATTACTACAGATGAAGAGTTACAGGTTGTTTGCGAACGTGCCAGCCGCTTTGCCCGAGTTGCGCTAGATACCGAATTTGTTCGTACCCGCACTTATTATCCCAAACTGGGTTTAATTCAGATTTATGATGGAGAACAGGCGACGCTAGTCGACCCGCTAAATATTACCGACTGGCAACCCTTTAAAGACCTGTTAGCAAATGCTGATGTGACTAAACTCCTGCATGCTTGCAGCGAAGATCTTGAAGTTTTCCAGCATGAGTTTGACGTTCTGCCTCAACCGTTAATCGATACGCAAATCTTTGCCGCCTTTAATAAACGCTCTTTATCTACCGGATTTGCTGCACTGGTCAGTGAATATCTTCATATAGATTTAGATAAAAGTGAATCCCGTACCGATTGGCTGGCGCGTCCGCTAACTGAGCGGCAGTGTGTTTATGCGACGGCTGACGTTTTCTATTTATTACCGATGGCCGATACCATTATTCGGGAAACTGACGCTTTAGGCTGGTCTGATGCAGCACAGAATGAATGCATTATGATGAGTAAACGCCGCTGTGAAATTACCGATCCGCAAGATGCTTATCGCGATATCACCAATGCCTGGCAGTTGAATGAGCGCCAGTTAGCCTGCTTACGTAACCTTGCAGCATGGCGTTTAACCTATGCCCGTGAACGGGATATGGCGGTTAACTTTGTTGTCAGAGAAGAAAACCTATGGCAGGTTGCTCGTTATCAGCCAAGCTCTTTAGCTGAGCTTGAGCCTCTTGGCCTGAGTGGCCCGGAGGTACGCTTTCATGGCAGAACGATGCTGAGATTAGTGGCTGAAAGCCTGACATTGGATGACAGCGAACTGCCGAAGAAAATAGAGCGCATTGTTGACCACGCCGGTTATAAAAAAGTGTTTAAAGATATTAAGGCGCTGATTCAGAATGTATCAGATAACAGCGGTTTGAACGTTGAATTACTGGCTTCTCGTCGTCAAATTAATCAGCTGCTTAAGTGTTACTGGCAGGGTAAACAACAACAGCCTGAGCTTTTCCAAGGTTGGAGAGGCGAGTTGATGGGGAACGTTCTGACCGAGTATCTGGAACAGGAAGCTCAGGCATTTGCCTGACGTTATACAAAAAGGGCCAGCAATATGCTGGCCCTTTTTGATCAATCACTCATCGCGTCGAGTCATCTATTTCCCGTCGTCAGTTTCCGGCAGGGTGACGTTTAGCTCTAATACTGAGATATCATCCCCTTTATGCTCTAACTGCACGGTCACCATATCAGGATCAATTTGTACATATTTGCAGATAACTTCGAGAATTTCCCGCTTTAGCTGAGGCAAATAATGTGGTTCATTGTCTCCGCGGCGGCGTTCTGCAACGATGATCTGGAGCCGCTCCTTGGCAATATTGGCCGTTGGTTTTTTACGCGACAGAAAGAAATCTAATAATGCCATGACTTATCCCCCGAACAGTCGCTTTAAGAAACCTTTCTTCTCTTCATTCAGGAAGCGGAAAGGTCGTTCTTCACCCAACAGGCGTTCAATGGTATCACCGTAGGCCAATCCTGCATCTGACTCAAGATCCAGAATAACAGGTTCGCCTTGGTTAGATGCGCGCAATACGGACGGGCTTTCAGGAATAACACCTAATAGCGGAATACGCAGAATTTCTACTACGTCTTCAACGCTTAGCATATCACCGCGGTTAACGCGCTCTGGGTTATAACGCGTTACCAGCAAATGTTCTTTAATCGGGTCTTCGCCACGCTCAGCACGACGTGATTTAGAGGCCAGAATGCCCAAAATGCGGTCAGAGTCACGAACGGATGAGACTTCAGGGTTAGTGGTGATAATCGCTTCATCAGCGAAGTACAGCGCCATTAATGCGCCGCTTTCAATACCGGCCGGAGAGTCACAAACAATAAAGTCGTAGCCCATTTCATCTAGGGTATCGAGAACTTTTTCTACGCCTTCGCGAGTAAGCGCGTCTTTATCGCGGGTTTGGGAGGCAGGCAGGATATATAAATTATCCGTACGCTTATCTTTAATCAGAGCCTGATTAAGCGTGGCATCTCCCTGAATAACGTTAACGAAGTCATAAACAACACGGCGCTCACAGCCCATGATCAAATCAAGATTACGCAGTCCAATGTCAAAATCGATAACGACGGTTTTCTTGCCTTTCTGTGCTAGACCGGTCGCAATGGCAGCGCTAGAAGTGGTTTTACCAACGCCTCCTTTACCGGAAGTAACAACAATAATACGTGCCATAGCAGGTTCCTTGTTAAAGGGCTTAATTTAATGATTCGATTGTTAAAATATTACCTTTTAAAAACAGTCGAGCGCTGTGTTCATAAAATGTAGTTGGAATTCTTTCACTTAACCAATATTGACCGGCAATTGATACCAGCTCTGCGGCTAACTGAGTACAAAAAATTTGGCTTGCGGTATCACCGCTGGCACCGGCTAAAGCTCGCCCGCGCATCATGCCGTAAATATGAATATTGCCATCGGCAATAAGTTCAGCGCCTGCACTGACATGGCTGGTGACGATCAGATCAGAATCACGCGCATAAATTTGTTGCCCGGTGCGGATAGGATTGCTGATAATTCGGGTTTTTGCTACCGCTGGTGGCGGGGGAGTAACGACTTTGGCTGCTTTACTGACTTTACCTTCAGTTAATAAAGGAAGCCCGGCGGCCTGAATAGAAAGCTTCTGAATATCGTTTTGTACGCCACTGACGCCAACAACTCGCAGGCCAGCTTCGGTCACTACCTGCTGTAGCTGTAACCAATCCGTATCTTCAGGAAGAGTAGAAACGTTCAGAACCACGGGCGCATTTTGTAAAAAAGTCGGAGCCTGTCGGACCTTTTCGCTTAGCGCTTCGCGAATAATATTGGGTTCTGAATGATGTAAATGAACAACTGACAGAGTAAAACTACTGCCTTTCAATTCAACTGGCGATTGTGACATCTATACATGACTCATGTTGGCTTCGATTATCATCAAAGCACCGCTTAAATGTGCAATATTGTGAAATACACGAATGTAACTTATGCATGTTATAGTTAGCGGCATATCTAGGCAAGTCACTGACTAAATTAATTAGAGCGTAAATACCGATGTTATGTGCAATTTATCGAAGTACCAAACGAGATCAGACCTATCTTTATGTTGAAATTCGAGATGATTTTTCTAAGGTTCCGCCAGAGTTAATCAAAAATTTTGGTAAGCCGGTGTTTGTTATGATGCTTTCTCTGGATAAGCGCGACAGGCTGGCATCCGCTGATATCAATAAGGTCAGGGTTTCGTTAACGGAACAAGGCTTCTATTTACAGGTGCCACCACCGATAGAAAGCTTATTGCAAACGCCCGAAAGCATTGACTAAACCAGGCTTATTAATTCCATCCTCAGCAGTGGTTTTTACTATGCAAAAATATTTTTTTATATCTTCATATTTCGGATGATAGCAGTGAAATTATCAGCAGTAGCATGGCTAATCGGTGCATTTCTCCTAACCGGAACGGCAGGGGCGACTCAAACGAATGTTGCTCCCTCGTCGGTTACAACAACTCCCCCGGTAGATTCTTCTGTGGTGGATGAATCTCAATTTCCTGCCTATGTTGAACGGTTAAAGGTAAAAGCGTTAGCTGAGGGAATCAATCAGGCAACTATTGATGAAGCCTTCGCTAATATTTATTTCCTCAGTCGGGTTATTCAGTCAGATAAAAATCAGTTAGAGAAAAAAATCACGCTGGATATTTATCTTCAACGGGTGTTACCTGAGAAAAAAATCAGGCTCGCCCGCCAAATGTATCGGACCTATCACAGCCAATTAGAGCGAGCCAGCCAACGTTCCGGCGTTCCGGCCAGCTATATTGTCGCGCTGTGGGGGATGGAAAGCGGCTTCGGAAAATATCAGGGTAAGGAAGATATTATTTCAGCCATGGCCACGCTGGCTTTTGAAGGCCGCCGGGAAGCTTTTTTTACCAAACAATTGATGGCTGCATTACTTATCATCCAGCAAAAACATATCAGTGCAGACCAATTGAAAGGCTCATGGGCCGGAGCAATGGGGCAGTGCCAGTTTATGCCGACGTCGTTTATTACCTACGGGGCTGACGGTGATGGTGACGAGCGTATTGATATCTGGAATAACATCGACGATGTATTTGCTTCAACCGCCAACTATCTGGCCACGGAAGGCTGGAATAAAAATGAGGGCTGGGGGGAGGAAGTTAAGCTGACTAAGGCGATAAATCCGGCGCGAATAGGTTTGGAGGATGATAAAGCTAAAACGGTTGCTCAATGGCGAAAACTGGGCATCGTAACCAGTAAGAAGGCGGCTCCGGGGCAGAAGGCCTGGATTATTCAGCCGGATGATGCGCAGGGGAGAACCTTTATGGTGTATAACAACTTCCGTACTATTATGCATTGGAACCGGTCACTATATTTCGCTATCAGTATTGGCACTTTGGCAGAAAGTGTTGCTCAAAATTGAGCGTTTAATCTAAGTTTAATGCGTTGTATAAGTGATAGCATGGTTGATTAACGTAAAAGTACGGCAAGACACTCGGTTATTAAATAACAAATAAAACCATCTAATGGTTAGGTTAAGGAGTCGTAAGCATATGTATCAACATCGGGATTGGCAGGGCGATTTATTAGAGTTACCCGTTGGCAAGGTTGTGTGTATTGGTAAAAACTATTCTGATCATATAAAAGAAATGGGTGACAATACTCCAAAGCAACCGCTGCTGTTCATTAAGCCTGAAACGGCGCTATGTGATATTAAACAACCGATTGCAATTCCAGATGGTTTTGGTTCAGTACATTACGAAGTGGAACTGGCAGTGCTTATTGGCTTGCCATTGAAAAATGCAGATGAAGGCCGGGTCGCTAATGCAATTGTAGGTTATGGTATTGCTATTGACCTGACCCTGCGCGACCTACAGGCTGAGCTGAAAAAGTCAGGGGAGCCATGGGAAAAAGCCAAAGCTTTTGATGCCTCTTGCCCGATTTCTGGCTTTATTCCGGTAGGCCAGTTTGGTGATGCACAACAGACCACTTTATCCCTGTCTATCAATGGTGAAGTGCGTCAAAACGGCAATACCAAAGATATGATTACGCCGATTCTACCGTTGATCTCTTATATGAGCCGCTTCTTTACTTTGCGCCCGGGCGATATCATTTTAACCGGTACGCCATCCGGCGTTGGTCCGATTGAACACGGTGATACCTTTACCGTGGCCCTTAGTGGTAAAGAAATATCCAGCCGCGTGTTATAATCATTTAATACCGTCTGAACAGACGCCTGCGACCTGTGTCGCAGGCGTTTACGTTTGGATTATTCATTTTCTCAGTAAAAACCGGAATACCGTTATGACCCAATCACCTTTTTGGCAGCAAAAGAAGCTGTCTGATATGACTGATGAAGAGTGGGAGTCGTTATGTGACGGATGCGGTCAGTGTTGTTTAAATAAGCTGATTGATGAAGACACGGATGAGATCTACTTTACTAACGTGGCCTGCGATCAGTTGAATATAAAAAGCTGCCAGTGCAGAAACTACGATCGTCGCTTTGAGTTGGAAGAAGACTGCATTAAGTTAACCCGAGAGAACCTGTTGACCTTTGAATGGTTGCCGGCCACCTGTGCTTACCGCTTAATCCATGAAGAGAAGCCGCTGCCAGCATGGCACCCGCTGCGTAGTGGTTCAAAGTCAGCGATGCACGCCGCCAGAATTTCTGTTCGGCATATTGCGGTACCTGAAAGTGAAGTGATTGACTGGCAGGATCATATTATGAATAAGCCTGCGTGGGCACGGTAGTAGTTGATTTGTAATATGATTTTACAAGTGACTTAATCTCTTGGGGCATGAGTGGGGCATATTCGCTAAATTTAGAGTTTAATATACCAATCTGATCCGAATTGTTTTCACTCATCCACTTACCATAGTTGCTTTTACTTGCTAAGCGATACGTATTCAAACAAGAAGAGATAGAATCAATTTATCAGCCCGCCTAGTGCGGGTTTTTTGTTGCCTAAGGAAATTATATGCCTATAAAACCAGAACAGCACAGTTTGGTGATGGGTATAAGCAGATTGTTGGTGATGGACTTAATCCTGAAACGCAAAGCTGGCCTATCACATTAACTGGATTAAAAAGCGAGATGCTACCGGCGTTATTCGGGGAAAATATCATTGGCGAGAGAGGACAATAAAAGTGCTGAGACACAAGGCTCTGATGAGAATGTAAATGCGGCTGCAAGCTAAAATTAAACATGATAATATTTAGCTTTAATTTATAATGAGTTACATCATGAAGCGATTGATATTTGTTCTAATACTTGGTTTTTCTCTTGTTGGCTGCGCTCAAAATAAAATTGATACATCTGGAAAAGATGCTTATTTAAAATCAATAAATACGATGAGCGAAAGCATGCCTGAAGAGAAAAAACATGAATTCATGCGTGCTATTGAACATATTCAATATACCACTTTGATTTCAACAGTAATAAGTAATATTCCATTGCCTGAATCATCGAACGAGAAAATGTATGACGTTGCCCAGAATGCCTATTTTTTGGGGGATGAGGATACATATCGTAAAGTCATGAATAAATATATATATGATGATCCACTATATATGGCTGAGTTAAAGAAGAGTCTGGGCGGTAAAACCGCTGATGAAATAATTGGAGTTAAGAAAAAATAGTGTGTTAACCATCGTATAGATAGCTTAGAAAGTTAAAAGAAATCGGCGAGATGCAAATTTCTGGTTAACTGCCGCATAGGCAGATTAAATACTTACCTAACCCTCTCTGGAGGGATTTTTAATGCTCAAAGTTGTCGATAAAAATGATTGGTGCGAGGCTTGTTGATAAGATGCTTAAAAAAACTGATAGGGAAAAAAATGAAAAATCTATTTTTACTTCTGGCTATGGTTGGATTGATAGGATGCCAAACTGTAACGGACATGAGAGCTGCTGGCCCGTATGCTGAATACTCTAGTTCGAAAGATGCTAAGTCGTTAGCTACTTGTATTATGGCTGGATGGGAAAAAGAACCATTGGTTATTGGGCAATCTTTTGATGCAGCGATCAATTTTATTAATGGTGGTTACTCAGTTTATACTCCTAATTATGCTGAGGTCGCTGATGTATATGAAGCTGAAAATGGTTCGTTTATTAAATATTATTTACAGCGCGGCGGAGCTATGACGGCTCAATTTAGGATTGATAAGAGAACAGATACAATCATTTCCTGTTTATAGGGGCTGTTAGCATACATAGGTTTATAGAAGAACTTGAAGCCCGGCTTGATGCTTTGAGTAAAGATTCATAACTTCTTACACTCGACTAAATGCTCTGTAGTGGACTTCCTATTTGCTCATTACTGGGGAAATTATCAGGTACTTACTTGCCTTATTTATTGATAAGCTGAATAAAATAATACTAATGGGGATCTAGGGTGAAGCAATTAATCATGGCGCTATGCGCATTGAGTTTGACGGGATGCACTTTTAATTGGGAAGGTGGATTTCAAGTCATTCCAGAAGAAACTGACGATGAAATGATAACTTACAGATACGACCCGGTCATTGTTGATATGAAGAAAATGAAGCGACAGGCAAACGAATATTGTAAAAGTAAAGGGTTCAGGAAAGCTGATACAGCAGCTGTTCAATCCAGATTTCTGGGGATTTCCGATATAGTTTATGAATGCGAACGGTAGGAGTGCTCTAATGAAGAGAATATTGATTGCATGTTTGCTAATGATTCCATTCTGGGGAGCAGTTGCAGGGCCAGAGCAAATTGAGAGAGGGGTTACTTCTCTTTGCCTATATCACCCTAAAAAGGACTCATGCATATTATTGGCTAATTCTCTAATTGTTTTGGTGAAGAATCGAGATGATGCTTTCATGCTTTGTAACTCGTTAAAGGCTGCTGGTTCTGATCAATCGAAGACGGCCGAGTGCCAAGATGCTGCTGCTACTAGAATCTATATAGATAAATTAGAAGAGCAATTACGCAAACATATGTAAAAATAATAAACCTCGAAATTACGGGGTTTTTATTACGTATTTCATATATGTAATAACGTTCATGAAGCGCAATAGTTCATAACTTCTTACACTTCCTGATTTCACTAAATACACGCTTCAGTGGGCTGATATCTATAGCGCATCCGCCCGATTCTTACCTAGGCGCATTAACCACCAGATTACAGCAACAAAAAAGCCCGCACTGCGCGGGCTGAGATGCGGTGTAAATTATCACTGGTCATGTTACAGATCTAAAAACGATTAATGGAGTCATTCCATATGAGTTATCTGCTCGGCCCATTATCTTCACAACTCATTAGGGGAAATATCATGAGAATGATTAGAAGGTATCGCAATTTACTTTTATTTTTCATCGAATAGTAAGCTTCAGCTATTAAGAGGGGAATGATAACGACTTAATGATTATCTGTATATGGGCTACTTATTTGTCAATAGTGAGTATTACTCAACGCTTAATCTTGACAGTATTGCCGGAATATCCGGCGGGTAAATAGTTTCTGTTGTCGCTAGAAGTTCGTCGACTGTCCACCAATGATGATGGCTAATAACGGTTCTTTCGTGGCGGCTCCAACCTTCGATATTGATATCCATATTGTCGATCTTTAGGGTAAAAAACCGCTCTTGCGCTAGAACTTTTTCTCCATCCGGAAGTAGCATTTCGAACGACCTCTCCATAATAACGTTACCTATATCATGGCGAGATATCCCTGTTTCTTCGTGCAGTTCTCTGATGGCGGCTTGTTCAAAAGATTCACCATGTTCAAGGCCACCACCTGGTGTAGCCCAGTAGGATTTACCGGCTAAAGCGTCGTTAATATGTGTAAAACGGAAAAGCAATACGCGGTTGGTTGAGTCAATGAGCAATAATCTGGCGGCGGAGCGGGTTCGCATCTAATTTTGTCCTTAGTCTAAGCTGTGTAAGATATTTATTTACATAACCTTTCCATGTTAATCATTTTGAGGCGATTATTTTATTCGTTGCCCGTTCTTATCCCAATAGCGCCATACGCCTTGTCGCTGGTCGTTTAGATAATGTCCCTCCATAGCTTTTTGTCCATGGTTATACCAATACGTCCATAACCCTTGGTGGCGGCCGTTTTGATATTGACCTTCTTCTTGTTTTTGGCCATTTTTATGCCAAATTATCCACGAGCCTTGTTCTTGTCCATTTTCAAAGCGACCTTCCGATCTTTTTTGACCGGTTTCAAACCATTCAAGTGAAAGTCCCTGTGGCTGGCCTTCTTGAAAGTGAGTTTCTATGGCCTTTTGACCATTTTTGTACCATGAAATTAAAGTGCCATAAATTTTGAAATCCGGATCGGAAGGTAATTTATGGGCATCATTGATTAAATAAGGATCTGTCGCTTTTGTTCCAGAAGAATGAAAATTTTGAACCAGTACTAATCTTTGTGTCGTGATACCTAAAAACTGTCTATCACAGGATTCTATTGCGTTGTAAGCATCGCCTAAACACATATCCTGTGAAATGACATCATTAACTTTCCACGAAGCATTGGCTGTCGCTTTTTCATCAATGGTATAGGGAGACGCTTCGGTACACGCCGTTAGACTTATGGTTAAGAACGATAATGAAATAAAGAGCCTTCTCATTGTTTATTCTCATATTTTTAGTTTTAATTATTGTATCGTTTGAGTTGTACATAAAGCCAGATAAAAACGCATTCAGTAAGCATAGCTAAGTGCTTATGGAGACTGTTGGTAATATTAATTATGTTGGAAAAGGGTACTAAAAAAATAGCCGCGAAGTTATTGGAGAACTATGGCGCTCTTAGCGTTGCATTCAGTCTTTTTCTTATAGTAATCCACCTGCCGAACGGTGGATTATGAACATCGTTTATTCTATCTATTGGGCCGTATAGCCACCGTCTACCGCAATAAAAGCACCGGTAATAAAACTACTGTCTTCGGACAGTAAAAATGCCACTACGTTGGCCACTTCGCCCCGTTTTGCCATGCGTCCCATCGGGTGAGTTGATGCCATCCATTGCTGTGTTTCTGCGGGTAATGATTGGATGTTAGGGGTCTCTATATAACCCGGGCCGACGGCGTTAATTCTGACGCCTTTCTCCGCATATTCAAGGGCGGAGGCTCGGGTAAGGCCCAGAACGGCGTGTTTTGCTGCCGTGTAGGGCGCAATTCCTGCAATCCCGGTAATACCATTACAGGCAGATATATTAACAACTGCACCGCCTCCGCTTTGAACAATGGCAGGGATCCCGTATTTTAATCCATAGAAGGTACCACTAATATCCGTGTCTATTACTGCTTGCCATTCATCGAGTGGGTAATCTTCAATCAATACTCCGTGTGGCCCGGTAATTCCGGCATTGTTGACCAAATAGTGCAGGGCACCATACTTTTCAATAATAAACTGGATAGACCGTTTAACGTCGTCTGGCTTTTTTACATCAACAACAAATGGAATGACACGTTCTCCAGATTGATCAATCGATTTAGCCGTATGTTCCAAAGACGCTCTATTTCGACCGGTTATAATGACTGTCGCGCCGAGCTGAAATAAGTGCTTTGCGATTCCTTCGCCTAGCCCTGTTGAAGCACCTGTAACTAAAGCTATCTTGCCTGAAAATGACGGCATCATATTCTCCTGCTGATTGAGTTCAGGTAATTGTGCGCCACCTGATTGATTGTTTTTGAGTCATTGATGCCTTTTGGGGATGAAATATAAAAGCCTTAATATTGATAAACAGCCATAGCTGACCAGTGAATCTCAATAAACAAATCCCTGTCAAAGTTGAGGTTATTATAGAGAGCAGCGTTGCCATAATTATTTACACTTTTTAGTAAGGCGGAGAATACCAACCACGACTACGCTAAATTTATCAAAAGCTTTTTGCGTAAATTGGAGTAATGGGTATGTTGCTTAAGAGGCTTTTAGATTTCTGCCTACCTCGCTTTGTGACTGAAGAGGTGGTGTTTGAAGAATTATTTTATTTGGGTGAGTTGGAGTCATGGTCTCCGGCTTGTAGTCTTGATGAGATTAAGCCAGGCGAACGTTACGAGAAAATTGGCATGGTACGGAGCTTCAAATTTTTGGGGATGTCGTACGGATGTCAAGTTGTTGGTGAGTTACGTGATTACAACCCTAAAGCTTAGCCATTATATAAAGCCGGCTTATAATGGATTTGAATTGGGTTGGTCATAACACTGATGCTTATATTTATCTGGCAATTTAAGTGAGTTAAAAATTAGAGGGCGGGAGGTTATCTGATTTTTATATGTAATTTTTGGGATAATAGAAAGACTGCGTATTAAATATACCGAGATAAAAAATCACCATGCAGAAACAGACAATTTTTATTCATTGTCGATAGGGTGTGATTCAAAAATAGGTTAAGCCTGATAAGGGAATTCATTTTTATATTATAAGCAGCGAAAATAGAGCCTGTTAAACCCGGCTTGATTCTATATCTAGCAATAAATGTTGATCGTTTTGCCTAATAAATTATCTGCTAACGTTTAAGTCTCTATTTAAATGTTAGTACCGTACTTAATACATTAAGCAGCAGCATTAAGATTGGTGAAACGGGTAGGTTTTGTCATGACTTATATCGGAACGAACTCAGTAATAATAAAGCTACCCATGACAACGCTGAGGCATAAGCAAAGGCCGATAACGATGATAAATGTCTTTTCAAATTTAGTTATTCTCATTGTCAGGCACCTTAGCAAGAGAGTTAGTTAACGTTATCGGTCGCGCGAGTCATTGGCTCCAGTCACTGTTGGTACTGCATGGCAAAGCTAAAATATTTCCAAGAATGGTCAATATTGCCATTCTTGGTTGATGCCGCGGCTTATCAACGATGCCATGAATAGAAAAGATCTTCGGTTAGCTTGGTTAACTCATCCACCGCATCATAAAGACGGGTAAATGAATCTTTAGTCAGCTCGGTAATAGTGCCGCCATAAACTCTGGCTATTTTGTGATGATGTTCCGGACCGAAGACGATAAAGCCTTCTTTTGGAGTGCCGGTGACATCTCCTTCAAAAACTGTAATTGTATAACCGTTGAGCTCCATGCTTGTCCTCCGTTATCCATTAATTGGGAATAACTTAATAAAGCGACATTGGAGTATCAAATCTTAAATAAAAGTAAATAATAATTTGGTTATACTGCTAAGCAATGAGTGCATTTCAGCGCATAAACGGCAAAAAGGCATCTGGATTGATGCCTTTTTGTTTATAAAGAGGTGTGTGTAGATTAAGAGAAGAAGCGTCTTGCCTTAGGTTTTACAAACTGAGAGATCAGAACCAACAGACCAAGAATAAAATACACTGCAAAAATCGCTAATAACCACTGAGGCATTTCCAGTGACAGAAATGACCACTGCTTTTCAGAACAGTCACCGTTGGCGACAAAGACTGAAGGCAACCATTTGTCCAGCGGTAACCAGTCGGGGAACCTGACAAAAATATCACAGGTATTTGCCGGTGAAGGGAAAAACTGAATCATGGTGTGTTTCCACGTCAGTAATAAACCTTCGATTGAGCTATATATCCATAGCAAAATGGCAGCGTAACGAACAAACGCTGACGATGGCGAGATGATGCCAATCAAGGCGGCGGCAAGAATACCAAATAGTGCACAGCGCTCATAAATGCACAACACGCAGGGTCTTAACAGCATAACGTGTTGAAAATAGAGTGCAGCCAATTCGAGTATCACTACACTAATGGCCAGTAATAGCCACGCGCCTCTTCCTTTTGAACAACTATTCAGAAAACATAACATGATAAGTTCACTTTAGTTCATACAGGCCGTTTCCTGTCGCGGCTAGTGTAAACTAGTTTCATTTCTCTGCCATCAATCAAATGTATTTTATCGATAAGTTTTACGATATTAGCGATAAAACAGGTTGTTCTTATAGTCGAAAATCAACCATTAACCGATTTTTTGTAACCTAAACCACAGTTTGATTCAATGAATATTCATCGGTGGTATATCGTGCTATTGGCTTCTGATATGATGAGCCCATTGTTTTCAGCATTACGATCCTAACGGAATAATACAAATATGGTCATTAAGGCGCAGAGTCCTGCCGGTTTTGCGGAAGAGTATTTAATCGAAAGCATTTGGAATAATCGGTTTCCGCCGGGAACAATTCTGCCCGCAGAGCGTGAATTATCTGAGCTTATTGGTGTGACCCGGACAACGCTGCGTGAAGTACTTCAGCGTTTAGCCAGAGACGGCTGGTTAACCATTCAACATGGTAAACCGACTAAAGTGAATAACGTTTGGGAAACGTCGAGCTTAAGCCTGTTAGAGACATTAGCCCGGCTAGATCACGACAGTGTTCCTCAACTGATTGATAACCTGTTAGCGGTTCGTACTAACATTGCATCGATCTTTATTCGTGCCGCGGTGCGCCAGAACCCTGAAAAAGCTCGTGAAGTGCTTGCGTTGGCAGATGGTATCGAAGAGCGTCCGGATGCTTTTACTGAACTGGACTACAATATTTTTCGCGGCTTAGCGTTTGCATCGGGTAACCCGATTTATGGCCTGATACTAAACGGTATTAAAGGTCTGTATATGCGAGTAGGGCGCTACTACTTCTCTAATCCGGAAGCCCGCCAGCTGGCGATGAATTTTTACAGTAAGCTGTCTGAGATTTGTCATGAAAAACTCCACGATCAGGTCATGGACTGCGTTCGCCACTACGGTAAGGCAAGCGGAGCCATCTGGCACAATATGCAGAGCAATATGCCGCGTGATTTAGCCGACGCTAAATAGTGGTTTGAACGCCAGATATAAACAATCCAGATATAAAAAGGCGCTGAATTCAGCGCCTTTTCCATTTGTCATGCTTTCAATACTAGCATGCGTTGCTTGGAATCAATGTTTCACCAGCGTAGCAAAGTAATAACCCAACGGCACAGCCAGTACATACAGACTGAATGGAATTTCCTTCCATTTGCCGGCCAGTACTTTGACGATGATATAAAACAGTAAACCGCCGGCAATACCGGTACCAAAGCTGTTGGCTATCAGCGTGATCATCACCATCATCAATACCGGCAACCCTTCGGTAAAGTTATCCAGATCAACCTTACGCAAGCCGCTAAACATGCTTAAACCGATAAGGATCAGGGCCGGTGCGGTGGCTTCTTTTGGAATCATTAGGGCGATAGGGGTAAATAACAGCATCAATAAGAACATCACCGCGGCGGCCAGCGCGGTCAGGCCGGTTTTGCCGCCGGCTTCAGCGCTTGCCGACGACTCGATCAATGCCGTTGCAGCCGGAATACCAACAATCGGCCCGAGAGCAGCAGCGATAGAGTCAACCACAAACGGCCGGTTGATATTTTTCATATTGCCGTGTTCGTCGAGCAGGCCGGCTTTGCCGCCAACGGCCAGCGTCGTGCCCATGGTAGAAAAGAATTCTGCAGCAAAGAAAACAAACAGATAGGGCAGGAAGGCGATATTAATCGCACCGACTAAATCCACATGGCCGAATACCGGCTCTAAAGAGCTCGGCATCGCAAACGGACTGGCCGGCAGCTTAGTGACACCCAACGGGATTCCGATTGCGGTAGCAATTAAAATCGCCCATAAGATAGCCCCAGGAAAGCGACGGGCCTGTAATGCAATAGCAATCAATAATCCGGATAGTGCCACCAACGCTGCCGGGGAGGTAAAGTCACCCAGCATAAATGAATTATTTTTGGCATTGGCCAGAACCAGACCGGCATTACGAAAACCGAGTACGGCTACAAACAGCCCGATTGACGCCGTCAGCCCGAGCTTTATCGACTGAGGCACCGAACGGGTAACAACTTCCCGTAGCCCTAATACCGTAAGGAGAAAGAACAGAATGCCTGACCAGCAGGCTATGCCTAAGCCAATTTGCCAGCCGATACCGTCGTTGCTCGCCAGCGTAATACCCACCAGTACCGAACCGCCAATACCGGGTCCGACGATAAACGGCAGGTTGCCATAAAAAGCCATCAGCAAGGAACTAAACACGAATACCAGAATAGTACCGGTAGTCACCGCGCCTTTATCCATGCCGCCGGCAGCCAATAAGCCCGGAATGACCACTAACAAATATGCCGCAGCCAAAAAACCGGTAATCCCTGCAAGGGTCTCGGTTCTGACATTGGTATTACGCTCATGGAGTTTAAATATTCGCTGCAATATTCCGCCTGTAGAAGGCTGAGACTGACTGTGTGACATTATTTCACCTATATTCCCGATCCTGGGATTAATTTAAATGACAACGCTGGCGTTTTATTGCGCCCTTATTTTTATCAATATATGGCTAATTAAAGGGCATCTGTCTGTATAGACCAGGCTTCAATCAGCGGGTTAACAATTTCTCGGGTTGTGCCATCAGTCAGGCCTAAATCAGTCAGATGTGGCCCGGCATTACAGGCAAGGCACGTGCCTTCAATCGCTTTAAATACGCGATAGGGAGCCTGCCAATCGGCAACCTGTGCACTGATATCCCGCAGGGCCTTAAAATCACGGGCCAGAACTTCAGGTTCGGCATCTGATAGCATTCCGGCAATCGGCATGGCGACATGGGCAATAACTTGGCCGTTTTGGGTCAGTGCCATACCGCCGCCACTGGCGATTAATGTATTGGCGGCCAGCAACATATCAGCAGGTGTACGACCTAAAACCACCAAGTTATGGGAATCATGAGAGTAGGTTGTGGCGATAGCGCCTTTCATTTCCCCCCAATCTTCAAGAACCGCCAGTTGAGCACCTAGCTGGTGTCTGCCATGACGGTGCTGAACGTAAATCAGGCTGTAGCCTTCAGGGACTAGCGCAATGCCATTTCTGACATCCAGCGTAATTTCACTCCATTGGGTGAAGCGGGCGCCTTTAATAATGCGCAGTTTGGCTTTGCCGTTAATAATATCGGGAATACGCAATTCAAAATCTTGCAATCTACGGGGAGTGAGCCGAATAGTCTCTCGCGGTGGTAAGACACCGCTAACCGCCTTAACCGCAGAGTGCATTTTTCCACCGGTCGCAACCAATTCACCGTTAACAAATACCGACTGAGGTTCAAGATTTTCCAGATTATCAAACACCACTAAATCAGCGGTTCTTCCCGCAGCAATCAGGCCTAAATCAGGACGCTGTAAGCGAATGGCACCATTCAGCGTTGCCATACGTAATACGTCCGTTACCGGTAGCCCGTGGCTGACCAGTAATCTGACTAATTGCAGAATGCCGCCTTTTTCCAACAGCATGTCAGGAGAGACATCATCTGTGCACAGCGTTATTTGAGATGACAAATGAGGCAGGCCGTTAAGGGCTTCAACTATTTCAGGCAACAGGTAAGGGTGAGAGCCTCGAATTTCCAGCGTTAATCCGGCGCGTAATTTTTCCAGCGCATCGGCGGCGGAAGTGAGCTCATGGTCGGAGGTGACACCGGCAGCCAGATAAGCCTGTAACCGTTCGCCGCTAAGTCCGCGGGCATGGCCCTCAATGACTTTTCCGCTGTCCAGGCCGGCTTGCATAATTTCGAGCATGCGATCGCTGCCGTTCAGCACACCGTGCATGTCCATAACCTCAGCGACACCGGCCACTTCCGGCCAGCTCAGCATGGTCTTCATCTCTTCACCGTGGAAGTCTGCACCCGACATCTCTAACCCCGGCGTTGATGGAACGCTTGATGGGGCTGCGCAGATCACTTTTAGCGGTAATCCGCGGCTCGATTCAATGGCATAACGTACGCCGTCCAGACCAAGGACATTCGCCAACTCATGGGGGTCCCAGAATACGGTGGTGGTACCCTGAGCAACAACGATGCCGGCATAGCGTTCGGCCGGCAGATGAGAACTTTCAAGGTGAACGTGGGTATCAATTAATCCGGGGCTAAGAAACTGCTGTTTAAGGTCATGCGTGGTGGCTGCCTGAGAAAACTGGCCCCTTGGATGCACGCTGGCAATCATATGGCCCACGATACCAATATCGACCGCCCGGATTTCACCGGTCACCATATCGACTATCTGGCCGTTGATCAGCAATAAATCAAAAGGAATTTTCCCTAAGGCAGCATCGACTGCGCGACGACGAAGTTTGGTTTGCTGTGGAGCAATTGAAGTACACATAAGTCACCCTGTAAAAGCAATATTCTGCTAATGTAGGGGGCTTAAATGCTTTTGCACAGGTGAATAAATTTATAGCCTGATAAGAAAAACTTATAGTGAAGCAAACGTTTCCGTTTTTACTTTTATTGACCTCTCTAAGAGGCTTGTAATTAAAGGTTGTGACTATGTCTGAACCATGGCGTCGCTTACCGGCACTGTCGTTAAAACAAATTCAATATTTTGTCACGCTGGCCTCTTTGCGCCACTTTACTGACACAGCAAATAAATTAGCCATCAGTCAACCGGCGTTGAGCAGCTCGATTCGGCAAATTGAAATAGTGCTGGGGGGCAAGCTGATTCATCGTACTGCTCAGGCCTTGACCTTAACCGAACTGGGGCTGGCGGTTTTACCCCATGCAGAGCGTTTATTAAATGTAGCTCATAGCGTATTTGATGATGTACAACGCATTGTGGCGGAAGGCGGGGACGGGGCGGTAAAAATCGGGCTGGTGCCGTCGGTGAGCTCACTGATTTTCCCTTCGGTGCCGGAGCTTATTGCCGAACGCTTTCCTACGCTGCGCATAGAATTTCATGATCGTACCAATGACGGGTTGTTAAAAGGCTTAGAAGCCGGGGAGCTTGATTTTGGCATCGGCGCGGTAGACAGCAGTTTACCCGCAGGACTGGATGTTTTTCCGCTGCTTGAGGATGAGTTTGTGGTGGTCACACGTCGGGACGATGCGCTGGCCGAGTCACTACATTTACCCTGGCGTCAGCTGACTCAGCGACATATTGCCATTTTCTCTAAAGGCAATATCAGCCGGATGGTCTCTTCCATGGCGGAGACCCACAGGCTATCGATTAAAGCTTATTACCACGTCGACTTTTTAGAGACGCTGTATGGCTTGGTGCGTTCAAAGCTGGCGGTGGCAATATTACCCCGGCTATACACCACGACGCTTTGCGATCCTGAACTGGTGGTGCTGACGTTACAACAGCCTCAACTTAGCCGCTCTATTGCACTGATGAGGGCAACTCAAAGCAGCTCAAGCACGTTGAACGATGAGTGCTTTAAGTTGGTCCTGCTGTATCTTCGTGACGTTGTCACTAAATAAATGAGCCGCTAAATTAATAGTGGACAGTCCGGCGGCAAGCGACATTTGATTGCGCAAGGCATCACTTCGATAGAGAATTTATTGCCTTTTAGCGGTTCTCCGTCAAGGTTAAGAATCATTTCATGAGGTGCCGTTATTTCCAGTGCGGGCATGTTACTAAAAACAATATTCTCGTTATCTTTGCCGCTAAACAGGCTGGATAAAAAGCTTTGCAAAGAATCCGCGGTCATCATTATCGACAGTTGTAACTGTCCGTCATTAATTTTCGCCTCCGGGCAAATTGGATGACCGCCACCGGCCTGTTTGCCGTTACCGATACCGATAACTAACGCTTCGCCCGACCAGTGAAAACCATCAGAGGTAATGGTGCAGGTATCGGCTTTTAAACTATCAACCTGACTAATTCCATGCAGCAGATAAGAGAAACCGCCGAAAGCCGCTTTTAGGGCGGCGGGCGTTTCAGTGGTAATTTTCGTGCCAAACCCGCCGGTCGCCATATTAATAAATATGTGTTGATGATTCACCATTGCCAAATCGATAGCAACCGCAGTGCCATTAATGGCTAACTCTAACGCGTTGTGCAGATCGGCCGGAATCTGACAGGCTGTAGCAAAATCATTGGCGGTTCCCAAGGGAAGAATACCCAGTGTAGGAAGCGGGTGATGATTTAGTTGTAAAGCGGCAATTGCAGCGGCCACTTCATTAATAGTGCCGTCACCGCCGCCGGCGACAATCGTATCAATATTTAACTTATAGCCTTCTTCAACATATCGCTTAGCGTCACCATGCTCCCAGGTTACTCTGACCAGAATTTTATGGCCCCGCTCCCTTAGCTGAGTGATTGCAGAACGGATATCCGGGTGGTTAGCCCCTTTGCCATTAAGGATAATTAGTGCGGAAGATGCTGAATTCATTGTCTCTCCGAAGATATTACTAAATATAATAAGTATAACGGGTTAATCTTATTCGGTAGGATTAGAGCCAGAAAAGTCTCTGACAGCGGGAAATATTCACGCCATAACTAAATGGAATATCTGAATGATTAATGGGGGAAGCGGCATGATTGCAGTTATTTTTGAAGTAGAAATTCATCCTGAACATAAAAATGAATATTTTGAATTTGCGGCCAGGCTGCGCCCGTTACTGGATGAGATCGACGGGTTTATCTCAATAGAACGGTTTGAAAGCCTGTCATCGCCGGGAAAAGTACTTTCTCTGTCATTCTGGCAGGATGAATCAGCGATTGAAAAATGGCGGACCCTGCATTTACATCGGGATGCTCAGACCAAAGGGCAGGCGTTTATTTTTAAAGATTATCGTTTAAGAATTGCCGGGGTTATTCGCGATTATGGTATGAATGACAGATTACAGGCGCCGGAAGATAGCCGTTGCATTCATGGCTAAATAGCATAAGGAAAACGTGTTTTTGATTTATTGTGAGGGATAAGTAAATGAATTGTAAGAAAAATAAAGCTTATATAAAAAAGAAACCAGTCCAAGGGAGATTGGACTGGTAAGGAGGTGGTTTCTATTAAAAAGTTAATAGGAACACAACTAGTTATTAATCTTTAGGGTTGAGATAGTAGTCCATTTATTACCCTAGAGATGTGATCTGATTCTAATATTCGCCATTAAAATAAGTTATTTCTAAAAATTAATGGCGAAAAAGAAAAATTATGCTGTGTGCGGGTTACGGGTATTGTTGCCACCGTTAAGGTTTCGCATCAATAACGCATATTCCAGATGAATATCTTCAGGCACCGGCAGATAAACGATGTGTCCGTTACCCGGTGCAACCTCTGTGGGCTGACCTTTAGAGGTTTCCATGGATTCAATGGTGAAATGGATATTACCCTGCGGGGTCATCATTTCTACGCTATCGCCTACTGAAAACTTATTTTTTACATCAACGGCGGCTAATCCGTTGCGGCGTTCACCGGTAAATTCCCCGACAAACTGCTGGCGCTCAGAAATGGAGTAACCATAGTCGTAGTTCTGGTGTTCATCATGCACATGGCGGCGTAAGAACCCTTCGGTATAGCCTCTGTGGGCAAGGGATTCCAGCGTTGTCATTAATTCTTCATCGAAAGGTTTACCGGCAACGGCATCGTCAATTGCACGACGGTAGACCTGTGCAGTACGGGCACAGTAGTAAAATGATTTAGTACGACCTTCAATTTTAAGCGAGTGAACGCCTAACTCAGTCAGCTTCTCTACGTGCTGGATGGCGCGCAGATCTTTAGAGTTCATAATATAAGTGCCGTGCTCATCTTCAAAAGCGCTCATATATTCGCCCGGGCGAAGGGCTTCTTCGATCATAAACAGCTTATCGGTTGGCTGGCCTTCACCCAGCGTAGGCTCGACGTTTTTAACCGCTATCGGCTCATGAATATGTACAATATTGCCGGTATCGTCTTCTTTACCTTCTTCGACTTTATATTCCCAGCGGCAGGCGTTCGTACAGGTACCCTGATTTGGATCTCGCTTGTTAATATAGCCGGAGAGCAGGCAGCGACCGGAGTAGGCCATACATAATGCACCGTGAACAAAGGTTTCTAGTTCCATGTCCGGCACTTGCTGGCGAATTTCTTCGATCTCATCCAGCGATAGCTCGCGGGATAAAATAACGCGGGTAAGTCCCATTTGTTTCCAGAACTTCACCGTCGCCCAGTTAACCGCATTGGCCTGAACGGATAAATGAATATCAATCTGAGGGAAGGCTTCGCGTACCATCATAATCAGGCCCGGATCGGACATGATTAACGCATCAGGACCCATTTCAACCACCGGCGTCAGGTCGCGGATAAAGGTTTTTAACTTAGAGTTATGCGGGGCAATATTTACCACCACGTAGAACTTCTTACCCTGAGCGTGAGCTTCATTAATGCCTAAGGCTAAATTCTGGTGGTTAAATTCATTATTACGCACCCGAAGGCTGTAACGAGGCTGGCCGGCATAAACGGCGTCGGCGCCATAGGCAAAGGCGTAACGCATATTTTTCAGCGTTCCGGCCGGAGATAGGAGTTCCGGTTTAAACATAGTGTATTCTCTCAGTCTGATCACAGGTCAGAACCGCACCACACAGGGTACGGTTTGGGGAAAATCCCCGGGCGGGGATTGTAGTCTTCGACGGGGCTAATGGCAATATTGGCAGGAATTAATCGTTCCAGTAATTGATATTCGTTTTTATCACCGAGTCGCGCTTCACGACCGAGTACGGATAAATTTCGATTTCGCTAGAAACCGCATACAAACAACTACCGTCACTATCCCATTTCTGGCAGTCAACCCGAGTGCTGCGCAGGCTATAGTCATTTACGGCCAAACCGATAAACTGTAAATCTCGACCCTGTTGGTCGTAAACATAAGAAGCGCTGGTGTTTGGTGCGATCACTGAAAACAGCGGTCCCTCAGGCTGATAGAAATAGCGGTGTTTACCATTCATCAATTTATCATCGCCGCGAGTGGTATAGCTGATTAGGCGATCCTGACTATCTGAATAGAAGTTCATTTTAGTCACGCCCTGTTTGCCGTTCTCGATGAAATTATCTTCTGAATGGGTGATTTTTCCTGTTTTATCGGTGTAATACTGCGGACTACCGATTTTTTGATAAACCACTTCGTTCTTACCCTCTTTGGTGCCGAGCACCGATACATCATATTTAACCTGCCAGCCGTCAGTGGTTTTAGCCGCGGTAAATATCATTTTTAACTCAGTGTTTTTTCCCAATGACTGATATTCACTGGCGAAATCAATGAGCTCACCGCAACGATTATATTGATACTTCGTTTGGCCGGATAACTGGTCACCATTATCACCGGTTCCTGTCATCACTGACTCTTGCTCTCTAACATCACCGCGTACGGTGTTATTGAATATAATGCTGTGATTGAAATTGTTTATCTGTTTATTTGTTGAACAGGGGGTAATCGCGTTAGCTTGGGGGATTGAAAGTACGCTGATAGCGGCAAGGGTAATGACTTTAATCATGTGAATATCCTTATAAACCGATAGAAAAATTTATGTTCTGTGGCGCATTGACGATCGGCGACACCTGTCCTTTTCTTACCATCGGGTTTAAGTCCCGATGGTGTTTATTCATCCCAGTATTGGTAGGTTGCGCTAGAGAAAAACTGTTGGTGACGGCTGGTTTTATCAGGATAAATTTCCAGCGCATCGGTCACAGATTTAGTGCAGCCGCCTCGATTGTCCCATTTTACACAGTTCAACTGGCGACTGAATATACCGTTTGAATAAGTGGTTAGCTGAAATATTTGAAAAATCCTATCCTGATTATCATAAATATAGGTGAGATAACTCCCCGGACTTTGTGATGATATAAGTTTTCCCGCATGGTCATAGGTAAAATAGTAGCTACCGCTGGAATAGCCATCGTCGCTGAGAGTGGTGTAATGCGTCAATCGTTGTGCGGTATCGAAGTAATAACGGCTTTCACCCGAGGCCTGATCGCCATCATTTATAGTGAACGAATCGTTTGATGAGGTAATCAGCCCGTGATTATTGATGTGATAATCAATATTTCCCTCTTTATGATAAGCAGGGATTTCCGCCTTATTGCGATCGTTAAGGGGCTGCTCGGCTAAAAGGTCGTAGCTTTGGCTCCAAGAGCCAGATACTTGCAATAGTTTGGAATATATTTGATTAGTTATTCCCGTTGTATTGAAGGTATAGCTGAGTGAGTTTAGGTTAATCTGTTCACAGCGATCAAATTCAACATATTGATAGCCATAGATATAATTATCGTCACTATAAAATTCAGCGCGAATAGCTTTAACATTATCGGGCTGGATTATCGTCCCGTCGGATAAAATCAAATTATTGCTTTCAACAATTTCTTTAGTCGGGAGACACTGTTGATTAGCGTAGCTTGCCTGACAGCTAACAAACAAGATCAGGGCTGAGCCTGTCAGCTTTTTTATGAAGGTCGACATCAAATAAAAGACTCCATTCTATATTCGTCCTAAAGACCTATCCTTCCCAACGATATCCCATCCCATACACCGACCGGATAAAGGTTTTCTCGGGGGCAAAGGTTTCCAGCTTGCGGCGTAAATTTTTGATATGGCTGTCGACGGTTCGGTCAGTGACGACTCTATAGTCATCATAGAGGTTATCCAGCAAAGACTCTCGGGATAATACCTGACCGGGATGATCTGACAGTGCTTTTAACAGCCGGAATTCGGCCGAAGTTAAGTCCAGCGTCATTTGGTTATAGCGTACCATAAACTGGGATTCGTCCAGCTGTAACCCGCTATTAATAGGGAGCGGAAGATCTCGGGCGGGCTGATAGCAACGTTTTAAAATAGCCTTAACCCTGGCGACGACTTCACGCGGGCTGTATGGCTTACAGATATAATCATCCGCTCCGATTTCCAGGCCAGAAAGCCGATCAATTTCTTCTGTTTTAGCGGTTACCATAATAATCGGAACATCTGAGAATCGGCGGATTTCCCGACATAGGGTTAAGCCGTCAATGCCCGGCAACATCAGATCAAGCAGGATAAGCGACGGTGAATGCTGTCTGACATAAGCGATGACCTCTTTACCATTAGCAATCAGATGAGTTTGGTATCCTGCCGCCTGTAAGTAATCAATCAGTAGCTGCCCCAGTTTAGGCTCATCCTCCACGATTAAGATCGGCGCTAAATCAGCGGCGGAAAATAAAGGCATATCGGTCATAGTGAGGTTACACCCGCATCATTGAATAGGGGAAAGGTTAGCTTAATTTCCAGCCCGCCTAAAGGTGAATGCGCCGCCGTGATTTCACCGCCGTGGGCATCGACAATATTCCAGCAGATCGATAGCCCAAGGCCCGAGCCTCCGCTGGCCCGATTGCGGGAACCTTCGGTACGGTAGAAGCGTTCAAAAATTTGTTTAAGCTGCTCCTCGGTAACGCCGGGCGCTGAATCCTGCCAGAGTAAAGTCAGGGTATTTTTACTCAGCGTGCCGGAGATATGTAATTTGCCCGCACTATCGTCAGTTTGGCTATCGGTATAGCGCAGGCTATTTTCTAACAGATTATTAAATAGCTGTGATAAGCGGTCAGGATCGCCAAATACGGCAGAATTGTCCGGCAGGTCGGTTTCAATGCTCAGCCCTTTAGCCTGAAAACGGCTGCGGTAGGCGGCAACCGACTGGCCAAGAATTTCAGATAGGTTGATATGACTTTTACGGTAGGCCAGCGCACCCAAGTCTGATAGTGAAAGCTGATGAAGGTCATTGACCAACTTAGTCAGAGAGCTGACCTCAGCCTGCAGGGAGTGAAGAGACGTCGTTGTTAACTGGCGAACGCCGTCTTCCAGCGCTTCCAGTTCACCCTGCAAAACCGCCAGAGGCGTGCGTAATTCGTGAGAAACGTCGGCGATAAACGCCCGGCGCATACGTTCATTTTTTTCCAGCGTATTGGCCAGTTGGTTAAAGTCATTGGCTAAGGTACCCAGCTCATCGCCACCGGTGACCGGCACTCTGGCCGAAAAGTCACCGGCGGCAAGCTGGTGGGTTCCGACCACTAATCGTTTCACCCGGGAGAGTAAACTACGAGAAAGCAGCAGGGTGGCAATAGACGCCAGAACGGTAGAGAGGGCGACTAAAATCCAACTGGTTCTGCTCTGCTGTTTGGCAAAATTGATATCAGCACTGCGGGTGAGTTTTTCGCTTGGCATTGCAACAATCCAGCCGATGGTTTTGCCGTCTAAAACGATGGGCTTGCGGGTGGCCTGCTCAGGAATTGCTACGGATGAACCGGCTAAGCGGACGTTATGGTTATCAAAGACCCAAAAAGGCACTCGCCAGCCCTGCGGCGGCAGTGATTGGTCAGTATCATCACCTTCAGCATTTTGCTCAAATGAACGTAATAACTGATGAACCAACCGTTCATTACGAACTAAGAAGCGCCAGTTCCCCTCCGTCCGATAGCGATCGGCCAGTGCATTGGCTAACAGACTGATTCGTTGTTCATTACTGGACTTAATATAATCAGTGAATCCGCGTTCAAAACTTAAACGCACCCCCCAGTTCATGATCATCAGAACCAACATACAGGTTGCCATAATGGCTAAAAACAGTTTACCGGTAATGCCTATCTTCATAAGAACCGGCTTGTGTTGCTATGGGTCATGACCTTCTCCTCGCTGAATCATTGACTAGTTGCGCTTATTCAGCAGTATGTTTTGGGCATCGTCTTTAGGGACGCGGGCAAAAATAAAGGTCGGTATCAGCATGACGAGTCCGACGCAGAAATAGGTATACAGGAAGGCCGTTTGAATCTCGCTGCTGCCGGTGCTGACGTGCTGCTGAGAAAACAGACCCAGCAGGATACCCGCGGTACTTACCCCCAGGCTCATAGACAGTTGCATCACCATGGATAGCAGACTGTTGCCGCCGCTGGCGAATTCATCAGGTAAATCTTTAAGCGTCAGGGTGTTCATGGTCGAGAACCGCACGGCGTTGGTCATGCCAAGCAGGAATAAGATAAACGGGATCCCCGGATACAGATCGAGCATGCCGAGGATAGGAATAGCCACGATTAGCACCGGCAATAATAACGTAGAGCCGGTCAGCACTACGCGGTAGCCAAAGCGGTTGACTATCTGAACCACCAGCCGTTTGATGCTCATGCTGCCGATAATCATCGGAATCATCATTAAACCGGCATGGAACGGACTAAAGCCTAATCCGATCTGTAAGAATAGCGGGGTCATAAAAGGCAACATGCCTCCGCCGATGCGGGCTAACATGCTGCCGCTTAATCCCAGTGAAAAGGTCGGGATTTTAAACATCTTTAAATCGAACAGCGGGGAACTGCTGCGGCGGGCGTGTAGCCAATAGAGGCCCAAAGCACAGATACCGCAGGCACACAGCAGTATTACGGTCAGCGGAGCCAGTCCCATACCGGAATGGCCATCCAGAGAAAGCGTGATACTTGCCATACCGACCGCGAGCAATACAAAGCCAATAATATCGAAACGACGCGGCGGCATTTTGTAGTTAGGCATAAAGAACAGAGTTAACACAATACCGATGATACCGACCGGCAGATTAATTAAAAATATCCAGTGCCAACTGGCGTATTCAACCAGAAAACCGCCCAGAGCCGGTCCCATTAATGGCCCCACCTGACCGGGTAAGGTCACAAACGTCATCGCTGCCATATACTGGGCGCGCGGGACAATCTTCATCACGGTAAGCCTGCCGACAGGCACCATCATCGCACCGCCGATACCTTGAATAACCCGGGCGCGAATCAACTCAGACAGCGATTCAGACTGGGCACAAAGCAGAGAGCCAAGCGTAAAGAGCACAATGGCCGATAAGAACACGCGCTTAACGCCGATACGATCGGCCAGCCAGCCGCTGGCCGGGAGGCCAATAGCAACGGTCAGAATATAGGAGACAATAACCGACTGCATTTGCAGCGGACTTTCATTCAGGCTCAGCGCCATAGACGGCAGCGCGGTATTCAGAATAGTGGTATCCAGCGACTGCATAAAAAAACCAAGCGCAACTATCCACAGCTGTAGATTTACGTTAGTTGGCGAGTCTTTTATCATAGGGATATTCTCACTATTGTTCTTTTATACCGATACATACCGATAAGTTTTAGCATCGTGATGCTGCGCTGTATTATTAGTCATGTTTACTATCAATGAAGTTCACGGGCACCCGGGGCATCTTTTTTTCCTTGCGCTGTTTTAGCCACCGGCTCAGGCGGTCAAAATAGAGATAGATAACCGGCGTGCTGTATAGGGTAAGCAACTGGCTGACCAGCAGCCCGCCAACAATGGTGATCCCTAACGGTTGACGAAGTTCGGCACCGTCACCGCTGCCTAATACTAATGGTAAAGCACCAAAAATTGCCGCCAGCGTGGTCATCATAATCGGCCGAAAACGCAGTAAACAGGCCTGAAATATCGCTTCTCTTGGGGTTAAGTTTCCTTCCCGTTCGGCAGAAAGTGCAAAATCGACCATCATAATGGCGTTCTTTTTGACTAATCCAATCAGCAACATGACGCCGATTAGGGCTATCAAACTAAACGGCGTATTAAACAGCTCTAAAGCCAGTATGGCACCTACGCCGGCCGAAGGAAGGGTCGATAAAATTGTCAGCGGATGAATATAGCTTTCATACAGTATACCTAACACGATATACACCGTAGCAATAGCCGCAAGGATAAGAATCAGCTGAGACTGCAACATCTCCTTAAACACCTGAGCGGTACCGGCAAATGAACCTCTGACGGTATTGGGTACTCCTAAGGCTGTCATGGTGCGCTCAATGGCATTAGTGGCCTCAGACAGGGAGTAACCGTCGGCTAAATTAAATGAAATGGTTGAGGCGGCAGAAAGCCCCTGATGATTAACCGACAGCGGGGCATTCGACGCTTCCCACTGGGCAAAATAGGAGAGCGGGATAGCGCCGCCCCGATCGTTAATCACAAACATTTTATCTAATGCCGTTGGGTCCTGTGCGTATTCGGGAGCCACTTCCATGACCACTTTATATTGATTAAGTGTTTGGTAAATGGTTGAAATTTGACGCTGACCAAATGCATTATTCAGCAAGGCGTTTGCATTGGCCACGCTGATCCCTAAACGTGACATGGTTTCTCGATTATAAGTCAGGGCAATCTCTGAGCCCTTATCCTGTTGGTCGGAGTTTACATCGGCCAGCTCAGGCAGGTTGGCAAAAGCGACCCTGATCTTTGGTTCCCATTCCCGCAGGCTGGAAAGATCGTCTGACAGCAGGGTGTATTGATAGCCGGCGTTAGACTGCCGGCCTCCGGCCCGAACGTCCTGAACCGCCATTAAGTACAGTGTGGCGCCGGGCTCGGTTGATAATTTAGCTCTTAATCGGTTAATGACCTGTTGGGCGTTATCTTGGCGTTCAGACAGCGGATTTAAAGAGATAAACATCGAGCCGCTGTTGGGGCGCGAGCCGCCGGTAAATCCGGTCACATTGTCAACGTCGGGGTCGTCGTTGACGATCTTCATCAGGACTTCCATCTTTTTCTTCATCGCCTGAAATGAGATGCTCTGGTCGGCCTGTACAAACCCCATTAACCGGCCGGTATCCTGCTCCGGGAAGAACGTTTTAGGCACATTCATATACAACCAAACGTTTAATACTAATGTGCCGAGGAATATGACAATCACCAAACGGGCATGGTCCAGCACCCAGTTCAGCGAACGGGCATAGCCCTGTTGCAGCCTTAAAATAACCCGACCGAATCCTTTAGACTTGCGCTGATTTGCCACCTGTTTTGATTTCAACAGCCGGGCGCACATCATTGGCGTTAACGTCAGAGAGACTACCAGTGAAATCGCTATCGCGACCGACAGGGTAATGGCGAATTCACTGAATAATCGACCGGGTAAGCCGCTCATAAACAGTAACGGAATAAAGACGGCCACCAGCGACAGGCTCATGGATAACACGGTAAACCCGACTTCGCTAACGCCCTTGAGTGCGGCATCAAAGGGTTTCATTCCGGCTTCAATATGTCGGGAGATATTCTCCAATACCACAATGGCATCATCGACCACAAAACCGGTGGCAATGGTCAGCGCCATCAGTGACAAATTATTCAGGCTAAAGCCAAACAGGTACATTGCTGCACAGGTACCTATCAACGATACCGGAACTGCGACGGCCGGTATCAAGGTTGCACGGCCGGAGCGTAAAAACAGAAATACCACCAGAATCACTAAAGCAACGGCGATAGCTAATGCGCGTTCGACCTCTAATAATGAAGCCCGAATGGTTGGCGTTCGGTCCTGTGCAATAGCCAGATTAATTGATGACGGGATGGTCGACTGAAGAGCAGGAATTTCAGCCCGAATACGGTCTACGGTATCAATAATATTGGCATCGGCAGAGCGCCTGATCATAATCAAAATGGCCGGCACGCCATTGGCCATACCGGCATTTCTAACGTCCTGAACGGAGTCGGTTATTGTTGCCACATCGCTTAAGCGTACCGGTGAATTATTGTTGTAATGCACAATAATCGGGCGGTAACCCTCGGCGGTTTTAATTTCATCATTAGCCTGAACCTGCCAGTGTTGCTGGTCCAGATTCAGTGAACCCTGCGGCCTGCGAACGTTGGCATTACTGATGGCCGAACTGACAGCGTTAAGGGATACCCCTTGATTAAATAACGCCTGAGGATTGAGTTCGACTCGAACAGCCGGAAGAGAACTACCGCCAACGCTGACGTCACCAACGCCGTCTAACTGAGATATTTTTTGGGCAAGCTGAGTAGACGCAAAGTCATAGAGCTGTCCCTGGCTGTAAACATCGGAGGTCAGGGTCAAAATCATAATCGGTGCGTCTGACGGATTGGCTTTACGATAGCTTGGCCGTTTCGGCATACCGCTGGGTAACAGATTCTGGGCTGCGTTAATTGCGGCCTGAACGTCGCGGGCTGCGCCGTTAATATCCCGGTCCATACTGAACTGTAAAATAATACGGGTACTGCCAAGTGAACTGCTTGATGTCATTTCATCAAGGCCGGCGATCGCACCTAACGAGCGCTCAAGCGGCGTGGCAATTGAGGACGCCATCGTTTCTGGCGATGCACCGGGCAATGAGGCGCTGACAGAAATAACCGGAAAATCGATCTGGGGCAAAGGGGAGACCGGCAGCAGTTTAAAGCCAATCATTCCGCTTAGCACAATGGCTAAGGTCAGTAACGTTGTTGCTACCGGCCGGTGAATAAACAGAGCATAAAATCTCATGTTCACAGCCCTGCCTGTGGATTTTCACTAAGGCTATTTTTGCGCTTAAGTGAACGGCTGAGGCGGTCAAATAGCAGATAGATAACCGGCGTGGTAAACAGGGTTAATATCTGACTGACTAACAAACCGCCAACCATGCTGATGCCTAATGGTTGGCGCAATTCTGCACCAATGCCGGTACTGAGCATCAGCGGCAATGCCCCCAATAGCGCAGCCATGGTGGTCATCAGAATAGGGCGAAAACGCAGCAAACAGGCCTGGTAAATGGCGTCGTAAGGACTTTTGCCTTCTTCTCGCTCGGCGGCAAGGGCAAAGTCAATCATCATAATGGCATTTTTCTTCACTATGCCAATCAGTAAAATAATTCCGATAACGGCAATAATATCTAAATCATTACCGGAGATCAGTAGCGCCAGCAGCGCACCGACGCCGGCGCTGGGCAGCGTCGACAGAATCGTAATCGGATGGATAAAGCTTTCATACAGTACGCCCAGCACAATATACATAGTGACGATGGCAGCCAGAATTAACCACAAGGTGCTGCTGAGTGAGTTTTCAAAAGCCAGCGTCGCCCCCTGAAACTGAGTGGAGATATCGGTCGGGAAGTTTAGCTGTTGTTCAGCCAGCGTAATCGCCTTAGTTGCCTCACCGAGTGAAACCCCTTTAGGCAAGTTAAATGAGATAGTCGCTGAGGGAAACTGAGACATTCGGTTGATTGATAAAGGCCCGTAACGCTCCTCAATCTTAGCGATATTCGTCAGGCGAATAGATTGCCCGCTGCTGTTTTTCAGGTAAATGGCGTTAAATGCCTCCATCACCTGATTCTTATCTATTTGCTGTTCCAGAACGACCCGATACTGATTAGCCTGAGTATAGATAGTCGAGATTAACCGCTGACCAAATGCGTTATATAACGCATTATCAATGTCATTCATGCTAATGCCTAAACGGCTGGCATCATCCCGATTGACGTTAACAAAGGCAACCAGCCCCTGATCTTGCCAGTCACTGGTGACATCGCTCAGTTCCGGCAGATCTTTTAATCTGGTGAGCAATTTAGGTACCCATTCAGACAGTTCATCCAGCGACATCGTTTGTAGCGTGAACTGATACTGGGTACGACTGACCCGATCTTCAATGGTCAGGTCTTGAACCGGTTGCAGATATAGCGTCAGGCCGGGGATATCTTTTACGCTGTTTTGTAGCCGGGTAATAATTTCCGGAATTCGGGCACTGCGCTCATTTAATGGTTTAAGACTGATTTGCAAACGACCGTTGTTTAACGTTGAGTTACTGCCATCGACGCCAATAAATGAAGAGACATTATCAACGTCCGCATCCTGCAAAATAATAGCCGTGACTTCCTGCTGGCGTTTTGCCATTGCGGAAAAGGAGATCGACTGGGACGCTTCAAGGGAACCCTGTATCAGCCCGTTATCCTGCACCGGAAAGAAACCTTTCGGCATAAACAGATAGAGCAGTACTGTAATGGCTAAGGTGCCAAATGCCACTGACAGCGTAATCCATTGATGCCTTAATACGATGGTCAGGTAATGGCCATAACCTGACACCAGACGATCAAAAAAGCGTTCACAGGCAAGAGAGAAGCGGTTTTGTTTACGCAGTGATTCATGGCTCAGCAGGCGTGCACACATCATCGGTGTCAGGGTTAATGACACTATGCCGGAGATCAGAATGGCGATTGTCAGCGTCATGGCAAACTCATGGAACAGACGGCCAACCACATCGCCCATAAACAGTAACGGAATAAGCACGGTTACCAGAGAGACCGTTAACGAAATAATGGTAAACCCGATCTCGCCAGCGCCTTTTAGCGCAGCATCCAGCGGTTTATATCCCTGTTCGATATAGCGGGAGATATTCTCAATAACCACAATGGCATCATCGACCACAAAGCCGGCGGCTATTATCATCGCCATGAGCGTCAGGTTATTAATTGAGAAATCAAGAAAGTACATCACCGCAAAGGTGCCGATCAGCGAAAGCGGTACGGCAACGCTGGGAATAATCGTAGCCGGTACGTTGCGCAAAAACAGGTAAATCACCATAACCACCAACATGACGGCCAGCAACAGTTCGATCTGAACGTCATTAATTGAAGTGCGAATTGTGACGGTACGGTCAGTGAGAATTTGCACGTTCACTGAATGGGGCAGGCTTTCAGTTAATGCCGGTAATACCCGACGAATTTCATCAGCGCTAGTAATCACGTTAGCCCCGGGCTGGCGCTGAACGTTGAGAATAATTGCCTGTTGCTGGTTAGCCCATGCCGCAAGCCGGGCGTTTTCTGCCCCTTCTTCAACGGTGGCAATATCTTTCAGGCGAATAGGGGAGCCGTCTTTATAAAACACGATAAGCTGGCGGTAATCTTCCGGTGACTTCATCTGATCGTTTGTCGACAGGGTTACCGATCGGGTCGGGCCATCAAGGCTGCCTTTAGCACTGTTGACGTTAGCGGCGGCGATGGCCGCACGAACGGTTTCGCTATCGAGTCCGTAAGCGGCAACGGCCTGTGAATTTAGCTTAACTCTAACGGCCGGGCGCTCGCCGCCCGACAGGCTAACCAGCCCTACGCCTGACACTTGCGATATTTTTTGCGCCACCCGGGTTTCAACTAAATCTCTCACCTGACTCATCGGTAGCGCATCCGACGTAACGGCCAGCGTCATAATGGGGGCATCGGCCGGATTAATCTTGCTGTAAATCGGCGGATAAGGAAGGTCGTTAGGCAGCAGATTGGTGGCGGCATTAATTGCCGCCTGAACCTCTTGTTCTGCCACATCCAGATCTAGGCTGAGCTGAAACTGTAAGGTAATCACTGACGCGCCGCCGGAGCTTTGAGACGACATCTGTTTCAGGCCGGACATTTGTCCTAACTGTTGTTCCAGCGGAGCCGTGATAGCCGACATGGTGACATCAGGGCTGGCTCCGGGATAGAGTGTGACAACCTGAATGGTCGGATAATCGACTTCAGGCAATGCGGATACCGGCAAGAATTTATAACCGATAATACCGGCCAGCAGAATAGCGACCATCAATAAGGTTGTTGCCACCGGACGCAGTATAAATATCCGAGAAGGGCCTCCGCCTGATGGCGTTTTAACGTCGGTCATTTTGCTGCCCGCCGGGTCTGGTTGGCATCAGTTTTTGAGCTATTTAGCGACTGGGGCGTCACGATCTCAACCTGACTGTCTTCTTTTAAACGGTCCAGACCGTCAGTGACAACGCGTTGCCCGGCCTCAATACCCTGAACGATCACCATAACTTCACCGGAACGAATACCGGTAGTAATCGGTTGCTTACTGACTTTATTTTCGTCGTTGACCAACCAGACAAAACTGCCATTGTTGCCGGTCTGGACCGCGGCCGCCGGGATGGTAATAGCATCGGTTAAAGTAGCCACTTTAACCTGAGTGTTAACGAACTGATTCGGAAACAGCCGGTTATCGTCATTAGTAAAGCGGGCTTTGAGCTTAATGGTGCCGGTTGTTACATCGATCTGGTTATCCATACTGAGCAGGTAACCCGTGGCTATTTGTTGTTTATTTTCTCGGTCCCATGCTTCAACCGTTAGCTTTTGGTCAGCCTTTTCTGCCGGTATCAGGCTAGATAGCTCGGTTTCCGGCAGCGTAAAAATAACATCGATAGGGTGAGTTTGAGTAATGACAACTAATCCGGTACTGTCACCGCTGGAGACATAGTTACCGACATCGGCCAGTTTAAGCCCGACTCTGCCGGAAATCGGTGCAGTTACCCGACTATAGGTTAATTGTAGATTGGCACTGTCAACGGCACCCTGCGCCGATTTCAGGCTTCCTTCCGTTTGGCTGACTAATGCGATCTGTGCATCTAACTGTTGACGGGAAACCAAATTATTTTTGACTAACTGCTGATAGCGGGCCAGATCGCGTTTGGCATTGGTCAGGGTAGCTTTAGCATTAAGCAACTGGCCTTCGGCCTGCGTCAGTTGAACCTCAAAAGGGCGGGGATCGATCTCAACCAGTAAGTCACCGGCTTTAACCTCTTGGCCTTCAGTAAAATGAATCGCCATAATTTGCCCGTCAACACGGTTGCGTATGATGACGGTATTGGCGGCAGTGACCGTGCCTAATCCGCTGAGAAAACGCGGAATATCTTGCTTAAGCGCAGTGGCAACCTGAACCGGCGGCAATGGCATGGTGCGTCGGCCAGAAGATGGGCTGTCGGTTTTTTGCTGCCCGGCGGCGGGTATCGCTGCGGGTGAATCTTTTGATGTATCGTCACGATACAAGATATAAGCACCAACTATAACGATGGTCACTACGGTGAGTGGTAACAGACGTAATAGACGTTTAAATGGGGAAGTCATAGTTAGAGGCTCACTTAAGCAGAGTAAATCACCAGGCGATTACACTGTGTTATTAGTATCGTTACCCCCCAATAATGGGCATTTCATCAAGGCAGTCAGTGGATACGGTCAACGGTTGATGCAGCTTTAAATATCAAGGGTATATATTGGGATGATTATAGCCTGTACGGCTATAAAAATAATGAAGGAAATATGGAAGTTACGTAATGATAAGTAAGGTTAGAGTCAGCGGGATAAGTGGCCGGGGGAATTGATAGCCTTCCTTGGCCTACGGTGGTTATTGACAAAAGGGGGCGGGGGTCAATAAAACGACGGATAAATAGCGCTATTCACAAATAAAGTAAGGCAGCGTAGCGCTTGAGAATAATTTTTTGCCATTGTTCAGATTAATAATGGTCAAATGGGTAGATTCATGACGTTCGGTACTGAAACGGTAGAGATAACGTTCAGCTAAGTCTTTAGGTAAATTATCGCTGTTATTCAGGAAGATCTCTGAGGTCACAAGCACATAGTTATTATTTTTATTCTTGGTGTAATTAAACTGTATCTTGCGGTCAACCGTATAATCCCGACCGTCAATGTCCAAGTGCCCGGTGATAATGTTGAATCCTCTCTCTTTATTGAAGCTGAATCGCATGTTGGTGTACAACAGAGCTTCATTCTCCTGATTCGGTTTTTCAAACAGGAATGTCACATTGGCAGAACAGGTAAAATTGTGCTGCCGTGCGCTATAAAAAAGATACAGCCCGCTAAAAAAGACGACGGTGACAACTAACGTCGCTACGGTATATAGCATCTTATTTTTCATTTCACTTTCACCACATAGAAGTTAGTACAAGGCGTTTTATCATTGTCAGGATCGCTGGTACACACCTGGATTGATTCACGTTTGTCATCTGCGGGTAAACCTAAATAGATATTTTTGGGGGTATCACAAGAAATGGCAAACTCTTCCAGCCGCATTTTTAAATGGGGCAGATCGGTAGGTTTTTGATTATGGATAAAGACGTTACACGCACCATATTTCCCCTGAGGATGGTAATCAGCGAAATAGTTTGGCTTGGTTGAAAATAGATTGAGTGCAAAATAGAGGGCAAAGATAAACAGGGAAACGGCTAACGCAATACGGGTGTAATACCAGACAAAATGATTGACCTCATGATGTTCCTGAGGCGCGTTATCTTTGTGTTCTCTGAGGGCCGGATTAAACAGAGACTCTTTGGCAATATGCGGCTTATCTTCACTATTATTATCGAAGGTTCGATAACTGGTGACCACTTTCAGCTCAACGTCGGTAGAAAGTTGAACGCCATTAGAGTAGGTCACAAGCACGGGTTCAAATTCGTTAATATGGCGAAAAGCCTCGACGATATGGTCTAGCTCTGCGGTGATTAATTTAGCCGTATTGGCCGGGGTATGACTATCTTTAATGTCTGATAACAAATACTCAAAGGGGACTATTTGATAGCCACTATCAATCAGGCGCAGGAACAGCCGTTTAGCATTATTATCTAGAATGATCAGTTGCTTGGGATCGTCTAACCGGCTTAATTCGCCTGAGAACGTATTAAACAGCACCCGATCATTTATAATATAGTTATGCAATCATTCCCCCCGTAACTCAACAAACAAATGATATTTTTAACTAATTTCCAGCCTATTTTACACATTAATATGCCAACTTACAGGTGAAAATGAGATTTAAGTATAAAAATAACGAGAGGTTATTATTACCAGAGGAGGGATAATGGATACTCCCTCCCTAGCGTTTTGCTGCTAAGCCGTCTGCTCGCCGCCTAGTGCATCAACTAAATCTTTAATTAACGCCGCTAACTCTCCGGTCATTAACGTGAAGTCGGCGTCAAAACGGGCTGCGAAATCTTCTTTATCGATATCCTGATTTTGGTCACGTACGGTCTCGGTAAATTTGAGCCGCTTTAGGCTACCGTCGTCGGCTAATACAAACTGAATGCGTTCTTGCCATTCCAGTGCCAGCTTAGTCACTAGTTTACCGGCTTCAATATGCGCGGCGATTTCATCACAAACCAGTTCCTGAGCTTTACAGCGGATAACACCACCGCCTTCAAGAATCGCTTTTAGTTCGGCTTCGTCTTGCAAAATAAAGCCGGTTGGCAACTGACCTGAACGCACCCACTCGGTTAGCGTCAGCTCAATCGGGCTTTCTAACGTAAGCGGAACAACAGGCAGCGATCCTAAGCTTTTACGTAATAATGCCAGCGTATCTTCTGCGCGTTTGGCGCTGGCTGCATCAACCATAATCAGGCCATTAACCGTATCGATCCATACGTTGGTCTGGTTAAAACGACTAAAGGCGCGGGGCAGTAGGGAGTGAAGAACTTCATCTTTCAGCGCGTCTTTTTCAGTTTTTTTCAGTTTTCTATGTTGTTCAGCTTCCAGTTTTTCGATGCGAGCCTGAAGGGCTTGCTTAATCACCGGAGCCGGTAATATTTTTTCTTCTTTCCGAGCGCTAATCATGATCTGATTGCCAGCGCTATGGGTCAGTGAATCACTATGAGAACCCATTGGTGAAACCCAACCTGTTTTAGCCATATCTTGGCTACCGCAAGGGCTAAAGGTTAATGGTTTTAACTGCGCCTCCATTTCATCGGCAGACAGGTGAGTTTCACGGCTAAGACGATAGATAATTAAGTTTTTAAACCACAACATATTCACTTCCATTAAAGACGGCAGCGCACTTTACTGCGCGTATAGTAAAAACATAGTCGCCATCATAACCAATCGCAACTAGGATTGTCGCTATTTGACTGACTAATAGACGAAATAGGCGCATTTTAAGTGAAATTATTTTGTTGAAATTGATGATAAATGCTGGCTGAGTTTATAACTAGCGGCGTTAATTACTCTGCTCGTCATCCCCGTGAAAACGGGGAGCCAGGTTTTCACTCACAGGCTAACTCTCGGCTTAAGGACTGGACCCCGTTTTCAACGGGTGACTACTCTCGTCATCCCCATGAAAACGGGGCTCCAGGTTTTTACTCACAGGCTAACTCTCGGCTTAAGGGCTGGACCCCGTTTTTCAACCTGTCTCTTATACACAAGTCCCCGACCTATTCGTTGGGGATTTTTTTGAACTTTTTCTCTGTCTGTTGATCTTTCTTTATATTTCCTCTCATTCTTGATTTTAAAATGTTACTTTCTGACTGCTATTCATGGGCTAAACAGGTTTTCGGGCTGGC